>CABJCJ010000013.1 GCA_902364065.1 Veillonellaceae bacterium SB90
CCCTCTTGTTTTTGGGGATCTGTTATTTCACAGCCCCTTTTGTTAAAGCGGATTCTTTGCCGGTGTGCCGGCCTTGCGCGGATAGGCCTTGGGGGTCGGCATAGTCTTGGTCACGGTGATGATGGCACGCTTGTCATCAAGGCCCGGCAGATGGACTTCGCGCACCTCCGTGTGGCTGCCGCCCATGACCCTGATGGCTTTCTGAGCCTCCTCGACTTCTTCGGCAAAAGCCCTGCCCTTGAGCGCGAGAAAGTGGCCGCCGCGTTTGACGAACGGCAGGCAGTATTCACAAAGGATGGGCAGCCGTGCGACGGCGCGCGAGACGGCAAGGTCAAACTGCTCGCGGTACTTCTTGTTGCGCGCCCCCTCCTCTGCCCTTGCATGGACGCATTCCACATCCTGCAGACCCAGCTCGTCGACGACCGTCTGCAGGAAGTTGACGCGCTTGTTCAGGGAATCCATGAGCGTCAGATGCACCTGCGGGCAGAAGATTTTGAGCGGCAGTCCCGGGAAGCCGGCGCCTGTGCCGACATCGATTATCGATATCTCACCTTTAAAGATAGCAGGATCATACGCGGAAAGCGAATCGACCATATGCTTGACAGCTACCTCATGTGCCTCTGTAATGGCAGTGAGATTCATTTTCTCATTCCATTCCACCAGCAGCTCATAGTAACGCGTGAACTGCGCGAGCTGCCGCTCACTCAGCGTCAGGCCGAAATCCTCTGCGGCCTTCTTCATCTCATCTTGAAACATCTTCACGCCCCCTCTCAAACCTTCGCATGTTCTGCATCGCGAAGCCGTTTCTGCTGCTCGAGCCAGACGAGCAGAACCGATACATCGGCCGGCGAAACACCGCTGATGCGGCCAGCCTGCCCGACCGACCGTGGACGGATGGCTGCGAGCTTTTCACGGGCCTCGTCGCGCAGGCTTGGCACATCCTGATAATCAATATCTTCCGGTAGGAGCTTCGCCTCGAGTTTCTCCATATGCGCTACCTGCTCGAGCTGCTTCTTGATATACCCTTCGTACAGGATGGACGTCTCGACCTGCTGCCGGACCTCGGGCGTGAGTTCCGGCAAATCCGGGTAGGCAGCGCGCAGTGTATCATAATCGACATCCTGACGGCGCAGCAGGTCAGCAAGCGGCTGTGCACTCTTGATGGGCTCGATGCCGGCAGCCTTCAGCCGGTCATTCGTCTCCTGGCTCGGATTGATGGCGGTACCCTTGAGCAGTTTCATCGCCTGCTCGATGGCCTCCTTCTTCTTCGTGAAGCGGGCCCAGCGGTCGTCTTTGACGAGGCCCACGCGGCGGCCGTGCGGTGTGAGTCTCAAATCCGCATTGTCCTGGCGCAGCAGCAGGCGGTATTCAGCCCGGCTCGTCATGATGCGGTACGGCTCATTCGTCCCCTTCGTCACGAGATCATCGATGAGCACGCCAATATACCCTTCGGACCGCTTGAGCACGAGCGGCTCCTGCCCTTTGATGAGCATGGCCGCATTGATGCCGGCGATGATGCCCTGGGCCGCAGCTTCCTCGTAGCCTGAGGTACCGTTGGCCTGACCGGCCGAGAAAAAGCCATGGATATCCTTGAATTCAAGCGTCGGCTTGAGCTGTGTCGGGTCGATGCAGTCGTATTCAATGGCATAGCCGGCGCGCATGACATGGGCATGCTCAAGGCCGGGGATGGTCTTGAGAAACGCGAGCTGGACATCCATCGGCATGCTCGTGCTCATGCCTTGCACATAAACCTCATTCGTGTGCAGGCCCTCCGGCTCGAGGAACAGCTGATGGCGGTCCTTATCGGGAAAGCGCAGGATCTTCGTCTCGATGGACGGGCAGTAGCGCGGGCCGATGCCCTCGATGATGCCGTTGGCCATCGGCGCACGGTCCATATTGTCGCGCAGAATCTTATGCGTCGCCTCATTCGTATATGTCAGCCAGCACGGCACCTGCTCGCGCGTCTTCACATCACTCATGAACGAGAAATTGCGCGCTTCTTCATCGCCGGGCTGGATCTGCATCTTCGCATAATCGAGCGTACGGCCGTCGACACGGGCCGGCGTGCCCGTCTTGAAGCGCATGAGGCGGATGCCCACCGCCTTGAGTGAATCCGAGAACTTCATGGCCGGGCGCTGCCCGTTCGGGCCGCCGCTGTACGTATGCTCCCCGACGATGATGCGTCCCTTGAGATACGTGCCCGTCGCCATGATGATCACGGGAGCCAGATAGACCTCCCCCGTCTCGACCACGACGCCGCTTACAGCCTTCTTGTCCTCAGTCAGGAGCAAATCGGTAATGAGAATCTGTTTTACGTCCAGATTTTCGGTATTCTCACAAGTCTCCTTCATCGTGAACTGGTAGAGCTTCTTGTCGGCCTGCGCGCGCAGTGCGTGGACGGCCGGGCCCTTGCCGGTATTGAGCATGCGGAACTGGATGCAGGTCTTGTCGGCATTGACGCCCATCTCGCCGCCGAGTGCATCCACTTCGCGCACGAGATGGCCCTTGCCCGGTCCTCCCACGGAAGGGTTGCAGGGCATCAGGGCGATATTGTCCATCGAAAGCGTCGCCAAAAGCGTCCGACAGCCGATGCGCGCCGCGGCGAGCGCCGCTTCCACGCCGGCATGGCCTGCACCGATGACGATGATATCGTATTTTCCAGCAGTAAACAACGATAACTCCTCCTTATTTATATAGTAACGATTGGCAAGCCATAATCCTTACTTGCCGATGCAGAATTTGCTGAAGATCTCATTAATGATATCCTCACCGACCGTCTCGCCTGTCAGTTCACCGAGCTTTTCCCAGGCCGAACGCAGGTCGATGGATATGAAATCCAGCCCCATGTCGGCCTCGATCGTCCGCAGTGACGCCTCAAGATGTGCGTCAGCCTGACGCAGTACCTCGGCCTGGCGGGCATCCGTGACAAAATCGCCTTCCTCACCGGCAGCTGCGCCGGCGTAAACGCGCGAGCGAATGCTTTCCACCAGGCGCGTGAAGCCGGCCTGCGTATGCGTCGAAATGGGAATGACCGTCTGGCGCGGGGCGCGTGCAGACAGGAGCTCGGGTGTCGTCACCATCGGCAGGTCGCATTTGTTGAGCAGAAGGATGGCATCGTGCTGCGCGCTGAGCGCGAGGATTTCCTCATCTTCGCGGCCGAGCGGGCGTGACGCGTCGAAAAGTGCCAGTACCAGAGAAGCCCGGTCCGCATACGAGCGGGCCTTCTCGACGCCGATGCGTTCGACGACATCATCCGTCGAGCGGATGCCGGCCGTGTCGATGATGCGCAGGGGGATGCCGCCGACATCGGCGTATTCCTCAATCGAATCGCGCGTCGTGCCGGGAATCTCCGTGACAATGGCCCGTTCCTCGCGGAGCAAAGAATTGAGCAGGCTGGACTTGCCGACATTCGGCTTGCCGATGATGGCCGTCATGAGTCCATCCCGCAGGATGCGTCCGGCATGTGCCGTTTTCAGTATGCCGGAAATTTTGTTGCGCATATCAACCACTTTTTTCTGTATATCGTAAGTCAGCACATCGTCCACTTCATCCTCCGGGAAATCGATGGCGGCTTCGATATGGGCAATCATGCCGAGTATATCGTGGCGCATCGCCTGGATGCCCTGTGAGAAATGTCCCGTCAGGTGCCCCGCAGCCATGGCCAGCGAAGCATCCGTGCGCGCTTCAATGATGTCCATGACGGCCTGAGCCTGCGACAGATCAAGCCGCCCGTTGAGGAAGGCGCGCTTCGTGAACTCGCCGCGCTCGGCGGGACGCGCTCCCTGCTGCCACGTCAGGGACAGGATCTTGCGCAGCGGCATCATGCCGCCATGGCATTGCAGTTCCACGACATCCTCCACCGTATACGAATGCGGCGCACGCATGACGAGGGCAATGGCCTCATCAACGACCCGCCCGTTCTCATCGATGATCCGGCCGTAAACGGCACGATAACTCTCCGTATCCGCCAATTTGCGGCCGCCGGCCGATTGAAAAACGGCCTCGGCCACTTCAATGGCATGCTCTCCGCTGATGCGGACAATGCCGATGCCGCCCTCTCCGCGAGGCGTGGCAATCGCACTGATGGTATCTCCCTGCTGCATGATACCCTTCCTTTCAAAAAAGCAAAAAGGGCTTGCTCCCAGGATAGGAGACAGCCCTTTCACAGCTCTCTGCATGATTTCTTTTATTCTCGTTTGTAATCGTCGCGCTCGCGGCGGCGACGCTTCGGCGCAATGACCACGTAGCGGCGCGGCTCTTCACCGGCACTATACGTCGACACCTTGCGGCTGTCCTGCAGCGCCATGTGGATGATCTTGCGCTCGTGGCGGTTCATCGGTTCGAGATGGATCTCCTGCCCGATGCGGCAGGCCTTCTCGGCCAAATGCCCCGCAAGGCGCGTCAGCGTCTCCTCGCGGCGCGCGCGGTAGCCCTCCACATCGAGGATGACGTGCAGGCGCTCCGAGCTCGTGCCGTGATTGGCCGCCAGATTTGCCAGATACTGCAGTGCATCGAGCGTCTGCCCGTGCTTGCCGATGAGGATACCGAGGTTCTTGCCTTCCAGATGGAAGATGATGCCATCCTCGTGCTCTTCGCGCACGAGCTCCACCTCGATCTTCATCGCGGCAAAGACATCCTCGAGGAATTTCCTTGCCCGCTGCTCCTGCTCAAGGAGCGTCGGCGCCGCAGCACCGGCTTCCTCGGCCAGACTTTCTTCGAGCTCCTCTACATCAGCCGATGCATCCGTAAGGGGCGCCTTTTCCGGCTCTTCCTGACGCACGCGGATGCGGGCCGGCTTGCGGCCCAGGATGCCCAGGAAACCGCGGGATGGCTGCTCGAGCACCGTGTACTCAAGGCTTTCCTCGCTGCAGCCGAGCGATGCGGCCGCGGCGGCCAATGCCGCCTCGACCGTCTTCCCCGTCCATTCCATGGTTTCTGCCATATCAGGCAGCCTCCTTTTTCTTGGTGTCGTTGCTATCGCGGTACATCCACCACTGCTGGGCAATCTGTACGATGTTCATCGTGACCCAGTAGAGCACGAGGCCCGAGGGGAAATTCAAGCTGATCCAGCCGATGAAGAGCGGCATAACCGTCATCATGATCTTCATCTGCTGATTCATTTCCGTCGTCGTCTGCTTCTGCTGCAGGAACGTCGTCAGTGCCGAGAGCACCGGCAGGATGTAGTACGGATCCGGATCAGACATGCTCGGCAGCCAGAGGAACTGCGCGGATTCCGGCGTCGGATACGTGAAATTGTACAGGGAATAGTACATGCCCATGAGAATCGGCATCTGGATGAGCAGCGGCAGGCAGCCTGCGAGCGGATTGACGCCGGCTTCCTTGTAGAGCGCGCCGACCTTCTGCTGCATGACCTGCGGATTGTCCTTGTACTTCTCCTGAATCTTCTTCATCTTCGGCGAAAGCTCCTGCATCGCCTTCATGGAACGAACCTGCTTTACCGTCAGCGGATAGAGGATCATCTTGATGACAATCGTCAGGAGGATGATGGCCACGCCGTAGCTGCCGGGGCCAACCAGCTCCGTGACATGGTAGAGGGCCTGCAGGACAACCTGCAGGATATGTTCAATCGGCTCGAAAATCGTTGCAAAGAAACCCAATGTATCACATCCTAATCTAAAAGAAACGTTATTAATTTGCACACACGATGCAGGCGGCAGGCGCCGCACATACAAGAATCATTCACGGTACAGGATCATAGCCGCCCTTGTGGAAGGGATGGCAGCGCAGGATGCGCTTCAAGGCCAGATAACCGCCGCGGCGGGCGCCGTAGCGCTCGATGGCGATGAGAGCATACTCCGAACAGGTCGGGACATAGCGGCAGGAAGGCGGCAGAAGCGGTGAGATAAAGCCGCGATAAAACCGCACGAGCAGCAGGAGCACCTTCTTCATCATCCGTCAGGACCTCTTTCCTCTATCCGGGACAGGCGATGCGAAAATGCCGGCCTTCTTCCCGACTTTCAGGAAAGCTTTCTCGACGACCTGGCACTTGGCTTCGACCATGGCCTTGCGTCCGACGAGGAGCAGGGCGACATCGTCGCGCAGAAGCTCCTGATGCAGCCGGTAACTTTCGCGCAGCAGACGCTTGACGCGATTGCGTACCACGGCACAGCCCAGCTTCTTGCCGGCAGCAAAGCCAACCCGCCCGCGGACATTCGCAGCCGGGAATACATAGAGCACAAAATACCGGTTCGCATACGAACGGCCAACCCGGTAGACACGCTGGAAATCACTGCGCCGCTTGATGATCCGTTTTCTCGGTAAGGTAAGCATTCGCAATTCCCCAAAAACAAACAGAAAAGTAAAACGCGTTCATCATAGTAAAAAAGGCCACCGAAGTGACCTCATCTCGATTTATGCCGAAAGCTTCTTTCTGCCGCGCTGGCGTCTTCTCTTCAGAACGAGACGGCCGCCCTTCGTCTTCATGCGCTCACGGAAGCCATGGGTCTGCTTTCTCCAATGGTTGTTCGGCTGATAAGTCTGTTTCATTCCCTCAACACCTCCTTTGGTTTTGCTGTTTTCTGAACTAAATGGCTGTATAGAAGCATAGTATCAGAATTTTAACTATGTCAAATTATAGACTAGCCGCTTGTGGAATGTCAAGGATTTTCCCTTGTCTTTTTCCCCCGGCCTGTGGATATTTCGCGCCTCATTGGGACTTGCTCACATAAAAACTGTTGATAAGTCCCCCTGATTTTGATAAGATATTGTTGATTATTGTGCGGAAAACCCATTGGTGCCCTGCCTGACAAGGCTCGCGAATCTCTAAGCAATATCCACGCTTCCCGCCTCAACCCCAGGAGAACCTTCGAGTTATCCACACGTGTGGATAAAAATGTGGATAAAATTATGCACCTGTGGAAAAAGTTTCTACATATTCTAATAGCAGGAAAGGATTTTTTTCATGGAGCAGACACAGCTGCAGGCTGTCTGGGAGCAGATCCTCACCAAGATGAAGGAATCGCTCGCCGAGTCAGCCTTCAAGTGGTTCGCATCAGTCAAACCGCTCTCCCTGGCTGACGACGAACTCATCCTCAGCGTGCAGAATGATCTCGTCAAGGACTGGATTACCAGCCATTACCTCACGATTGTCGAAGACGCCGTCAGTGCCGTCCTCGGCAGCAAGCATAAAGTGACACTCGAAATCATTCCAGCCGCCCCCGTCCCTGAAAAGCCAAAGGAAGAACCATCTCCGGCCGTCAGTACGCATACGGGCGGCCGCGCGAAAAAAGAAAACCCGGACCAGGGCTCGCTCTTCCAGGAGCAGCCGGCACCAGTCGTCGACAATGGCGACATGCACATCGTCGCCCCCGGCGACCGCTCTTCCCTGAACCCCAAATACACCTTCGAGACATTCGTAACCGGCAGTTCCAACCGCTTCGCTCATGCGGCGGCCATGGCTGTCGCCGAATCGCCAGGCAAGGTGTACAATCCGTTCTTCATGTACGGCGGCGTCGGACTCGGCAAGACGCACCTGATGCACGCCATCGGCAACCGCGTGCTGCAGAACCATCCTGAGATGCGCGTGCTCTACGTCTCGAGCGAACAGTTCACGAACGAAATCATCCGCGCGATCCAGGAAGGCAAGGCCGAGCTTTTCCGCCAGAAATACCGCACCATCGACATCCTGATGGTCGACGATATCCAGTTTCTCTCAGGCAAGCAGAGCACGCAGGAAGAATTCTTCAATACGTTCAACGCCCTGCACGTGGCGGACAAGCAGATCATCCTGTCATCCGACCGCCCGCCGCGCGAAGTGCAGAAGCTCGAAGACCGCCTGCGCTCCCGCTTTGAAGGCGGCCTGATCACCGATATCCAGGCGCCGGACCTCGAGACGCGCATCGCCATCCTCAAGAACAAGGCCCTGCTCGACCATGTCGACGTGCCGAACGATGTGCTGATGTTCATCGCCAACCGCATCGACAGCAACATCCGTGAGCTCGAAGGCGCGCTGACCCGTGTCGTCGCTTACGCCTCGCTCATCAAGAAGCCCGTGACAACCGAGGTCGTCGCCGAAGCGCTCAAGGATGTCTTCCCGAACAACCGCAAGAAAGAAGTGACGCTCGAGGTCATCCAGGAAATCGTCGCTTCCTACTTCAAGATCAGGATCGAGGACCTGCACGCGAAGAAGCGCACGCGCAGCATCGCCTTCCCGCGTCAGATTGCCATGTACCTTTGCCGCGAGCTCACCGATACGTCGCTGCCACAGATTGGCAACTTCTTCGGAGGCCGCGACCATACGACCGTCCTGCACGCTTACGATAAAATTAACAAGGAACGTGAGGACAACCCGAAGCTCCATAAGATTATCAACGACCTTATCGAGAGCATCCAGAAAATGTAAAAAAGCGAACCATACGACGTGGATAACCTTGTGGAGAACCCTATGGATTTCCTGTCGACACAATGTGGATAACCGAAAGGGGAGTTTACCGCCGTGGAAACTGTGGATAACCTCCCCTATTGTTATGAACAAGTTACCCACAGCAAACGGTGAACACCCAAGCGCCATACAGCCACTTATCCACTTTTCCACACGGCCTACTACTACGTCGGCTATTTATATATATATTTCAGTCCTATCATAGAAAAACAGAGAGAAGGCCCAACATGAAAATAACCTGCCAGAAAAATGAACTCGCCAATGCCCTGCAAATCGTATCGAAAGCCGTGGCCAACAAGCCGCAAACCCCCATCCTCTCAGGAATTTACCTCAAAGCAGCCAATGGCATCCTGGAACTCCAGGCCACCAATTATGAGATTGGACTCGTGGCACGCATCGAAGCAGACGTCACGGAAGAAGGGGAAATCGCCCTCGCAGGCCGTTATTTCCAGGAAGTTGTCCGCAAGCTGCCTGGGGATACCGTCAAACTTTCCTTCAATCGCGATGCCAACATCGTCCTGATTGAATCGAATCAGGCAAAATTCACGCTTCTTTCGATGAACGCCGCAGAATTCCCGACCATCAAACCATTTGAAGGCAACCTTTCCTTCAGCATCAAGGACAATATCCTGCGCGGACTCATCAAGAAAACGGTCTTTGCCTGCAGCAGCGATGAATCCCGTCCGGTCTTCACGGGCTGCTCGCTTGAAGTCACCGAGAACAAAGTCACGATGGCTGCAACAAACACACACCGTCTGGCCGTCAAAGCCGAGACGTTCGATCAGTCCATCGGCAACATCAAGATCATCATCCCCGCTCGTATCCTGCAGGAACTTCTCCACAACATGGTTTCGGATATCCCGACCGATGTCAAAGTAACCTGCTCGTACAACCAGATCAGCTTCTCCTTCGACAATCTCTACATGATGTCCCGCCTCATCGAGGGACAGTTCCCGAACTACCGCGGCGTCATCCCGCCGAAGTTCGCAACGCATGTCCTCGTCAACACGGCGGAGTTCAGTGCGGCCGTCGATCGTGTTTCCCTGATTTCCCGTTCGGGCGAATACAACATCATCAAGCTTGAATTCGATGGCCAGCAGATTCATATCACGTCGAACAATCCAGAAATCGGTAATGCCGAAGAGTACGTGCCGGCCGAGATCGATGGTCCGGCTCTCACCATCGCCTTCAATGCACAGTACATCATCGATGTGCTCAAGAACATCGATGGCCAGCAGTGCCGCATCAGCCTCAATCAACCGCTCTCGCCGGCTTCCATCCAGGAAGCTGAAGACGAGGCATTCATCTACATCGTGACGCCGGTGCGCACGGCTCACTGATTCTGCCACAGAGAAAGGACGCATCATGAATATCGAAAACGTCAAGATTGATACCGCAGAAATCCAGCTCGACCAATTCCTCAAATGGGCAGGCATCCTGCCCTCCTGCGGCGAAACGAAAATCCTCATTGAGGAACGCCGCATCAGGCGCAACGGCGAGGTCGAAAGCGCCCGCCGCCGCAAGCTCCATGACGGTGACATCATCGAGATCGAGGGCCTCGGAGCCTGGAAGGTCGTCCACGAAGAAGGATAAAAGAGAATGTATGTTCGTTCTATTAAGCTGAGAAATTATCGGAACTATAATGAGCTGAATCTCGAGCTTTCGCCGAGCATCAATATCTTTCTCGGGGCCAACGCCCAGGGCAAGACGAATATCGTCGAAGCCGTCTGCTATGCTTCCCTGGGCCGTTCGCACCGGACGCATGCCGATGCCGACCTCATCCGCTGGCAGGCGGATGACGCGAGCATCGAGCTGACCTTCGAGCGCCGCGGTGTCGCCAACAAGCTCGCCTTTGCGTTCAGCCGCAACAAGCGCCGCCGCATGCTGCTCAACGGGCAGACGATTCCCCTGAAGGAACTCGTCGGCAATCTCAATACCGTCCTCTTCTCTCCGGAGGACCTCTTCCTCATCAAGGGAGCGCCGGCTGGCCGCCGGCGCTTTTTAGACAGTGAGATCTCACAGGCGAGCCCTGCCTACTATCACGAGCTCCTGCAGTACAACCGCATCCTCTCGCAGCGCAATACGCTCTTGAAGCGCATCCGCGAACACCGGGCGGATGCCTCGATGCTTGACCTCTGGGATGTGCAGCTCGCCGCGAGTGCCGAGAAGATCACGCAGAAGCGCCAGGAAGCCGTGCGGAAGCTCAACATGCTCGCCAATCTCATGCAGCGCCGCATCTCCGGCGACCAGGAGAACCTCGCCGTGACCTACGAGATTGCCGGGCTCGAGCAGGAACACATGACAAAGCCTCTCGCTTCATGGTATAATGAAATGCTGGAGAAATGCCGCGGTACGGATATCCTGCGCGGCTCGACGAGCATCGGGCCGCATCACGATGACATGGTCCTCTTCGTCAACGGCATCAATCTGCGGACCTTCGGCTCGCAGGGGCAGCAGCGCACGGGCGTCCTCTCGCTGAAGCTCGCGGAACTGGAATTCTTGCGCTCGGAGACGGGCGAATACCCCATCCTGCTGCTCGATGACGTCATGAGCGAGCTCGACGCCCTGCGCCGGCGCCAGCTCCTGGACTTCATCCGCCGCGAGCGCATCCAGACGCTCATCACGGCCACGGATGCGGCTTACTTCCCGCAGGAACGCTTCGGCACGTATTATCAGGTGAAACAGGGAACCGTCTCGAGGTGATTGCATGGCAAGACGCATGCCGGGACTGGAGCATACGGCGACCATCATCCCGAAAGCCATTCATGCTCTTGGTCCGAAACAGGAAAAGGAGTTTTATGCGCACTGGGTGCTTTGGCACTGGGTGGACATTGCGGGCGACGCCATTGCACGCCATGTCAAGGTCATGGGCATCCGCAACAAGGTGCTCTATGCGACGAGCGATGATTCCGTCTGGGCGCAGGAGATCCGCATGATGATGCCGCAGATTGTCCAGAATGTCAACAACTATGCCGGACAGGCACTCATCAAGGAGATGCGCTTCGTCAAGAAATGGGAGAAGCCGGCCGTGCCGGACCGTTCGAGCGGAGGGACCTGGCTCGCACGAGACGCCGGTGAGGAAGAACCCGACATCGGCAGGAAGCGCCGCCAGATCCCCCTGACGGAGCAGGATATAGCCGACGCGCAGAGGCTGGCCGCAGGCATCGAGGATGAAGACCTGGCCATGTCCCTGCGCGGTCTCTACCGCAAGCAGCGCCAGCTCGACAAGCTGCACGCTCAGGAAGAATGGCATCCCTGCGCCTCATGCGGCAGGCTCTGTGCACCGGAAGACCGGCTCTGTCCGGCCTGCCGCATGAAGAAAGAGGAGGAGCTTCGCGCGAAGGTGCGCGGCGTGCTGCGGGACATCCCCTGGGCCCGCTACGCTGAGGTCCATGAATACGTGCCGGACTGCACGACCAAGATCGTCAATGAGCAGCGCGCCCTGCTCGTCCAGCAGCTGGCGTCCACTGTTGAGGTAACGGATACGGAGAGCCTCGCGGCCAAGAACCTCGTCATGCTCTACCGCTGCCTGCCGCCCGACAAGCTGACGGAGGAGGTCATGAAGCGCGCCATCTACGACCTGCGCTTCAACCTGCACCGCCCGAAGGACTACAAGGCTCCGCGGCGCTACGAGGTCGTCCCGCTGCGCCATGCTGAACACGGCAGGAAGGCGGCAGCCTCCAGGCCGCGGGGCGCACAAGACGTGCAAGAAAAGAAAGGATGAGCGTCATGTTCCTGCATCTTGGCAACGGTGCCTCTGTGCGCACCAAGGATATCATCGCCATCTACGACTACGAGATGTTCCGTGACGGCGACAATGCACGTTTTTTGGAGAGACGGCGCCGGGAAGGCCGCGTCCTGCGGGCCGACGCCACGCGGGAGATGATCAAGTCCCTCGTGATCACACCAGACAAGATGTATCTGTCCGTCATATCGCCGGCCACACTCAGGCGGCGCTCACGGCAGATTTTCGATATGGATACTTCTGAATGATTGGAGCGTAGAAGATTTTATGGCAAACGATAACGATAAGAAAACGATCGACTTGACGCCGGCTGAGCCTGCCGTGCAGGAGGATTTGACGGATAAGGACCTCGATACCACGGGCGTTGAGATCCACCGCGATGAATCGAGTGCAGAGGTCACGGCCGTTGACGCCGATTACGGCGCCGAGCAGATCCAGATCCTTGAAGGCCTCGAGGCCGTCCGCATGCGTCCGGGCATGTACATCGGCAGCACGTCGGAGCGCGGCCTGCATCACCTCGTCTATGAAGTCGTCGACAACTCCATCGATGAGGCCCTGGCCGGCTACTGCGACCACATCGAGGTCACGATCGAGAAGGACAACAGCATCACAGTCGTCGACAATGGTCGCGGCATCCCGGTTGATATGCACGAGAGCGGCAAGCCCGCCGTTGAGGTCGTTCTGACCGTCCTGCACGCGGGCGGCAAATTCGGCGGCGATGGCTACAAGGTATCGGGCGGCCTGCACGGCGTCGGCGTCTCCGTCGTCAACGCCCTCTCGACGAGCATGGAAGTCCAGGTCAAGCGCGACGGCAAGATTTATGAGATTGCCTTCAAGCGCGGCGTTACCGTGAAGCCGCTGACGGTTGTCGGCACGACGGAAGAGACGGGCACGCGCGTCCACTTCGTACCGGACCCGGAAATCTTCTCGGTCACGACCTACAGCTACGAGACGCTGCGCCATCGCTTGCGCGAGCTCGCCTTTCTGAATCACGGCATCACGATCAGCCTTGCAGACGACCGCGTCGATCCTGTCAAGAACGAGACGTTCCATTTCGAAGGCGGCATCAGCTCCTTTGTCGAGCATCTCAACCGCAAGAAAGAGAAGCTCAACCCGGAGCCCATCTACTTCAACGGCGTCAAGGACGATACGGTCGTCGAGATCGCCATGCAGTACAACGACAGCTACCAGGAGAACATCTACTCCTTCGTCAACAACATCAACACCGAAGAGGGCGGCACGCACCTTGCGGGCTTCAAGCTCGCGCTGACGCGTGCAGCCAATGACTTCGCACGCAAGCAGGGCATCCTCAAGGACAAGGACGCCAATCTCTCGGGTGACGACGTCCGCGAGGGACTGACGTGCGTCATCAGCCTCAAGATTCGCGAGCCGCAGTTCGAGGGCCAGACGAAGACGAAGCTCGGCAACTCCGAGGTGCGCGGCATCGTCGACTCCATCGTCACCGAGGGCCTCTCCGAATACTTCGAGGAGAACCCCGTCATCACGAAGAAAATCATCGAGAAGGCCATCATGGCCGCCCGCGCCCGCGAAGCTGCCCGCAAGGCCCGCGAGCTCACGCGCCGCAAGAACGCTCTCGAGGTATCGAGCCTGCCGGGCAAACTCGCGGACTGCTCCATCAAGGACCCGGAGCAGGCCGAGATTTACCTCGTCGAGGGTGATTCCGCAGGCGGCTCGGCCAAGCAGGGCCGCGACCGCCGCTTCCAGGCCATCCTGCCGCTGCGCGGCAAGATCCTCAACGTCGAGAAGGCACGCCTCGACAAGATCTTCGCGAATGCCGAGATTCGCACGATGATCACGGCCTTCGGTACGGGCATCAGCGAGGACTTCGACATCTCGAAGCGCCGCTACGGCAAAATCATCATCATGACGGATGCCGATGTTGACGGCGCGCACATCCGCACGCTGCTCCTGACCTTCCTCTACCGCTACATGAAGCCGCTCATCGAGCACGGCCATGTCTACATCGCTCAGCCTCCGCTCTATCAGATCCGCAAGGGCAAGAAGCACTGGTACACCTACAGTGATGACGAGCTCTCGCGCAAGCTCGACGAGGTCGGCCGCGACGGCGTTACCGTCCAGCGCTACAAAGGCCTTGGCGAGATGAATCCGGAGCAGCTCTGGGAAACGACCATGGATCCCGAGGGCCGCACGATGCTGCGCGTCGAGATGGAGGATGCCGAGGAAGCCGATGAGCTCTTCACGATCCTCATGGGCGACAAGGTCGAGCCGCGCCGCCAGTTCATCGAGGAGAACGCCAAGCTCGTGCGCAACCTCGATATCTGATTTTTTGACTTTTACTTGCCAAAGCCGCTGCATTGTGCTATATTGAGATTATGAAATATGCATACTTCCAACAGGGGGAGTAGCTGAACGACCACCATCGTCAGTACGGACATGAGCTGTCCCGGTGTGGCCGGCGCGAGTAAGCAAGACCCTGCCCTATCCAACCGCTCGGCGGCAGGTAGGGCAGGGTTTTTCGTATATTTCGTCACATCTTGGGGGAGTGATACTTTTGGATAATCTGTTTGCAGGCATGTTCTCGCCGGAGTGGCTGGCTGCGCTCTCGGGCATCCTGCTGCTGGACCTGCTGCTGTCGGGCGACAACGCGATCCTCATCGCGCTGGCCTGCAAGAATCTGCCGCAGCACAACCGGCGCAAGGCCATCATCGCGGGCGGCCTCGGCGCCGTGGGCATCCGCATCGTCTGCACCCTGTTCGCCACGGGGCTGCTCGCCTCGCCTTACGTCGAATTTGTCGGCGGCGCCGCACTGCTCTTCATCGCCGTGCGCCTCCTGACGGACCGTCACGATGAAAAGCCCGGCGAGGGGAAAAAGCAGCCGGCCACCTTCGGCGAGGCCGTGCGCACCATCCTCATTGCGGATTTCATTATGAGCATCGACAACATCCTGTCGCTCGCCGGCGTCGCGAATACCGTGCCGCACGGCAAGTGGAGCCTCATCATCTGCGGCCTCATGATCTCCATCCCCATCGTGCTGTTCGGCGCACAGATCTTCCTGATGATCATGCTGAAAGTGCCCGCGCTCATCTATCTCGGCGCCGGCATTCTCGGCTGGACCTCGGCCGAACTCATGACGGAAGACCCCGCCGTCGGTGCTTTCCTCACCCCCTACGCACTCCCGCTCAAGATAGGCTTTGTCATCCTCGTACTTGCTGCGGGATACTGCCTGAACCGCCGTGCCGCGCAGAAGAACGCCTGACGGCAGCTTACCTTTTGCCTTTTTCTGTTGAAGGAGGAGTTTTTATGAATAACCTCAAGACCTTGTTCCTCATGGTGCTCATGGCCGCTCTGATGATCTTCATCGGCGGGCTCGTGGGCGGCCGCAGCGGCATGATGATCATGCTCATCATCTCGCTGGCCATGAATGCCTATACCTACTGGTGCAGTGATTCCCTCGTGCTGCGTTCCACGGGTGCGCAGGAAGTCACGCGCGAAGAAGCGCCGCAGCTCTACGCGCTCGTCGAGCGCCTCGCGGAGCGCGCTGGCCTGCCGATGCCGCGCGTCTGCATCATCGATACGGACGTGCCGAATGCCTTCGCGACCGGCCGTGATCCCTCGCATGCCGCCGTGGCCGTCACGACGGGCATCATGCGCGTCCTCGACTACGACGAGCTCTCAGGAGTCCTCGCACATGAGCTCTCCCACGTCAAGAACCGCGACATCCTGACCTCGACGGTCGTCGCCATGATGGCCACGGTCATCGGCTACGTGGCGCAGTTCTTCGCGTTCTTCGGCGGTGGCAGCAGCGACGACGAGGGCAGCAGCGGCAACATCCTCGTGAGCCTGGCCGTCATCATCCTGGCCCCGCTTGCCGCCCTGCTCATTCAGATGGCCATCTCGCGTTCGCGTGAATACGAGGCCGACAAGGATGGCGGCGAGATCTGCGGCAACCCGAATTACCTCGCCGCAGCTCTCGAGAAAATCGACTACTACGCCACGCACGCTGCCCCGATGCCGGAAGCTCAGCCGGCCACGGCACACATGTACATCGTCAACCCGTTTGAGGGCACCGGCAAAGCCATCACCAAACTCTTCAGCACGCACCCCGACACCGCCGACCGCATCGCCCGCCTCCACGAACAAGCCCGCGAAATGCGCGTCCGCTGAGCGTTCCCCGTGCGCTGCGCTGCTTGCTGCACGCGCTGCACGCATTGTTCTGCCGCAGGGGAAGATTCCCCAAGCCGTCTCCCGCAGGGCGCGAAGCGCGGGATGCCGGTGGCATCCCCGGGGAAGGGGGACCGCGCAGCGGTGGAAGAGAAAAGCCTTGCTGCTGGCAACTGCCAGTGGCAAGGCTTTTTGCATGCGCGTGCATTCAGAGCAGCGTAAACGCCAGCGCACTCAGCGTAAAATACGGCCCGTACGCGAAATAATCCTGACGCCCCTTCTTCTTCGTCACGAGCATGATGATTGCGGCAATGCCGGCAAGCACCACACCCGAAATCACGATCGTCAGCAGCATATCCGTGCCGAGCCACAGCCCGAGCACCGCAATGAGCTTGATATCGCCGCCGCCAATCCCTCCGTGCGTCACGATGGCCAGCAGCAGGAACACGATGCCGCCGACCGCTGCCGCCTCAATATGATCCGTCACAACGCGCTCGAGCACCGGCAGCGAGATCACGCCGAGCACGGCAAACGGGATCATCATGCGGTCAAACATGACATGCTGCTCCATATCGGTCCAGGTGTAGAGCAGCATGAAATATTGGAACACGAGCAAAAATGCCAGGCGCAGCGGATGCAGATGATGCATCGTGATGAGCGTGAACGCGAAGAGCAGGAAAAGCGTCGGGATGAACTCCCGCGGGCGGCGCGCCTGCTGAGAAGCCACCTTGTCCGGAAAGCTCAGGATGGCCGTGGACTTCTGGTACAGGGCATCAATCCAGCGGCAGCCGAGCAAGCCGCTTCCCGCGGCGAGCAGCCCGGCCAGTACGCATTTCATCAAGATGAACATGATAAGACCCCCAAGAATATAAGCTAGGTATCATCTGTCCCCTATCCTAGCAAAAACCGGCACAATCGTCAAAAAAGTTGAACCAACTTATAGCGGATATGGTATACTGGATATTAAAGAATGGGGAATGTTGCATCATCCCCGGCAGCAAGGAATACAGCATTCATCGTCGAACGCTTCGACCAAACGATTACAGAAGGAATGACAGTATGGCAAATCGTATGAAATTTGCGGAACGCATCCGCGAATTCCTGGACAAAATTACATATCGTCAATGGGTCATCGCAGCTGCCGTTGTCAGCTGCCTGCTCGGCCTCATGGTTTACTTCGCGATGTCCGGCTCGGACGAAAAGCCCGTAGCCAAGACCCCGTCGAACCTCGTGCAGGTCGTCGCGGCCAAGCAGGATATCCCCGAGCGCACCGTCGTCAAGGAAGACATGCTGAAGGTCGTCGAAGTCCCGAGTGACATGGTGCCCGAAGGCGCCTTTCACGACGTGGCGGACGCCATCGACCATCCGGCCAGCACGGCCATCCAGCAGGGCGACATCGTGACCTCACGCAAGGTCTACAGCGACATCCGCATGGCCGGCTTCACCGGCATCATCCCGCCGGACTGCCGCGCCGTCACGATTCCCATCTCCGATGTCACGGGCGTTTCCGGCTTTGCACATCCCGGCGACTACGTGGACATCATGGTCATCACGGGCTCCAAGGAAAGCGGCATGAACGGCCGCATCATCCTGCAGAACGTCCTCCTGCTCGGCATCAACAAGAATGCCAATCTGCCGGCAGCCAGCACCGATTCAAGCGGCAACACGAGCACGAGCACCAAGGCGGCCTCGGACAGCATGGCGACGGCTACCGTGGCGCTCAAGCCCGCCGAAGCCCTCAAGCTGGCCGTGGCCTCCCAGGAAGGCACGCTCTACCTGGACCTCCGCCCCTTCAAGCCGCGCGACATGTACACCTTTGATACCGACTACACGGGCGTGCCGCAGGGCACGGGCGGCTCCCAGAATCAGCCGGCACCGCCGGCCTCCTCGGCTCCTGCCCCATCCTACAGCTACAGCGCACCGGCGGCACAGTCGGCGCCCCCCTCTGTCCCATCTGCGGGCTCCGCGGGCGGCCCCGTCCCCGTCCTCGGGCATACCATCGAAGTCATCCGCGGCGTGACCGCAACGAGGGAGGGAGTCAAATGAAAAACGCCTTATTCGGCCTGGCCGCAGGCACCCTGGCTGTGACGGCCGTACTGGCCCCGGCTCCCGCCTATGCGCAGTACACGCCGGTCTCCATCGACCTCAACCAGTCGTATTATCTCAACACGGGCCGCAGCATCACGCGCGTGGCCATTGCCAATCCGAAAATCGCCGACGTCAGCCTCGTCGACCGCTCCTCGCTCAACATCATCGGCATCTCGCCGGGCACGACGACTCTGAACGTCTGGGCCAGCAACGGCTACCGCTACGAATATCGCGTCACCGTCTCCAATCAGGACTCGGGCCTCGCGAAGATCGTCCAGGAAGCCATTGACCTGCCGGGCGTCCGCGTCCAGATGATCGGCGGCAAGATTCTCCTGCGCGGTGCCGTCAAGAACCAGTACGAGCGCGACCTCGCCTACAAGATCGCCAAGCTCTATGCGGGCACGGGCAGCAGCACGGGCGGCTCCTCCTCCGGCAAGAGTCAGAGCAGCTCCTCGTCCTCGGGCAGCGGCTCGCTGCAGTCGCTGGGTTCGAGCCTCGGCTCCTCGGACGACTCGCGCGGCGACATCGACGATTCCGTCGTCAACATGCTCGAGATGACGAATCCCGACCAGATTAACATCGAGGCGATGTTCGTCGAGCTGAGCTCGACCGATGCCAAGAACCTCGGCATCAACTACACCTCGCAGGATATGAGCGATACGGATAATAATGGCATCACCATGAACAACGCCGGCACGTTCTATGCCGGTGAATCGTACGGCAGCCAGCGCAGCGCCGGCAGCCACTGGTACAACCGCAACTGGCTCTTCACGCATTTCTCGAAGATCAACGCCGAGATCCATGCGCTCATCGAGAACGGCAAGGCCCGCGTCGTCTCGCGTCCGAATGTCACGACCATGAGCGGCAAGGACGCCAAAATCCTCATCGGCGGCGAGATTCCGTATGAATCCTCGAACGGCTTTGGCTCGACGACGACGGAATACAAGGAATACGGCATCGGCCTCGACCTCAAGGCCCCGACGGTTGACCAGGACGGCAACATCACGACGGAGCTCGAGACGCAGGTCAGCCGCCTCGACTGGAACAACGCCGTCACGAAAGACGGCTACCGCATGCCGGGCATCGCGACTCGCTCCGCCTACACGACCGTCAACATCCCTTCGGGCATGACCATGGTTATCGGCGGCCTGCTGAATTCCGACGACGCCAAGACCATTCAGAAAGTGCCGCTGCTCGGCAACATCCCGCTGATCGGCGAACTCTTCAAATACCACAACAACTCGCATACGCGCACGGAAATCATTGTCCTGATTACGCCGCGCGTCGTCAGCGAAGAAACACCGGCCCGCATGTCGGCTGATATGGAGGATGCCTACAATGACAGCCGCCGTGAAGACCGCAGCATGAAGCAGGTCGACCTCAACGGCGAAATCCCCGAGAAATCCAACGAGCAGCTGGCCAAAGAAGCCAAAGCCGCATCTAAGTCCTCAGCCCTGACCACAAGGGTCGAGACAGAAAGCAGCGAAGCCCCCGGCGACCGCATCAAAGCGAGCGCCCGCGAGATCCTCAGCCACATGGACAAATAAAGCTCTGGCGCCCGAGGACTTCTTCCCCGCTGCGCACGGGCGCGAACAGCTTCCCCCTTCGGGGGAAGTGGCCCGTAGGGCCGATAGGGGGACGCCCCAGCCTTCCCCGCGCACGGGGAAGGTGGCCCGCAGGGGCGGAAGAGGTCCTTGAACTATCGGGGAAGAACCATGTTCGCCTGCAAGTTTTTGCAAGCGGCGCAGCCCCGCGCACGGGCGCGAAGCGCGGGATGCCGGGGGCATCCCCGGAGAAGGTGGCAGCCACAGGCTGACGGATGAGGTCCATGGACTTGCAACCCAAGAAGCAATCATCAACGAAAGGAAGATGCCTATGTCAACAGAAAACCGGCCGACGCCTGTCAATGGCATCGTCATCACCTTTTTCAGCACCGCCTCAGCCGTCGGCAAAACCCTCGTCGCCTGCAACATGGCCTCGGAACTCGCCCATGAAGGCTATCGCGTCTGCCTCGCCGACTTCGACCTGCAGTTCGGAGACGTCTGCAACTACCTTCATCTCGAGCCACTGCGGACCCTGGCTGACGTACAGCGCACCATGCAGGTCGAAGGCGACTCCTGCCGCGTCCAGGACTTTCTGACGCCCTACCAGAACGGCGACGTCTCCTTCTCGGTACTCGCGGCACCCAAGGCCCTCGAAGAAGCCTACAACATCCATCACGACTACGCCGTGCGCGCCATACGCAAACTTCAGGTCCAGTACGACTACATCCTCATCGATATGGCCTCGATGTTCAGCACCCTGAACCTCGCCATGCTCGACCTCTCCACCATCGTCACATTCCTCGGCATCGTCGACTTTATCCCGACCATAAAAAATATGAAAATTGGTATGGACACATTGAAGATGCTGGGCTATGATAAGAACAAAATAAGACTGGTGCTGAACCGCAGCGATGCCAAGACACGCATCAGCCTGGCTGACGTGCAGAAGCTCCTCGACGAGCCCTTCTACCACGTCCTGCCCAACGACTTCCGCGCTGCCAGCCAATCCCTGCGCGACGGCGTCCCCCTCGTGCTCGCCAAAGAGCACACCGACCTCGGCGATGCCCTCAAGGCCCTCGTAGCCCGCTACACCAATCACACCACAGCCCCCGCCGAAACCGAGAAAACCCGCGAAGAATCATCCTGGCTCAGCCGCATCTTCAGCTGATCCCCGCAGAGGACTCGGGCTTGTACGCGGAGCTTCCCCCAATGGGACGCCCAGCCTTCCCCTCTGGGGAAGGTGTCAGCGCAGCTGACGGATGAGGTTGCCTTCCCCGCGCACGGGCGAGAACAGCTTC
The DNA here is from genome assembly GCA_902364065.1 of Veillonellaceae bacterium SB90. Classification (GTDB taxonomy): domain Bacteria; phylum Bacillota; class Negativicutes; order Selenomonadales; family Selenomonadaceae; genus Mitsuokella. The sequence goes on from CABJCJ010000013.1 coordinate 21,220, forward strand.
CCCCTTCGGGGGAAGTGGCCCAAAGGGCCGATAGGGGAAACAAACGGCATCGATATGGCTGCTCGATGAAAATCGAACTCATTACATCGACGCTATTTGCTGCTGCGAGCAGGTACCCCTTCAGACGGATGCGCCGCCAGCTTCCCAAAAGGGGACGCCAAGCCTTCCCCTCTGGGGAAGGTGTCAGCGCAGCTGACGGATGAGGTTGCCTTCCCCGCGCACGGGCGAGAACAGCTTCCCCCTTCGGGGGAAGTGGCCCAAAGGGCCGATAGGGGAAACAAACGGCATCGATATGGCTGCTCGATGAAAATCGAACTCATTACATCGACGCTATTTGCTGCTGCGAGCAGGTACCCCTTCAGACGGATGCGCCGCCAGCTTCCCAAAAGGGGACGCCAAGCCTTCCCCTCTGGGGAAGGTGTCAGCGCAGCTGACGGATGAGGTTGCCTTCCCCGCGCACGGGCGAGAACAGCTTCCCCCTTCGGGGGAAGTGGCCCGCAGGGCCGATAGGGGGAACAAACGGCATCGATATGGCTGCTCGATGAAAAACGAACGTATTGCATCGACGTCATTTGCTTATGCGAGCAGGGACCCCTTCAGACGGCTGCGCCGCCAGCTTCCCCAAAGGGGACGCCAAGCCTTCCCCGCGCACGGGCGAGAACAGCTTCCCCCTTCGGGGGAAGTGGCCCGCAGGGCCGATAGGGGAAACAAACGGCATCGATATGGCTGCTCGATGAAAATCGAACGTATTGCATCGACGTCATTTGCTTATGCGAGCAGGTACCCCTTCAGACGGCTGCGCCGCCAGCTTCCCCAAAGGGGACGCCAAGCCTTCCCCGCGCACGGGGAAGGTGGCCCGAAGGGCCGGAAGAGGTCTTTGAACTGGCGGGGAAGGACCATGCTCGCCTGCAAGTCTTTGCAAGCGGCGCAGCCCCGCGCACGGGCGCGAAGCGCGGGATGCCGGTGGCATCCCCGGAGAAGGTGGCCCGAAGGGCCGGAAGAGGTCCTTGGACCTGTTTGCTCAAACTTGACTTGAAAGGAGGTGTTTTCATGGATTACCGCGTCATGATGGTCGAAAAAGACCGCCTCATGCTGCAAAAACTCTCAGGCGTCATCGAACGCACCCCCGGCTTCACTATGGCCGTACGCTACCAGAACGCCAGCGACGCCCTCGGACAAGGCAAGATGTTCAACCCAAACCTCATCCTGCTTGACATCGACCATGAAAACACCATCCCGCTCATCGAATCCTTCCACGAATCCTACCCGCACGCCGACATCCTCTGCATGGCCGAAGAATGGCAGCCCGAAAGCGCCAGCCATCTCGTCGCGGCCGGCGCCCGCGGCTGCCTCATCAAGCCCTTCAACGGCGTCGAACTCCAGGACGCCGTCAAGGAATTTGCTCAGGCCGGCCTCGAAAAAGAATGCGAAACGCTCGTCTTCTTCAGCCCTAAGGGCAAGAGCGGCAAGACCACGCTCATTGCGAACCTCGCTGTAGCTCTGGCCCGCCGCACGCATGAACAGGTCGGCATCATCGACGCCGATCTCCAGTTCGGTGATATGGCCGTTTTCTTCAACATCACGCCGCAGTCGACCATCGTCGAAGCAGCACGCGACATCCGCTTTCTCTCGCCGGTCACGCTCAAGCGCTACTTCGTGCCCGTCTCGGAACGCGTCCACGTCCTCTGCGGCACGACGCGCCCCAATTACATCGACAAGGTATCGATACCGGCGCTCGAGAACCTCATCCGCATGAGTAAAAGCCTGTTCCGCTACCTGCTCATTGATGTGCCGCCCGGCTTCAATCCAACATCGATTTCAGCCGCAGAAGCCTCGACGACAACGTATCTTTGTGCTATGATTAACGGGGCATACGAAATCGACCACATGCGCAAGGCGCTGGAAATCTTCAAGGACTGGCCCGACGTCGAGGAACGCGCGAAAGTCATTTTCACGCGCGTCTCTCCCTGCACGGAGGAAATGCGCGGCAAGCTTGAGACGCAGCTTGGCTACCCCGTCACGGCCATTATCCCGAACGAATACCTCGTGGTTTCCCACGCGGCGGATAATGGCCAGATGGCAACGGAAATCCAGCCGGATAACCCGCTTGCCAAAAGCGTCGACCGCCTGGCCGAGCAGATTGCCGGCCACCGCGTGCCAGAGAGGTGGTCCACATGAAGGCACTCCTGGCCATCTTCATCGCCATCCTGTGCTTCGGCCTCCTGCTGATGTTGCTCTCCATCCGCTCGCGCTCGCGTGAGGATCACACGCTGACGGAGCGCATGAACTACTTTGCTGGCGTTGGTCCTGAGCAGCCACAGCAGGCAAAGGGCGCGAGTCCAAGGGAAATGCTCGTTCACCTCGTCGAGAGCATCTCCTCCGGCCTTGGGCGCATCCAGAAAGGACAGAAGCTTGAGCTCCTCATGCAGCAGGCCGACTGGCCGCTGCACGGCACGGAGTTTGAAGCCATCCTGCTGCTCTGGGGCCTGCTCGTGGGCTTCATCACGTTTCTCGTGACGCTCAAGGGATCGATGTTCTTCATCGGTGCCATCGTGGCCATCCTGCTCGGCTTCCTGCTGCTGGCCCTGCGCATCCGCAGGCGGCGCAAGAAATTCACGAACCAGCTCGGCGACATGCTGACCATGGTCGCGAACGCCCTGCGTGCCGGCTTCAGCTTCATGCAGGCCTTCGAGCTCATCTCCCGCGAGATGGACGCTCCGATGGGCAAGGAAGTCAGGCTCGTCGTCAACGAAGTCAACCTCGGCAACACCTTGGAGACGGCTCTCGACAACATGCAGAAACGCGTCGCCAGTCCCGACTTCGAACTCGTGGTCACCGCCGTCCTGATCCAAAGGCAGGTCGGCGGCGACCTCGCTCAGATTCTTGATACGATCAGCGAGACGATTCAAGAGAGAATCCGAATGCGGCGAGAAGTCATGACTTTGACGGCACAAGGACGAGCATCTGCATTGGTTGTTTCATGTATACCGATTGGAGTGGCAGCGGCTCTTTCTGTATTGAATCCAAACTATTTAAAACCTTTGCTTGAGACAGAAATCGGCAGGATGTTTATTGTCGGCGCTGTTATATTACAATTGATAGGTTTTATTATCATCCATCGTATTGTAGATATCAGAATTTAATCTCTAGTAAGAGGGCGTATATGATAAAACGATTCTACTCTTGTATAAAATCCTTACTGGTTTGTCAGAGTGCACAGGCATTGGTAGAATATACTTTGATTCTAGCGTTTGTTTCGATTATTGCACTGTGCTTCTATTACAATATCACGATTGATGAAAATGGAAGAGAAGAATTACACTCATTTGTATTGTCTATTAAAGATGCAATTTATCGTATTTCAAATTTATTGAAACACGTATCAATGTAGTATGTAATCCGAAAGGATTCACATAAAGTAGAGTTTATTGCAACATTATGTTTTAGGGAGGAGTTTACCATGGTTCTCGGGTTCTCGAAATTATGAAGTATTTGAAAGCTCGTTATGTGAGCGAAAAGGCACAGGGCATTGTAGAATATGCTCTAATTCTGGCATTTGTAGCCGTTATCGCAGCGGCATTGTTTACTAACAATGGAATTAAGGATCATATTGTCAAGATTTTTGAAAATATTAGTTCTTTGCTTCAGAATGGTGAAGCTGCGTCTTCGTCCAGTGGCGGTAAATGATTTTTTGTCTAGTCAGACGAATGTTTTTGTTTTAGTATGATAGGTTGAAAGAGGTAGAATTATGAGATTCCAAAAGGGACAATCCATTGTGGAATTTACATTAATCCTACCCCTTTTTCTTTTATTTTTATTCGCTATTGTATATTTCTCAATGATATTTTTGGATTATATGACTTTGAGTACCGTGGCCCGTAATAGTGCTCGTGAAGCAGCTGTGGTAACAAGTGAAACAGAATCGGCAAATGGTTATCCGACCATCCGAGAGCATTATAAAAATCAGAAATTACCTGTCGATATTTATGATTGGGACCCTACTTCATCTGATTTTGTTATAGAGTACGTGCCATCACAAAATACAAATGAACATGGCAATGTAAGGGTTACTGTCAAGGCTAAACTTAATGATGATGGTTCTTGGTTATCGGGGATCCTCGATGGTTTGACCGATAATAAAAATACCAATAAATTGAATTTGAATATAACTTGTACGATGTACAGTGAAGATAATTGGAAGATGCAGAAATAGTAAGAGGTGAGATACGATGTCTTTATTGACGCGCCTGGGACGGGCGGCTGGGGAGAACCGTCAGGTCAATATTTTTGGCTCCCGCAGTGAAGGGCAGGACACGGCGGCGGAACGCTCCTATCAGCAGGTCAAGCAGCGTATCCACCAGCGCATCGTTGACGAGATGACGCCGGCCGAGCAGGCCATGCTCTCCTCGGTGCATCAGGACCCGCATCAAGTCGAGACGCTGATCGGCGATTACTGCCAGCGCGTGCTCGATGAGGACCCGTTCGCCATTCCGCAGGGCGAGAAGCCGCGGCTCATTGCCGATATCCGCGACGAAGTCCTGGGCCTCGGTCCGATTGAAGCCCTGCGCAAGGACGATTCCATCACCGAAATCATGGTCAACGGGCCGCATCAGGTCTTCGTCGAGCGCATGGGCAAGCTCGAACTGACCGACGTGAAATTCCACGATACGGCGCACCTCATGAACATCATCGAGCGTATCCTGACGCCGCTCGGACGCCGCGTCGATGAATCCTCGCCGCTCGTCGATGCCCGCCTCGAAGATGGCTCGCGTGTTAACATCATCATCCCGCCGCTATCGCTCATCGGCCCGTGCCTGACCATCCGCAAATTCTCCAAGACTCCGCTTACCGTCGACAATCTGATCTCCTTCGGCACGATGGATGAGAAGATGGCGACCTTTTTGCGCGCGTGCATCAAGGCGCGCGTCAATATCCTCGTCTCGGGCGGCACGGGCTCCGGTAAAACGACGACGCTCAACGTCATCTCGTCGTTCATCCCCGAGGGCGAACGCATCGTCACCATCGAGGATGCCGCCGAGCTGCGCCTGCAGCAGCAGCACGTCGTCACGCTCGAGGCGCGTCCGGCCAACCTCGAAGGGCGGGGGGCCATTACCATTCGCGACCTCGTGCGCAATGCCCTGCGCATGCGCCCCGACCGCATCATCGTCGGCGAGGTCCGCACGGGCGAGGCCCTTGACATGCTGCAGGCTATGAACACCGGCCACGACGGCTCCCTGACCACGGCCCACGCCAACAGCCCGCGTGACGCCCTGTCGCGCCTTGAGACGATGGTCATGATGTCCGGCCTCGACCTGCCGGAGCGCGCCATCCGCGAGCAGATTTCCTCGGCCATCGACCTCATCCTGCACCAGTCCCGCATGCGCGACGGCAGCCGCAAGATCACCTACATCACCGAAGTCCAGCACATGGAAGGCAGTACCATCACCACGCAGGACCTCTTCCGCTTCGAACAGACCGGCTTCGACAACAACGGCAAAGTCATCGGCCACTTCATGCCCACCGGCATGCAGCCCGAGTTCCTCGAGAAGTTCGAGATCAGCGGTATCAAACTCCCTGAAGGCTTCTTCACCCCTGGCGGCAACAACGACATCGCCTTCACCGGCGGCCGCTTCTAAGCGGAGGAAGAGATTTTTGGGCGGTAGAGCGAGATACGCTGTCCCCTTTGGGGAAAGTGGCCCGTAGGGCCGAAAGGGGAAACACCCGTCCCAGGCATCTATCCCCGCTGAAATTCGCACGCTAAGGATTTGTTTTCAGCGAGCCAGAATGTTCATGCGAGCAGTCGCCCCTTCAGTCGCTTGCACGACAGCTTCCCCAGAGGGGACGCCAAGCCTTCCCCTATGGAGAAGGTGTCTGCGCAGCTGACGGATGAGGTCGCCTTCCCCGCGCACGGGGAAGGGGGACCGCGTAAGCGGTGGAAGAGGTCCTTGGACTTTTGTAGAAATATGTTGGGAATGAAAGGAGCGCAACGATGCTGAAAGTACTATTTGCCATATCGCTGACCGCCATCATCTTCCTCGTACTCTTCGGCATCATCCGGAGCATCGTACAGCCCAAAACCACCATCCGCAAGCGCATGGCCAGCCTGGAAACGATGGACGAAGCGAACGACCCCTTTGCCGTACCGGCCTATGAAGCCGTCTCCACCGTCCAATCCGCGCCTCAAACGGGCGGCTTCAAACAGACCATGGAAGAACTGGCTGAGCACCTGATGCCCAAGGGCCTGCGCCCCATCATCCAGAAACGCCTCGTACTGGCCGGCAAATCCCGCGAATGGGGCGTCGCCGAATTCTTTGGCAGCTGCCTGCTCGGTGCCGTCGTCATGTGGCTCTTTGCCACCGTACTCGTGCGCGGCGGCTCCTTTGCGCCCGTCCAGAAAACCATGATGGTCTTCCTGCTGGGCCTTCTCGGCGGCCTGATGCCCGTTGTTTTCCTCAATACCACCATCGACCGGCGGCAGAAACAAATCGAACGCCAGCTGCCCCAGGTACTCGATTTGCTCTGCGTCAGTGTGCAGGCCGGCCTTTCTTTCGACGCCGCCCTCGCCAAGATCACAGCCCGCATGAAAGGCCCCTTCATCGACGAATGCCGCCGCCTGCAGGAAGATATCCGCATGGGCGTCGTGCGCCGCACCGCCATGCGCGCCCTCGCGGATCGCTGCGGCCTCGAGGACGTCTCGCTCTTCATGACTTCCATTATCCAGGCCGAACGCCTCGGCACGAGCATGGGCAAGACCCTCAAGAACCAGGCCGACAACATCCGCGAACGCCGCCGCCAATACGTCAAAGCCCAGGCCATGAAAGCCCCGGTCAAAATTGTCTTCCCGCTCGTCCTCTTCATCTTCCCCGCCATCTTCGTCGTCACTCTCGTACCGAGTTTACTCTATCTGTTGAAGAACTTGTAAGCTGTCCCCTTCGGGGAAAGTGGCCCGCAGGGCCGAAAGGGGAAGCAACCGTCACTGGCATCCATTCCCGTTGAAATTCGCATGCTAAGGACTGGTTTTCAGCGAGCCAGCATGTTCCTGCGAGCAGCCGCCCCTTCAGTCGCTTGCGCGCCAGCTTCCCCAGAGGGGACGCCAAGCCTTCTCCTAGGGAGAAGGTGTCAGCGCAGCTGACGGATGAGGCGGAAGAGGTCCATGGGCATGCGGCAGATGAAAGAAACAGAAAGGACAATTTAGCGCATGAAGCAATGCATATTCATCCATCCGGATAACGGCCGCAGCATCCAGGTTCATATGGCTGATACATTCTGGACGCGCCTGGCGGGGCTGATGTTTCGCCGTCCTCTGCCGCCCGCGACAGGGCTCCTCATTACGCCCTGCAACAGCATCCACATGTGCTTCATGCGCTTCGCCATTGATGCCGTCTACCTCGACCAGCATGGCAAGATCCTTAAAATCACCCGCTACCTGCGCCCCTGGCTCGGCCTCTCCGCCTGCTGGCAAGCCCACAGCGTCCTCGAGATGACCGCCGGTCAGGCCGATGCCCTGGGCCTAAAGCCAGATCAAATCCTTACTTTCCAAGAACAAAAATAAAGTCAGGCTCGACAAAATATCGTGCCTGACTTTTTGCTATCCAATAATTTAAGTTCGGTCAGGAAAATGGATTAACTGTCTTTTTTTTGCATGTTTACACCTCTTTATATATAATTATGTGTAAAAAGTCACATAATTATATATAAAGAGGTGATTATCATGGAGAGACTGGTGATGAAGCGGCTGGTAGCTTGGAAGAAGTCGCCTTATCGGAAGCCACTGATATTGAAGGGGGGCCGTCAGGTCGGCAAGACTTGGCTTCTGAAGGAATTGGGACGGCGGTATTATGAGAATATGGCGTATTTTAACTTTGATGAAAATCCGGAGTATAGGGATTTTTTCAAGACGACGAAGGATGTTTACCGTATAGTGCCGAATCTGGCGATGGCGAGCGGGCAGCAGATTTTGCCCGGCAAGACCTTGCTGGTCTTTGATGAGATACAGAATTCTCCAGAGGTGCTCAACGCGCTGAAGTATTTCCATGAGAATGCGCCGGAGTACCATGTTGCCTGCGCAGGGTTGCTGCTGGGCATTACGTTGGCAAAACCGTCGTCGTTTCCTGTGGGGCAGATAGACTTTTTGTCAGTCTATCCGATGAATTTTTTGGAATTTCTTATGGCGACTGGCAGTGGGAATCTGGCCGCCTATCTGGAGCAGGTTGAAGATTTGGCGCCTTTGCCGGAGGCGTTCTTCAATCCGCTGGTGGAGAAACTCAAGATGTACTACATTACAGGTGGTATGCCGGAGGTGGTTCAGCGCTGGATTGAGACGCAGTCGGTCGGGCAGGTGCAGGAAACGCTGATGAACATCCTGAATGCCTATGTGCGTGACTTTATGAAGCATCCAGAGACACGGGAATATCCTAAGATTACTATGATCTGGGATTCATTGCCGTCGCAGCTGTCTCGTGAGAACAAGAAGTTCTTGTACAATGTTGTCAGGCCTGGGGCGCGTGCGCGCGAATACGAAGATGCGCTGCAGTGGCTTGTCAATTCGGAGCTCGTTTACAAGATATTCCGCATCAAGGCGCCGGGGCTGCCACTATCTGCCTATGATGATCTCAGTGCTTTCAAGATATATCTGACTGATGTCGGCATCTTGAGACGGCTGTCCAAACTCGATCCTTCAGCATTCCGAGAGGGCGCGCGTCTTTTTGTGGAATTCAAAGGCGCGCTGACCGAGAACTTCGTCCTGCAGTCGCTGGTTCCACAGCTGGATGTCACGCCTCGTTATTGGTCTCGCACCAATCCACCGTATGAAGTTGACTTCGTCATCCAGCGTCAGAACGATATCATCCCCGTTGAGGTCAAGGCAGACACGAACATCAAAAGCACCAGTCTGAAGAAATACGCGGAAACCTATCCTCAAGAAACAAAACTCAGGGTACGTTTTTCCTTGAATAACCTGAAATTCGATAACGGCGTCCTGAACATCCCTTTGTTCATGGCCGACCAAGCTAGTACACTCATGGGCATAGCCTTGGCAGAGAAGGGCTGAATCTGAGCATGTCCTTTTTCTTGCCTGTGCAGGGAGATGTTGCTATACTGGAGTCGTAGGATTTTATTGAAGGATCAGGAAAGAAGGAGTCGTCATGGGCAGACCGATACACGCGCAACAAGGAGCCATACTGGTCCTGACGGCTTTTCTGCTGCCTTTTATCATCGCATTTACGGGACTGGCTGTTGACTTTGGCAGTGCCTACGTGCGCCGCTCGCAGCTGCAGAACGCAGCGGATGCCGCGGTTTTAGCTGGTGCTTATCATCTCGACGATAATCAGGCTGATGGCGTTGTTCTTCAGTATTTGCAAACGAATTTAGGGCCATATTTTAAAAATTATTCGTATCAAACTGGTGATGATTTTCCTAATGAATATGAAACCTTGAATTATCATACCGATAAGCAGAAAGATGAATTGGATGTAACCTTGCGGGGCAGTGTAGAAGCGTCATTCTTGAAGTTGTTTGATATCAATACGATACCAGTGTCCGTTACGGCAACAGCAAAAGTATCTAGTGAAGATAATCCATCTATTCCATCAGACGATATGTTTAATTATGCAATAACTACTGGTAAAGAGGTTCCTTTGCATGATGATTATAACGATCCTAATACATCAGGATTATATATTAATACAAACAATGTAACGATAGAAGGAAATATAAGAACTAATGGAAGAATTGCTATGGACCAGAGTCGGAGTAATACGTTGTTAGGAAAAATATATACATCCGAAGATGTAACATACGGAACTCCTAAATTTAAAAATTTTGATTATGGAGGATTTAAGGGAAAAGTGGATATTGACCCAAATGTTTGGGGTAGATATGGATGGTATAATGGAAGAGAAGAATTTTATACCTTTATCGATAAAGATGGGCAGCCTATTTCTGAAATGAAATTAAAATATCCTGATAACCCTGCCTATAAAGATATTTATTATTATAAGACTAATCCTGATAAAGTTCAGTATGGTGATAATATTGATATTTCCATAGAGAAGAATAAGGGAATACAATCATTAATTGAGCAATATAAAAAAATGAAACCTGAAGATAGAGAAAAAAATCATGTTTATTATGATGATGATGCAACAAAGAAAGATTGGAGCTATTCATTTCATAGTTGGCAGGGAAATCCTCAAAAGACATATCCGAATTTAACCATGAATGATAACAATTACTATAGGGTTATCATCGTTCCAGGAAACTTGACGGTTAGCTTTGAAAATACTCCACAACCGACAAAAGATGAGTTTTTTATTTTCATATCACTATATGGCAATATAACAGTCCCTGTTGATTTACCTGAATTAAATGGAATAATATATGCTCCTAATAAGAATAAGACGGTTACTATACAAACATATAACACAAATTTTAATGGTAGTATCGTTGCCAATAGAGTGCTTATAACAGGCGGAAACAAAACAATACGATGGGCTAATTACCTTTCTGGAGGATCAAATCCATCTGGAGAAGGAAAAAAGACGGTCCACTTAGTAAAATAGTTTTTATGGGGGATATATTTACAATCTAAGTGCAATAGAGCCTATAAACTCAAATTAAATCTGTTTAATCAAAAAAGCCACTTTCCAGGTTACCATCCTAGGAAGTGGCTTTTGCCATGTGGGTTATTGTGCTTATCCACGCTGATTCCATTCTATCACATCTGTACCGTCTGACAAGTCTTTTTTACAATACAAAAGCGGGAACAACCGAACGTTCCCGCTTTTGCCGCCTCTATACCTTCTGCCACCTACCACATACTAGATGTAGTAGGCCTCCCATGACTATATTACAACAAATGGGGGCGTATTTCAATAGAGGGCGAGAGAAATTTTCTTACTGGCTGGTGGCGGCACGGAGCGGTTGCGTTTTTCTGAAAGTTTCTTGCGGGACTGACAGGGGAACGGAGAAGCAATGACGAATCTAATAAGTGAATGGATTTATGTGAGAAATCGACGCGGGGGCGCTTGTTGTAGGAAAGGAAGCGATTCACATGTACTTTTATTGTGAAACATGCAAGAAGGAATATCCGCTGAATACGCATCTTTACCGCTGTGAATGCGGGGGCATGCTGAGCCTGCATAAGGATCCCGAGGATGTGCTGGCCTCGGGCATCACGCTCGGGGAGTTCGAGACGCCGCTGCTGCCGTTTACCGTGGATAAGCTGGATTTCCTGCTGAAACTCGAGAATCTGCAGCCGACGGGTTCTTTCAAGGACCGCGGAGCGTATACGCTCATCAATGAGCTTCATCGCCTCGGCATCAAGGAAATCGCGCTCGATTCCTCGGGCAATGCCGGTGCATCGATGGCTGCCTACGCGGCTGCAGCGGATATGAAGTGTACGGTTTATGTGCCGGATGATATCTCGCAGGAGAAGGTGGCTCAGATCGAGGCGTATGGCGCGAAGATCGTCAAGGTGGCCAACGGGCGCATGAAGGCGTGTGCGGCCGTCAAGCAGAATCTCGGTAAGGCGTATTATGCGTCGCATGTCTACAATCCGCTGTTCTTTGAGGGCATCAAGTCGATGGCGTATGAGATGTATCATCAGCTGCACGAGCATGTGCCGGATTACATCTTCGTGCCGGTCGGCAATGGCACGCTGCTTTTGGGGCTGTTCCTCGGCTTCTGGGAGATTGGCCGCCTGCCGCAGTTCGTGGCGGTGCAGTCGGAGAAATGTGCGCCGGTCTATGAAGCGTTCCATGGGCTGCCGAAGGGACCGCGCCGTTCGACGATTGCCGAGGCCATCCGCATCTCGGAGCCGAAGCGCATGAACGATATTGTGCGCGTGCTGAAGCTCTCGCATGGCGATGCCATCACGGTGGCGGATAAGGATATCCTCAAGGCGCACAAGTACCTCGGTCATCGCGGCGTCTATGTCGAGATGACGTCGGCAGCGGCTCTGGCGGGAGCCGTGCAGTATTTCAAGGACGGCAAACCGGATAATTACAAGGTCGTCATTCCTCTGACGGGCAATGGGCTCAAACGGTGATAATGACGCATGGCAGATGAGAAAGGACGAGAAGTTTGTTATACGGAATGATTGATATTGGCTCCAATACTGTGCGCATGGCGATTTACTTCATCGAGGGCACGCATGTGGAGATGCTCATGAAGAAGAAGCATACGGTCGGACTGGCGGCGTATCTCAAAGATGGCGTCATGCAGCAGCAGGGCATCGATAAGACGGTGGAGATCCTGACGGAGTTCAAGAGCTTCCTGATGAACTTCAATATCACGCATGTCGTGGCCTTTACGACGGCGGCGCTGCGCAATGCGAAGAACAGTCAGGCGGCCGTCGGGGAAATCGAGCGGCGTACGGGACTTCCCATCCGCGTCATCACGGGCGATGAAGAGGCCACGTACGATTTCATCGGGGCGACGCATGGCCTGACGGCTGAAGGCGGCCTGCTCATCGATATCGGCGGTGCGAGCACGGAGATCGTCGTGTACCGCGGCCGTGAGATTCAGGAGAAGGTCAGCCTGCCCATCGGTTCGCTGGCGTTCTATACGAAGTATGTCGCAGGCGTCCTGCCGACGGCGGAGGAGTGCCAGGCGATGCGCGAAGAGGCCCGGGCGACGCTCGCAGCGGCCGATGGCTTCGAGGATGTCAAGGAAGGGGCTATTGCCGGCATCGGGGGCACGTTCAAGGGGGCCTGTGCGCTCTACAATGCATTGTTCCATGAGCCTGAGGACAATGTGAAGATGGAGGCCGCGAAGCTATCGGAGATCGTCCGCCGCTTCACGTTCGAGCATGGTCTGACGGAGGAGATGACGGTGATGCTGATGCGCACGGTGCCGGAGCGCATGCATACAGTCATCCCGGGGCTCATCATCGCCGAGGTGCTCGCAAGCCGTTTCCACAGTCAGGTCATCACCTACAGCGATTCAGGCGTACGTGAAGGGTACATCTACGCTGAAGTCTTGGGGCGCTAACGCACCACATCATGAAAAACCAAAGGCCCGCCGGATTGACTACCCGGCGGGCCTTATTCGTATTGGGGCCGTTCAGCCCTTGTGAGACGGGCGTTTGTGGACTTTTGAGCGGGAAAATGGTATAATTAAATGCTAAATGATTTTGTAAAAAATGAGTTTATTTTTTAGATTTTGAGGTGAGATTGTGGATTTTGGACAGGGAAAGATCGTGCCGGTCAATCTGGAACACGAGATGAAGAACTCATACATCGATTATGCCATGAGTGTCATCGTTGCGCGTGCACTGCCGGATGTCCGGGACGGCTTGAAACCAGTACACCGCCGCATCCTTTACGCGATGCAGGAAGCGGGCATGGGCTCCAACAAGCCCTACAAGAAATCGGCCCGTATCGTCGGTGAAGTCCTCGGTAAATATCATCCGCACGGCGATTCTTCCGTTTACGATGCCATCGTGCGCATGGCGCAGGATTTCTCCATGCGCTACATGCTCGCGGACGGCCACGGCAACTTCGGCTCGGTCGATGGAGATCCGGCGGCTGCCATGCGTTACACCGAGGTCCGTATGTCGAAGATTGCGGAACTCATGCTGCAGGACATCGACAAGGAAACGGTCGATTTTGCGCCGAACTACGATGAGTCCTTGAAGGAGCCGGAGGTACTGCCGGCGAAGTTCCCGCAGCTGCTCGTCAACGGCACGAGCGGCATCGCCGTCGGCATGGCGACGAACATCCCGCCGCACAACATGTGCGAGGTCATCGACGGCACGCTGATGCTCATTGATAATCCGGACGCTTCTGTTGAAGAGCTCATGACGGTCATCAAGGGCCCGGATTTCCCAACGGCCGGCCTGATCCTCGGCAAGGACGGCATCCGCCAGGCGTACACGACGGGCCGCGGCGTCATCAAGATGCGTGCCAATGCCCGCATCGAAACGATGTCGAACGGCAAGCCGCGCATCATCGTGACGGAGCTGCCGTATCAGGTCAACAAGGCCCGCCTCGTCGAGAAGATTGCGCAGCTCGTGCGCGACAAACAGATCGAGGGCATTACGGATCTGCGTGATGAGTCGGATCGCGGCGGCATGCGCATCGTCATTGACCTGCGCCGCGACGCCAACGCCAACGTCATCCTGAATCAGCTCTACAAGCATACGCAGCTGCAGGACAGCTTCGGCGTCATCATGCTGGCACTCGTTGACGGCAAGCCGAAGATCCTGAACCTCAAGGAAGTCCTGCATTACTACATCAAGCATCAGGAAGACGTCATCACGCGGCGCACGCGCTATGAACTCAAGAAAGCAGAAGCACGCGCCCATATCTTGGAAGGTTTGACGATTGCCCTCGACCATCTCGATGCCGTCATCACGACGATCCGTGAGAGCCGCACGGCCGACATTGCCCGCACGGCTTTGATGGAGGGCTTCAAGCTCTCCGAGAAGCAGGCTCAGGCCATCCTCGATCTGCGTCTCCAGCGCCTGACCGGCCTCGAGCGTGAGAAAATCGAGGAGGAGTATCAGGAAGTCTTGAAGGCAATCGAGGAGTACAAGGCCATCCTCGCAGATGAGAGCCGCATCCTCGGCATCATCAAGGAAGAGCTCACGGCAGTCAAGCAGAAGTTCGGCGATGCCCGCCGCACGCGCCTGACGGTTGATACGAGCGAAATTGATGTCGAAGACCTCATCGCGGAGGAGGATGTCGTCATCACGCTGACGCATAACAACTACATCAAGCGCATGCCGCTCGACACGTACCGCCGCCAGAACCGCGGCGGCAAGGGCGTCAAGGGCATGGGTACGAAGGAGACGGATTTCGTCGAGAATCTCCTGATCACGACGACGCATCATACGATCCTGTTCTTCACGAACCGCGGCCGCGTCTACCATCTCAAGGCATACGAGATTGCCGAGGCCAGCCGCACGGCGAAGGGCACGGCCATCATCAACCTGCTGCAGCTTGAGAAGGATGAGAAGATCACGGCGGTCATCCAGGTCAAGGGCTTCAATCCGGATGCTTACCTGTTCATGGCCACGAAGAAGGGTATCGTCAAGAAGACGAGCCTTGTCGAGTTCAAGAACCTGCACAAGGGCGGCCTCAATGCCATCAATCTCGATGACGATGATGAGCTCATCGGCGTCAAGTTCACGGACGGCGAGCGCGATATGATCCTCGGCACGAAGTGGGGCATGGCCATCGTCTTCTCCGAGGACGATGTGCGCGCGATGGGCCGCGCTGCCCGCGGCGTCAAGGGCATCAGCCTCAACGACGGCGATGAGATTATCGGCATGGATACGCTGTCGCCGAATGCCGAGGTCCTGACGGTTACGGCCGAGGGCTATGGCAAGCGCACGGAGACGAGCGAGTACCGCACGCAGAACCGCGGCGGCAAGGGCCTCATCAACCTCAAAGTCACGGAGAAGACCGGCGATGTCATCGGCCTGCGCGTCGTTCATCCCGACCAGGAGCTCATGCTCATCACGACGGAAGGCATCGTGATCCGCACGAACATCTCCGACATCTCGGTCATCAGCCGCAACACGCAGGGTGTCAAGCTCATGTCCACGGCAGAGAATGATACGGTTGCTTCGATGGCTGTCATGGATCAGAAGAACTGATGACTTGAAGAATGATTTGGGAAGGGGTGATTGTATGGATCATGCAGTAGAGAGGGAATACCAGACGCCATTTGAACTCATCGATGGCAAAGTGGTCATGATGTCGCCGCGTCCTCGTGTGCGCCATGTTCAAGTGGCTGCTCGTATTGCCAACTTATTTGACCAGAAGTTACGCGGCAAACGATACACGGCCCTGCCGGACGGCGTCGACCTCATCCTGGATGAGAAGAACCACTTCATACCGGACGCGATGATTGTCTGCGACCCGGACAAGATCAAGGATACCTGTGTGGAGGGCGCGCCAGACCTCGTCGTTGAGGTCCTGTCGCCAAGCACGGCGAAGCGGGATCGTGGCGACAAGGCAAAGGCTTACGCAAAGGCTGGCGTCCGCGTCTACTGGATTGTCAGCATCGAGACGCGCAGTATCGAGATCTATCACAATGAAGAAGGCCGCTTCGAGCTTGCGCAGGTCTACACCTACTACTCCGAAGCTGACCGTGCTCGCAACGCCGAGCTGCTCGAGGAGCACCGGGAAGAAGAGGCAGACATGCCATACACCATCCCCGTTGAGCTCGCCCCCGGCTTCGATATCACCCTGGCTGATATCTTCGAGAACTGAATCACGTAAGTAACGTAAAAAGGCTATTTCCTTGAGCTGGTTGCTCAAGAGAATAGCCTTTTTGTGTGTTATGATTTATGCGTATGCGGTGCGAGGTAGATGCGGCCGTGGGCATCGACGCGGCTCAGGTGGCGCAGGTAGAAGCGGGCGATGATGCCGGTCAGCAGCGCGGAAATCAGCGTGCCTTCGCGGATGCCCTCGATGGTGCCCATGGTCAGCAGTGAGATGATGGCCGCAAGCACGACGAGGCTGATGTCATTGCCGACCTTGACCTTGCCGAAGTCGATGTGGAATTTATGGGCAAAGATGTAGACGGCGCCTTCGCCGGCGAGCATGAGGACGTCGGCGATGCCTTGTCCAGCCACGCCGAGCGCGACGAGAGCGGTACCGAGCACACAGAGGGCAATCTGGAGCGAGTAGAAATCCGGCACAATGGCAAAGAGCCGCATGAAAAAGTCAATGCAGAGGCCGAAGAGAATCGTCACGGGAATCTGCAGCCAGAAGACTGTCGGGAAGTCGCGCCGCAGCATCAGGAGCTCGAAGATGACGAAGACCATGTTGACGGCAAATGTCGTCTGGCCGAAGGTGAACGGCGAGATCAGGCTCAGGACATACGGCAGGCTGGAGATCGGCGACGTGCCCAAGAGGCTTTTGACGACAAGGGCGATGCCGGCCGATTGGATCATGACAGCCAGGATCAGCAGCAGGTAACGTTTTGGTGTAGACAAATAAATCCTTCTTTCACGGTGTTTTTTTTATTATACAATGCCCGGCAGACAAAGAAAAAGACGAATGGCATGTTTTTATCATGTCATTCGTCTTTTGTGTCACGGCAATCATTCAATCCAGTGGATTTTCCTGGCATCGTAGCGGTCGACCTGGGGCTTCTTGCCGACGGGGTAGCCGAAGGGCAGCAGGGCGAAGGCGTACTGGTTGTCGGGCAGGCTCAGGATCTGACGGACGGCCTCCATGCGCTCGGGGACGGGAGAGACGGCCATCATGACGCCGCCGAGGCCAAGCTCTTCCATTTCAAGCCAGATGTTTTCCGTTGCAATCGCACAGTCGATATCCGTGATACTTGGGAAGATGACGTCCTTGCGGGCAGCGATGACGAGTACGACGGGAGCTTTGGCGGCTGCTCCCGCATAGGGGCTCGTCTTGGCAAGCGCTTCAATCGTCTCGCGTTTCGTCACGACATAGAATTCCCAGGGCTGCTGATTGCCTGCCGATGGCGCGACAAAGCCAGCCTGAAGTAGTTTCTCAATCTTCTCTTTTTCTACGGGCCTGTCCTCGAACTTGCGGACGCTCGTGCGGGTGAAGATGGCGTTCATAGTATCGTCCCTTCTCTTTAGTTGTTGTCTATTATCATTATAGCAGATGCGGCCCATCCTCAATACTATCCTTTTGGGTACTATCATACAATAAAGTGCATTCTTAACAAAAGGATTCTTTGTGGCTATAATGAATGCATCAGCTGAAATGAGCCGCTGCGGCAAAAGGAAAATCTATGAGATACGACGAAATAAATGGAGGATATTTATGTTAAACGAAATTAACTGGCCGCATGACTACCTGCCGGGGCTGACAGATAACTTCGCCTCGAATGAGGTCATCGTCAAGGGCATCGACGCTGCGGAGACGTTTGCGAACCTTATCGACACGAGCATCTGGCCGACGTACTACAGCAATGTCGCGGACGTCGAGTTCGACAATACGGAGGGCACGAAGCTAGCACCGGATACGCGCTTCCGCTTCAAGACGTTCGGCTTCCCGATTGAAGCGGAGATCACGGAGTTCGAGGCACCGCACGATGGTGAGCCGGGCCGCCTGGCTTGGCATGGTTGGGCAGAGGGCGATGCAGAGCACCGCCTCGATGTCATCCATGCCTGGCTTATTGAGGACCTCTCGGAAGGCCGCGTGCGCATCCTGACGCAGGAATCGCAGAAGGGAAAGCCGGCAGCTGAGCTCCACGAAGACCCGAAGGACCCGATGAATGTCGGTCATCAGGAATGGGTTCGCGGCCTCGCTGCTACGGTATTAGCGGCACATCAGGCATGAGTGTTGCTGGAGCTGGCCGGATGGTTGTAGAAGGTGTTGGCAGATGGGAGTGAGCGTTTGATGAAGGAAGCAATGTTCCATTGCCCGGTTGAAGCAGCGCTGAGCCTGATTGGCGGCAAATACAAATGCATCATTATCTGGCACCTGATGCAGCGGACGCACCGCTATGGCGAGCTGCACCGCCTTATTCCGCAGGCGACTCCGAAGATGCTGACACAGCAACTTCGCGAGCTCGAGGCAGATGGCGTCATCCATCGCAAGGTTTACCCCGTCGTGCCGCCGCGCACGGAATACAGCCTGACCGAGTTCGGGAAAAGCCTTACGCCTGTCGTTCAGGCTATCTGCGACTGGGGCAAGGCAAATATGAAAGACAGGATTTTACCGGATCCACACGAAGATCAACAGGAGGGATTTTGATGAAGCAGGTGCTATTCTTATGCCTGGCAGCGCTCCTGTTGCTGCCAATCTTCAGCGCCCATTCAGAAGCGGCCGCGAGCAAGGGCAAGATCCTCGTCGTGGTTTCGAGTCAGGATAAGATGGAGCTTGCCGACAAGAGCATCATGGATGTCGGCTTCTTTCTCAATGAATTCGCCGTGCCGACGGAGTATCTGGCAGAGCGCGGCTATGAGATCGTGCTCGCCACGCCGAGCGGCCAGATGCCGGTCATGGACAAGAGCTCGAACGACAAGAAATTCTTTGGCGGCGATGAAGCAGCGCGCGCCAAGGCTGTGGCGTTCGTCAATGGTCTCAAGCCCATCTCGCTGCAGGACGCCATCAAGGACGGCCTCGAGCAGTATGCGGCCATCTTTGTGCCGGGCGGCCATGCGCCGATGACGGACCTCATGCAGGATAAGGATCTCGGCACAATCTTGCGCTACTTCCACGAGAAGCAGAAGCCGACGGCGTTCATCTGCCATGGCCCGTCTGCGATGCTTGCAGCTCTGCCGGATGCCGCAGCTTACCGTCAGGCGCTTGTCTCGCATGATGCGAAGGGAGCCATGGCTGCTGCCAAGGGCTGGATCTACAGCGGCTACGAGATGACGGTCCTCTCGGATGCAGAAGAGTGGCCTGGCGAAGTCGCCAAGGGCACGGAGATGCCGTTTCACGTCGAGCAGGCCCTGCAGATTGCAGGCGGCAGGATGCGTGTCGATGGCATGTATGGCAGCCACGTCGTCCATGACCGCGAGCTTATTACGGGGCAGAATCCGTCTTCAGATCTTGAGCTGGCCAGGGAACTCGATAAAACACTGTCGGCAAAATAAATCAGGTCTTCAGCGCCTTCCGGAAAAAACGGCTTATCCGTATCGTGTGATGCGGATAAGCCGTTTTTGTTTTTGTTTTGAAATTGTCAAGCCGTAGCTTCCTTGGCGCGTTCGTTTTCAAGCAAATCGTGCGTATGGCGGGCTACCTGCTCCGGCGTGACGTCCGTGCGGCGGGCTACGCCGCTCTCGATGGCTGCCTTGGCGACAGCAGCTGCGACGGTCGGTGCGACGCGCGGGTCGAACGGGCTCGTGATGACGTGATTCTCGTCGAGCTCCTTGGCGTCGATGAGGCCGGCGATGGCCTTGGCTGCGGCCATCTTCATTTCTTCATTGATGGCTTTGGCGCGGACGTCGAGAGCGCCGCGGAAGATGCCCGGGAAGGCCAGCAGGTTGTTGACCTGGTTCGGGTAATCGCTGCGGCCCGTGCAGACGACGCGGGCACCGGCGGCATGGGCGTCTTCCGGCATGATCTCAGGCGTCGGGTTGGCCATGCCCATGATGATCGGGTCTTTCTTCATCGAGCGGACCATGTCCTTCGTGACACAGCCGGCTACGGAAACACCGATGAAGACATCGGCATCCTTGATGACATCCGCCAGCTTGCCGGCCTGATGCGCGGGGTTCGTGATCGTGGCGATGTCGTCCTTGTACGGATTCATGCCTTCCGGACGGCCTGTGTAGATGGCACCCTTGGAATCGCAGAGGATGATGTTGCGGCCGCCCATGTTGTAGATCAGGCGCGTGATGGCCTGGCCGGCTGCACCGGCGCCATTGATGACGAATTTCGAGTCCTGGAAGTTGCGCTTCGTGAGCTTGAAGGCATTGATGAGAGCCGAGACGACGACGATGGCCGTGCCGTGCTGATCATCGTGGAAGACCGGGATATCGAGTTTCTCGCGCAGGCGCTTCTCGATGTCGAAGCACTGCGGTGCCTTGATGTCCTCGAGGTTGATTCCGCCAAACGTCGGGGCCATGAGCTCGACGGCGCGGACAATCTCATCGACATCCTGCGTGTCGAGGCAGATGGGGACGGAATCGACACCGGCAAAGCCCTTGAACAGGATGGCCTTGCCCTCCATGACCGGCAGGCCGGCGCCGGCACCGATGTTGCCGAGGCCGAGTACGGCGCTGCCGTTCGTCACGACGGCGACGAGATTGCCCTTGGCCGTATAATCATAGATCGTTTCGGGATTCTTCTTGATCTCGAGGCACGGTGCGGCGACGCCCGGCGAATAAGCCAGCGTCAGATCACGTGATTTTTCGAGAGGCACCTTGCTGCGCATCTCGATTTTGCCCTGGTTCTCTCTATGCAAAGCCAATGCCTTTTCATTGATGTTATTCATATTCATACACCCTTTCATATGCTCGACTTATCGAGCTCCTACCGATGTTTCCAGTTTAACGATTGTAATTATGAATTACTGTGACTGATGTTACACTTTAAAAATTATTTTTAGTTATGACTCAATAATCTGTAAAATCGTGTTGAATACTATTATATAGTTTTATACGGAAATTACAAATATCCATTATTAATTAGGCCTATAACCGGAAGTTATATGCGCAAAGAAAAAGAGAAGCAGACAGGAAAAATGTCTGCTTCTCTATATGTTCCTATGGATTTATCGAAAAAATCACTGTGTCTTGCTATTGTTGCCGCTGTTTTTTGTTGGAGCGGCAGGAGCCGTGCCCTGGCTGACGCTGCTGGACGGGGACCTGCTTTCCTGCGTCTGGGAGGAACTGCGGCTCTGGCTCTCCGTTGAAGAGGAGCTGTGCGACTTCGCAGAGCTGGAGGACTGGGATTTGCTTGAGCTCTGCGTGCTCTTCTGCGTGCTGCTCTTGCTGTTTGACGATTTCGTCGCCGGGGCAGCCGTAGCATTGGCCGGGATCGAGCTTTCGTACTCGTGCTCGGCACGGTCGAGCAGGGCGCGTTCGCTGGCGTTGAGCTGGATGCCGAGCGTGTCGGCAAGCGTCGTGCGCAATTTGCGCAGATCCGGGATCCAGTAGCTGACGCCGTCGATGTAGAGGGGCTTGCCCGGGACCATTTCCGTCTTGAGTCCATTCTTCTGGGCTTCCTTGAGCGTGCCGGCGAATTCCAGCATCTGGCGGAAGGAGAGGTCGGTCTTGACGGAGGACATGACTTCCTTGATGACTGAAGGCAGTTTCGGGATGATGGTCGGCGAGGTGACCTTGTCCATGCAGGCCTTCATGAATTTCTGCTGACGCTTGATGCGCCCGATGTCGCCTTCCTCGTCGCGGTAACGCACGTAGGTGACGGCGGTCTTGCCATCCATATGCTGCATGCCCGGCTTGAGGTCGATGATGAGGCCGCCGTCGTCGTCCCAGGGATCCTCGTAGTACATGCGCTTCTCGACATCGATGTCGATGCCGCCGATGGCGTCGATGATCTTCTGGAACGCCTGGATGTTGATGACGACGTAGTGGTCCATATTGACGCCGAGGAAATCCTCCACGGTGCGCTGAGCGAGCTTCTCGCCGCCTTCCGTGCCACCCTTGGCACTGCCGTAGGCGTAGGCGGCATTGATCTTATCCCAGCCGTGTCCCTTGATCTTGACGCGGGTATCGCGCGGGATGGACATGAGAGCGGCCTGGTCCTTCTTCGGATCGATGGTGGCGACCATCAGTGTGTCGCTGCGTCCGACGTCGTCTGCTCGTTCATCGACGCCCATGATCATGATGGTCGATTTGTCCTTGGCCGTAAGCAGGCCGTCTTCGACAACGTCGTCGGCTGATTTGTCGAGCAGGCTGTTCGATGCGAACAGGGCACCGGCGGCTGCTGCGCCGACAAAGGCCAGGACCAGCAGCACCCAGAGCCAGACGCGGCGTTTGCGGCGTGAACGGCGTGGCTGGCGCGGCGGGATCGGATTTGTTTGCAAATTGATACCTTCTTTTCTGATGATAGCAAAACTTCCCCATTATTGGGGTATATTCTTATTATAAAGAGCGGCGGGCTCCCATGCAATTACTTTCTTGATATCCACATCATATCGTAAGCAACAAGACTGAAAAAAAACTGTAGGCGTGTTAGAATAGCATGAGGATAAGAAAGGGGAGGATTTTCATGGCAGATGAGATTGAACGCAAATTCCTCGTGAAAGAGGGCTGGCAGCCACAGCATGTGGGCGTGCGCATTGCGCAGGGATATCTGTTGTCTGCGCCGGAACGCATCGTGCGCGTGCGCATCAAGGGGGACAAGGGATTCCTTACGATCAAGGGACGCAATGAGGGCATCCGGCGGCTGGAGTTTGAGTACGAGATTCCCTGTGCGGATGCCGAGGCTCTGCTGAAGCTCTGCGAGCAGCCGCTCATCGAGAAGACGCGCTATCTCGAAGAGGTGGGCGGTTTTACCTGGGAGGTCGATGTCTTCGCGGGAGACAATGCGGGGCTGCGTGTGGCAGAGATTGAGCTGCCGGCGGAGGATACGCCGTTTGAAAAGCCCGAGTGGACAGGGCAGGAGGTTTCCGGCGATGCACGGTATTACAATTCGAGCCTGATTGCCCATCCGTATTGCCTGTGGAAAACAAGGTCATGAGGTGATTGAGATATCCACAGGATATGGTGGGGAAAATCGCGGTAAAAAGCGCAAGATATGGGCGTTGACAAGTTGATTTTCGTATATATGGTGGTTATCCACGGATTTATCCACATTATCCACAGAAAAGGAGAAAAATTTTAGCCACAATATGCACATAGCCCTGTATATATTATAGTAGGAAATGAAAAAATGGGCTTGTGGAAAAACAGTTTATCCACAGGTGTGGATTCTTTTGTGGATAACAGAAAGGGATGCAGATGTATGGGGACTATGATGATATCGAATGAGGAGCTGCTGCTGCGGCTGGTGCTGTCCTGTATCCTGGGCGGCATCATCGGCTATGAGCGGCAATCGCGGCGCAAGTCAGCGGGCCTGCGGACGAATGTGCTCGTCTGTCTCGGCGCCTGCCTCATCATGGTGATGTCAGAAGGGATTTATCAGGGCGTCGAAGGGCATACGAATGCCGATCCGGCGCGTCTGGCGGCGCAGGTCGTCAGTGGTATCGGTTTCCTCGGCGCCGGTGCTATCATGAAGGAGGGGCTGACGGTTACGGGGCTGACGACGGCGGCCTGCCTCTGGGTCGTGGCGGGCGTGGGGCTGGCCGTGGGCGGCGGCTTCTATTCCGGTGCGCTCATCACGACGGCACTCGTCTTCGTGACGCTTGGCACGCTTTCAAAGCTTGACGAGTGGGTGGATCATGAGAAGAATTTCTCGCTATCCATCCACACAATAGACCGTCCGGGACAGATGCTTTTGATCAACAATTGCCTGGAGGGGCTGCATCTGCGCATCCGCGGCGTCAAGATCAAGTCGGATGACTTCGATGATGGCCGCTGGGGCAAGAAGGGGCGCAAGTATCTTTCCATCGACCTGGAGGTCTACAATCCACAGGGCGTCAAGGGTGTCATCGTGGTCGATGCCGTGCGCAGCCTCGAGGGTGTGCAGGGGGTCGATCTGATTTGAATCATGGCAATAAAAAACGTGTCCGTCCGGACACGTTTTTTGTTGCTTGTTTTGATGGGGTGAATGCTCTTATTCCTCGCCCTTCTTGAGCGGCTTCTTGAGGATGGAGAGCACGATGCAGCCGATGACGGCACCGACGAGGATCGATACGAGGTACATCAGCGGGTTGCCGATGGTCGGGACGACGAAGATGCCGCCGTGCGGAGCGCGCAGCGTGCAGTCGAAGGCCATCGTCAATGCACCGGTCACGGCCGAGCCGATGACGCAGGATGGGATGACGCGCAGCGGGTCAGCTGCGGCGAACGGGATGGCACCTTCCGTGATGAAGGAGAGGCCCATGACGTAGTTCGTGATACCGGCTTTGCGCTCGCTCTCCGTGAAGCGGTTCTTGAAGAACGTCGTGCAGAGGGCAATTGCGAGCGGTGGGACCATGCCGCCTGCCATGACGGCAGCCATGACGTGGAACTCACCGGAAGCTAAGAGGCCCGTGCCCGTGACGTAAGCAGCCTTGTTGATCGGGCCGCCCATGTCGACAGCCATCATGCCGGCGACAATCATGCCCATGAAGATACGGGCGGACGGATCCATGTTCTTCAGCGTGTCGACCATCCAGCCGTTGATGGCGGAGACCGGCGGCGCGATGATGAAGAGGCTGATGAAGCCCATGATCAGGATGCCGAAGAACGGATAGATGAGCATCGGCTTGATGCCTTCGAGGGACTCCGGCAGGCACTTCGAAGCTTTCTTGAGAAAGTTGACGATGTAGCCGCCGAGGAAGCCGGCGATCAGGGCACCGAGGAAGCCGGAGCCCGTCGTGCCGGCGAGAGCACCGCCGACGAAGCCGACAGCAAGGCCCGGGCGGTCAGCAATCGACATGGAGATGAAACCGGCGAGGACCGGCAGCATGAAGCCGAAGGAGGCGCCGCCGATATCCTTGAAGAATTTGGCGAGCGGCGTGTTGGAGCCGAAGTTCTTCGGGTCGATGGAGTAATCATCGAACAGGAAGGCCAGGGCGATGAGGATACCACCGCCGACGACGAACGGCAGCATGTGCGAGACGCCGTTCATCAGGTGCTTGTAGATCTGGCGGCCGAGGCTCTCGCCCTGGACGTCAGCAGCGCTTTCTTCCGTGTCGCTGCCCGAAGCGTGGTAAACGGGGGCATCGCCTGCGAGCGCGCGGTCGATGAGCTCATCGGCCTTGTTGATGCCGTCGGCAACCTTTGTGATGACGACTTTTTTGCCATTGAAGCGGGCCATGGCGACGTTCTTGTCGGCGGCGACGATGATGCCGTCAGCTGCGGCAATCTCAGCGTCCGTCAGGATGTTCTTGGCACCGCCGGAGCCGTTCGTCTCGACCTTGATGGAGATGCCGCGCTTCTTGGCATGCTGCTCGAGGCTTTCGGCAGCCATGAAGGTGTGCGCGATGCCCGTCGGGCAGGCCGTGACAGCCAGGACCTGGATATGGTCGCTCTTGGGGGCTTCTTCGACCGTTTCCGCTTCTTCCGCTTTCGGTGCTTCGAACTTGCCATCTTCCTTGAGGTCGATGAGGTGCAGGAACTCTTCCTTCGTCTTGGCAGCGATCAGGGCTTCCTTGAAGTCCGGGTCCATGATCATCATGGCAAGCTGCTGCAGAATCTGGATGTGAGCGTCATTGGCGGAATCCGGAGCTGCGATCATGAAGAACAGGCGGGCGGGGTTGCCGTCCATGGACTCGAAGTCCATGCCCTCAGGAACCGTCATGGCGGCGAGGCCGGCTTCTTTGACGCCTTTGCTCTTGGCGTGCGGCGTGGCAATGCCGTCGCCGAGGCCCGTCGTGCCAGAAGCTTCGCGGGCGAAGACATCGTTTAAGTACTGTTCCTTATCCGCGAGATTGCCGGACGCTGCCATGAGGTCGGCGAGCTGACGGATGGCTGACTTCTTGTCAGTCGGCTTTACGCCCAGAGCGATGCTCTCACTCTTGAGCAAGTCAGTGATACGCATTTATTTCTCTCCTTTTTGATAAATGGATGGAATTACGCAATGGTTTTCAGGAGTGCTTCGACTTCCGGGCGCGTGGCGAGATTCTCGCTGAAGGCGGAAGCGGAGCCCGTGGCGACGCCCATGTGGAAGGCAGTCTCGAAGTCGCCGTTCGATTCCATGTAGCCCGTGATGAAGCCTGCAACCATGGAGTCGCCGGCGCCGACGGAGTTCACGAGCTTGCCCTTCGGTGCCGGGCATTTGAAGTGGCGGCCGTCTGCCGTCAGCATGATGGCGCCGTCGCCGGCCATGGAGATCAGCACGTTCTGTGCGCCTTTCTCCTGCAGTTTCTTGGCGTAGGTGATGATTTCCTCGTCCGTCGTGAGCTTGACGCCGAACATGTCGCCGAGCTCGTGGTTGTTCGGCTTGATGAGGAACGGATGATACTTGAGGACATTGAGCAGGAGCTTCTTCTCGGCATCGACGACGATGCGGATGCCGCGGCCTTCAAGGCGTGCCATGATCTTTTCATAGATGTCATCCGGCAGCGTCTTCGGGATGGAGCCGGCGAGCACGAGCGTATCGCCCTCCTGGAGCTTGTCGAGCTTGTCGAAGAGCTCTTCGCGCTTGGCTTCGCTGATGTCCGGTCCCTGGCCGTTGATTTCCGTCTCATTCTCGGCCTTTACCTTGACGTTGATGCGCGTGAAACCTGCCGGCAGCTGCACGAAGTCGTGCTTGACGCCGAAGGTATCGAGCTGGCGCTTGATCTCTTCGCCCGTGAAGCCTGCCGTGAAGCCGAGGGCCGTGCTCTCGTGGCCGAGGTTCCCGAGGACAATCGAGACATTGATGCCCTTGCCGCCGCCGAGTACCTGCTCGTAGTTCACGCGGTTGATTTCGCCTGCCGTGAAGGAATCGAGCCGTACGATGTAGTCGAGGGACGGGTTGAATGTTACGGTGTAGATCATTTCTTACTCTCCTTCCAGTATCGTGGTGCAGTCCAGATACTTCCTATCGATGAGATGACCGGTGATGATGGTGGCACTTGAGATATTGGCAAATGTGATCGGTGAGATCTTGTTGAACTTTGACTGATCGGCCAGGACGTACGCGTGCTCGCAGCGGGAGAGTGCCTCGCTCTTGACGAGCCCCTCGCTCGAATCCGGAGTGGAGAAGCCGGACTTGACGCTGATGCCGTTGACGCCGAAGAATCCCTTCGTGAAGTTGTAGAGCTCCAGGTTGTGCAGGGCTTCGGTGCCGATGACGGCTTCCGTGACGGATTTGATCTGTCCGCCTAACATGAAGACTTTGAAGCCTTTGGCGGAAAGGCGGGAGGCATGAGGCAGGCCGTTCGTCACGTAGACGGCCTGACGTTCCTTGAGAAAATCCACCAGATGCAGCGTCGTCGAGCCGGCATCGATGTATACGAAGTCGCGCCTCGTCACGAGCGCGGCCGCGCGGCGCGCAATGGCGATTTTTTCTTCGGTGCAGCGGCTGTTCTTGGTCGGCATGTCTTCTTCCATGGCGCTGTAGTTGTTGTCGATGGAAGTGGCGCCGCCGTAGACCTTGTAGAGGAGTCCGCGTTTGTGGAGTACCGTCAGGTCGCGGCGGATGGTGGATTCCGACGTGCAGAGTGCACGGGTCAGTTCCGGAACGGTCACGGCCCGCTTCTCCTTGAGGATGCGCAGGATCGTGGCATATCGTTCTTCCGTAAGCATGGCGTTCACACCTTTCTATACGCCTATAATATCATCAAAGTCAGTCAAAGTCAATCATATCCGCTTATGAATACAAAAGAAATGAGCATAAATAATTGGTAACGAT
This sequence comes from Veillonellaceae bacterium SB90, assembly GCA_902364065.1. Taxonomy (GTDB): domain Bacteria; phylum Bacillota; class Negativicutes; order Selenomonadales; family Selenomonadaceae; genus Mitsuokella. The sequence goes on from CABJCJ010000013.1 coordinate 49,056, forward strand.
TGCAAATCATATGCGTTCAAGTTTCTTGTGCACACCCATGGACAGGAGAAGGACGTCGTATAGAGATTTCACATTTTTTTCATGGAGAAAGCAGGTGTTTTCTTATATAATGTAAAGTACAGAAGCGCAGTATAAATAGGAAAAGAGGAAGATAGATGACCGATATCAAGCAAGATGTACAGAAGATTGTGCCCACGGAGCGTGCCAAGGCGGTAATCCAGCAGCACCGCAAGGCGTCATTTTACGTCAAGAAATACCTGACGATTTTCCTGGGTGCCATCATCGCGTCCGTAGGACTCGAATTGTTCCTGATTCCGAACAACGTTATCGATGGCGGCATCGTCGGTATTTCCATCATGATGAGCTCAATCACGGGGCTGTCGCTCGGCGTATTCCTCGTGCTGCTCAACATCCCGTTCTTGTATCTCGGCTACAAGCAGATCGGCAAGAACTTCGCCATCGCGACGACGATTGCCATCTGCCTGCTCTCGGCCTGGTCGGCTGTCTTTGCCCCGATTCCGCGCGTGACGGACGATCCGTTCCTCGCGGCCATCTTCGGCGGCATCATCGACGGCCTCGGCGTGGGCCTCATCATCCGCGCGGGCGGCTCGCTGGACGGCACGGAGATCGTCGCCATCATCATGGACAAGAAGTCCGTGTTCTCGGTTGGCGAGGTCGTCATGTTCATCAACCTCTTCATCCTGTCGAGCGCCGGCCTGCTCTATGGCTGGGATAAGGCTATGTATTCTCTGGTGGCTTACTTCGTCATCTCGAAGATGATCGATGTCGTCATCAAGGGCCTCGATGAATCGTACGCCGTCATGATTGTCACGAACGAGCATGACGAGATTACTTCCGCCCTCAACGACCGCCTGGGCCGTGGCGTCACCCTGCTGCACGGCCAGGGCGGCTACACGGGCGAGCCAAAGGAAGTCCTCTACTGTGTCGTCACCCGTCTCGAGGTCGACAAGCTCAAGGAAATTGTGCTCGAGAAGGATGAGAATGCCTTCGTGACAATCAATGCCGTGCACGATATCGTGGGCGGCCGTTTCAAGAAAAAGGCCATTCATTGATTCTGGCAGTGCTGCACGCGAAAACGGCTGCTGCCTGAGATGTTCTGGAGGTGTTTATCATGCGCAAGTTACTCTCTTTTCTCTGTATGCTCGTGATGCTGACGGCTTTCTGCGGCGTGGCGGGAGCGGCGGAACGCCAGCCCCTGAAGGTGGCGCAGTTCCCGCTCATCGTGCAGTCGTCCTGGCTCGAGCCGGGCCTGGAGGTGACGGACGACCTCGAGAGGCAGATCGACAGGGCCCTGCATGTGCCGCTCAACGGCACGCTGCACCGTGTGGAGTACCTGCCGGAGAAGGACTGCCTGGCTGCCTGGGACGAGGCCGCAGCTGAAAGCAGCTCACGGAAAGTCAAGGACAGGGCAAAGGCCATAGCCGATAAGCTCGGCGCGGATCTCGTCGTAATCCCCATCGTTAACGACTACGTCCAGTACACGACGATGAGCTGGCACTGGGACCGCGACATCATCCTGCACAGCTACGTTTCGCTTGAGCTCGTCGTGTACGACCGTGCGACGGACAAGGCCGTCGACAAGAAGGCCTCCCGTTTCTACGATGACGACTATTCCACGACGGGCACGGCTTCCTATCTGGCGCGTGAGGCCATGACGGATCTCATTCAGCAGGTGAACCTGCGCGGCTATATCTGGAATCGTCCGGATGCGGACAGCAAGGCAGACGGTTCGGCTGATAAACAGGCTTCTGCTGGTGATGGACAGACGACTGTAAAAAAATGAGCCTGCCCCTTGACAAGTTACAGTGTTACAATTATAATGTAAACATATTAAATAGATATGTTTAAACACCATTCGGGTGAGCCGTCATAGAAAGGGGCCGTTATTCATGAGTGAAGAGAGAAAGTATCATTTTGAAACGCTGCAGCTGCATGTTGGTCAGGAGCAGGCTGATCCTGCCACGGATGCGCGTGCCGTACCGATTTATCAGACGACGTCCTTCGTGTTCCACAATGCGCAGCATGCCGCTGACCGCTTTGCGCTCAAGGATGCCGGCAACGTCTACGGCCGTCTGACGAATCCGACGGAGGATGTCTTCTCCAAGCGCATCGCAGCACTCGAGGGCGGCGTGGCCGCTGTTGCCGTTGCTTCCGGCGCAGCTGCCGTCACGTATACGCTCGAGGCTCTCGTTCACCATGGCCAGCACATCGTCGCTGCCACGACGATCTACGGCGGCACGTACAACCTCTTTGAGCACACGTTCCCGAACTATGGCATCGAGACGACGTTCGTCGATCCGACGAAGGGCGTAGAGGTCTTTGAGGAGGCTATCAAGGAGAATACGCGCGCCGTTTACATCGAGTCCGTCGGCAACCCGAATGCCAACCTCATCGATATCCAGGCTGTGGCTGACATCGCGCATAAGCACAAGATTCCGCTTGTCGTCGACAGCACGTTTGCAACGCCGTATCAGCTGCGTCCGTTTGAATACGGTGCCGATATCGTCGTGCATTCCGCAACGAAATTCATCGGCGGTCACGGCACGACGCTCGGCGGCGTGCTTGTCGACGGCGGCAAGTTCGACTGGATCGCTTCGGGCAAGTTCCCGCAGTTCGTTGAGCCGAACCCGAGCTACCATGGCATCAGCTTTGCCAAGGATGTCGGCGCCGCAGCCTTTGCGACGTACGTCCGCACGCTGATCCTGCGCGATGAGGGCGCAACGCTCTCGCCGTTCAATGCCTTCCTGCTGCTGCAGGGCACGGAGACGTTGTCGCTGCGCGTTGAGCGCCATGTCGAGAACGCCCTCAAGGTCGTCGATTATCTGGCCAAGAACCCGCATGTCGATAAGGTCAACCATCCGTCGCTGCCGAACCATCCGGATCATGAGCTCTACAAGAAGTACTTCCCGAACGGCGGCATCTCGATTTTCACGTTCGAGATCAAGGGCGGCGCTGAGGCTGCCAAGAAGTTCATCGACCACCTCAAGGTCTTCAGCCTGCTGGCAAATGTGGCCGATGTCAAATCCCTTGTCATCCATCCGGCTTCGACGACGCATTCCCAGATGAACGAGCAGGAGCTCGCCGCTTCCGGCATCACACCGTCGACGATCCGCCTGTCCATCGGTACGGAGCATATCGACGATATCATCTACGATCTCGACCAGGCGTTCAAGGCTCTGGACTAAGCGCATAGTATTTTCAGCAGGGCTGTCTGTCTTTCGTGCAGGCAGCCCTGCTTTTTTGTAAAAAAACTATTTTTCTTTTTGACTTATTGACTTTTTGACTAATTTGAGTATAATAAGAATTGTAAGGAGGTTGAGAGAGCAGGAAGGCCGGAAGGTCCGAGAGCGAACCGCAAACCTCCGGACGTAACCTCAACAATTCGCAAAAGGGTCCGGGCAAAGAGCCGCAGGGCTTATGCCACGGGCTGAGACTTCAGAAAGGGGATCTTGATTATGTTTGGTTTGGTTCCATTTGCATCACGTCATGATTTAGCTAAGGAAGACAACGTATTCGATCGCCTGCTGGACGTCTTTGATGAACCGTTCATGACGAGCTTCAAGGCTCCGGAATTCAAGGTTGATGTCAAAGATAATGGCGACAGTTACGATCTTACGGCTGAGTTGCCTGGCCTCAAGAAGGAAGACATCTCCCTTACCTACGAGAACAATTACCTGACCATCGCCACGAAGAAGGATGAGAAGTCCGATGAAAAGGACGAGAAGGGCAACTATGTACGCCGCGAGCGTCATACGAGCTCGATGAGCCGTTCGTTCTACATCGACAACATCGATGATGCCAAATGCACCGCTGAGTACAAAGATGGCGTTCTCGCCGTCCATATGCCGAAGACGGCCAAGACCGAGGCAAAAGGTCATGAGATCAACATTACGGATGTTGCATGAAGCTGACTAAGCCAAACACCGGCTCGCCGCCTGCGAGCGGCAGCTGGTGTTTGCTTCCATATTACATTGTGAAACATTCTATAAACAAAGAGCAGGAGCTGTTTTTTTACGGTTCCTGCTCTTTGTTTTGTTTGGCATTTCCTCCCAATCGTGTTATCATAAAAACGACGGTACGCATGGATTAAGGTGCGACTGTACAAGGAGGAAAAACATGAATAACTATGAGAAGTACCAGCAGGTCAAGAAAGAAGCTGGTGCGACGGGAGCGCTGCTGCTCACGCTGATCCTGTTCTGGACGGCGGCGGGCTTTGGCCTCGCGGGCACACAGGTGGAGTTTTTGCATCTGCCGCTCTGGGTCTGGGCATCGAGCCTCGGTGTATGGGTGTTTGCCATCGTGGGCGTCAAGGCGCTGACGCATTTCGTCTTCCGCGATATGTCGCTTGAGGATGAGGAGGTGACTCGTCATGACAAATGAGGGGAATCTCTTGGCACTCTTGCCGTTGCTCGTCTTCATGGGCATCATGGTGGGCATCAGCTTCTGGGTCCGGCGCTCGAGTCATGGGCTTGGCCGCGATTTTGTCTCCCAGTATTTCATCGGCAACCGCGATCTCGGCGGCTTTGTGCTGGCCATGACGACGGTTGCCACGTACAGTTCTGTGAGCTCGTTTGTCGGCGGGCCGGGCATGGCATTTTCCATTGGTTTCGGCTGGATCTACATGGCCGTCGTCCAGGTCACATCCATCTTTCTCGTGCTCGGCATCTTTGGCAAGCGCGTGGCGTTGCTCTCGCGCCGCTTTGATGCTGTGACTGTTGTCGATATCATTCGTGAACGGTTCCAGTCCGATGGCCTCGCGGCCATGGCGGCCTTCATCATCGTGCTGTTCTTCTGCGGCACGATGACGGCTCAGTTTGTCGGCGGCGCCAAGCTCTTCGCGACCGTCACAGGCTACAGCTACGAGACGGGGCTCCTGCTCTTTGGCCTCGTGGTCGTCGTCTACACGAGTATCGGCGGCTTCCGGGCCGTGGCCTTTACGGATACCTGCTGCGCCCTGATGATGATGGGCGGCATCGTGCTGCTTCTCTATTACGTATTATCGGCTGGCGGCGGCTACACGGCCATCATGGAAAACATTCACGTGCAGCATCCCGAGATGCTGGAACCGCTTTCGGCCGGACACATGCCCGTTGGCCTCTATCTCACGCAGTGGATTCTCGTGGGCATCTGCACGATTGCCCTGCCGCAGTCCGTCGTGCGCGGCATCAGCTACAAGGACACGAAGAGCCTGCACCGCGCGATGCTCATCGGCACGGTTGTCGTGGGCTTCATGAACATCGGCGTCAATTTCACGGGCATCCTGGCTCATGGCGTGCTCACGGGCTCGCCGGCCGATTACGGCGGTGTCGACTACATCATCCCGAAGACCATCGTCGCGGCCATGCCCTCGGCGCTCGTGGGCTTTGCCATCATCGGGCCGCTGGCGGCGTCAATCTCGACAATCTCGGGCCTCCTGATCGTCGCGTCATCGGCCATTGTCAAGGATGTCTATCTGCACTATAAGCAGAAACATGAAGAAGAGGTTCCGGCACGCCGCCTGCGCCTGCTCTCCGTTGTCGTGACGGCTGCCATCGGCGTGGCGGTCTTCTTCATCGCGCTGACGCCGCCGAGCCTCATCTGGATCATCAATATGTTTGCGTTTGGCGGCCTGGAGACAGCCTTCTTCTGGACGCTGCTCTTCGGGCTCTTCTGGAAGAGGGCCAATAAGCTCGGCGCCATCCTGTCGATGGGCGGCGGCACCCTTGCTTACTGCCTGACGCAGGGCCTTGGCTTCAAGGTCATGGGCCTCCACCAGATCACCATCGGCATCACCGTCTCGCTGCTGTTCTTCCTGATCGGCGCTTATGCGGGAAAACCGGCTGATGCGCGCGTCCTGCAGGTCTTCTTTCCCTCGCGTCCCGAAGGCAGCAAAGGGGAGCCGGAGCAGACGGAACTGCTGGCAGAACCTGTTTGTCCTTTCGGGGGGGGGCAAAAATACCTGAAATAAATACAGGAATATTCGTTCTTCTGGCGAATAGGATATAATGATTGGGGAGGAACCAATCTCAGACATTCATTTGTTTATGGATTGCAGTCGGACGGAAAGGATTTGTCATGAAGCTGTTTTACTCGTTAAAACGAAAGGTTTTGGCCGTGTGCCTTGCCGGCATGCTTCTGATGGCCCTTTGCATGGGTGGTATCAGTATCTGGACAATTTCACATCTGACGCATGACTATGAGCTGCAGAACATGAATCATATTGTCGACGGGAAGACGGCTGATATGAATGATGAACTGCTGCGTTCCGAAAATATCGTGGATTATGCGACGCATTCGGTCGAACGGGAAATCACGGATACCCGGCTGCTCCGGGATCCGGCGTTTCAGCGGGACGTAGCCAGACTCGTGGACAATGACTTCCAGGGCGCTGTGCCGGGCCTCAGCCTGATCTGTTCGTATTATCTGTATTATCCGTCGGAGAATGTTTCCGCTCTCTGGAAGGCGGATATGGACAAGAATGGCACATTTACCGATGTACGGGCAAAAGCTCGTGCAGAGGGGCTTTATTCCTCGCCACGCCATGTCAAGGCATTTTCCTACATGACCGAGCAGGGACAGGCCGCCTGGCTCGCGCCGTATTATTCAGAGGCCTTGCAGCGTTATATCATCTCCTACGTATGCCCTGTCTATAAGCAGGGGGTCATGGTAGCTATCTTGGGCATCGACCTCGATTTTGAGTCGTTTATGCGCGACATTTATGGGGACGAACCGCCGGAAGGCGATCACGGCATGATGATTCTCAGCGATGCCAGCGGTAAGATGACGTATTCACCGGAAGATCCTCAGGGCGTGCGGCTCGAGGATCTCGATATCCATCTGGAAAGCTCCGCGGATGAAGTGAAAGTTGCCGGCATGACCGATGCCAAGATGATTTCGTATCAATGGAAAGGCAAGGACAGCATCGCGGCGGTGACGTCGCTGCGCAACAACATGAATCTCATGGATCTGCGCAATGTCCGTCAGATTTATTCCCGGACGCATAAAGCCCTGATGCAGATGGGCATCGGCCTGATTCTCGTCTGCCTCATCGTCTCGCTGCTGCCAGTCTTCATGATCAACCGCCTGTCCATCCGCCTGCAGAAGGTCATCGGCGCGGCAAAATCGGTGGAGGCTGGTCGTTTCGATATCGATCTGCATGATACGCATCAAGATGATATCGGCGAGCTCAGCCGCAATTTCCAGTCGATGGTGCAGAAGGTGGCTGCGTCGCAGCAAAATCTGCAATACGTTTCGCGCCATGATCCCCTGACGGGCATTCTCAATCGCATGGGACTCGACCATGCCATCCAGACCTGGCTGCTGCGCCATCCCAATGAGCCGGGTGCGCTCATCAGCATCGACATCGATGCGTTCAAGTTCATCAATGATCTTCATGGCCATCTGGCCGGCGATGAAGCCCTGCGTACACTGGCACGCAAACTGCGTGCCGCCTTCGGCGAGAATCACATCATCGGGCGCAACGGCGGCGATGAGTTTGCCATCTTTATGAAGAATGCTACGCCTGAAGAAGTCCTGGACAAGATCAAGTCTTTTTCTGCACAGCCGAAGTATTTCTGTTTCGGCGGCGAGACGCATGATTTTTCCGTGTCCATCGGCTATGCCCTGTATACGGGCGCCGATATGACGCTCTCGAAGCTCTTCCATCAGGCTGATGCGGCGCTTTACGCTGTCAAGCTGCGCGGGCGCAACCACTACCGCTGCTATGAGGAGACGATGGAGAAGCTCAACCGCACGTCGCTCGGCTTCAACCTTGAGACAATCGCGAGCAATCTGCCGACGGCCTTGCTCGTCTGCGAGGCTGCACCGCGCGGCAGGATCCTTTTCGTCAACAAGACAATGCTCGAGCTATTTGAGTGCCAGAATGTCAATGAGTTCATGAATTTCACGCAGGGCATCCAGGAAAATATCATTTGTGGATGTGACCGGGAACGTGTCAAGGAAATGGTTCATCAGCAACTCGCTAATGCGGAGTCCGGCAAGGAGAGAAGCGTGATTTACTGCATCCATACGCTTAAGGGCAACACGAAGCGGGTGTATTCCATCTGGCGTCTGGCCGATAATGCCAATTACGGCAAGGTATTCTACGCTTCGCTAGTCGAGCATCGCCTGATTGAAAAGGATGTAGTACATGATATAGGTGAAAACTCTTGAGGCGCCATGGTGATTTACTGTTTTATACGGGAAGTCTGATAGCAAGAACACGCACGCATTTCTTGGAAATTGCTGCGTGTTCTTTTTTGGAAAAAGATGTAATAAAATTATTGACAACAATACTCGTGGATGGTATTATACGAAATGTAAGATGTAATAAAGAAAGTTACATAATTAATTGCGAAAGAAACGGGGCAGAGCCCTGAGCGTGAAAAGGAGAATGTTATCATGAAAATCGCAGTTGTAGCAGCAAATGGACGTGTCGCTAAGAAAGTTATCGCCGAGGCTCTGAATCGCGGCCATGAGGTTGTCGCCTTTGGCCGCCATGCGGAAAATGACACGCAGGCAAAGGATTACCGCAAGAAAGACATCCTCGACCTCACGAAGGAAGACCTCGCTGGTTTCGATGCCGTTGTCGATGGATTCGGCGCTTGGAAGGAAGAGACACTGCCTCTTTATTCCACGACGACGCAGCACCTCGCCGACATCCTCTCGGGTACGGATACGCGCCTGCTGATCGTCGGTGGTGCCGGTTCACTCTACCTCAATCCAGAGCATACGATGCAGCTGTTCGATGCGCCGGATTTCCCGGCAGAGTATCTGCCGCTGTCCAAGGCAATGGCCAAATCCCTCGACGAGCTGCGCGAGCGCAAGGACGTCAAGTGGACGCACATCAGCCCGGCCGCTGATTTCCAGGCCGACGGCGAGCGCACGGGCAAGTACATTCTCGCCGGTGAAGAGTTCACGCTCAACAGCAGGAATGAATCTGTCATCTCGTATGCCGACTACGCCATTGCGATGGTCGATGAGATTGAGAAGGGCCATCACATCCAGCAGCGCATCTCGGTCGTCCGCGCATAAGTTTCTTTTCTGCATGTAAAACAGGTACGGAGAATTACGATATGTTTGGTTTTCAAGACAAGGCCATCTATCCAGCAGCTGCCCTCTATGAAGAGGAGCTGGCGGTGCTGCGGGAGAAGCTGGCACAGGCGGATGCAGTGCTCGTGGGGGCCGGGGCGGGCCTCTCGACGGCGGCGGGTCTTACGTATGGCGGCACGCGCTTCCAGAAGTACTTTGCTGACTTTGCTGAGAAGTACGGCATCCGCGATATGTACACAGGCGGGTTCTATCCGTTCCCGAGTCCTGAGGTCTACTGGGCCTGGTGGAGCCGTCATATCTATTTCAACCGTTATATCGACGCACCATCCGATATCTATCCGCTGCTGTTGCAGCTCATGCGTGACAAGGACTACTTTGTGCTGACGACGAATGTCGACCACCAGTTTCAGAGGAATGGCTTTGATAAACGACGGCTTTTCTACACGCAGGGCGACTACGGCCTGCTGCAGAGCGTGCGGCCAGAAGTAGCGAAGACGTATGACAACCGCGAGATGGTCGAATCCATGCTCGAGGCGCAGGGCTTTGTCCGCGGGGCAGACGGCAGCTTTGATGTGCCGTCTGCGGGCAAACTCAAGATGACTGTGCCGTCAGGACTCGTGCCGAAATGTCCCGATGATGGACGTGATATGATGGTCAGCCTGCGCTGCGATGATCGTTTCGTCGAGGATGAGGGCTGGCATGAGGCGCAGCGGCGTTATAAGGAGTTCCTGCGGAATCATGAAAAAAGCCGCATCTTGTATCTTGAGCTTGGCGTCGGCATGAACACCCCCGTCATCATTAAGTACCCGTTCTGGTACTACACGAAGCAGAATCCGCAAGCGTTCTATGTCAGCATCAACAAAGGCGGCGCAGCCTGCCTGGAGGCCATTCGCCGCAGGAGTCTCTGCATGGAGGAAGATATCGGCAGGGTACTGCATGATTTGCATCAGGATAAGGAAGCGGGAGGTGTTGGCGTATGATACAGGAGGAACGTCGCATCTGGCTCATCCGCTACCTGCAGCGTGAGATGCCGGAGTACGCTCATTACCGCATCCCAGACGATGAAGCCGGGCAATGGCATCTGTTGCGTGCATTGTTCAATGTCCGTCCTCCCGCGCCGGTTCCTCGGGAATTCAAGGAAATCGAGGGCGCACTGCTTGAGCGGATGACAAAAGAAAAGGGCATTGTCGACGCCATGGAGTTGCCGCTATCCGCTATTGATCCACGGCTGGCTCTCTGGCGCGGCGATATCACGCGGCTGCGTATCGATGCGATTGTCAATGCGGCCAACAGCCAGATGCTCGGTTGCTTTCAGCCCAATCACAACTGTATCGACAACATCGAGCAGACGATGGCTGGTGTGGAGATGCGCTACGACTGCTACAAGCTCATGCAGGCACAGGGCCACGAGGAGTCGACGGGCAAAGCTAAGATTACTTCCGGCCATCACCTGCCTGCACGCTTCGTCCTGCATACGGTAGGACCCATCGTGCAGGGCAGATTGACGAACGAGCATCGCCGGCTGCTGGTCTCGTGTTACGAGTCGTGCCTTGCTCTTGCTCCAAAGCACGGCCTCAAGAGTGTTGCCTTCTGCTGTATATCAACAGGGGTATTTCACTTCCCTAAGGAAGAGGCTGCAAAAATTGCCGTTCATACTGTGCAGAAGTGGCTGGATGAGCGGCTGCATACTTCCATCAAACGCGTCGTTTTCGATGTCTTTGAGCAGAGGGATTATCTTTTATACGCATCGCTCCTGGGTGAACAGGCATAAAAATGAGCAGGAACTCCGTCATGTGCGGGGCTCCTGCTCATTTTGTCATTGGTTATGGAATTGTCAGGACGTCGTGCCGGTCAGAGCAGGATGAACTCGCTGATGAAGACGACGAGGCAGCAGGCTGCTGCGACCTTGAAGAGACTCGCACCGTACCAGGCGAGGGCGATGCCGCAAACCAGGGCCAGCGTGCCGCTTACGGGCGTCTGCGTGGCTTCGGTAATGGCCGGGAACGTCATGACGGCCAGTGTTACGTAAGGTACGTAAAACAGGAAGGAACGCCAGAAACGGCTGCGGATCTGGCCGCGGATCAGGGTCAGCGGCAGGATGCGGATGGCCAGCGTCACGGCTGACATCAGGATGAGGTAGATGTAGATATCATGCTGCATGGCCGTCTCCTCCTTCTTCCTCGTCTTCGATGGAGTCCGTCTGATCATCAATTGGGAAGAAAATGGCGCCGAGCGCGGCGATGACGACAGTCAGGATGATCGTGCGCGTGCCGGATGAACAACTGGAGAGCACGGGAGCGAGTGAGGCGGCAAGGCTCAGCGCGAAGCTCAGGAGCACGAGTCCTGCGACGACGCGGTTCGTTCTTGCGGGCGGGATGATGACCCAGAGGAACATGCCGTAGAGTGCGACGGAGAGGGCGCTGACCACGCTGCCGGGCAGGATGTTGCCGGCGACGACGCCGAGTGCCGTGCCGAGCGACCAGCCGGGCAGTGCAAGTGCCATGGCCCCGTAATTGTAATAGGGGTTGAGCGAGCCGTGGCGTGCGATTGTGATGCCGAAAATCTCGTCGGTGATGTCAAAGCCGACGAAGATGCGGTGCCAGATGGAGGTGCCGGGACGGAATTTCTGGCTGACAACGCAGCTCATGAGCATGTAGCGGGCATTGGCCACGAGCGTGATCAGGACGATCTCGAGGTACGGGGCGTCGGCCGCGATGACCGTGAAGCCCGCGTATTCACCGGCCGAGGCATTGTTGAAGAAGCTGGCCAGGAAGCCCTGCAGGGGGTCGAGCCCGGCGTTGCGGGCGGCGATGCCCAGCGTGAAGGAGACGACGAAGTACCCGAGGGCAATCGGCGTGCCGTCGTGAACTCCTTCGAGGAAGACCTGCCGGTTTGATTTCAGGAGCGTATGCATGTGCGTACCCGTAGGAAAAACCTTCTTTCTGAATGCGTATTACTTCTATTTTACTACGGGGCAGGAAAAAAGGCCATTGCCTTATGCGCGATTGACGCAAGACAATGGCCTTTCGGGCTGCAAGGGAAAAGGGGCTCCGGGGATATGCGGGCAACGCTGCGCGAAGTCGGCCTGCTAAATCGATTCTTGACGCAGGGCGCCAACGCTTCGCTTATGTCCACATATCCCCTCCTCAAAAGTCCTTGCAGCGTGTGTTTGTTATCATCCGTGTTTTATGATGCGTTTGGCGCGCTGGCGGCGGTTGAGGTAGCGGTTCGTTTCCGCGACAATGACGCCGGAGAGTGCGATGAGTGCGATGAGGTTCGGGATGGCCATGAGGCCGTTGACGATATCGGCGAGCACCCAGATGGCTTCGAGCTTGAGGAAGGCACCGGATGCAATGAGAGCGATGAAGATCAGGCGGTAGGGCATGACACCCTTCGTGCCGAAGAGGTAGATGCAGGCACGTTCGCCGTAGTAGTTCCAGCCGAGGATCGTCGTGAAGGCGAAGAGCACGAGAGCGATCGTCAGGAGTTGGCTGCCGATGAAGCCGTAGGAGGTGGCAAATGCCGCGCTCGTCATGGCTGCGCCGGCGAGATCGCCCTGCCAGACGCCCGTGAGGACGAGCGAGAGGCCCGTCATCGTGCAGATGATGATTGTATCGATGAAGGTACCTGTCATGGAAATCAGGCCCTGCTCGGCCGGCCATTTCGTCTTGGCCGCAGCGGCGGCGATCGGCGCGGAGCCGAGGCCGGATTCATTGGAGAAGACGCCGCGAGCGATACCGTTCTGCATGGCCATCATGACTGTGGAACCGGCAAAGCCGCCGGCTGCGGCCGTGCCAGTGAAGGCATCCGAGATGATGAGCCCGAGTGCTGCCGGGACCTGGTCGATGTTGATGACGATGAGACCGAGGCTGATGGCGATGTAGGAAAGCGCCATGAACGGGATGACGCCCGAGGCGACTTTGGCGATGCTCTGCAAACCGCCGAGTGTGATGGCGGCGATGAAGACCGTCAGGATGACATCCGTGGCAATCTTCGGGAAGCCAAAGGAAATCTGCATGCTGTCGACGATGGCATTGACCTGTGGGAAGGTGCCGATGCCGAAGAAGGCAACGCCGATGCAGGCGAAGGCGAAGAAGGTCGCGAGCGGCTTCCATTTCTCGCCCATGCCGTTGCGGATGTAGAACATCGGGCCGCCGGCGATATCGCCCTTCTCATCGACGGAGCGGAATTTTACGGCCAGCAGGCCCTCGGAGTATTTCGTGGCCATGCCGAAGAAGGCAGCGACCCACATCCAGAACAGAGCGCCGGGGCCGCCGACCTTGACGGCCGTAGCTACGCCGACGATGTTGCCCGTGCCGACTGTGGCGGCAAGTGCGACGCAGAGGGCCTTGAAGCTTGAGACATCGCCGCGGCCGTTGTTTTGTGCCTTGAAGATCAGGCGCAGCGCATGCGGCAGGCGGAAGACCTGCAGCAGCTTCAGACGGATGGTCAGAAAGATGCCCGTGCCGACGAGCAGCGTGATGAGCGGGGGGCCCCACATAAAGGAGTCAATGGCATTGAGGATAGGGATGAATGATTCCATGAAACAGCCTCCTAAGAAAGTTTGGTACAGTGTCTTTTATATGTGTACAACTGTTTTCGATAGAGTATATGATAGCATAGAAAAGGACATTTGTCTCGACTTTCTTGGAAAAAATATATAATAAGTAAAAATATTATCCAACCGAAGAGAAATGTGTAAAGAAATGCGCACAAATCGTACTACTTCCGTATCCTTTCTTGTGCTCTGTAACAAATGATACAGCCTGCAGGGGAAAATCACGTTACGATAGAGGCGAAGGTTGAAACAAGGATTCCAGCATTTGAGAAAAGTTTTTATTGAAAATAACTCTTAACTATGATATGCTGAAGATGTAAATGAAAATGAATATCAAGGAGGCGTTCCCCATGAAAGAATATTTGCAGATCATGCAGGTCATTGGCCGGGAGATCATTGATTCCCGCGGCAATCCGACGGTAGAAGCCGAGGTGACGCTCGCGGACGGTTCGGTTGGCCGTGCGGCTGCTCCGTCCGGTGCTTCGACGGGCGAGTTTGAGGCGCTGGAACTGCGCGATGGCGACAAGGCGAAGTACGGCGGCAAGGGCGTTTCGAAGGCGGTCGCGAACATCAATGAAAAGATCGCGCCGGCTCTCGTCGGTGCGGATGCGTCGGATATCTATGCCGTGGACGGCATCATGCTCGCACTCGATGGCACGGAAGACAAATCCAATCTCGGCGCCAATGCCATCCTGGCCGTGTCGCTGGCTGCCGCCAAGGCTGCGGCCATCGCGCAGGATATCCCGCTGTACCGTTTCCTGGGCGGCCTCAACGGCAACCGCCTGCCGGTGCCGATGATGAACATCCTGAACGGCGGCGCGCATGCGACGAATTCCGTCGATACGCAGGAATTCATGATCATGCCGGCCGGAGCACCGTCCTTCCGCGAAGGGCTGCGCTGGGCTACGGAGGTATTCCACGCTCTGCAGGCACTGCTCAAGAAGGAAGGTCAGACGACGGCTGTCGGCGATGAGGGCGGTTTTGCGCCGAACCTCAAGAGCGATGAGGACACGATTGAACACATCCTTCAGGCTATCCGCAACGCCGGCTATGAGCCGGGCCGCGATTTCGTCCTGGCCATGGATGCCGCCTCCTCTGAATGGAAGAGCGAAAAGGGCAAGGGCTTCTACAAGCAGCCGAAGTCCGGCAAGGAATTCACGTCGGATGAGCTCATCGCACATTGGCAGTCCCTCGTCGAGAAGTATCCGATTTACTCCATCGAGGATGGCCTCGATGAGGAAGACTGGGAAGGCTGGCAGAAGATGACGAAGGTCCTCGGCGACAAGGTCCAGCTCGTCGGTGATGATCTCTTCGTCACGAATACGAAGCGCCTCAAGAAGGGCATTGAGCTCGGCTGCGGCAATTCCATCCTCATCAAGCTCAACCAGATTGGCACGCTCTCCGAGACGCTCGAGGCCATCAAGATGGCGCATGAGGCCGGTTACACGGCCATTGTCTCCCACCGTTCCGGTGAGACGGAAGATACGACGATTGCCGACCTCGCGGTCGCCCTCAACACGAGCCAGATCAAGACGGGCGCACCGTCGCGTTCGGAACGCGTCGCCAAGTACAATCAGCTGCTGCGCATTGAAGAAGCACTCGGCAAGAGTTCCGTATACCCGGGCAAGGCAGCATTCCATCAGGCTCACTGATCTTCCGCATACACCTCTACATATATCCACATACATCCACACATTCTACCTCTTCCGAAAAGGGCTGTGAACGCATGAGCCCTTGCAAAAAGACGGTCCGCTGACTCAAAGGAGCCGGCGGACCGTCTTTTTTACCGGAATGACTGAGGCTGGTTCTGCATATAGGCGAGGAAGTCCTGTTCGGGAAGTGGCCTTGAGAAATAATAGCCCTGCAGGATATCGCAGCCGAGGCCTGTCAGTGCCTCGACCATATCCTTCGTTTCAATACCTTCAGCTGTGGTCTTTATGCCGCTGGCCTGGAAGCTTTTGACCATGGCCGGCAGCAGGGGATTGGCCTCGTTGAAGTACGTGCGCACGAAACTCATGTCGAGCTTGACGTCGCCGAAGGGGAATTTGTTGATGCGCATGAGGTTGGAATATCCGGTACCAAAATCGTCGAGTGAGAGGATGGCGCCTTCTGCCAGGAGTTTTTCCATGTTCTGGCGTAACCGCAGCTCGTAGACCAGTGTGGATTCTGTGATCTCGATTTCGCGTTCATGGCGATGACCTCATGATGATTTTCGGCCTGCTGGAGTGCGGCGGCAATGTAGTCGAGGAAGTGATGCGCACTGGTATCTGGGGGCAGTGTGCCGCGGAAGGTGGCATAGCTGCTCGTCAGGTAGAGATGAAGATGCGGTCCGTGCCATGGCGACAGCATGCGCTTTTCCAGCTCTTCCTGGATGCGCGGGAAGTTCATGGGTTCCTGCCTGAGCATCAGGAAGCGTCCGGCGCTGGCGTAGGCAATCTGGCAGTCCGGATGGAAGAGCTTGAGGTAGCCCGCAATGGCCTGGATGCCTGCCGTCATCTGGCTTTCGCCGTAGAGCGTGCGACTTTCGGCGTAATCGTTGAGCACGAGGGCAAAGACGGAGAAATCACCGTGGGTGTTGAGCTCCTTGATGTAAGAGGCTGCGGCGTCCTGATTGAGCGCGCCTGTCCGGCGGTCCAGCGAAAAATCCGGATTCTGGAAGGCGAAGTACTGGATGAGGATGACGAGCATATAGAAGGAATTCATGACCAGGTAATGCTGCACCTGCATGCGCACGAGATAGCCGACCAGCAGAATGAGGCAGGCGCCAATCAGGGAGATTTTTTCGATCTTTGTCCAGGAATCGCGCTGGAGCCCGATGGCGGACAGCAGGAACATGAACAGCAGGTAGAGATAGGCATTCCAGTAAATCAGCCCGTAGACGGGGCCGCTGTGATAGCCTCCGGCATCGATGGAAAAGATGGCGCCCGTAAAGATGGAGCTCAGGATGGCGAAGGTCAGCACGAGCACGGGCAGCCTGGTCAGCCAACGCGGCAGCCCGCGATAGGAGCAGCGCTCGTAAACGAGTGCTTCGATGTACGAGAAGTCGAAGTAGGAACGCCAGACGAAGCCCAGGAAGAACAGCATGTTGTTGAGATAGAGGATTTCCGGTGTGAAGGCCGTATAGCAGGTGTCCATTTCTGAGGACAGGACATCGAAAATCAGGGTCACGAATTCTGAGGCCAGCAGGCAGCGGAAAAAGAAGTTGCGCCGGATGGGCAGATAGTTCCTGCCGAGGCAGAGCACACACAGCAGGACTAAAACGATGAATGAAGCAAAGGTAAACTCATAATGGTACATCCCGCGTATCCTCCTGCTGTCCCTGATTGAGATGATGTGTTGTATCTATTGTAACAGGTCGATTTTGCACTGACAACAAGAATTCAAGAATGACGTTTCATGTCTTCTGCGGGAAGTATACCGGCCATCTGAAGCAGGTAACGGGCATTCGTCGTGCGGCAGCGTCCCTCGTGCAGCTTGAAATCGAAGCGGATCTGCCCGTTTTCGTAATGCTCCTCGAAATGGTAATTGTGGATGGGCAGGTGATTGGGCGACTGCAGGTCGCAGAGCTCGAAATCATGTGTGGTCACGAGCGTGATGCACCAGGGCTGCGTCAGGTGACGCAGTGTTTCTTCGGCCCCCGTGATGCGGTCGGCCGAATTCGTGCCCTTGAATATCTCATCGATGCAGAGGAAGAGCGGCTGCTCCCTGCGGCAGGCTTCGACCATCTGCTTGATGCGCAGCACTTCGGCATAGAAGGTCGAGATGCCTTTTGCGGGGTCGTCGCTGACATGGATGGAGGTGTAGACAGCCATCGGCGTCAGCGAGAAGGAGGCGGCGCAGACGGGCGCACCGGCGTAGGCGAGGATGGCGGCAGCGGCCAGCGTGCGCATGTACGTGGTTTTGCCGCTCATGTTGGATCCCGTGAGGATAGCGGTCCCGGCAGCGAACGCCGCGTCGTTGGGCACGGCTTTTTCTTCGCGAATGAGGAGAGGATAGGCTCCTGCGGCCATCAGACTTGGGGCGCCGCTGAGGAAGGCGGGCCAGCAGCAGTGTTTGCGCGTCCAGGCCGGCACGGCCAGCGACAGCAGTGCTTCAAGCTCCGACCATGACCTGAGCCAGCCGCGCAGCGAGGCGCCGTAACGGCGCTGCCACTTCAGGAAGGCCGTCGTGCAGTGGAAATCCCAGAGGAACAATGTGTTGGCGATGAGCAGCACGAAGGCATTGCGGCGCATGGCGGCCTTGTCGGCAACGGCTGCGAGTGCGGCGAGCCCTCCTGCGGCGCCGCCGCCTTTCTTCAGGACAGACTGGAGCTCACGCAGCCTGCCGCTCGTGACGTCGAGCTCCGAGAAGCGCGCGAAGATGGCCTGGTAGATGGCAAGGCCCTGCGGCAGGCGGCAGAGCGGCTCGAGCAGCGTGCTGTGGCGGCGGATGGTCAGGAGGGCCAGCAGGAACTGCACGAGGAATAGCAGGCCCGGCATGGTATAGGTGACTTTCCCCAGGAGAGCGGCGAAAAGGGTGCCGAAGGAGAGAACGGGCAGCAGGTACGAGAGGGCTTTGAGCATGGGATGCGCCTGTGTCTTGCGGCGCTCCATGGCGGCGCAGAAGGCCGCGACATCGTAGGAGAAGGGCAGCAGCCCGTTGAGGGCCAGCAAATCGAGTGCTGCGGCGGGATGAGCGGCAATCTCGCGCACAGCCTGCTGGCGCGCCGTCATCTCCTTGATAGTTCCCGGGTACGGGGAGAGCAGCGCGGCCAGCCTGGTGCGGCCAGCTTTTGTTCGCGCGCAGCAAAGGTACTGATAGAGCGAGGCATGGCCGAAAATTGGCAGGTCTGCACCCTGCGGCAGGTCTTCGCGCAGGAATTCCCGGCCGTCGTCTTCAAAATCCATCCATTTGTTTGTGAGACGATCCAGATTGGCTTTGACGCGTGCCTGATGGCTCAGGCAGAGCAGCTGCTCGCGCTCCAGCTTCTGATGACGACGCACGAGCAGCACGAAGGCCGCGAGCAGCAGGAGGCCTAGCAGGGTAAACAGCGATTGTCCGTCGTAGCCGGCGGCAAACGCGAAAATCATAGCGAGAAAGCTCACGGTGCGCAGCAGCACGAGCTTGCGGCTCTGCTCTTTCATCACCTGCAGGCGGTCCGTGTCGAGCTTCTGCTGATCCGCGAAGAAGGCGGCGGGGTCGAATGCCGCGTGCTTGTTCGCATTTTCCCTCGTTGTAGTCATGAAAATCACCTCATTGTGGTACATATCGCATTATCTATGGTACAATGATACCATGGAATGAATCGGAAAGGCGGGATTTTATGGCAGAAAATGAAGCGATTGTCCGGCTGCAGCGCAGCATCGATTTGCTGCGGGAACGCATGCGCGTGGATTCCAATGATCTGGAATATGAGACGCACCTGCGTCAGAAACGTCAGCTGCAGCGCATCCTCGACCGGTTGCAGGACAAGGAGCGCCGCAAGGATTGACGGTTTTTCAGAGAATCTTCAGTGTGATTGCTTAAAATAAGCCTATAAATCAAAAAGTCAAAGGAAGGATGAACATTATGTCCCAGCGTATGACCATGGATGAGGTATTGAAGGAATACGGTGTGCCGCAGATCAAGCTTGATATCCATGCGACCCGCAGCGAACTCCTGAAGCTCCGGGAGAAGCTCATGGCAATCCGTGACCTCTCCGGTGGCAAGGAGCAGGGCTACCTCGACATCGACTGCAAGCTTTACATCGACGTCGATGATATCGACCGCTATCTCTCCGGTGAACTTGACACCGTCGGCGAAATCTATGCCTTCCCCGAGGATATTAAATCGTATCACGAGGAATGATGCGTTTCGGAGATCCGGATAAAACGAATGATTTTTAGTGCTTTTGTCAGATAGAAGATAGAAATGAGGAAAATTTTATGAATCTCAAGCAGACCTTATCCGCAGTAATGGTGGGGGCCATGGTCCTGACGGCGGCTCCCTCCCTTTCGACGCTGCCGCAGGCCGTGCAGTCAACGGCTTATGCAGCCAAGGGCGGTGCCAAGATGAGCATCCCGAAGTCGGCCCCGGCAGCGCCGAAGGCTCCGGCGGCCGGCACGAACAACAATGCGAGCAAATCCGTCTCGGGCAACGGCTCGTCCTATGCCCCTTCCAAGGATGCCAAGAGCCTGAATAAGGAGGCTCCGGCGGCGAACAGCAAGTCGAATGCGGCGGCCGGCACGAAGAATCAGGCGCAGAGCTCCAGCCGTCTCGGCAGCATCATGCGCGGCATCGGCATCTTCGCCGGCGGCATGCTGTTGGGCTCAATGCTCTCGAACCTCTTCGGCATGGGCGGCGGCATGTTTGCGGACATCCTCGGCCTCATCATGAACGGCATTCTCATCGTCATGGCCATCATGGTCGTGCGCTGGCTCTGGAACAAGTTCCGCGGCACGAAAAATGACCGCAGCAATGCAGCCGGCAATGCCTATCGCCAGCCGCTTGAGATGCGGGCGGATAAGCCGGAGGAGACGCATAGCCGTGCGCCAATCCAGGACATCAAGCCGCCGACGTCTGAAGCGAACGGCTATGATGCCAAGTCAACGGCTGACCGTTACCGCAACCGTTGATAACCGATTTGATTCACCATGTATCCATCCATCAAGAAAGAAGTGTTTTCGATGATAAAAGAAACGACTCTTGCTGCGGTTGACGAGCTCATCGCGCGTTATCCGGCCCTTTCCGTCTGCAGGGAGGACCTGCTCGCAGCTGTTCGGCTGATCTGTGACGGCTACCATGGCGGCCATAAGCTCATCGTCTGCGGCAACGGCGGCAGTGCCTCGGATTCAGAGCACATCGTCGGTGAGCTCATGAAGGGCTTCCTGCTGTCGCGCAAGCTCGGTCCAGAGATCGCGCAGAAGATGCAGCAGGTCTGTCCTGACGAAGCCGATTACTTCCTCAAGAATCTGCAGGGCGCACTGCCGGCTTTGTCACTCGTCAATCAGGTCGCGCTCAATACGGCCTTTGCCAATGACCAGGCGCCGGACCTCTCCTTCGCGCAGCAGCTCTTGGGCATGGGCAACGAGGGCGATGTTTTGCTTGCCATCTCGACCTCGGGCAATTCGACGAATGTCATCTATGCGCTGCAGATGGCCAAGGTCAAAGGGGTCAAGACTATTGCGCTGACGGGCAAGTCGGGCGGCAAGATCCAGTCGCGCGGCCTGGCCGATGTGACGATCCGCGTGCCGGACGATGAGACATTCCGCATCCAGGAATACCATCTGCCCGTTTACCACATGCTCTGCATTGCGGCTGAGAATGAGTTCTTTGGCGAATAAAGCCGCCTGATACGGCAATTTTGCAAATTGCGCATCAAAACAGGGATATTATGGGAACTTTACCATATATCCCTGTTTTTGCTGCCTTTTTCGCCTTGCCCGCTCATGATACGATGAAAGTATCTGGCAGGTGGCGCGCGCATGGCGAAAGGGGATGGTTGTATGATGACTGCATATCTTTGGGGCCTGGAAGGTCATATTTACCCGGCACTGGCCATTTTCCTGTCGGCAATCCTGCAGTCCATCACGGGCTTCGGGCTCGTCATCGTAGCGGCTCCGCTCCTGATGCTCTTTTACGATCCGAAACTGACGGTGCCGGTCATGCTCATGCTGGCCTGCTGTGCCAATCTGACGCAGGGCATCTTTGCACTCAGGACGGCCAATCTGAAACTCGTCTTCTATTTGTATCTCGGCGTACTCTGCGGCCAGCCGATCGGCTTCTTCGTCTTCGACCATGCCTCAAGTGCCGCGCTCAAAGTCTTTATCAGCGTCATCGTGCTGCTTTCTCTTGGCACGATCCAGGCGCTGCATTACCGCATCCGGGAGTGTCCGCGCAATTCCTGGATAACCGGTATTTTTTCGGGATTCACGTCCATTACGGCCGGCATGGGAGGCCCGCCGTTCCTCATTTACCTGGCTTACAGCAGGATGTCCATCGATGTCATGCGGGCGACCTGTTTCGTCTTCTTCTTCCTCTGCAATGCCACGTCGCTGACGAGTTATGCGCTTGGCGGGCTGCCGTTCGGCCCGGCCTGGGGCGAGTTTATCTATCTGCTGCCGGCCTTGGCACTGGGCATCGTCATCGGGCATCTCGCCTATCCGTACGTTCCCAAGGCACAGATCAAGCGCGTCATTTACGTGCTGCTTTACGTTACCTGTCTTTACACGATTGCTTCAACCCTGCTTTTCTGATGGAAGCAGGGCTTTTTTCTGTCCATCTGCTGATGCGAGAAATCCTCATAGAAATTTAAGAAAACAATTAAAGGTTTACAATGAAAACAAATATGGTATAATGTTATTTGTGTTTTGTGCGTCTGTGATGTACAAACATGGAATCTTCCAATAATAGTGAGGAGCAATCATCATGAAACATGAAGACAATGAGTTCATGCAGCACGAACTGCGCCTGCCTGAGCTCACCGTCCGCGGTATGCTGCTCGGTGCGGTATTGACTGTCATCTTTACGGCCTCGAATGTTTACCTCGGACTCAAGGTAGGTCTGACGTTCTCGTCGGCCATCCCGGCCGCTGTCATCTCGATGGCCGTGCTCAAAATGGCCAAGGATTCCAACATCCTCGAGAACAACATGGTACAGACTCAGGCTTCGGCAGCCGGTACGCTGTCGGCCATCATTTTCATCATCCCGGGTATGCTGATGATCGGCTACTGGCAGGGGTTTGAATTCTGGCAGACACTCCTGGTTTCCGCCTGCGGCGGCTGCCTCGGTGTCCTGTTCACCATCCCGCTGCGCCGTGCGATGGTCGTCCACAGCGACCTCGCGTATCCGGAAGGCGTCGCTGCCGCTGAAATCCTCAAGGTGGGAAGCGGAGCAAACGAACAGGAAGGTGCCAGCTCGGGCGTCAAGGAAATCACGTCGGGCGGCATTCTGGCCGGTATCATCGCGTTCTGCACGAATGCCCTGCAGGTCCTCGGCTCGGAACTTTCCCTCTGGATCCCCGTTGGCCGCGGCATGACGCAGCTGCCGCTCGGTTATTCGACGGCCCTCGTCGGTGCTGGTTATCTCATCGGCATTGCGGCCGGTCTTTCGATGCTCGTCGGCATCCTGATTGCCTGGGTCGGCTTTGTTCCGTACTATACGATCACTTCGGCACTGCCGGACGGCATGACCATGCAGAAGTTCGCCGGCAAGCTCTATCAGGACCGCGTGCGCCTCATTGGCGCCGGTGCCATGGGCGTGGCGGCCATCTGGACGCTCATCACGCTGGCACGTCCGGTCATCGATGGCGTCAAGGAATCCCTGGCTGCCATGCGCATGCCGGATGCGGACAAGGGTAAGCATCGCATGGATATCGACATGAGCGTCAAGAGCATTGCACTCGTCTTTTTCGTGACGGTCATCGGGCTCCTGGGCATCTTCTACGCCTTTGTCAGCCCCGAGGGACTGCCGATGACGGAGAACCTGACGTTCGTCATCATCGGCGTCGGCGTTGCCGTGCTCATGGGCTTCTTCGTGGCGGCTGCCTGTGCCTACATGGCCGGCCTCGTCGGCACGAGCTCGAGCCCGATCTCGGGCATCGGCATCCTGGCCATCATCGTGGCATCGCTCGTCATGTACGGCCTCTGCTCGTCGTTTGGCATCTTTGCACTGCCGGGCGGTGAGAAGTTTGCGACGGCTACGGCCATCTTCACGACATCCATCATCATGGCGATTGCCTGCATCTCGAACGATAACATGCAGGATCTCAAGACAGGTTATCTCGTCGGTGCTACGCCGTGGCGTCAGCAGGTCGCGCTGCTCCTGGGCTGCGTGGTCGGTGCCTTCGTCATCGCGCCGGTGCTGAATCTCTTGTATGAAGCATACGGCTTCCCCGGTGCGCTGCCGCGTCCGGACATGGATCCCTCGCAGGCACTCGCTGCGCCGCAGGCTGCTCTCATGACGACCATCGCGCAGGGCATCTTCTCGAGCACGCTGGCCTGGGAGTATGTCTACATCGGCCTGGGCCTCGGCGTCGTGCTCGTCATCGTCGATCAGCTGCTCAAGCGCAATACGCGCAGTCTCTGCCTGCCGCCGCTTGCCGTCGGCATGGGCATTTACCTGCCGCCATCCGTGCAGACGCCGCTCGTCGTCGGTGCCGTGCTCGGCTACTTCCTGCGCAAGCACATGAAGGCGAAGTGCGGGGAAGAACAGGCCAAGGAAGGTGCGCGCCGCGGTACGCTTTTTGCGTCGGGTCTGATTGTCGGTGAGTCGATCATCGGCGTCCTGCTCGCCGGCGTCATCGTCGTTTCCGTCTCGAACGGCGGCTCGGAAGCGCCGCTGGCCATCGTCGGCAAGGGCTTTGCCAATACGGCAGAATGGCTTGGCTTCCTGGCCTTTATCGTGTTCCTGGGCATCTTCAGCAAGGTGGTGCTCGGCGCGGGCAAGAAGCAGGGTTAAGGCACCTCAAAAGCTGCTGCATGAGATTCATCTCACCATGCGGCAGCTTTTTTTACTGGCAGCTGACCGTACCGTCTGTGGACAAAAGCAGGGCTTTTCTGTCAGCAGGCAGGAAAATGGCGCCTGGATATGGAATACAAGATATAGAAATAACCTGCAAATTTTGTCTTTTAAGGGGGCATATCAATGGCTATATCCGAAAAAAATCTGTTGAAGCTGGCCAATGGCAGCGATGTGCGCGGTGTTTCCATCGAGGGCGTGGTCGATGAACCCGTGACGCTCAATGCAGAAGCAGCAAACCGCATTACGTCCGGTTTCCTGGATTTCCTCAGCACGAAGACGGGCAAGAAGATCAAGGACCTGCGCGTGGCTGTGGGTCATGATTCACGCCTCTCAGCGCCGATGCTGAAGAATGCCGTGCTGGAGGCGCTGACGGCAGCCGG
>CABJCJ010000014.1 GCA_902364065.1 Veillonellaceae bacterium SB90
GGCCAGAGCAAACCACCAGTTTAACTGGTGGTTTTGATTGTGTATGGGTGGATGGGGCATAAAGGTATTTTCCCTTATGTGTCGAATAGTATAAAACGAATACCTGTGAGCCAAAGGCTCTCAATCCGAAAGGGGGAATCCGCATGGGAATCGTGGATATGCCGCTTTTGCAGATGCTGCTGCTGGCCATCATGTTCCTGGCGATCTTCGTCGAGATCAAGACGGGCGGCATGGGCGCCGGCGTCATGCTGGGCATCGTGGCAGCCGGCGTCTTCTGGGGCAGCCAGTACGTCAAGGGACTCGTCGATCTCTATCAGATTGCCATTTTCCTGCTCGGCATCCTGTGCATCATCGTCGAGATCCTGCTGCCGACCGTTGGCCTGCTGGCCGGCGTGGGCGTGGCTGCCATGCTCTACAGCGTCGTGCTGGCGCTTGGCGGCGACATCAACGCGATTGTCGCCATGGCCGTATCCTTTGCCGCAGCCGTTGTCATCTTTGCCCTGATTGTCAAGAAACTGCCTTCGAGCAAGCTCTGGAACAAATTCGTGCTCAAGGATCAGTCGACTTCGAGCCGCGGGTACGTCAGTGCCGTCCAGGAGGATGATCTCGTGGGCAAGCGCGGCACGGTCCTGACAGAACTGCGTCCTTCCGGCTCTGCCCGCATTGACGGCCGTCCGGTGGATGTCGTGTCGGAGGGGGCGTTCATCCGCAAGGGTGAGGAAGTGGAGGTCATCTCAGTTCACGGCAGCCGCGTCGTCGTGCGGCGTACGGAATCTTCGTAAGACAAGTAGATGGAATGCATTTGGTAGGAGGCGTTTTTATGGCGATGTTAATCAGTTCCGGTTTTATCCTCGTGCTCATCGTGGCCGTGGTCATGCTCTTTCTGCACTTTGTGCCGCTGGGACTCTGGATCTCGGCTCTGGCTGCCGATGTCCACGTCAGCATCATCACGCTCGTGGGCATGCGCATGCGCCGCGTGCCACCAAGCAAGATCATCTTGCCGCTCATCAAGGCGAACAAGGCAGGACTCGATGTGGTGGTCAATCAGCTTGAGGCGCATTATCTGGCAGGCGGCAATGTCGACAAGGTCGTCGATGCCCTCATCGCGGCACACCGCGCCCAGATTCCGCTCCCCTTTGAGCGCTCTGCCGCCATCGACCTCGCAGGCCGCGATGTGCTCGAGGCCGTGCAGATGAGCGTCAATCCGAAGGTCATCGAGACACCGGTGGTTTCGGCCGTTGCACGCAACGGCATCGAGCTCAAGATCAAGGCGCGCGTCACGGTGCGCGCGAACATCGACCGTCTCGTGGGCGGTGCTGGTGAGCCGACAATCATCGCGCGTGTCGGCGAGGGCATTGTCACGACCGTCGGTTCTTCGGAAAGCCACAACGATGTGCTGGCAAACCCGGATGATATCAGCAAGACGGTGCTTGGCAAGGGCCTTGATGCTGGCACGGCGTTTGAGATCCTTTCCATCGATATCGCTGACGTCGATGTCGGACGCAACATCGGTGCCGAGCTCCAGACAGATCAGGCGGAGGCCGACAAGCGCATTGCGCAGGCCAAGGCCGAGGAACGCCGTGCGATGGCCGTGGCCAAGGAGCAGGAGATGAAGGCGTATACGCAGGAAATGGAGGCCAAGGTCGTCGAGGCCCAGGCCGAAGTACCGCATGCCATGGCGGAAGCGCTGCGCAGCGGCCGTCTCGGCGTCATGGATTATTACAATCTCAACAATGTCCAGGCCGATACGGATATGCGCAATGCCATCAGTACAGCTGGCGCAGCCGATAAAATGAAGCCTGCCAAGCCGGTCAAGTGATGACAGAGCGGGGCAGAACAGCAGGAAAGAGAGGTAAAGCATATGGATTCTTCTCTTCTCGTCATCGTCC
This sequence comes from Veillonellaceae bacterium SB90, assembly GCA_902364065.1. Taxonomy (GTDB): domain Bacteria; phylum Bacillota; class Negativicutes; order Selenomonadales; family Selenomonadaceae; genus Mitsuokella. Next base: position 1,890 of record CABJCJ010000014.1, read on the forward strand.
TCTTTGCTTTGTTTGCCATTGTCATGGACCGGCTGGGAAAGAAGGGCAGAAAGCTGCCGCGCGCGCCGAAGCGTCCGGAGCCGTCTGCGACGCTGCCGCCGCCTTTGCCGCGGCCGTGGCCGTCGCAGCGGGGCGGGCAGACTGAATCCGCGAAGGGGCGGCTTGGCTTCAAGATCCCCGAAATCAAGGGAGCACCCCCGGCACCCGGCCATATCGATGCCGGCGGTGTTTACCGCGAGGCGGGAGCCGTGCTCAAGGAACAGCATGAACTGCAGCAGGAAGAGCAGGCCGCCAGACACCATCATGAGGCGTATGAACAGGCCAAGCGGCTGGAGGAAGCGCGCATCCGTGCGGAGGAACAGGCCGCTTATACAAGGGATGCGAAGATCCCGCAGGGGGATGCTGGCGGCCCTCGGCCAGTCCTGCCGGTGCTGACGCCGGAAACGGCACAGCAGGCCGTTGTTCTCGCGGAAATCCTCAGTGCGCCGCGTGCCCGCCGTCCGGGACGCTGGCAGCAGCATCACAGGCATGAATGAGGAAGATTTTTGAGCGCCTGCCAGAAATGGCAGGCTTTTTCGATGACAAAAGGAGCAAAGTGTAGTAAAATTATAGAATGCATCGTGTATCATAAATGAGGTATAAATAACGAGTAAGGTTTTGTAGGTGATGAATTTGTCAAACCACATGTTTGATGTGATAAAAAGTGACCTGGAGGTCCTGGAAGAAGGTCTTTTGGAAGCAGTTTCTTCTGAAAATGACTTGGTGACAGAAGTGGGCACGCATCTGGTGACATCGGGCGGCAAGCGGATCCGTCCGGCGCTTTGCCTGCTTTCTGCCCATGGAGGGCCGTCCTTTGAGCTCGCGCATGTCCTGCCTCTGGCTGAGGCTCTGGAACTCATTCATACGGCTTCCCTGGTCCATGACGATGTCATCGATGAAGCCGATACGCGCCGCGGTTCGGAGACGGCCAATGCCCGCTGGGGAAATCAGGTTGCCATCCTTTCAGGGGATTACATCTTTGCACGGGCCTTCCATCTGATTGCCAATCAGGGATACGGAGAGCGCGTCTCCATGCGCCTGGCAGAACTTGTCTGCAACCTCAGTGTCGGTGAGATCATCCAGGATCATGCAGTCTACCAGGCATCGCGCGGCATGGACGACTATTATGAGCGCATCCAGAAGAAGACGGCCGATTTCCTTGAGATCTGCTGCGAGCTCGGCGCTCTCGTGGGCGGTGCTTCGGTGGAAGCAGCGGCAAAGCTCGCGGAGTACGGTCATTCCATCGGCATGGCATTTCAGATCACGGATGATTTGCTCGACATTGAGCAGACGTCGGAGAAAATCGGCAAGCCGGCGGGCAATGACATCCGCCAGGGCATCGTGACGCTGCCCGTCATCCGTGCGCTCGAGACGAGCCCTGACGCGGAGGAACTCCGTGCCATTGTCACGGATATGGATATGACGGATGAGATGGTCGAGCGTGCGCTTGCCATCGTCAAGGCCACCGATGCCGTGGACTTTGCCAAGGACAAGGCCGACGAATACCTGGCGCACGCCAAGGAAGTATTGCCGGAGGAACTGCCGGAGGAAATCCGCGAAGCCTATGTCATGGTGGCTGACTTTATTGGCGACCGCGACTTTTAAGGGATGGCAGGACGCCTGCTGAGATTTCTCGATTCATGGAGGAACGATTATGTTTGGAATTGGTGTACCGGAACTGGTACTCATCTTGATCATTGGACTCATCGTCTTCGGCCCCGGCAAACTTCCGGAAATGGGCCGCACGCTTGGCAAAGGCATCCGGGAGTTCCGCAAGGCTTCCAATGCGCTGTCGCAGGCTATCAATGCGCCGGAGCAGTCGGCACAGCCGCAGGCTCCCCCTGCGCAGCCTGCGGCACAGGCGCCAGCTGCCCCGGTACAACCGGCCGCTCCGGCCAGCGCCCCGGTACAGCCGGCCGCATCGGCTCCCGCACAGCCAGCTGTCAGCCCGCAGGCACAGCAGCCTGCAGCAGCCGGTTCGCAGACAGCCGGACAGGCGCCTCAGCAGCCCCCTGCTTATCAGGCACCGACGCAGGAGAGTGTGCGCCAGCAGCTGGCTGCCACGCAGGGCGGGGCAGAGCAGAAAAAAGATTGAGGGAAGGGCGCACCGCTGCGCCCTTTTTCTATTAGACGGGGACTCGTAATAAACAAAAATTATAAGAGATGGATGCAGCGATGTATCGTTGTGATTTTACCAGTCTGACGGTATAATAAAGTCGTAGATTTACGAGCGTTGTCTCATGTTCAATTCAGTATTTCAGGAGGAACATTATGTTTGGATTAGGTGTACCGGAACTCGTCCTTATCTTGATCATTGGCCTTGTCATTTTCGGACCGGGCAAGCTGCCCGATGTCGGCAAGGCGCTGGGCAAGAGCATTCGCGAGTTCAAGCAGGCCAGCACGGATGAGAAGAAGGATGACAAGATGGTCAACGTGACGGCGAAATCCCAGGAGCTGGCCGATAAGAAAGATGAACAGAAGTGAGCTGGTGAGAGGATTTCATGGCAGAAGAAAGACAATATGAAGAAATCGAAGCGCCCGAGGAACTGCGTGCAGCAGAGGAGACGCCATCTCCGGCCGTGACGGAGGAGAATGCCGAGGATGACGGGACCATGTCGCTCGTCGCACATCTGACGGAGCTGCGCAGCCGTCTGATCAAATGCCTGGTGGCAATCGGCATCGGCAGCTGTGTGGGATATTACTTCATCGAAGATATCATGCATTACCTGACGCTGCCGGCTGGCAAGCTCTACTACATGCAGCCGTCTGAGGCCTTCTTCACGTATCTGAAGGTCGCTGTCGTAGCAGGGTTCCTGATGGCGCTGCCCGTCGTGTTTTACCATGTCTGGCGGTTTTTCCTGCCCGCACTTACGCATAAGGAACGGGCGGTGCTGGGCATCGTCGTGCCGACCTCCGTCATCCTGTTCTTTTGCGGGCTGGCTTTTTCCTTTTTCCTGGTCCTGCCGGCCGGCATCCGCTTTTTCATGGGCTTTGGCAATTCGGAACTCGAGGCCCTGTTCTCCGTCAACAAGTATTTTGATTTTGTCATCACCTTTGTGCTGCCCTTTGGCTTTGTCTTTGAGCTGCCGCTCATCATCACGATACTCGGCAAGATGGGGATCCTGACGTCTGCACGCCTGAAGAAATTCCAGCGCATCGTCATCTTCCTGTCCTTTGTCATCGGCGCCATCATCACGCCGACACCGGATATCTTTACGCAGTCGATGATTGCACTGCCGATGATCGTGCTGTATGAGGTCGGCTATTTCATTGTCCGCTATATCCTGCGCAAGTGAGAACAGGATGTCGCACAGAGAATACGAACGAACATATAATGAGGAGTGATTGTTTTGGCATATAAGGACTTGCGTGAGTTCATTGCGGCGCTCGAGGCAAAGGGCCTTCTGAAGCGCATCCAGACGGAAGTGGATCCGGAGCTTGAAATCACGGAAATTACGGACCGCGTTTCCAAGCAGGAAGGCAAGAAGAACGTGGCCTTGCTCTTTGAGAATGTAAAGGGCTCGAAGATGCCCGTACTCATGAATGCATTCGGCAGCTATGAGCGCATGGCGATGGCTCTCGGCGTCGAGAAGCTCGACGATGTGGCCGACGAACTGCGGGAGATGATGAAGCTGCCGTATGTCTCGCTGCAGAACAAGATGAGCGTCGTGACGATGATCCCGATGATCAAGCGTGCCATCAATTTCCCGAAATACGTCAAGCATGCACCGTGCCAGGAAGTCGTCGAGACGGAAAATCCGAGCCTTGATGATATCCCCATTCTCAAGTGCTGGCCAGATGACGGCGGTCCCTTCGTGACGCTGCCTCTCGTCTTCACAAAGAACCCGAAGACGGGCAAGCGCAATGTCGGCATGTACCGTCTGCAGAAGTACGACAGCCGGACGACGGGCATGCACTGGCACATACACAAGAACGGCGCGGAGAATTTCCGCGACATGAAGGCGCAGGGCGGCGACCGCATTGAGGCGGCCGTAGCCATCGGCACGGATCCGGTCCTCACGTATGCAGCCACGGCGCCGCTGCCGCGCGATATCGACGAGATGGTGTTTGCGGGTTTCCTGCGCCATAAATCCGTCGAACTGGTCAAGTGCAAGACCGTGGACATCGAGGTGCCGGCGACGGCGGAGATTATCCTCGAGGGTTATGTCCTGACGAATGAACTGCGCCGCGAGGGGCCGTTCGGCGATCACACGGGCTATTACTCGCTGGCTGACGATTATCCGGTCTTCCACATCACGGCCATCACGCACCGCAGGGACGCCATCTACGCGTCGACAGTCGTCGGCAAGCCGCCGATGGAGGACTGCTACCTCGCGAAGGCGACCGAGCGCATCTTCCTGCCGCTCCTGCAGCAGATGCAGCCCGAGATCATCGACATCAACATGCCGCTCGAGGGCGTCTTCCATGACTGTTGCATCGTCTCCATCAAGAAATCGTATCCGATGCAGGCGCGCAAGGTCATGCACGCACTCTGGGGCATGGGGCAGATGATGAATGTCAAGATGATCATCGTCGTCGATGCTCATGTCGATGTCCAGGATATCAGCGAGGTGGCCTGGCGCGTGTTCAACAACATCGATGCAAAGCACGACCTCGAGATTGTCGAAGGTCCTCTCGATGTGCTTGACCATTCTTCGCCGATGGCCAAATGGGGTGCCAAGCTCGGCATCGATGCGACGAAGACGTGGCCGGAGGAAGGCCACAGCCGGCAGTGGCCGGATGAAATCCGGATGTCCGAGGACATCAAGGCCAAGGTTGACGCGAAGTGGAAGGAGCTTGGACTCGATTGATTTCCATCAAGGCACATATCAATAATGTGGCACTCCATCACACCATCTTTGACCTGCCGTTCGCCTTCATGGGCGCTGTGCTCGCAGCGGGCGGCCATCCGCGTCTCGTCGATCTCTTCTGGATTGCCCTGGCCATCACGAGCGGGCGCGCGGCGGCGCTTGCCATCGATAACCTCGCCGATCTCAAGTACGACAGCCAGCAGCCGCGCATGGCCTACCGCGCCATGGTCGCGGGACGCATCTCGAAGCGCGAGGCACTCATCTTCATCGTCCTGTGCTTCATCCTGCTCGTGTTCTCCGTCCTGCAGCTGCAGCCCATCTGCATCTATCTGCTGCCACTGGCTGCCATCCCGTTCATCATTTATCCGTTCATGAAGCGCGTGACGGGCTGGGTCCACATGTTCCTGGGCCTCGCCATCGCGATGGCTCCTGCCGGGGGCTGGGTCGGCGTCAGCGGCGAAATCACCGCACCGCTCATTGTGCTCTGCACGGCAGTGGCACTCTGGATTGGCGCCTTCGATGCCATGTACGGCGCGCAGGATGAGGAATTTGACCGCAGCCAGGGGCTGCATTCCCTGGCCGTGAGCTACGGAGCAGCTGGTGCCTTCCGCATCGCGGTTGTCTGCCATATCGTCTGCCTCGTCTGCTTCTTTGCTGTCGGCATCATGATGCATCTGTCCTGGCTTTATTTCGTCGGCGTCGGCATTGCCGGCGGCACGCTTTACTATCAGCATCAGATCGTGAGCCCGACGGATTTTTCCCGCGTGACACAGCGGTACTTCATGCGCAATGGCATCGTTTCGGTTGCCATCTTTGTCTGTACCTGGCTGAGTTTCTATATCTGACATACGCTTTTTGACTTTGTTTTTTCAGAGATAGGAAAGGTGATTTTATGACAGCTCGTATTTTGGAGGGCAAGGTTTTTGCCCAGCAGTTCCGTGAGGATGCCAAGAAAAAGGCGGAAGCCCTGAAGGAGAAGTACGGCGTACAGCCGGGCCTTGCCGTCATCATCGTCGGTGAGAATCCCGCTTCTCAGGTCTACGTGCGCAACAAGCACAAGTCCTGCGAGGCGCTTGGTATTTACTCGGAGGTCATCGAGATGCCCGAGTCGACGACGAAGGAAGAGCTGCTGGCGAGGATCGATGCCCTCAATGCGAATGATAAGATCCACGGCATCCTCGTGCAGCTGCCGCTGCCGAAGCAGATCGCCTCACATGAGTCCGAGATTCTCGAGCGTATTCGCCCCGAGAAGGACGTCGATGGCTTTCATCCCGTCAATGTCGGCCGCCTCGTGACGGGGCAGCCGGGACTCGTGCCGTGCACGCCGTTCGGCTGCCTGCGCATGCTCGAGCTTGCCGGTATTCCGATTGACGGCAAGCGGGCTGTCATCATTGGCCGCAGCAACATCGTCGGCAAGCCGATGCTGCACCTGCTGCTCAGCAGGAATGCCACGGTGACGATCTGCCACAGCCATACGCAGGATCTGCCATCTGTCACGCGCGAGGCGGATATCCTCGTGGCCGCTGTCGGCCGTCCGCATTTTGTCACGGCGGATATGGTCAAGCCCGGTGCCACGGTCATCGATGTCGGCATCAACCGCATCGCGCCGAAGAAACTCGTTGGCGATGTGGATTTTGAAGCCGTCAAGGAAGTGGCCGGTGCCATCACGCCGGTCCCGGGCGGCGTCGGCCTCTTGACCGTCGCCATGCTCATGGAAAATGTTGTCCGTGCCGCAGAGATGCAGCTTCAGGCATAAAGAGAGCCGCAGGAGCGGCAAAGTGTTTCCCTTACAATGTGCAGGAGGTACAGAAATGAAAACCGATGTTGAAATCGCACAGGAAGCGAAGATGCGCCCCATCCAGGAAATCGCAGCAAAACTGGGGATTTCGGATGACGAACTCGAGCTTTATGGCAAGTACAAGGCAAAAGTGGCCCTTTCCGCTTGGGACCGCGTCAAGGACCAGCCGAATGGCAAGCTCATTCTCGTGACGGCCATCAATCCGACGCCGGCAGGTGAGGGCAAGACGACGACGAGTGTCGGCCTTGCCGATGCGTTCCACCGCCAGGGCAAGAAGACGGCCGTCGCGCTGCGCGAGCCTTCGCTCGGACCGTGCTTCGGCCTCAAGGGCGGTGCTGCCGGCGGCGGCTATGCGCAGGTCGTGCCGATGGAGGATATCAACCTGCATTTCACGGGAGACTTCCACGCTATTACGACGGCGCACAATCTGCTCGCCGCTGTCATCGACAATCACATCCAGCAGGGCAATGCTCTTGATATCGACGTGCGCCGCATCACCTGGAAGCGCGTGCTCGACCTCAATGACCGTGCGCTGCGCCACGTCGTCATCGGCCTCGGCGGCAAGGCTCATGGCACACCGCGCGAGACGGGCTTTGACATCACGGTAGCTTCCGAGATGATGGCCATTCTCTGCCTCGCGAAGGATCTCGAAGACATGAAGCAGCGCCTCGGCGAGATCGTCATCGGCTACAGCCGTGATGGTCGCGCCATCCGCGCCAAGGAACTGAATGTAACGGGTGCCTTGACGCTGCTCTTCAAGGATGCCATCAAGCCGAACCTCGTGCAGACGCTCGAAGGTACGCCGGCTTTCATTCACGGCGGCCCGTTTGCGAATATCGCCCATGGCTGCAACAGCGTCATGGCGACGAAGTTTGCTCTGAAGTTTGCGGATTACGTCATCACGGAGGCCGGTTTCGGTGCAGACCTCGGCGCCGAGAAATTCCTCGACATCAAATGCCGTTTCGCCGGCCTCAAGCCGGATGCCGTTGTCATCGTCGCGACGGTGCGTGCGCTCAAGATGCACGGCGGCCTCGACAAGAAGGAACTCGGCAAGGTCGACATGGCTGCACTCGAGAAGGGTATTGCGAACCTTACGAAGCACATCGAGAATATCCAGAAGTTCGGCCTGCCGGCAGTTGTCGCCATCAACGCCTTCCCGACGGATACGAAGGAAGAGCTCGACTTCGTCGAGAAGAAGTGCAATGAACTTGGCGCTGAAGTCGCTCTGTCGGAAGTCTGGGCCAAGGGCGGCGAAGGCGGCCTCGCGCTTGCCGACAAGGTCATCGAGGCGACGAAGAAGCCGAATGATTTCCATTTCATCTACGATGTCGAGGACAGCATTCCCGAGAAGATCGAGAAGATCACGAAGGAAATCTACGGCGGCGACGGTGTCGATTTCACGCCGGCAGCCAGGAAGCAGCTCAAGGAGATTGAGGAGCTCGGCTTCGACAAGATGCCGGTCTGCATGGCCAAGACGCAGTACTCGCTCTCGGACGATGCGACGAAGCTCGGCCGTCCGACCGGCTTTCGCATCACGGTCAAGGAACTGCGCATCAGTGCCGGCGCCGGCTTTATTGTCGCCTTGACGGGCAACATCCTGACGATGCCGGGCCTGCCGAAGCATCCGGCAGCCGAGAACATGGATATCGATGTCAACGGCAAGATCACCGGCCTGTTCTAATCCTACAAGCACATCCCGTTCTTCGGAGCGGGATTTTTTTATTTTATATCATAATTTATATAATTTATGATAGATAAAGTTTCGATACTTGCAAAATCGATAAAAAGATTTTACAATGATAGTAATGTAACGATTGTATTTTTTATCCATCGGGTAGTCTGATGGCAGTGGAGGAATCGTATGAAGCGTATCTCGGTAGAACTCGTGCCGCGCGACGAAGAAGCATTGCGCCAGGAGCTCGCGCTCCTGCATCAGTATCAAGAAAAAGTAGATGTCATCAACATTCCGGACCTGTTGCGCTTTCCCCTGCGGAGCTGGCAGGGGGCGGCCATCGCGAAGGATTTTTTCCCGGCATCCATGCCGCATATCCGGGCGATGGATATCAATCTCGAAGAAGAGCTTTCGATGAAGGAATACCTGCGGGCGCACGATATCCGCGAAGTGCTCGTCATCGAAGGTGATCCTCCGCAGGACATGATGCATGAAGTCTATCCGACGAACAGCGTCGATGTCATCTGGAAATTCCGCAAGGAGATGCCGGAGGTCAAGGTCTATGCCGGCATCGATCAGTACCGCGGCTCGATGGCACAGGAACTTTACCGCGTCAAGCGCAAGCTCCAGGCGGGGGCAGCTGGCTTCTTCACGCAGCCGTTCTTCGATATGCGCTATCTTGCGGTCTATGCCGATATGCTGCAGGGACTTGAGGTCTATTGGGGCGTTTCGCCCGTCATGAGCGCGCGTTCTCAGAGTTACTGGGAGCGCAAGAACAACGTTGTTTTCCCGCATTCGTTCCGGCCGACGCTGGAGTGGAGCGTGGATTTCGCGCACGAGGTCATGGAGTATGCAGAACGTGAGCAGACGAATGTCTACTTCATGCCCATCAAGACGAATCTTGCCGCTTACCTCGCCGGGGTCTTCGCTTGAAGACGGCGTGACAAGTAGTTCAATCATCTAGTGATAGGAGAGTGGATTATGTTTAAGATTCTCAGGAAAGAGGAATTGTCGCCCCATGTGTATGCCATGGATATCGAGGCGCCGCGCGTGGCCAGGAAAGCCGAACCAGGCCAGTTCATCATCCTGCGCGTCAATGAAGAGGGCGAGCGCATCCCGCTGACCATTGCGGATTTCGACCGGGAAACCGGGAAGATCCTCATCGTCTTCCAGGCCATTGGCGCTTCGACGATGGAACTCGCGGCCATGAAGGAAGGCGACAGCCTGCTGGATTTCGTCGGACCGCTCGGACGTCCGTCTGAAATCCAGAAGCTCGACGGCACGATGGTCGTCGTCGGCGGCGGCATCGGCGTGGCGCCGACGTACCCGATTGCCCGGGCCATGAAAGAAGCGGGCAACAAGGTCATCGCCATCATGGGTGCCAAGACGAAGGACATCCTCATCATGGAAGATGAGATGAAGGCCGTGACGGATGAGGTGCTCGTGACGACGGATGACGGCTCTTACGGCATCAAGGGCTTTGTAACGAATGCCGTGCAGGCACTCGTCGACCGCGGTGAAAAAATCGCTCAGATCACGGCCATCGGCCCGGTCATCATGATGAAGAGCGTGGCGGATGCGACGCGCGATCTCGGCATCCATACGGTCGTCTCGCTGAATCCGATCATGGTCGACGGCACGGGCATGTGCGGCGGCTGCCGCGTGACGGTGGGCGACGAAACGAAGTTCGCCTGTGTCGACGGGCCGGAGTTTGATGGCCATCTCGTGGACTTCAAGGGGCTTATGAGCCGTCAGCGCATGTACCGCGATCTGGAAGCAGAAGAAAAAGATCATGTTTGCCGTATTGGCCTGGGGAGGGATTGAGATGGCACTTTCATTGAAGAAACACGAGATGCCGGTACAGGATCCCAAGGTCCGTGCTCATAATTTCTCAGAGGTGGCACTGGGCTACGATGAGGAGACGGCGGTTGCCGAGGCGGAGCGCTGCCTGCACTGCAAGGTGCCGCAGTGCCGCAAGGGCTGTCCGGTTTCGATCGATATCCCCACGTTCATCGCCAAGATCAAGGAGCGTGACTTCGACGGCGCCATCGCGACCATCAAGGAATCGAATGCCTTGCCGGCCATCTGCGGCCGCGTCTGCCCGCAGGAGAATCAGTGCGAGAAACACTGCATCCTCGCCAAGCGCGGCGAAGCCGTGGCCATCGGCCGTCTCGAGCGCTTCGCCGCCGACCGCCAGCTGGCCGGGGAAGAAGACATCCAGCCCGTTTCGCGCGCGGCCGATGCGCAGAAGGTGGCCATCATCGGCGCTGGCCCCTCGGGCCTCTCGTGCGCCGGCGACCTGGCAAAGAAAGGCTATGATGTCACGATCTTCGAGGCCCTGCACAAGGCGGGCGGCGTGCTGTCCTACGGCATCCCGGAATTCCGTCTGCCGAAGGACACTGTGGTCAAGAAAGAAATTGAGAACATCCAGAAGCTCGGCGTCAAGATTGAGGTGGATTCCGTTATCGGCCGCCTCTACACGGTCGACGAACTCATGCAGGAAGAAGGTTTTGATGCCGTATTCATCGGCACAGGCGCCGGTTTGCCGCGCTTCCAAGGAATCCCCGGCGAGAACTTCAACGGCGTGTACTCGGCCAATGAGTTCCTGACGCGCTGCAATCTCATGAAAGCCTATAAATTCCCGGAATATGCGACGCCAATCCGCGTGGGCAAGCGCGTGGCCGTCGTGGGCGGCGGCAACGTCGCGATGGATGCGGCCCGCACGGCCCTGCGCCTCGGTGCGGAGAAGGTGACCATCGTTTACCGCCGCAGCGCCGCCGAGATCCCGGCGCGTGCAGAAGAAGTCGGGCACGCCAGGGAAGAGGGCATCGAGTTCCAGCTGCTGACGAATCCGGTGGAGGTCCTCGGCGATGAGAACGGTTGGGTCAAGGGACTCAAGTGCATCCGCATGGAACTCGGTGAGCCCGATGCCTCGGGACGCCGCCGTCCGCTGCCGGTCGAAGGCTCGGAATTTGAGCTGCCGATGGATACGGTCATCATCGCCATTGGTACGGGCCCGAACCCCATCATCGCCCATACGACGAAGGGACTTGAGACGACAAAGCGCGGCAACATCATGGCGGATGAAGAAACGGGCATGACGTCCAAGGAAGGCGTATTCGCCGGCGGCGATATCGTCACGGGCGCCGCCACGGTTATCCTCGCGATGGGCGCCGGCCGCAAGGCGGCTGCCGCCATCGATGCGTATCTGAAGAGCAAGCGCTCCTGAAGGATTCCCGGCATCAATAGGCCTTGGGTGATGCCGCAGAGGCCAGCAATTCCAGGGCAGAAGAGGAGTTTATCATGATCCTGGTCAGTGCCTGCCTGCTGGGGCATAATGTCAAATACAACGGCGGCAATAATGCCAACGAACTCTTGCAGAAATACAATGCGCGCGGGCGCTTCGTTGCGGTCTGCCCGGAATGTTTCGCGATGCTGCCCGTGCCGCGCCCGCCCATGGAGATCCAGGGCGGCAACGGCAAGAAACTCCTGGCTGGCAAGGCGAAGGCCATGGACAAGGACGGCATGGATACGACCGCATATCTCCTGACAGGCGCGAGGAAGCTCCTGAAGATCGCAGAGGCGTACCATGCCAGGGTGGCCATCCTCAAAGAGGGCAGCCCGTCCTGCGGCGTCCACAATATCTACGACGGTACCTTCCGCGGACGCAAGATCAGAGGCGCCGGTGCTGCAGCCGCCCTGCTGCAGAAGCACGGCCTGACCGTTTATTCCGAAAAGGACATGACCGTTGGCCGTCTCGAGACGCTCCTGGCAGAAGATCTGCGCCGTGACCGCGTCTGACGCAGTAAAAAGTCAATCAATCGAATCGTAACGCTCATGCATTTGCAGTCATCCTGATGGATGGCTGCATTTTTTATATAAAATGGCACGATTTATGCATATTAAACAGGCAGGAACCAAATTTGTGAATACAGGGAGTGTGAGTGTATGCATGAAGTCTTGACATTTGGTGAACCCATGGGCTTGATGGCGGCGGAAGAAGCACGGCCGCTGAAGGACGTGACACATTTTACGCGCTATGTGTGTGGTGCGGAAGTGAATGTTTCTGTCGGCCTGGCCCGGCTGGAGCATTCGGTTGCTTACGTATCGCGCGTGGGGAAAGACCCGTTCGGTGCGCATATCATTGACTTTCTGCAGGCCAACGGTATCGATCCGCAGTATATCCTGCAGGATGATACATTCCTGACGGGGATGCAGCTGAAAGCCAAAGTGGAAACGGGCGACCCGGAAGTGGTCAACTTCCGGCAGGGAACCGCCTTCTCTCATTTTGCGCCGGAAGACCTGGAGAAGCTTGACTGGGAAGGTGTGCGCCATGTACATGTGACGGGCATCCCGCCGGCTCTTTCTGCAAGCTGCCGCGCGGCGGCCATGCGCCTGATGGAGATGGCACGAGAACGGGGGGTATATGTTTCGTTTGACCCCAATATCCGTCCGGCACTTTGGCCGGATCGGGCGGAGATGGTACGCGTGCTCAATGAAATGGCTGCGAAGGCGGATCTCGTTTTGCCGGGAATTTCGGAAGGAAAACAGCTGGCAGGGACCTCCGACCCGGAACAGATTGCGGATTTCTATCTGGCACAAGGTGCCAAAGCCGTCATCGTTAAGTTGGGAGCCAGGGGCTCTCTCGTAAAGGAAGCTGGTCAGGAGGCTTTCGTATCTCCCGGCTTCCATGTTGCCAAAGTCGTGGATACGGTTGGAGCGGGTGATGGCTTTGCTGTAGGCGTTATCAGCGCACTCCTGGAACATCAGGGCCTTGCGCGGGCGGCAGAACGTGGAGCTGCCATTGGCGCCCTGGCAGTCATGTCACCAGGCGATAATGAAGGCCTGCCAACAAGAACGCAGCTGCAGACTTTTATGGCAGAAAATCAGAGCAGGAGGGATTCATGATGGACAAATTTGAAGTGATGGCCAAATTAAAGAAACAGGGTATCATTGCCGTTGTACGCGGAAAGACCATGGAAGACGGCATCCGTACGGCTGAGGCCTGCATAAAGGGTGGTGTAAAGGCGATTGAGCTGGCGTTCACAACGCCGAGAGCACAGGAAGCCATCCGTACGCTGGTCGAAGAATATAAAGGAGATCCCGAGGTTGTGATCGGTGCGGGCACGGTCCTTGAAGCGACGACTGCTCGCCTGGCCATGGTGGAAGGGGCAAAGTTCATCGTCTCTCCGGCCTTTGATGAAGAAACCGTGCGTCTCTGCAATCTTTACCGTGTGGTTTCCTGTCCGGGTGTCATGACGCCGGGCGGCGCCGTTGATGCCCTGAAAGCGGGCGCGGATATTGTCAAGGTGTTTCCCGGTGACATTGTTGGGCCCAAGATGATCAAGGATATCCACGGTCCGTTGCCGCAGGCCCCTCTGATGCCTTCCGGCGGTGTCAGTGTTGATAACGTAGCAGCTTGGCTTCATGCTGGCTGCATCGCCATATCTGCCGGCAGCAGCCTGACCGGTGCTGCGAAAACAGGAGATTACGATGGTGTGACGGCCATGGCACAGCGCTTTGTACAAGCCGTAGCCGAAGCAAGAAAATAATAAGTCTGTTCATAGAAGAACTGCATTGTCAGAGGAGCTGCACAGTGCAGTTCTTTTTTTGCTGAATTTATTTCATAAAGTAATATTATGCATTTCGTAATGAAACAAATGGAGCAAAAATATCGAGAAAACAGCAGTATACTCTCAAAAATCGGAATAATTTTATAACAATCAAAAATAAATTTTAATCCTGTTGTTACAATTTGAAGCTATAAAAATCAAGACAATTAAGCAACTTATCACAGATATGTTGAAAAAATTTTACGTATTCAGAATAAATTGGCATGCATATTGCTATTATATAGAGTAAAAGGAAGAATGGGGTAAGCAAATCACCCCAACTAAAGAGGGTCTTTTGAAAGGAGTGCTTTGGCATGAAGAAAACTTTGTTGGCGCTGGCGACGATGGTATTGTCAGCATGCCTGTTGACTGGGTGTGGCGGACAACAGCAGGCAGCTGGGACGAAAGACGGAAAAATCGTTATCCAGGTTGGTTATGAGAACAATCCGGGTGAACCGTTCGATCAGGGCATTAACAAGTGGAAAGAGCTTCTGGAAGAAAAAAGCAATGGTACCATGCAGATTGAGGCATATCCTTCCAGTCAGCTGGGCAATAAAAATGATCTGATTGATCAGATGATTGCCGGACAGCCGGTTGTAACACTGGCAGACGGTGCCTTCTACGCAGACCGTGGCGTCAAGGACTTCGGTATCGTCTTTGGCCCGTTCCTGTTTGATAACTGGGATCAGTGCTGGAAGCTCACGAAGAGCGACTGGTATGCAAAGGAAAGCAAAGAGCTGGAAGACAATGGCCTGAAGATCATTGCTTCGAACTGGGTTTATGGCGATCGTCACCTTTTGACGAAGAAACCGGTCAATTCTCTGGCGGATCTCAAAGGCATGAAGATCCGTGTCCCGAACAACGAAATCCAGGTTAAGGGCTTTGAAGTTCTTGGTGCCGTACCGACGCCGATGGCTCTTGGTGATGTTTACACGGCTCTGCAGCAGGGCACCATTGATGGTGTAGAAAATCCGCTGCCGGTTCTGTATAACGGTAAATTCCAGGAAGTGGCAAAGTATTTGATTCTCGATGGTCATGTTAAAAACTTTACGACCCTTGTCTGTGGTGAAAAATTCTGGACCAGCCTGACCAAGGAACAGCAGGATATGCTGGTTTCCACCTGCGAAGAAGCCGGCCTTTACAACAACGAGCTTCAGAAAAAGGCAGAACAGGATGTCCTGGAGAAATTCAAGGCAGAAGGCGTAACGGTAGTTGAGCCGTCTCAGGCTGTACTTGATGAATTCCGTGCTGCAAGCAAGAAATTCTACTCGCTCCCAGACTTCAAAGACTGGTCGCCGAATCTCTATGATACGGTAAAAGCAGCTATGCAATAATCCCTGATTCTATGGCAGGCGGAAGGCCCGAGGAAATGGAGTCCTTCCGCCTTGCTTCTTGAATGTTTGTGTATGTTTTTAGGGAGACTGGTGAAATTATGGAAGAGCAAAAAAATCTTGGCAGATCCATTATCAACAATCTGGACTTTTTTATTGCAGGAATTGCCCTGACGGTTTTGGTATTTGTAACGTTTTTCGGTGTTTTTGCACGATATTTTCTGGGAAGCCCGTTCGCCTGGGAAGAAGAGGTCCAGCTGGCCTGCTTTGTTTGGATTACCTTTTTGGGCGTCGGTGCAGCCTTCCGGACAGGCAGCCATGTGGCTATTGAGATCGTGGTGGAACGCCTGCCGAAAAAAATAGCGCGTTGGATTGAGCTTGGCGGCTATGTCATCTCGATGGGCATCCTGCTGTTCTTCTTCTATTACAGTGATGTCATTGTCTATTCGATGGTGCAGATGGGACGCAGCACGAATATCCTTCATATTCCCAACGCGGTCATCTATCTGGTGGTTCCGGTCGGCTGTATCCTGATGATGTATAACTATACGCGTGTGATTATCAAAAAATTCAAGGAGGTGCATGACTGATGGAAAGCAGTATTGCAATCTCGACTATTGTACTGTTAGTCCTTTTGTTCTTGAAAGTACCGGTTTTCCTTTCCGTTCTTTCCGGCGGTGTCATGTATTTCCTGTTGTCGCCGAATATTCCCGGACAGATCTTTGTGCAGCGCGTCATTGCAGGAACAGAAAGCATTCCGTTGCTGGCCATTCCATTTTTCGTCTGTGCCGGCGTCTTCATGAACTATACAGGCGTTACTAAACGCATCATGAATTTCTGTGAAGTCCTGCTGGGAACCTTCAGCGGCGGTCTTGCACAGGTGGCCATTCTCCTCAGTACCCTGATGGGCGGACTTTCGGGGTCGAACCTTGCCGATGCAGCGATGGAAGCGAAGATGATTGTTCCGGAGATGCAGAAGCGCGGCTTCTCCCTGGAGTTCTCTTCGGTCGTCACGGCTACTTCCGCCATCATCACGCCGCTCATTCCGCCGGGAATTGCCATGATCATTTACGGTTCCATCGGCAATCTGTCCATCGGCAAGCTCTTCATGGGCGGCATTGGACCGGGCCTGCTGCTCTGCGTGGCCATGATGATGCTCGTATCCGTGATTTCGCATAAGCGCGGGTACAAGCCAATGCGCGAACACCATGCGACGGCAGGCGAATTCTGGAGTGCTTTAAAGGCAGCCTTCCTGCCGCTCTGCCTGCCCATCATCATCATCGGCGGTATCCGCATCGGTCTTTTCACGCCGACCGAAGCCGGTGCTGTTGCCATTGTGTACTCCCTGTTCCTTGGCCTCGTTTACCGGGAGATGCGCATTGCGGATATCGTGACGGGCATCAAAGAAACCATCACGACGTCGGCTTCCATCATGATCATCATTGGTGCTGCGTCCACCTTTGCCTGGATCCTGACGAAAGAGCGTATCCCGCAGGAACTCGCACAGATGATGATCACGTTCCTGCAGAGCCCGGAAATGTTCCTCCTGGTCGTGAACATTTTCCTGCTCTTTGTCGGCATGTTCCTGGAAGGCAATGCGGCTATGATTATCCTCGTGCCGCTGCTTGCTCCTATTGCAACGCATTTTGGCATCAATGAGTACCAGTTTGCCATCATGTTCATCTTTAACCTGGCAATTGGCGCTCTCTCGCCGCCAATGGGCACGCTGATGTTCGTTACCTGCGGTGTTACCAAGTGTAAGATGAGCGCCTTTATCCGTGAAGCCGTGCCATTTTACCTCCTGCTCCTTGTATGCCTGCTTCTCTTGACGATTTTCCCTGTATTCAGTACGGGCGTAATCAATTTGCTATATAATTAAAGCAATTGATTCAATCGTTGCAGGAGGAAGCATATGTCACTCATTCTATTTGCTGCGCCGACTGAAGAGGTCGGACGCAAGGCAAGAAAAATCATTCGCAGAAAAGGCCTTTCCATACCCGTTCTGGTAACCGATGACAAATCGGCGTGTGCGGAGATAGAATCGCATCCGGAAGCGCTCGTAATCATCAGCCGCGGTGGTGTGGCTGAGGAAATCAAGAAAATCTCGGGAAAAACGGTGGTCGAGGTTACGACGTCCTTCAATGACATTCTCACGGCTGTTGCTTACCTGAGCAGTAAGGATTGTCATCGCATTGCCATTGTCATGCGCGACAATATCCTCTTTGATACGCCGCAGAATTTTTCTCTGGCGGATACGGATATTTTCGTGCGTCCGTGCCGGACCTATGAGGAAATTGAGGCAACGGTCAGGAGCCTGGTCATTGGCAAGACGGTGGATGGGATTGCCGGCTGCCGCTATGCCATCCGTGTAGCAGAAGAAAATGGCATGCTCAATTCCTATGTGGATTCCAGCGAATCCTCCATTGAGAAGGCCATCAACGATGCGGTGAAAATCCGGGATGCCAAGAAAAAGGAAGCGTTGCAGCTGGAGCAGCTGCAGGCCGTTGTGCAAAATATCCAGGAGGGGATTGCGGTCCTGGATGAAAACAAGCATCCGCTCTTTTTCAACGAGGAAGCCAATCGCTTGTTTCAGGGGAATATCCTGCGTAATCTGCCGAAGCAAATGGAACCATATATCAAGGACTACACTGGAGAGCAGCTGATTACCATTGGCGAAAATACAGCTCTTTTCCGCATGATTCCCATAGGTATGAGGGATCAGCATGAGAATACCGTGCTCGTTTTTCATGAAACTGGCAGCATAGCCAAATCAGAACAGAAGATACGCACTTCGATGTATCAAAAAGGTCTTTATGCCAAAAAGCATTTTTCAGACATATTGACCGTTTCGCCCCGGGTCAAGAAATTGCTCGCTTTAGCTGAGTCATTCGCACAGACGGAGGCAAATGTACTGATTACAGGAGAGACGGGAACGGGCAAGGAAGGTATGGCACAGAGCATTCACAATGCCAGCCAGAGAAGCCGCAAGCCGTTTGTTTCGGTCAACTGTGCATCCATACCGCCCAATCTGATTGAAAGTGAATTGTTTGGTTACGTGGAAGGTGCATTTACCGGTGCCAGACGTTCCGGCAAGAAAGGGCTATTTGAACTGGCAGATGGTGGCACGATATTCCTGGATGAGATTGCCGAACTCCCCCTGAACATACAGGGACGCCTCCTGCGCGTCCTGCAGGAGCATGAAATCATGCGCGTCGGGGATGACAAGATCATCCCGCTTGATATCCGCGTGATATGTGCTACGAATAAGAATCTGCGTGATATGGTAGATGAAGGAAAATTCCGTGAGGATCTCTATTATCGCGTCAATGTGCTGAAAATCAACATACCGCCGTTGCGCGAGCGCAGAGAAGATATCATGATGCTCATGCAGTATTATTTTCATCAATTTGCGCCCAAGATAGAATTTTCTTCCTGGTTTGATAAAAGATTAAAAAATCGCCTGATGAATTACGCATGGCCGGGCAATATACGCGAGCTGCGCAATATGGCAGAGGTTTTTGCCTGCTATGCTGACGGTTACGGCAGCCGCATCCATCTGGATGAACTGATGGATGGAAGCCGTATGAGCAATAACAAGAATACGATAGAAATTCCTTTGGGATTGTCACTCAAAGAAATTGAGATTGCGGTTATCGACCGCATGCTGGAGCAGTATACGCCAGAGGAAACGTGTGCGAAATTGGGAATCAGCCGTGTGACACTTTGGCGTAAATGCCGTCGTGAAGTTTAGACTGTCCATTTTTACTGATTCACTCGTAAGGGTGAAAATAAGAGGAGGATTTTTCATGAAAGCAATTCGTATCAATCAGCCTGGAGAAGTGGAAATTTTTGAGACGGAAAAGCCCGTGCCGAAAAAAGGTGAGGCGCTTTTGAAAATCCTATATGGAGGCATTTGCGGCAGTGATCTGGGAACGTATCGCGGCACGTTTGCCTATGCTTCTTATCCGCGTATCCCGGGTCATGAATTTTCGGCGCAAATCATGGAAATCGGAGAAAATGACCGTGGGCTCAAGAAGGGCATGATTGTTACCTGCAATCCGTATTTTAACTGCGGGAAGTGCTATTCCTGCGAGCGCGGACTCCTGAACTGCTGCGAACACAACGAGACGATGGGCGCGCAGCGTGATGGTGCTTTCATGGAATACATCACGATGCCGATTGAGAGAATCTATGACGGCAAGGGCCTTTCGCCGAAACAGCTGGCACTCATCGAGCCGTTCTGCATCAGTTACCATGGCGCCGGGCGCGCGCACATCAAGCCGGGTGAGAAAGTCCTGGTTGTCGGCGCGGGCACGATTGGCGTCTTGGCCGCTGCTTCCGCAAAAGCAGCTGGTGCAGAAGTCTATATCGCGGATATCGCACCGGAGAAGCTGGCTTATGCACAGAAGAGCTTTAACCTCGCCGGCACGATCCTGAATGACAGTCCGGAGCACTTCAAGCAGGCCGTACAGGAAATCACGGCAGGCAAAGGCTTTGATGTGACCATTGAGGCAGTCGGCCTTCCGTCTACCTTCCTCAGTTGCATTGATGCGGCAGCCTATGGCGGACGTTTTGTCCAGATCGGCGTCGGCAAGAAGAATGCAGACTTTGATTTTACGCTTCTGCAGAAAAAAGAATTGAATGTCTTTGGTTCCCGCAATGCCTTGAAACAGGATTTCCTGGACCTCATCGATCTGGTGAAAGCTGGCAAAGCAGATGTCGAGAAAGTCGTGACCAATGTTTATGAGATGGCGGATGCCGCCAAGGCCTTCCGCGATTTCTCCGAAAATGCCTCGAAGATGCTCAAAGTCGTCATTCATTTTGCGGATCCGGAATGAATCCTGCCAGGGGAGAGTCGAGAATGAAGAATATCCAAGATATTTACCATCGGTCAGAGCATCCCATCAAGGTGCTGCAGTTCGGTGAAGGAAATTTCCTGCGTGCCTTTGTCGATTATGCAATCGACCGTGCCAATGAGGAGCAGGGCTTTGATGCCGGCATAGCCGTGGTCATGCCGCGGGCAAAACAGGTAAATGCGCGTTTCCTGACGCAGGACAATCTTTATACCGTCTGCCTGCGCGGTCAGCGGGCGGGCAAGCCGTACAAGGAGAACCGGGTCGTCACTTGCCTGGAACGCATCATTGCCGCTCATGAGGATGAAAAAGCCTATATGCAGCTGGCCGAACTTGATACGCTGGAATTTGTCATCTCCAATACGACGGAGGCCGGCATTGTCTTTCGTGAAGCGGACCGGTTTGAAGATGCGCCGCCGCAGTCTTTTCCGGGAAAACTGACGAAATTCCTGTTTGCGCGCTACCAGTATTTCCATGGTGCAGCCGATAAAGGGCTCATCATGCTGCCGGTGGAACTCATCGATCACAATGGTGCCGCGCTCAAAGCCTGCGTGAAGAAATATGCGGAGCACTGGCAGCTCGAATCAGGCTTTTCGTCCTGGCTGGATACTGCCTGCACATTTGCGGATACCCTGGTTGACCGTATTGTGGCGGGGTATCCGAAGTCAGAGGCCGCTGCCTACGAGGGAGAACTGGGGTATCACGATGCGCTCATGACTCAGTGTGAGCCATTTGCGCTCTGGGTGATTGGGGACCCGCAGCTCAAAGACAAACTGCCGCTCAATGCACCGGATTTCCCGGTAGAATTTACGGCGGATATCGCCAAATTCAAGGAACAGAAGGTCCGGATCCTGAATGGTGCGCATACGTCCATGGTCCTGGGAGCTTATCTGGCAGGTTTTGATTATGTTGGTGATTGCATGAAGGATCCTTCCATACGCCGCCAGCTGAACCAGTCTGTCTACGGGGAGATCGTGCCGACTGTCCATCTGCCGCAGGAGAAGGCAAAGGCATTTGCCGATGCTGTCTTTGAGCGCTTTGAGAATCCTTTCGTTCATCATGCTCTGCTGTCCATCGCCCTGAATTCCATTTCCAAGTGGCGTACGCGGGTCCTGCCCACGTTGAAAGACAGTCTGGCTGCCACAGGAAAGCTGCCGAAATGGCTCACGTATTCCATGGCGGCACTCCTGGTCTTTTATCATGCGACGGAACGGGGCGATGGCTGCCTGCTTGGCCATCGCGGTGAACAGGTGTATGAGATCCATGATGATGCGGATAAGCTGGAGCAGATTGCCGCCTGGGCAGCCCTGCCGGATGCAGAATACGTCGATCATATCCTGAAATCCGCAGACTGGTGGGGGGAGGACCTCACGGCCATTCCGGGCTTTGCGGCAGCCGTGCAGGATCACTTCCAGAAGATCCGGACATATGGTGCAAAAGCTTACATTGAATCTTTGGGAAAAGAGGAATGAGATGGAACAGCTGATCAGGATTCATCCTGCGGATAATGTGGCAGTGGCTGTTTCTGCCTTGAAACAAGGTGAGACGGTTGCGTCAGCGGGGAAAAACATCGTGGTGCGGCAAGATATCCCTGCTGGTCATAAAATGGCCATTGTGCCGATAGCAGCAGGTGAAGATGTCATCAAGTACGGTTTTCCCATCGGGCAGGCGACCGTGGCGGTTCAGCCGGGCGAGTGGATGCATACGCACAATGTCAAAAGCAAGTTGGGAGACCTGCTGGAGTATCGCTATGAACCGCAGAAGGCACCGGCATGGCAGCCGGCAGAGGACCGGGTTCATACCTTCCAGGGCTATGAGCGCCGCGATGGCCGTGTCGGAATCCGCAATGAAGTATGGATTATCCCGACCGTCGGCTGCGTCAATGCGATAGCGCGGGAGATTGAGAAACGGGCTCAGGCTTTTGTCGGTCCGCATGTGGATGGGATTTACGCCTACAGCCATCCTTACGGCTGTTCGCAGCTGGGCGATGATTTGTGCTATACGCAGAAGTTCCTGGCAGGACTGGCACATAATCCCAATGCGGGCGGGGTATTGCTTTTGGGGCTCGGTTGTGAAAACAACAAGATGGACGCGATGCGCCAGATGCTCACCGGTGTGGACGAAGCGGGAATCAAGTTCCTCATTTGTCAGGAAGCAGAAGACGAAGTGGAAGAAGGTGTGCGCCTGGTAAGGGAATTGGCGGCTCATGCGGCTGAAACGAAACGGACGACGCAACCGTTGGCGAAATTGTGCATCGGCGTAAAATGCGGCGGCTCCGATGGATTTTCCGGCCTGACGGCCAATCCCCTGGTCGGGTCCGTTGTCAATCGTGTCACGGCAGCGGGCGGCACGGCTCTGCTGACCGAAGTGCCGGAAATGTTCGGTGCGGAAACCTTGCTGATGAACCGCTGCAGGAATGAAGCGGTGTTCCGGAAGACCGTGCGCCTCATCAACGGGTTCAAGACGTATTTCCAGAAACACGGCGAGAAAATCAATGAGAATCCGTCACCAGGCAATAAGGCAGGCGGCATCACGACTCTGGAGGATAAGTCTCTGGGCTGTGTACAAAAAGGCGGCATCGCTCCCGTGGAAGATGTGCTGCTTTATGGCGAACCCGTAAAAGAAAAGGGCCTGTCGCTTTTGCAGGCACCTGGAAATGATCTTGTTTCTTCGAATGCGCTGGCCGCTTCCGGTGCGCAGATGGTGCTTTTTACGACAGGACGCGGCACGCCGTTTTCCTGTCCGGTCCCCACGCTCAAGATTGCGAGCAACAGCCGTCTGGCCTCGTTTAAAGCGGACTGGATTGATTTCAATGCCGGCAGACTCCTGAGCGGCGAGAGCATGGAAGCTTTGTCCGAGGAATTCCTGCAATTCATTTTGAATGTGGCTTCAGGAACGTGCCATACGAAATCCGAGGCCTTGGACAAGCATGAACTGGCCATCTTCAAAGATGGTGTGACACTTTGATTTCTTGTATTTACTGAACAAGCCCGCAGCATGGGACTTTTGCTGCGGGCTTGTCTTTTGAAGAAGTGCATGTGCATCAATGCGTGAAGAGATACTGGCTCAGCAGCATGTAACGAAGCGGCGAGCCCGACCCAGACCGTGATATAGGAATCGTAATCTCACATTCCTGGAAAAAAAGGCTTGCAATCCTCTCGATTATCCAGTATAATAATACAAGTCGATACGCGAGTATCTGATATTCCTCGATAGCTCAGCCGGTAGAGCACCTGACTGTTAATCAGGCTGTCGCAGGTTCGAATCCTGCTCGAGGAGCCAATGGCTCCATCGTCAAGCGGTTAAGACACCGCCCTTTCACGGCGGGTTCCTGGGTTCGAATCCCATTGGCGTCACCATTCGGGCGATTAGCTCAGCTGGGAGAGCGCTTGCCTTACAAGCAAGATGTCAGCAGTTCGATCCTGTTATCGCCCACCATTTTGTACGCATAGCTGCCGTGAGGCAGCTTTTTTTGTTTTGCTGGTTTATGGGGGAGTGGTATTCGTGCATACGGAAGAACGGCGCCGCCTGCTCTTGGCACGGCTCAGGAAAGCAAAGCAGCCGCTGACCGGGACCAAGCTGGCCCGGGAACTTGAGGTCAGCCGCCAGATCATTGTCGGCGATATCAGTATCCTGCGGGCGCAGGGCGCACAGATCTTTGCCACGCCGCGCGGGTATATCCTGCCGGAGTCCGGTGAGGGGGCGGCGATGCTGGCGACGCTTGTCTGCCGTCATGATGCGGCCGGCATGGAGCCAGAGCTTCAGGCCATCGTCGACAATGGCGGTGCCGTGCTTGATGTCATCGTCGAACATCCTGTTTACGGGGCAATTCGCGGCGATCTCCTGCTTGAGAGCCGCCGCGATATCCGTCGCTTCCTGACGAAGATGAAGAAGTGCCAGGCCAATCCGCTGCTGGTCGTGACGGGCGGCATCCACATGCATACCGTCCGCATCCCCGACGAGGAGACTCTGGCGGCCATCCGTGACGATTTGCGGAACCTTGGTATCCTTGTGGAGGACGAGGTGAAGCACAGCGGCGTTAAATAGATGGAATTGCGTCAAAACATGGTTCGTAGTATAATGTAAGCATTAGTCACGAGGTGACGATTGCCTGGAAGGGAAGGAACATACGATGCAGGAATTGCTCAAAGAAATGCATGCCTGGATGGATGCCTATATGAAATCGTTCCATACCGATGACGAAGAAGTGATGCAGGGAATCCGCATCAAGGAAATCCATACGGGGTACGTAACCACCCATGCCATCGCCCTGGCAAAACATCTGCACCTTTCTGCGCATGATGTTGCCCTGGCGGAAATCATGGGTCTTTTTCATGATGTGGGGCGCTTTCGCCAGTACAGCCTCTACAAGACCTTCAATGATGCCGAGTCGGAAGATCACGCGGATCTTGGGCTCAAGGTCCTGTCGGAGCTTGACTTCATGAAGAAGCTGGCCCCCGAGGATGAGGAGCTCGTGCGGTTCGCGATTTCACGCCACAATAAAAAGGAAATCGGCCCGGTGGCGGACCGGCGCCATCTTGTCTTTGCCCAGATCATCCGCGATGCCGATAAGCTCGATATTTATCGTGTCCTGTCGCCGTTCTTGACGCCGGATGGTGCGGAAAAGGCGCCGAAGTTCATCGCATCCGATGCCAGTCAGCTTGTCAGCCCGGATTTCATCGAGGATTTCAAGGCCGGACGGCAGGCGGATTACCGCAAGCTGCGCACGCATGGCGACCGCAAGCTCGTGCGTCTGCTCTGGGTCTACGACATTTACTTCAACTGGACGCTGCGGGAAATCGTCAAGCGGGGCTACATTGAACGCATCATCAGGTACCTGCCGGATCAGCCGGGCATGGAAGAGGGCGTGGCACGCCTGCGCACGTATGTGGAGAAACGATGTAAAGAAGAGGATTCAGCGGGAATCTGAGTTCCTGACTGGACGTTTGGACAGGAATAGAGAGACGAGGAGAGATATCAGATGGCAGAAAAGATCACCATGGCTTCCAACTTCATCCAGAACATGATCGAGGAAGATCTCAAGAATGGCAAGTATACGGAAGGCATCCATACGCGTTTCCCACCCGAACCGAATGGCTATCTTCACATCGGCCATGCCAAATCCATTTGCTTGAATTTCGGTCTTGCCGAGTACAATCACGGCCTTTGCAACCTGCGTTTTGATGATACGAATCCGACGAAGGAAGATACGGAATACGTTGATTCCATCCAGGAGGATATCCGCTGGCTCGGCTTCAGCTGGGGCAACCGCAAATTCTACGCATCGGACTACTTTGACAAGCTCTATGACTTTGCGGTAACGCTCATCAAGAAGGGCCTGGCTTATGTCGACGATCTTTCGGCTGAGGAGATCAAGGCGTATCGCGGCACGCTGACGGAGCCGGGCAAGGAGAGCCCGTACCGCAGCCGCAGCGTCGAGGAAAACCTCGATCTCTTTGCACGCATGAAGGCCGGTGAATTCGCCGACGGCGAAAAGGTCCTGCGCGCCAAGATCGACATGGCTTCGCCGAATCTCGTCATGCGCGATACGGTCATTTACCGCATTGCCCATGCGCATCATCATCGCACGGGCGACAAGTGGTGCATCTATCCGATGTACGATTTCGCACATCCGCTCTCCGATGCCATCGAGGGCATCACGCATTCCGTCTGCACGCTGGAGTTTGAGGAGCATCGTCCGTTCTACGACTGGCTGCTCGATTCCCTCGGCTTCGATCCAAATACGCGTCCGCGCCAGATCGAGTTTGCCCGCCTGAATCTCACGAACACGGTCACGAGCAAGCGCAAGCTGCGCCAGCTCGTCGAAGAGGGCTATGTGCGCGGCTGGGACGATCCGCGCATGCCGACCATCTCAGGCCTGCGCCGCCGCGGCTACACGCCGGCTTCCATCCGCAACTTCTGCAGGGAAATCGGCGTCGCCAAGGCCGACAGCATCGTCGACGTCGCAATGCTCGAGCACGAGGTCCGCGCGGATCTCAACGAGAATGCCGACCGCGTCATGGCCGTGCTGCACCCGTTGAAGGTCGTCATCACGAACTATCCGGAAGACAAGGAAGAGTGGCTGCTGGCGGACAACAACCCCGTGCACGGCGGCCACCGCTTCGTGCCGTTCTCCCGCACGATCTACATCGAGCAGGAAGACTTCATGGAGGAGCCGCCCAAGAAATACTTCCGCCTGAAGCCGGGTGGAGAGGTACGTCTCAAGCATGCCTACATCATCAAATGTGAGGAAGTCGTAAAGGATGAGCAGGGCAATATCACGGAGCTTCGCTGCACGGCGGATCTTGAATCCAAGACGGGCGGCAGGACAGCCGGCCGCAAGATCAAGGGCACAATCCACTGGGTTGCTGAGAAGACGGCTCTCGACGCCGAGGTACGCCTCTACGATTACCTCATTGAAACGGATGAAAACGGCAATGTGCCGAAGGATTTCATTGCGGCACTCAACAAGGACTCGCTGCAGGTCATTGAGCATGCTCTGGTAGAGCCTTCGGTCAAGCTCACGGCGGCGGGAACGCACTATCAGTTCCTGCGCGTCGGCTACTTCGTGGTTGATCCCGATACGACGCCGGATCACCTCGTATTCAACCGTGTGGTCGGGCTGCGCGACAGCTGGGCAAAGGTCAGCGCCAAGTGAGGTAGAGAGGATTCAGAGGAAAGAGGGGCTGAAGATGACGAAAATACCAAAGAACTTGACGGATAAGGATATGTTCAAGGATTACGTGGAGGACATGTCCATCGAAGATCATTTCGTGCGTGCGGAGCAGACGGCGAAGAAGAAGCGTCAGCAGGAGGCTGAGCAGCCGGTTCCGGCTGAACTGACCCGTGCCGGCTTTACGCCGCAGCTCACGGATGAACTGGGACGCGCGCTGCTGCAGCTCAAGATGGAGCTCTTCCGCGCCGGCGTCAAGTCGTATACGTTCAAGATCAAGCGCGATGGGGAAAGCATCGTCCTGACACCGAAGTATAAGCAGTAAGAGAGAAGGAAGTGGAATCCATTGGTTAGCTCAACCACTCTGGCCATCACGATTTTCGTGATTGCCTATGCACTGATCATCTCGGAAAAAGTACACCGCACGATTGTGGGGATTTGCGGTGCCATGCTGATGATCCTTTGCGGCATCATCGATCAGGATACGGCCATACGCCATATTGATTTCAACACACTGGGCCTGCTCATGGGCATGATGATCATCGTGAACATCACGAGTGAGACGGGACTCTTCAATTTTCTGGCCATCTGGTCGGCAAAAAAGGTCAAGGCACGGCCAATCGCCCTGCTCATTGCCCTTTCCGCTCTGACAATGGTCTGCTCGGCCCTGCTCGACAATGTCACGACGGTGCTTCTGACCGTGCCGATCACCTTCAGCATCACGTCACAGCTCAAGGTCGATGTCAAGCCGTATCTGATCTCGCAGATCCTGGCGTCCAATATCGGCGGCACGGCCACGCTCATTGGCGACCCGCCGAACATCATGATCGGCAGCGCCGTCGGCCTGAACTTCATGGATTTCGTCAATAACCTGACGGGTATCTGCATCCTGATTTTCTTCGTGGTGGAGCTGGTGCTCATTGCCATTTACGGGCGCGAGCTGCGTACACAGCCGGATCTGCAGGAGCGCGTCATGCGCCTCAATGCCAAAAGCCAGATTGCCAATCCGCAGCTCCTGAAGAAATGCCTCTTTGTCATCTTCATTACGATCAGCCTGTTCGTCTGCCACGACAAACTGGGACTGCAGACGGCTACGGCGGCACTCTCGGGTGCGGGCCTGCTGCTGCTCATCACGTATACGCGCAATGAGAGCATGATCGCCAAGGTGCTTTCCAAGGTGGAATGGCTGGCTATCTTCTTCTTCGCCGGCCTTTTCATCCTGGTCGGCGCTTTGGTTGAGACGGGCGTCATCAAGATGCTGGCCGCAGAGGCCATGCAGCTGACGAGCGGCAGCGTCAATGCGACGGCCATGCTCGTGCTCTGGATGAGTGCCTTTGCTTCGGCGTTCATCGATAACATCCCGTTTGTCGCGACGCTGATCCCGCTGATCCAGGATATGGGCCAGATGGGTATCACGAATCTCGACCCGATCTGGTGGTCGCTGTCGCTCGGTGCCTGCCTCGGCGGCAATGGTACGCTGATCGGTGCAAGCGCCAACGTGGTGGTGGCTTCGATGGCTGCCCAGCGTGGCAAGCAGATTTCGTTCCTGGGCTTTATGAAAATCGCATTCCCCGTCATGATCCTGACGATCCTGATCTCGAATGTGTACGTCTGGCTGCGTTATCTTTGAGCCGTCATACATGTGAATACAGATTAAAATCCGCTGTCATTTGGGCAGCGGATTTTTGCCGTGCAATGATTTGATTTCAGACAGTGAGATATATCAGCTTCGGCGTATTGCTCTTTTGCAGGGACAGAGGGCAGGGCCGGGCCGGGCAACACTTCGCGAAGTCGGGCTGCTAAATCGATTTTTTCCCTTTCAATGTATCCTGCCAAAAGAACGAAACGCGCTTTGCTTGAACGACGCTCTTTTGACAGGGTTCTGGCAGGGAAAAAATCGATTCTTCACGCAGCGCGACAACGCTCCGCTTTTGCCCAGCCCGGCCTGCCGGCTGTTCCTTGCGAAAATACAAGGTGATGGTACTGCAGGATGGTTGGAGCAATTGCTTTTTTGTAATAAAAAAGCTGCCGTTTGGGGCGGCAGCTTGGAGAATCATTTTAGATGTTGCTGTGATTGACTTTCTCGAAAGTCTCGAGGATGGCACGGTCGGGTTCTTCCCCACAGCGGCTGACAATCCAGATGGCAGCTGCGGAGAACAGGAAGCCCGGTACGATCTCATAGAGTCCGAAGAAGGCGAACTGCTTCCAGATGAGGACCGTGAGGCCGCCGACGACGATGCCGGCGAGCACGCCGTTGCGCGTCGTGCGCTTCCAGAAGAGGCTCATGAGCAGAGCCGGGCCGAAGGCGGCGCCGAAGCCGGCCCAGGCGTAGGAAACCATGTCGAGGATGAAGTTGTTCGGATTGAGTCCGAGGAAGATGGCGAGGCTCGCGATGACGAGGACGCTGGCGCGGGAAATCCAGACGAGCTCGGTCTGTTCGGCATCCTTGCGCAGCCAGGTGCGATAGAAGTCCTGTGCGAAGGCCGAAGCTGCGACGAGCAGCTGCGAGGAGGCCGTGCTCATGATGGCTGCGAGAACAGCCGAGAGGATGAGGCCCGTCGCAATTGGCGGGAAGAGTTCATTCGTCATGACGAGGAAGACCGTTTCCGAGGCCGGACCTTCAAGCGGCGTCGTGAGGTAGACGCGGCCGACCATGCCAACGGCGACGGCTGCTGCCAGGGACAGGATGACCCAGGTCATGGCGATATGCGTTGCCTGCTTGACTTCTTTGGACGTGCGGATGGCCATGAAGCGCACGAGGATGTGCGGTTGGCCGAAGTAGCCGATACCCCAGGCCAGAAGGGAAATGAGCTCGATGAAACCGAGCGTGGAGCCGTCGGCCTTGGTCAGAGGCTCGAGCATGGAGGCCTGCACATTCTGGATGGCACTGACGGTGGCTTCAAAGCCGCCGCACTGCATGGCGCCGCAGATCGGCACGACGAGGATGGCGAAGAACATCATGACGCCCTGGATGAAGTCGGTGCGCGAGACGGCCAGGAAGCCGCCGACGAGCGTATAGAAGACGACGGAGCCGGCGCCGATGAAGATGGCGTATTCGTAAGGGATGCCAAAGACCGTCTCGAAGAGGCGGCCGGCCGATACGAAGCCCGAGGACGTGTAGATGACGAAGAAAATCAGGATGAAGATGGCGGGAATGATGCGCAGCAGGCCCGATTTGTCATGATAGCGGTTCTGCAGGAATTCCGGCAGGGTCAGGGAATTGTTGGCAAGCTCCGTGTATTTGCGCAGGCGCGCTGCGACGAAATGCCAGTTGGCCCAGGTGCCGATGGCGATGCCGACGGCAATCCAGCCGGCGTTGAGGCCGGAAAGATACGCGAAGCCCGGTACGCCCATGAGCATCCAGCCGCTCATATCCGATGCTTCAGCCGAGAGCGAGGTGACCCAGGCACCGAGTTTACGGTTGCCGAGGAAGTAATCGCTCATATTGCGCGTGCGCCGGTAGTAGTAGACGCCAATCGCCATCATGAAACCAATGTACAATACAAAGGTGTTGATGATTGCAAGATCATGTGTCAAGGTAAATCCTCCTTTTGTTATCATGTTTACATGAATAGTTCAATTATAGGGGAGAAAAGAGGGAGAATGCAATACTTATTTATATGGTATGCATAAAAATATGGCATAGTGAACAAAATCTATAAATTTTTTCTAAAAAAGACTTGCATTTGTAAGCTCATTCCCTTATAATACATAAGGTTTGAACGCAGGAGATGGCCTTGAACGGGGCCAAAGGAGTCTGCGCTCTTTTGCTGTGCGCTGCTTCGGGCGCGGCAGATAAAGGAATGGGACTCCTTTTCTGATTATTGCGATTTCAATAAGGCTGAAAGGTTGAGAATGATGAATGGAGGATTTCCTATGGAACGGTATGATGTGGCAGTGGTGGGCGGCGGTCCGGCCGGTGTGATGACGGCCTATGAGCTTGTGGAGAAGAAGCCGGATCTGCGCGTGCTGGTGCTTGAGAGCGGCAAGGATATCTATCACCGCGTCTGCCCGATTTCGGCAGGCAAGGTCAAGAGCTGCATCGGCTGCAAGCCGTGCAGCATCATGCGCGGCTTCGGCGGCGCCGGTGCGTTCTCCGATGGCAAATACAACTTCACGACGAAGTTCGGCGGCTGGCTCAACGAGTATCTGCCGGACGATGAAGTCATGGATCTCATTGAGTATGTTGACAAGATCAACATGAAGCATGGTGCACCCGCACAGGTCTACTCGACGAAGGGCTCAGACATCGGCCGCCTGGCGCTGCAGCATGATCTGCACCTTCTGAGCGCCAGCGTGCGCCATCTTGGCACGGAGAACAACCTCCGCATGCTGGAACGCACATATGAATATCTCAAGGACAAGGTGGAGTTCCGCTTTGAATGCCCGGTCGCGCATATCGAATCAGACGGGCAGGGGGATAACCGCCTGGAACTTGAGAACGGCGAGACGATTGCAGCCGCGTATCTCGTCGTCGCACCGGGCCGTGCCGGTTCGGAATGGTTCTCGGATGAATGCGACCGCCTTGGCGTCGAGCAGGAGAACAACCGCGTCGATGTCGGCGTCCGCGTCGAAGTGCCCGATGAGGTCTGGAACGATATCACGAGCCAGGTCTACGAGGCCAAGCTCCTGTACCGCACGAAGCAGTACGGCGATTTTGTGCGCACGTTCTGCATGAACCCGCACGGCCACGTCGTCATGGAGAACACCGACGGCATCGTGACGGTCAACGGCCACTCGTACAGCGACCCGAAGCTGCAGAGCCACAACACGAACTTTGCGCTGCTCGTCTCGAATCACTTCACGGAACCATTCAAGGCGCCGCATCAGTATGGCAAGCGCATCGCGTCGTTCTCGAACATGCTCGGCGGCGGCATCATCGTGCAGCGTTACGGCGATCTCATCAAGGGACGCCGCACGAATGCGCACCGCATGAGCAAGAGTTTCACGAAGCCGACGCTCGCAGCGACGCCGGGCGATCTCTCGCTTGTTCTGCCGAAGCGTCATCTCGACAACATTATCGAGATGATTCAGGCGCTCAATTACGTCGCACCGGGCATGACGAATGACGATACGCTGCTCTACGGCGTCGAGGTCAAGTTCTACAGCTCCCGCGTCGTCCTCTCGAAGGAACTTGAGACGAAGCTCAAGAACGTCTTTGCCATCGGTGACGGCGCCGGCGTGACGCGCGGCCTTTCGCAGGCAGCGGCCAGCGGTGTCTACGTGGCGCGCAGGATCCTCAGCCGCATGGCGTGAAAATATCCGTAGAAAAGGGAAGGGAGACGGGCTTTTGCCCGCGCTTCTTTCCCTAAAATTTTTGTTGGCAAGGCCCGTCCGTTGAGATATAATAATATACAGTGTAATTTCAAGGAGGCAGCTGGATGAGTGAGCAGAATCCGGTCGTAGTGCGGGTCAAGGGCTCCTTTCGCGATGCGGAGGGCAGGGAAGATGAAATCCTGACCGTGGCGAAGGGACGTCATTATTTTCATCGGGACAAGCATTATGTGCTTTACGATGATGAAGACCTGCAGCAGGGTACCAAAACACCGACTGTCTTGAAGATCGGGCAGGAAGCCATGACGCTTCTGCGGCACGGCAGCGTGGAACAGGAGCAGCGTTTCGAGCGCGGCACGGAGAAACGCAGCACGTACCGCACCCCGTATGGGAATATCGACCTGGCCGTGCGCACCGAGGAACTGTCCGTTCACTATGAGGACGGGGAAGCCGAGGGAATCGTGGATATCCGCTATGACCTTTTTGTCAATGGTGCCTTTCAGAGCAGCAACCGGCTGCACATCGAGGTCGAAGAAGACAGGAACAAACAGGATAAATAAAGGAAACATTTAGGATAGATAGAATGGATTCGATTCCAGCTTGCCAGTTACTGGGATCGATGGTACGAAATCTGGCAAACGTCGGATAGGAGGAAAATTTCTTGGAGATCAAAGAGATACTGACAAAGGCCATTGAAGAGGCCGCAAAGGCCGCTGTGGCCGAGGGCGTATTCCCGGCAGGCGAGCTGCCGCAGGTCGTGCTGGAGGTGCCGCCGCAGAAGGAGTTCGGCGATTTCGCCACCAACTTTGCCATGCAGTCGGCACGCGTGTTCCACAAGAACCCGCGCCAGATTGCCGAGGAGATTGCGGGGCGCATCACAGGGGACTGGCTGGATCATACACAGATCGCCGGTCCTGGCTTCCTGAATTTTTACCTCAAGGGCAACGTGCTCTACGATAATTTCCAGTCCATCCTCGATGCCGGAGAATCGTTTGGCAATCTCCCGAAGAAGGATGCTCCGAAGATCCAGGTCGAGTATGTCAGCGCCAATCCGACGGGCCTGCTGCACGTTGGCCATGGCCGCGGTGCGGCAGCCGGCTCGGCGCTCGTCAATTTGCTGCGCGCTGCCGGCTATCCGGTGGAGAGCGAGTATTACATCAACGATGCGGGCAACCAGATGAACAATCTGGCCCGCTCCGTCAATGCCCGCTACCTGGAACTCCTCGGACAGGATGTCGAATTCCCCGAGGACGGTTACCACGGGCAGGACATCATTGATACGGCTCAGCGCATCCTCGACCGCGATGGCGACAAGTACCTTTCGCTGAGCGAGGAAGAGCGACTGGCCATCTTCAAGGATCTCGCGTATCATGAAAAACTGGCCATCCTCAAGGAAGATCTTGAGAAATTCCACGTGACGTTCGACAACTGGTTCAGCGAGCGCACGCTGCATCCCGATGCCGTGCGCAAGGTCGTGGAGATCCTTCAGGAAAAGGGCGACATCTATGAGAAGGACGGCGCGCTCTGGCTGAAGTCCACGGCTTACGGCGATGACAAGGACCGCGTCGTCATCCGCGACAATGGCGTGCCGACGTATCTCGCCGCCGATATTGCCTACCATCACAACAAGTATGAACGCGGGTTTGACCGCCTCATCAATATTTGGGGCGCTGACCATCACGGCTATGTCTGCCGCGTCAAGGCCGCCATGCAGGCGCTTGGCCATGATCCTGAGAAGCTCACGGTCCTGCTGCTGCAGATGGTCAGCCTCTACCGCGGCGGCGAACTCGTCAAGATGAGCAAGCGCACGGGCCAGAGCGTCACGCTCAACGAGCTCATGGAAGAAGTCGGCACTGATGCAGCCCGCTACTTCTTCCTGATGCGCTCGCTCGACAGCCAGCTCGATTTTGATCTCGATCTCGCCAAGAAGAAGTCGAATGACAATCCGGTCTACTACATCCAGTATGCGCATGCGCGCATCTGCAGCATCTTCCGTCAGGCGGAAGAGACGAAGCTGGTGCTCGGCAAGGCGCCGAAGCTTTCCCTGCTGACGGATGAGAGTGAGATTGACCTCATCAAGAAAATCGAGAGCTATCCGGAAGAAGTCGAAAAGGCCGCAGCCGACTACGCGCCGCAGCGCATTGCCCGTTACAGCTATGACCTGGCATCACTTTTCCACAGCTTCTACAATAAGTGCCGCATCATGGGCGTTGACCATGATCTTGCAGAGGCCCGCCTGGCCCTCGTGACGGTTACGGCCCATGTCATCCGCCACAGCCTCGGCATCCTCGGCGTTTCGGCACCGGAACACATGTAATTTGCAGGCAGCTGCAGGCGTGCCAATCAAGAAGGGAGAACCATCAGAATGGATTTCATCAATAGCTCAGAAGTCGATGTCGCCTACCACATCCTGACGCAGGCAGGCAAGACGATGTATTACAAGGATCTCGTGCTCGAGGTCATCGAGAAGAAGTGCAAGCCGGTCCAGTCGCTTTCGGCTGCGATCTCAGAGGTTTATACGCTCATCAATATGGACAGCCGTTTCCATTATGAAGGCGAGGGCCAGTGGGGCCTCACGGAGTGGAATCCGCCCGAGGTCAAGCGCTCTCATGCCAGCCGTTCGACGAGCTCCGGTTCCAGCAAGGCTGCCGCACGTGCCAGCAGCAACCGCAAAAAGAAGCTCGAGAGCATCCAGGAGTGAGTTGACACCCCTTGGGAAAGGGGTTAGAATAGTCAGCATGTGTTAAAGAGTGAAACAGGAGGCAGTTCCATGGCAAAGTATATTTTCGTTACCGGTGGCGTCGTTTCTTCCCTGGGAAAAGGCATCACGGCCGCCTCTCTCGGCCGACTACTCAAGAGCCGGGGGATCAAGGTCACGATCCAGAAGTTCGATCCGTACATCAACATCGATCCGGGCACGATGAGTCCGTATCAGCATGGTGAGGTATTTGTCACGGACGATGGCGCGGAAACGGATTTGGACCTCGGCCATTACGAGCGTTTCATCGACATCAACCTGACGAAGAATTCCAACATCACGACGGGCAAGGTTTACTGGTCCGTGCTCAACAAGGAGCGCAAGGGTGAGTACCTCGGCTCCACGGTGCAGGTCATCCCGCACATCACGAATGAGATCAAGCAGAAGGTATACGATGTTGCCAAGGCTGATGGTGCGGATGTCGTCATCACGGAAATCGGCGGCACGGTCGGCGATATCGAGAGCCAGCCGTTCCTCGAGGCCATCCGTCAGGTCAAGAAGGAAGTCGGCCCGAACGATACGCTCTACATCCATGTGACGCTCCTGCCGTACATCTCGGCTGCCGGCGAACTCAAGACGAAACCGACGCAGCACAGCGTCAAGGAATTGCGTGCCATCGGTATCCAGCCGGATATCCTCGTCTGCCGCACGGAGAAGACGATCTCCAAGGAGATGAAGGATAAGATTGCGATGTTCTGCGATGTCCAGCCGGAAGCGGTCATCGAGAACCGCACGGCTTCGACCATCTATGAAGTGCCGCTGATGATGCAGAAGGAAGGCCTTGACCGGTTTGCCCTGAAGAAGCTCAATATGGATTACGGTCCTGCTGACATGAGCGAATGGGAGAAGATGGTCTATAAGATCAATCATCCGCAGAAACGCGTCAAGATTGCCGTTGTCGGCAAGTATGTCGAGCTGCCCGATGCCTATATCTCGGTGACGGAGGCCCTGCACCACGGTGCCATCGCCAATGATGCCGCAGTCAAGATCCACTGGGTCAATGCCGAGAACATTGAGGACCCGGAAACGGACCTCGATGAGGTTTTCGTGGGCTGCAAGGGCATCCTCGTGCCGGGCGGTTTCGGCGACCGCGGTGTTGAAGGCAAGATCAAGGCCATCGAGTATGCGCGCGAGCACAAGATTCCGTTCCTCGGCCTCTGCCTCGGCATGCAGTGCGCCGTCATCGAGTTTGCCCGTCACGTCTGCGGCATGGAAGATGCGCATTCGACGGAGTTCAATCCGGAGACGACGCATCCGGTCATTTCGCTGATGGAGTCCCAGCAGGGAATCGTCAAGAAGGGCGGTACGATGCGCCTGGGCTCGTATCCGTGCAAGATCACGAACGGCACGCATGCGAAGGAAGCTTATGGCACGAACCTCATCCAGGAACGCCATCGCCATCGCTTTGAATTCAACAACGAATACCGCGGCGCCCTGACGGAGAAGGGCCTCGTCATTGCGGGCACTCTGCCGGATGACAGTCTCGTCGAGATGATTGAGGTCAAGGATCATCCGTGGTTCGTGGCCACGCAGGCTCACCCGGAACTCAAATCCCGCCCGAACAACCCGCATCCGCTGTTCCGTGATTTTGTCAAGGCGGCTTTGGAGAAATAATTTACAAAACGAGACAGACCCGGTTTTCCGGGTCTTTTTGTCGTGAGGTGTAAGCATGAACGCATTATTCGCCGCCATGATGCAGGACCGTGTCCTGCAGAACTTGCGCGATTACATAGGAGGAGGCCCGTCGGAGGTCCTGGTATACGGCCTGGGCGGCTCTCAGAAACACACGGCCTTTGCGGCCTGTTATGCGAACCGGCCGCAGATGACGGTCATCCTGGTGCACAGCGCCGCGGTGCTTTCTGACTGGCGGGAGGACCTTTCACTGCTGCTGCCCGGCGTGTCCGTCGTCGAGCTGCCCGAGCTCGATACGATGGAGGTCAAGGCAGAGGCCAGGAGCCAGGAGCGCGCTGCCCGCCGCATGGAGGTACTCGGCAGGCTCGTGCGCGGTGAACCGGTCATCGTGCTCGCGCGCGCAGCCTCTGCCGTACAGAAGGAGATGAGCCGCAACGAATTCCAGCGGCTCTCCCTCACGCTCAAGATGGGCGAGGTCCTGCCGCGCGAAGCACTCATGGAACGCCTTGTGCAACTCGGCTATGAGCATGTCGAGGAGGTCGAGAGCATCGGGCAGTTCTCTGTGCGCGGCGGCATCGTCGACGTTTTTGCCATCAACGGGCAGGCGCCCGTGCGCATCGAGTTCTTTGATGACGAGATCGACTCAATGCGGGAGTTCAACCTCGACACGAAGCGCTCCGTACGCAACATCGCCGATGTCACCATCATGCCGCTGGCACAGACGGATGCCGTCGGCCGTCCGGAGCTCTTCCTCAACTATCTGGAGGGGAAGGGTACGGTCATTTTCGACGAGCCGGCGCGCATCCGCGATGAAATTCGGACCATGGTCAAGGAGAATCCGGAGATACAGGACAAGATCTTTGCCTGGGAAGATCTCCTCTCCGCAGCGCGCGGCAACCGTCTCGTCTATTCCTCCCTGATGCTGCAGCAGATTCCGGGCGCAGAGCCGCAGGAGACGCTGGGCATCACCGTGACGACGATGACGCCGTTCCAGCGCCAGATGGATCTCCTCGAGAATGAAGCCAATCGCTGGCTTTCCCAGAAGCAGCGCGTGCTGCTTCTGGTCGGTGACAAGGAGAAAGCCAACAGCCTGCGGGAGTTCTTCGCACACAGGCGCCTGCCATCCCTCATCGGCAGGCTCGAAGATCCCTTGCGCGACGATGCCCTGAACATTCGCCTGGGTTCGCTGCTCACGGGCTTTGAGCTCGTTTCGGCCCGTCTCGTCGTCGTGACTGAGAAGGATATCTTCGGACGCCATAAGCGCCGCACGGTCCGGCGGCCGCAGAATGCCGGCGAACGGATTACGCATTTCCGGGATATCAAGCCCGGCGATTACGTCGTCCATGAGAATCACGGCATCGGCAAGTACCTGGGCGTCGAGACGCTGGAAGTCGGCGGCATCCACAAGGACTATCTGCACATCAAGTATGGCGGCGATGACAAACTCTTCGTCCCGACCGACCAGGTCGGCCTGCTGCAGAAGTACATTGGTGCGGAGGGGGAAGTGCCGCGCCTGCACCGCATGGGCGGCACGGAATGGGTCAAGGCCAAGGCCAGGGCCAGGAAGTCCGTTGAGGACATCGCGCAGAAGCTCATCGAGATCTATGCCAAGCGCAAGGATGCGAAGGGTTTTGCCTTTGGCCCGGACGACAGCAGCCAGCGGGAGTTCGAGGAGACGTTCCCCTATCAGGAGACGGAGGATCAACTGCGCGCCATTGCGGAAATCAAGGCCGACATGGAGAAGCCGCGGCCGATGGACCGCCTGCTCTGCGGCGATGTGGGCTTTGGCAAGACGGAAGTTGCGATCCGTGCAGCTTACAAGGCCGCGATGAACGGCAAGCAGGTGGCCGTGCTCGTGCCGACTACGGTCCTCGCGCAGCAGCATTATCAGACGTTCACGACGCGCTTTTCAGGCTTTGCGCCGGTCGTCGATGTCATCTGCCGCTTCCGCACGTCGAAGCAGCAGAAAGAGACGATGGAGAAGGTGCGTCTCGGGCAGGTGGATATCCTCATCGGCACGCATGCCATTCTCAACCAGAAAAAGATACAGTGGAAGGATCTCGGCCTGCTGATCGTCGATGAGGAGCAGCGATTCGGCGTGCGGCAGAAGGACAAGATCCGCAGCCTGGCCGCGGGAATCGACGTGCTGACGCTTTCCGCGACGCCAATCCCGCGCACGCTCCACATGTCTCTCGTCGGAGCGCGTGACATGAGCATCATCGAGACGCCGCCGGCAGAGCGTTTCCCCGTGCAGACGTATGTGGTGGAAAATGATGATACGGTCATCGCCAATGCCATCAAGCGTGAGCTGCGCCGCGGCGGCCAGATCTATTTCATCTACAACCGCGTCGACACGATTGACCGCATGCGCGACCATTTGCAGGCTCTCGTGCCGGAAGCGCGCATTCAGACGGCCCATGGACAGATGCCGGAAGAAATGCTCGAGCACGTCATGATGGACTTCTATGAAGGCGATTACGATATCCTGCTGGCAACGAGCATCGTCGAGAACGGTCTCGATGTCGCGAATGCCAATACGATCATCGTTTACAATGCCGATCGTTTCGGTCTCTCGCAGCTCTATCAGATGCGCGGGCGCGTCGGGCGTTCGCATCACATGGCTTTTGCGTATTTCGTCTATCAGGCGGACAAGATCCTGACCGAGACGGCGGAAAAGCGCCTGCAGGCCATGAAGGAGTTTGCTGAGCTAGGGGCGGGTTTCAAGATCGCCATGCGCGACCTGGAGATCCGCGGCGCCGGCAATCTGCTCGGTTCCCAGCAGCACGGCCATATTGCCAGCGTCGGCTTTGAGATGTACTGCAAGCTGCTCGAGGAAGCCGTTGAGAATCTGCGTCATGGCAGGAAGGTGGAAGAAGCGCCGCCTGAGCCTTTGATCGATCTGCAGACGGAAGCCTATATCGACGGTGATTTTATCAGTGATGCGATGCACAAGATTGAGATTTACCAGCGCATTGCGGCCATCCGCCACAACGAGGAGCTGCGCGCTCTGCTCGATGAACTCATCGACCGTTTCGGGGAACCGACCAAACCCGTCATGCACCTCCTCGAGGTCGCACGCATCAAGAATTATGCACGCGACCTCTCTGTACGCTCCATTGTGCAATTGCCGCAGGCCCTTGATATTTGCTTCCTGCCGGGCAGGAAGCTGCCGGCCAAAGCGATGCTGGAACTCTCGAAGTTCTTCGGCCGGCGCATGCGCAGCCTGCCGGATAAGAACGGTATTCGCTTCACGGTCGACGAGCACAACCGGAAGAACATCACGAATTTCGTCACGCGTGTCCTGATGATGGCCGCCGGCGATGAAACGGCCATGAAGACGATGCAGGCCAAGATACAGAAGGGAAAGGAAGCACAAGCATGTCAAAGATAACGGTTGTCGGGCTCGGCCCGGGCCGCCCCGGACTCATTACCATGGAATCCTGGCAGCTCATGAAGGAGGCGCAGCATCTCATCCTGCGCACGCGCATTCACCCCACGGTGGCAGCGCTTGAGAAAGAGGGACTGTCCTTTGCGACGTATGATGATTTTTACCAGGAAGCACCGGATTTTGAAACGCTCTATCGAACGATTGCCGACGACCTGATGCAGCGTGCCCGCAAGATGGGGAATCTCGTCTATGCGGTGCCCGGCAGCCCGCTCGTGGCAGAGCGCACGGTCGTCCTGCTGCGCGAGCTGGCGGCAGGCTCCGATGTGGAGGTCGAGATCCTGCCGGGCATGAGCTTTGTGGAGGTCCTCTACACGCGTCTCGGCATTGACCCGATCGACGGACTCACGATCCTCGATGCGGAGGATGTCGGCACGCTCACGGGGTGCCCGGCGCAATCGCTGGTCATCACGCAGATTTACGATTCCATCATCGCCTCGGACACCAAGCTTATGCTCATGGAGCTCTATCCGGATGAGTACGAGGTGACGTACATCCACAACCTGGCTCTGCCCGATGAATCCATCCGCAGGATTCCGCTCTATGAGCTTGACCGGCAGCACGATGTCGATCACCTGACCAGTCTCTTTGTGCCGGCACCTCAGGAATAAGAGGCGGAATCCAGACGATTCCAGTGGTTATTTTTCCGAAAACCCTTGATTTTTCAAGGGTTTTCTGTTAAATTTTGATAAGCAGGCAGGAATAAGCGCCCTGTGTCGCGAATACCTGCCATCGTAAGCAAAACAACTTTTAAGGAGGCTACGATTGTGAATAAGACTGAATTGGTAGCTAGCGTTGCAGAAAAAGCAGGTCTGACGAAGAAAGATGCTGAGAAGGCTGTAAACGCACTGTTCGAGAGTGTACAGCAGGCACTGGTTGAAGGCGATAAAGTACAGATGATTGGCTTCGGCACGTTTGAAGTCAAGGAGCGTGCTGCTCGTACGGGCCGCAACCCGCGCACGAACGAGACGATCCAGATTCCGGCTTCCAAGAATCCGGTATTCAAGGCTGGTAAGGCTCTGAAAGATGCGGTCAATGCATAAGTTTGCTTGATTCATGGAGAAGCCGGGTTCCTTCGGGAGCCCGGCTTCTTGTTATACCTGCCGGTATTTTGGGTGAGGAGGAGCGATTTTGGAGCTTGGCTTACAGGGGAAACGCGTGCTGATATCAGGAGGGTCTTCCGGGATCGGCCTGGCGGCGGCCCGCCACTTCCTCGAGGAAGGTGCAAAGGTCTGTATCATGGGCCGCACGCAGATGCGCGGCGAGGCGGCGGTGGCCTTCCTGCAGCGGGATTTTCCTGCGGCAGAGGTATTCTTTGCTGCCGGCGATGTCAGGCGGCAGGAAGATGGGATTTCCTGCGTCCGCCAGATGATGGACCGTTGGGGAGGAATGGATGTCCTCGTCAATTCGGCCGGCATTTATCAGGAAGGGGCGCTTGACGACCTTACACCTGCGGAACTTGATGATATCCTGGCGACCAATGTCAAGGGGACGTTTTATCTGACGCAGGCGTCGCTTACCGCTTTGCGCAGCACGCGCGGCGCTGTCGTGAATGTTGCGTCAGACGCCGGTGTTCACGGCAATTATTTCTGCGCGGCCTATTGTGCGAGCAAGGGGGCCGTGGTGCTCTTCACGCGTGCACTGGCACTTGAGCTCGCGTCTTTCGGCGTGCGCGTCAATGCCATAGCACCTGGCGACATCATGACGCCCCTGACGCAGGCGCAGCTTCAGGGAGCTCCTGACCCGCAGCAGGCCCTGCGCGAGATGGCGTCGGTCTATCCGCTCGGACGCATCGGCACGCCGGAGGAAGCCGCTTCTCTCATCGTCTTCTTGGCTTCCGCCCGGGCAGGCTTCATCACGGGAGCGATTTATGGCGTGGACGGCGGACTGACGGCCTGATGCCGTTGTTTTGTAGTCAGGGGAAAAGGAGAGCATATCATGAATATCCTGATATTGACGGCTTCCATCGGTTCCGGTCATATCAAGGCGGCCGAGGCGGTGGAGACGGAACTTCGGCGCCTGCAGCCCGAGGCAGAGATCACGACGATCGATTTCATGTCGCGCCGCACGTCGCGCCTGCACTGGTTCATGAAAAAATTTTACCTCGTCATGCTGGCTTTCGTGCCCAATCTTTACGATGTCTTCTATCATCTGTCGGGGGGAGCATCGGGCGGACGTTTCGTGCAGGAGGCCTTCGCGCTGGTCATGAGCCCTGTCATGCGCCATCTTGCCAGGCGGTACCGGCCTGATCTCGTGCTCTGCACGCATCCGTTCCCGGAAGGTGCCGCAGCGCGTCTCAAATGCCATGGAGAGGCCGATTATCTGTTGGGGACGGTCATGACGGATTATTCGCTGCACCAGATCTGGCTTTATGAAGGCGTGGACTGCTACTTCATGGCGACGGAGGAGATGCGCACGGGCATGATGCAGCATGGCTTTCCTGAGGACCGGCTCGTCGCCGTGGGCATCCCGGTATCGGGCATTCTGCAGGAGATGACGGATAAGGAAGGTGTGCGCCGCGCGCTGGCCATTCCCGAGGGGCAGCCGGCTGTCCTGCTGATGGGCGGCGGCCTGGGGCTCGGCGGCATTGAAGAGAATCTCCGTGCGCTGGAGGCCATTCCCAGCCGGTTGACCCTGCTCGTCGTGGCGGGGCGCAACGAGCGGCTCCTGGGCAGAGTACAGGACTTTGCTGACGCCTCGCATCATCAGGTGCTCGTCTGGGGCTATACCGACCAGGTCCATTTCCTCATGCGCGGTGCCGATCTTTTAATCACGAAGCCCGGCGCGTTGACCATCAGTGAGGCCTTCGTGCTCGGACTGCCGATGCTGCTGCATGATCCCATTCCGGGGCCGGAGACGGAAAATGCCATTTATGCGACGCATCATGGTGCGGCGGTCTGGCTCCATCCCGGAGAGGACATCGCATTGGCCGTCAGGCGCCTTCTGCAGGGCACACGGCTCCAGTCGATGAGCCGTGCGGCAATCTGCTGCAGCCATCCGCTGGCGGCTGCAGCCATTGCGCAGCGCCTGACGGAGATGATGATGGCGCGGCCGCAGGAAGTTCGGCAGAAATAATGTTCGGAGTGCTTGCATTGCCCGCTGTTTCTCCGTATGATAAAGAGGAGACTTGCAGGAGTGGAGAGGAGAAGAGGTTATGAGGCCGAGAGAAAAACGGAAAAAAAGCTGGTTCAGCTGGTTTAATTTCCTGCTGATTGCCATCATCGTATATTTTTCGTCCATCCTGATATCGCAGCAGATCTATCTGAGCCAGGTCAATGAGGATCAGGCTGCGGCGGAGGCAAGGCTGGCAGCTGCACAGGAAGAACACGACAAGCTGGTCAAGGAGAAGGATGATCTGAGCCGCCTTGATTACATCGAGAAGATCGCACGTGAGCAGCTGGGCATGACGCGCAGGGGAGAACTGCCGTACAATCCGGGCAAATCGGTCGAAGGGAAATGAAGAGCCTGAAAAGACGTTCTTTCCTTGACACTCTTGAGCACGCAAGGTTATAATAAAGCGTGTATTTTCCATCGCGATTTAAGGAGGAAGAATTAATTTGTCCATTGAAGTCGGCAATGTAGTAGAAGGTGTTGTCACGGGCATCACGAATTTCGGTGCGTTCGTGGAACTGCCAGAGGGCAAGACCGGTCTGATCCATATCTCTGAGGTAGCGGATGTTTATGTAAAGGATGTCCATGATTTTCTCTCGGAACGGGATAAAGTCAAGGTCAAGGTGTTGAGTGTGGATGAGCGCGGCAAGATCGGGCTTTCCATCAAGCAGCTTCAGGAAAAGAAGCCGGAGAT
This sequence comes from Veillonellaceae bacterium SB90, assembly GCA_902364065.1. GTDB lineage: Bacteria > Bacillota > Negativicutes > Selenomonadales > Selenomonadaceae > Mitsuokella. Next base: position 45,593 of record CABJCJ010000014.1, read on the forward strand.
GCCTGCTCGCACGGGCAATTCTTCCTTCCGTCCACAGCGCCCGAACCGTGGACCGCGGGATTTCCGCAAGTCAAACCGCTTCAACAATTCTACGGCATCCTTTGAGGATAAGCTCTCGAAGTTCCTCAAGGACAGCGACGAGCGGCTGACGGATTTGCGCCGCAAGACGGATTCCAAGCGCGGAGGCCGTGGCTCCCGCCGCTCGGACTGATAATCGGTATGATCAAAGCACTCTTACGGGGTGCTTTTGTGCTTTATGATGAAAATGCCGGTGCCTGTTTGCACGGCCGGCGGATGGAGCGCAGGCAATGATCGGTAAGGTATTGGAGTATTGTGACAATCATGGCTTATTGCAGCCGGGCATGCACGTCCTGGTGGCCTGCTCGGGCGGCCCGGATTCCCTGGCCCTGCTCGATATCCTGCTACAGCTGCGCGCAATGCGCCGCCTGACCGTCACGGCGGCTCATTTTGAGCATGGCATTCGCGGGCAGGATTCGCGCGACGATGCGGCCTTTGTGCAGCGGTTCTGTCAGGAACGCGGCATTGTCTGCCTGACTGGAGCTGACGACGTGCCGGCCTTTGCCAGAGAGCGGGGGCTTTCCCTCGAACTGGCGGCGCGTACGCTGCGCTACCGGTTCCTCTGGCAGGCCTGTGATGAGGCGGGGGCAGATGTCCTCGCGACGGCGCATCATGCCGATGACCAGGCCGAAACCGTGCTCATGCGCATCCTGCGCGGCACGGGCCCCGATGGCCTTGCGGCCATGCGCCCCAAACGCGGGCGTCAGATTCGGCCGTTGCTCGGCACCTCGCGCGCGGATATTGAAGCGTATTGCAGGATGCGTCAGCTGACGCCGCGGCACGATGTGACGAACGATCTGCCGGACTGCACGCGCAACCGCATGCGCCTCCTGGTGCTGCCGTATCTGCGCGCGCACGCCAATCCCGAGGTTTCCCGGGCACTCTGCCAGCTGGCAGAGCTCGCGTCAGACGAGGACGATTATCTCGAAGCGGAACTCGCCGCTTCCTGGTCTCAGCTCAAGCCTCCGGGAGAGGCGGATACTCTGCTGCTTGCCCCGTTTGAGAAGCTTCATCCTGCCATGCGCCGCCGGGCGCTGCGCCGCTTTTTCCGGGAAGTTTCGGGCACGGTAAAGGACCTTGGCTTCCCACATGTCCAGGCGCTGGAACGCCTGGCGGCAGGCGGGAGGACGGGCTCATCACTTGCCCTTCCCGGCCGCTGGCAGGCGCATGTATCGTACGGCCGCCTCTGCCTGCGAAAACAGGCAGAACGGGCGGCCTGCGCGGAACCGCATCAGGCGGTGCCCGTAACCATACCGGGTGAAACGCATTTCGGTCCCTGGGTCCTTTCGGCCAGCCTGCTTGATGAACTGCCTTCCCGGACGAGGCCAATGGAGTTTTATCTGGACGCCGGGGCCCTCGCTGATGGACCGCTTTTCCTGCGGACGCGCCGGCCGGGCGATATCATGAGCCTGCCGGCAGGTCACAAAAAACTTAAAGATGTATGGATTGACGACAAGATACCGCGTGAAGCGCGCGACAGCATCCCGCTCCTGGCATCGGGCCGCGAGGTCCTCTGGGTGATCGGTCATCGGCGCGGCTCCCGGTATCCTGTCGCTGAAGATACTGGAAAAATCCTGTATGTTCGGCTAGAAAGAAGAGAGGATAAAGACCATGATGAAAGATGATATCGAGAAAATCGTATTCACAGAAGAAGAACTCAAGAAGCGCATAGCGGAACTTGGTGCTCAGATTACGGAAGATTACAAGGATGCCAAGGAAACGATTTACTGCGTCGGTATTCTCAAGGGTGCGGTGGTATTCTATACGGATCTCGTGCGCAGCATCAATCTGCCTGTGCATTTCGATTTCATGATTGCTTCGAGCTATGGCAACGGCACGGAAACGAGCGGTACGGTCAAGATTCTCAAGGATCTTGACTACGATGTGGAAGGAAAACACCTGATCATCATCGAAGATATCATAGACTCGGGTACGACGATGAATTACCTCATGAAGTATTTCCGCGAGCGCAAACCGAAAAGCGTCAAGCTTTGCTCCCTGCTTTCCAAGCCGTCCCGCCGTACGGTCGATGTGCACATCGATTACTGCGGCTATACGGTGCCGGATGAGTTCCTGGTGGGCTATGGCCTTGATTATGCAGAGAAGTACCGGAATCTGCCATATATCGGTGTGCTGAAGCCTGAGGTCTACGCATGAAGAACCGGTACGCCTCGACTCTGGAACGAAGGGGGACAATGGTTTGAATAAGTTTCTACGCAATGTAGGGTTTTATCTGCTCATCATCCTGGTGGCGATATCCATCATCGATTATTTCTCGACCAGGAATACGAACCGGCAGGAAGTGGAGTACACCCAGTTCCTGCATCAGGTGGATGAGGGCAAGGTATCCAAGGTGGTCATCATTCAGAACACCATCCGCGGCACGCTGTCGGATGGTACGGAATTCACGACCATCACGCCGGATGCGCCGAATAATGACCCGGATCTCTATCAGAAGCTCACCTCGAAGGGCATTGACATCGCGGCGGAGAATCCGCCGGAGCCGCCCTGGTGGTCGCAGATGTTCTCGTCTGTCCTGCCCATCCTGCTGCTCATCGGTGTCTGGTTCTTCATCATGCAGCAGACGCAGGGCGGCGGCGGCCGCGTCATGTCGTTCGGCAAGAGCCGGGCGCGCATGAGTGGTGCGGATAAGATCAAGGTCACGTTTCGCGATGTCGCCGGTGCCGATGAGGCCAAGCAGGAGCTCGAGGAGGTTGTCGAGTTCCTCAAGCATCCGAAGAAGTTCAATGATCTCGGTGCACGCATCCCGAAGGGCGTGCTGCTCTTCGGCCCTCCGGGCACCGGTAAGACCCTGCTGGCCCGTGCCGTTGCCGGCGAAGCCGGCGTGCCGTTCTTCTCGATCTCGGGTTCCGACTTCGTCGAGATGTTCGTCGGCGTCGGCGCCTCCCGCGTCCGCGACCTCTTTGAACAGGCCAAGAAAAACGCGCCGTGCATTGTCTTCATCGATGAGATCGATGCCGTCGGCCGCCAGCGTGGCGCCGGTGTCGGCGGTGGTCACGATGAACGCGAGCAGACTCTTAACCAGCTGCTCGTCGAGATGGATGGCTTCGCTGCCAATGAAGGCATCATCATCATCGCGGCGACGAACCGTCCGGATATCCTGGACCCGGCTCTGCTGCGCCCCGGCCGCTTCGATCGCCAGATTGTCGTGGACAAGCCGGATGTGCGCGGACGACTGGCCATCCTCAAGGTTCACACGAAGGGCAAGCCAATTGCCAAGGATGTGGACCTCGACATCCTCGCCCGCCGCACGCCGGGCTTTACGGGTGCGGATCTCTCGAACCTCGTCAACGAGGCGGCCCTGCTGGCTGCGCGTCGCAACAAGCATCAGATCGGCATGGTCGAGATGGAGGAAGCCATCGAACGCGTCATCGCAGGTCCGGAGCGCAAATCCCATGTCATGAGCGAAGAGGAGAAGCGCCTGACGGCTTATCACGAGGGCGGTCATACGCTGGTCGGCATGATGCTCAAACATGCGGACCCCGTGCACAAGGTCACAATCATTCCGCGCGGCCGTGCCGGCGGCTACACGCTGATGCTGCCGAAGGAAGATCGCAACTACGCGACGCGCTCGGAACTCCTCGATCGCCTCAAGGTGGCAATGGGCGGCCGCGTGGCGGAGGAAGTCGTCCTCAAAGAAATCTCGACCGGTGCATCGCAGGATATCCAGCAGGCTTCGCGCATCGTGCGCAGCATGATCATGCAGTACGGCATGAGCGAAGTGCTCGGTCCTGTCGCATATGGTGAGAGTCAGAATCATCAGGTATTCCTCGGCCGCGACCTCAATCATCAGCGCAACTACTCGGAAGAAGTGGCCAGCGAGATCGATAAGGAAGTCCGCAAGTACATGGAGGATGCCTATGAGGCATGCCGCAAGATCATCACGGAGAACCGCGATAAGCTGGAACTCATCGCGCAGGCCCTGATGGAACGTGAGACACTCACGGCCAAGGAACTGGAAGAACTCCTGACGACGGGGCATATCCATGATGAGAACGATGAGGATTCCGGAGAAAGCGACGGCCCGCAGAATGGAACGCCGGCCGTAACGCCGCTGCCTGTCACGGATGACGCGGAGCCTGCCGCAAAGGAAACGGCGGATGAACGCGATGAACAGCAGGCAAAGGATGCAGAACCGAAATTCAATGTGACGCATTACAGCAAATAAGGTGCAATTTTTGGCGAAGAACATGCCGGAAGGTGTGTCCTTCGCTTTTTTTATCACCCGTTACGGTGTATAATAAAACGATGTATTGAAGAATGGGGAGGTGGCGTATTTGCGCGCAAAAATACTTTCCCTGCTGCGCTCGGCAGGGGATTCCTATCTTTCCGGTGAAGAAATCGCAAAGCGGCTAGGCGTTTCGCGTACGGCCGTCTGGAAGCACATCCAGGAGCTCCGGGAGAGCGGCTACGATATCGTGAGCCATTCCCGCAGCGGCTATTCGCTGCGAGAGGCGCCGGACCGCCTGCTGGCGGAAGAGATCCGGCATGGTCTGCAGACACGGATTGTCGGCAGGGAAATCCATGCCTACGAGTCCATCGATTCGACCAACCTTGAGGCGAAACGGCTGGCTCAGAAGGGGGCGCCAGACGGCACTGTCGTGGTAGCCGAGGAGCAGGGCGCCGGACGAGGCCGGCTGGAGCGCCAGTTCTTTTCGCCGCGCGGCAGGGGCATCTGGTTTTCCGTGCTGCTGCGTCCTCCCTTCCTGCCGCAGGAAGCGCCAAAATGCACGCTGCTGGCCGCTGTGGCCGTGGCCCGTGCCATGAAATCCTTCGGCCTGCAGGCCGGGATCAAATGGCCCAACGATATCCTGTATCAGGGCAGGAAACTCGTGGGCATCCTGACCGAGATGAGTGCGGAGATGGACAGCATCAATTATGTCATCATCGGCACCGGCATCAATGTCAATATCGCGCAGGAAGAATTCCCCGCAGAGATTCGCGCCGTCGCGACGTCCCTGCAGGAGATGAAGGGGGAGAAAGTACCGCGCGTGCCGTTTTTCCGCGCAGTCCTGCACGAATTCGATGTGCTCTATCAGCTCGTGAAGGAACAGGGCTTTGACGGCGTTTTTGACGCCTGGCGCGAATTCAGCATCACGCTCGGCCGCGAGGTACGCGTCATCGGCGTCCGCAGCGGTGAGAGCTTTACGGGCAAAGCCGTCGACATCGATCCCGACGGCGCCCTGCTCGTCGATACGCCGGACGGCCGCCGCCGCGTGCTGGCGGGTGATGTGTCAATCCGCCCCAGTCATATGGAGTAAGAGTTCTACAGGAGGAATCCCTTTGTTATTAGTCTTGGATATCGGGAATACCAATATCGTCATGGGGACCTACGAAGGTCGCCAGCTCATGAAACACTGGCGCATCTCGACGGACCGCCAGAAGACCGGTGATGAATACGGCATGCTCATCAATGCTCTGTTTGCGTATCAGGGCATCAAGATGACGGATATCGAGGCCATCATCATTTCCTCGGTCGTACCGCCGCTTGTCGTGCCGCTCGTCAAGATGTGCGAGCGTTATTTCCGCCTGCGGCCGCTCGTCGTCGGCCCCGGCATCAAGACGGGCATCCGTCTGAACTATGAGAATCCGCGCGCCATTGGTGCCGACCGCATCGTCAATGTGGTCGGTGCCTATGAACAGTACGGCGGCCCCCTGATCGTCATTGATATCGGCACGGCGACGACATTTGATGTCGTGGCGGAGAACGGGGATTTCCTCGGCGGGGTCATTGCACCTGGCATCGGCACGAGTGCCGACGCCCTGTTCCAGCGCGCTGCCCAGCTGCCGCGCATCGAACTTGTGCCGCCCAAGCAGATCATTTGCCGCAACACGATACAGGGCATGCAGGCGGGGATCATCTTTGGTTACGTGGGGCAGATCGATGAGATCGTGCGCCGCATCAAGCAGGAAATGGGTGGCGAGAAGCCGGTCAAGGTCATCGCGACAGGCGGTCTGGCCCGCATGATCTCGCGCGAATCCTCGACCATCGATACCATCGACCATTTCCTGACATTGACAGGCCTGCGGGTGCTCTATGAACGCAATCAGGAACGTGTACAGGAGAGGCATAATAAATGAAAATCGGCAAGTTCCATTTTGATACGCCGGTATTCCTCGCGCCGATGGCCGGCGTGACGGATACGGCCTACCGCGTCATCGCGCACGATATGGGCTGCCCGCTCTGCTATGCGGAGATGGTATCCTGTCAGGGCATCCATTTCCGCAACGAGCGCACGCTCTCCATGCTGCAGTCGGAGCCGGAGGAGCGGCCGCTTGCCATGCAGATCTTTGCCAATACGCCGGAGATGGCGGCGGAAGCGGCCCGCTATGTCGAAGCGCTCGGCACAGCGGACATCCTCGATTTCAATATGGGCTGCCCGGCACCGAAGATCGTCAAGAACGGCGAGGGCTCCGCACTGATGCGCGAGCCGCGTCTGGCCTATGAGATCCTCTCGGCTGTCCGCAAGGCCGTAAAGATGCCGTTTACCGTGAAGATGCGCAAGGGCTGGGACGACGATCACGTCAATGTGATCGAGATGGCAAAGCTGGCGGAAGAAGCCGGCGTCGATGCCATCGCGGTCCACGGACGTACGCGCGAGCAGTTTTACCGCGGGCATGCCGACTGGGAAATCATCGGCCGTGTCAAGGAGAGCGTCAGCATCCCCGTCATTGCGAATGGCGATGTGCGCACGGAAGACGATCTCGACGAAATCCGCCGTGTGACGAACTGCGACGGTGTCATGATTGGCCGGGCCGCACAGGGCAATCCCTGGATTTTCCGGCAGCTGACGCATTACTGGAAAACCGGCGAGCGCCTGCCGGGGCCGACGATGCAGGAACGCGCGGAGGTGCTGCTGCGCCATCTCGACCTCCTGCTCCAATATAAGGGCGATTATGTAGGTCCCAGAGAGATGCGCAAGCATGCGACCTGGTACACGCGGGGCATCACGCATGGTGCTGTGCTGCGCGAGTTGTTCAACAAGGCGGTGACGCGGCAGGACTTTGTCGCGATCATCGATGCATATTTCAAGAAAGGATGATTTTCATGGCGGAAACGAAGAAGGTTCCAGTCTGGAATCAGTACAGCGAGGAGGAAAAGCAGGCACTCGAGAAACTCTGCACGGGATATCGTGAATTCCTGTCCACCTGCAAGACGGAGCGCGAGAGTGTCAAAGAAGCCGTGCGCCAGGCACGTGAGGCCGGGTACCGCGACCTCAAGGAAGTCATTGCCTCCGGCCACAAGCTGGAAGCCGGGGACAAGGTATATGCCGTCAACATGAAGAAGTCCATCGTGCTGTTCCAGGTCGGCGAGGCCCCGATTGCCTACGGCATGAATATCCTTGGTGCCCATATCGATACGTGCCGTCTCGATGTGAAGCAGAATCCGCTTTATGAAGATGGAGGCCTCGCGTATCTCGATACGCATTACTACGGCGGCATCAAGAAATACCAGTGGGTCACGCTGCCGCTGGCCCTGCACGGCGTCGTGGTGAAGCCGGACGGCAAGGTCATCGAGGTCTGCATCGGCGAGGATGAAGGCGACCCGGTATTCTGCGTCACGGACCTTCTAATCCATCTCTCACAGGAGCAGATGAAGAAGAATGCAGCCAAGGTGGTCGAAGGCGAGGACCTCGACATTCTCGTCGGCAATCATCCGCTTGCGGGTGAGGACAAGGAGGCCGTCAAGGCCGGCGTTCTGAAGCTCATCAAGGAGAAATACGATATCGATGAAGAGGATTTCGAGTCGGCGGAGCTGGCGCTCGTGCCGGCCGGCAAGGCGCGTGATCTCGGCTTTGACCGCAGCATGATCCTGGCTTACGGGCAGGATGACCGTGTCTGTGCCTACACGTCTCTGCGCGCGATGCTCGAGACGGAGTATGTGCGCCGTACGGCCTGCTGCCTGCTCGTCGACAAGGAGGAGATTGGCAGTGTCGGCGCTACGGGCATGCAGTCGCATTTCTTTGAGAATACGGTTGCGGAGCTCCTCAATGCTATGGGCGTGTACAGCGAATTGACACTGCGCCGCACGCTGGCCAATTCGAAGATGCTTTCGTCGGATGTCTCGAGTGCTTATGACGCTCTGTATGCCTCGGCCTTTGACAAGAAGAACGTGGCGTATTTCGGCCGTGGCATGGTCTTCAACAAGTTCACGGGTGCCCGCGGCAAATCGGGGTCGAACGATGCCAACGCGGAATATCTCGCGGAGCTTCGCCGCATCCTGAACAAGCATCATGTGCATTATCAGCTGGCGGAACTCGGCCGTGTCGACCTCGGCGGCGGCGGTACGATTGCCTATATCATGAGCCTTTACGGCATGCAGGTCATCGACAGCGGCGTGGGCGTCATCAGCATGCATTCCCCGTGGGAGGCCACGAGCAAGGTCGATATCTATGAGACGCGCAAGGGATATACGGCCTTCCTGCTCGAAGCATAAAGGCACTGTGAGAGGTATGACATCTCGGCTGTTCGTATAACAAAAAAGCCTGCATCATCCTGATCGGGATGATGCAGGCTTTTTATTTTGTATCTTAGTCTTCGATGGCCGTTTCGAGGGCAATCTTGATCATGTCGTTGAAGGACGTCTGGCGTTCTTCTGCCGAGCAGCTCTCGCCGGTCAGCAGATGGTCGCTGACGGTGAAGAGGGCGAGTGCCTGGACATGGAACTGGGCGGCAATCGTGTAGAGTGCGGCGGATTCCATCTCGACGGCGAGTACACCGTACTGGCGGAGCTTGTCGTTGTCAATCTCATCGTCGTAGAAGCGGTCTGCCGAGAGGATATTGCCGACCTTTACGGGCAGATTCAGGCTGCGCGCATTGGTGACGGCCTTCTCGAGCAGGCTGTAGTCGGCAATCGGCGCGTAGTTGATCGAACCGCCGAAGATGTTGCGGATGATCGAGGAGTCCGTGCTGGCCGCCTGGGCGATGAGTACGTCGCGGAGCTTCAGGTCCTTGTGCATGGCGCCGCAGGTGCCGACGCGGAAGAGTTTCTTGACGCCATATTCCTTGATGAGCTCATGGGTGTAGATGGAGATGGAAGGAATGCCCATGCCCGTGCCCTGTACGGAGACGGGGACGCCTTTGTAGGTGCCCGTGAAGCCGAGGATGTTGCGAACCGACGTGTACTGTTTCGGGTTCTCGAGGAAGTTTTCCGCGATGAATTTTGCGCGCAGCGGGTCGCCCGGCAGCAGGATGCGCTCGGCGATCTCGCCTTTTTCAGCAGCAATATGAGGTGTAGCCATGGTCATTCTCCTTTACATGTTCCGTGCAGATAAAATGCTATCTGTTCTGAAAATTTAAAACCTATGGCCTAATTATAAAAAAAAATAAGGAATAAGAAAAGCCCACCTGTCCCTTTTTCCCATGACGATTCCGCATGAATCCCGGTGTTATCCACGCATACATGTACAAAATCCCGCTGAATCGCTGTTGGATGTACAGCCTTGTAACGTTGAGACAAAAATTGACAAATCGATGAAAAATGTGTTATAATCCGAGATGTTGATATAAGTTGTCAGGACAATCGCGGCAGCCCTCGAGGCTGATGAGGAAAGTCCGGGCTCCATAGGGCGAGTGTGCTGGATAACGTCCAGCGAGGGTGACCTCAGGGAAAGTGCTATAGAGATTTAGACCGCCTGACTTGTCAGGCAAGGGTGGAAAGGTGCGGTAAGAGCGCACCAGCAGACCAGGTGACTGGCTGGCTTTGGTAAACCCCACACGGAGCAAGACCGAATAGGGAAGGGATGATGCGGCCCGCGGAACCTTCCGGGTTGAGTCGCTTGAGCCGGCAGGCAACTGCCGTGCCTAGATAAATGATTGTCACCGCGCAAGCGGAACAGAACTCGGCTTACTGATGACTTATAACACGATGCATGCAACGAGGCTGCCCCTTCTGGCAGCCTGTTTTCATGTCTGGGGGGAATCTGAAAACAATCTGAAAGAATTTCATACAAACGCAAAAAAGAATCATCAAGTGACAGGAATACGACGACTTTTGTCGTATTATATATATTAGAATTGGGTTTAACAGAATAAGCTGAGTCCAGCCCAGGAGCGGGGGAACCAAGTTTTTGGGGTGAACGTCTGGCTCACGGTGTCAGACCGCAAAGGTCTTCATGGTGAAAAAGGCGAGGGTGGTCTTCTCTACCCTAACCCGGCAGCTAACCTCGTAAGCGAAGAGAGAGAGGAGTGGCTTTTTGAGTAAAGCAATGCGTATTTTCGCACTATCCATGATCCTTATGTGCTGGTTTTCTGTGGCGGGGGCGTCAGCGTTCCGCGTCGGAGACCAGGGCAGCGATGTAGCAGAGATCCAGGGGCAGTTGGCCAGCCTGGGCTACGATGTCGCAGCAGATGGTGACTACGGTCCCGCTACGGCAGAAGCAGTCAAGGCCTTCCAGGTCACCCAGGGCCTCAGTGCAGACGGCCTTGTCGGTCCGTCCACCTATGCGGCACTGCTCGGCAAGTCCATGCCGGAAGTCAGCCGTGGCACAAACTACATCTCGCGCCGTGTCGTATCGGAGTCGATGAATTACCTCGGCGTGCCGTATGTATTTGGCGGCACGACGCCGAGCGGGTTTGACTGCTCCGGCTACGTCCGCTATGTGTTTGCTCATGCCGGCGTTTATCTGCCGCGCACGGCTGATGCACAGTATGAATGCGGCTATCCGGTGTCCACAGGTGAGCTCGTGGCAGGCGATCTCGTGTTCTTCTCCACGTATGAACCGGGTCCGTCTCACGTTGGCATCTACCTTGGCGATGGTGAGTTCATCAATGCCTCGTCGAGCCAGGGCGTGTCCATTGCTTCCCTGTACAGTTCTTATTGGGGTTCCTGCTATATTGGTGCCCGTCGCGTAATGTAATTTTTTCGGAGAGGGGCGGAAGTCTCTCTCCCTTTTTTTTCGGAAAGGATGAGAATGTTGGGCGATATCTTCCTTGTCTTCCTGATCCTCCTGATGATTGCTTACGCGTATTGGGATGAGCTCTTCACGGAGTGATACAGTCGGCCGTTCACTGGTATCCGGTGGATGGCTTTTCTTGTAGAGGAAACCGAAATTATTCTGAAATTTTCGTGTAAGCAGTTGCATATTGAAAGCTTTTTTTGTAAGATGATATAACGTACAGGTCAGGAAGAAGGCGATGGTATGGAATCGAAACAGGCTTTCCACTTGGCTGCGCTGGCGGAATGTCCCGGACTTGGCAGCCACCGTTTGAAACTCCTGCTGGAGACGTATGGAGATGCTGAGCTGATCTGGCACCTGCCGGCTGCTGAGCTTACGCGGCGCGTGCCGATGCCCCGGCAGCTCTGCGCGAATGTGAATGCGTTCCGGCGCGGTCATCCGGACCGTCCGGCTGAGCTTCAGGATCTCTGCACATCGCGGGATATCCGTCTTTGCACCATCGAAGATGAGGAATATCCCAATATATTGAAGGAAATTTTCTCGCCGCCGATGGTCCTCTACTATCGCGGGACGCTGGTGCCCGATGCCCTGCGCATCGCGATGGTCGGTGCGAGGCGCATGAGCCATTACGGGGAAGCGCTGGCCGTGGAATTCGGCCGGAAGCTGTCAGCAGCAGGCCTTACCGTCGTCAGCGGTGCCGCGCACGGTATCGATACCTGTGCGCATCGCGGAGTACTCGAAGCAGGCGGCCGGACGGTGGCAGTGCTCGGCTGCGGCGTCGATGTCGCTTATCCGCGGGAAAACCGCCGCCTGCTTCAAGCCATTGCCGAGCGCGGAGCGGTCCTGTCAGAGTACGCGCCGGGGACGCCGCCGCTGCCGGCCTTCTTTCCGGCCAGGAACCGCATCATCAGCGGGCTGGCACAGGGGACGCTCGTCGTGGAGGCTGCGCGCCGCAGCGGATCGCTGATCACGGCCGACCAGGCTCTTTCTGAAGGCCGTGATGTCTATGCGATACCCGGCAGTGTCTGTTCGCCGACGAGCGAGGGCTGTCACCATCTGATCCAGCAGGGCGCCAGGCTCGTGACGCGTCCCTCTGATATCCTGGAGGACTGCGGCGTCATGCCGCTGGCCCCGCGCAGGACGCAGAAGCAGATGACGCCGGAGGAACACCGGATTTACCAGGTCCTGTCGTTTGACCATGCCTTGAGTATGGATGAGATCATCCTGAGTCTTCCCGATGGGGAGATGCCGAATTTATCCTTTACGCTCCTCAATATGGAGCTGAAGGGCCTGATTATCGAAAATGAATTGCATGCTTATCGGCGTGCTGAGAGGGAGTGAAGGTTTGGCTGCAACGAAAGCAAAGACCACAACATCAGCTAAAGCAAAGTCAAGATCCAAAGCAAAGACCAAAACGAAGAAGACGCTGGTCGTCGTCGAGTCGCCGGCCAAGGCTAAGACCATCGAGAAATACCTCGGCAGGAAATACATGGTTCGCGCTTCGATGGGACATCTGCGCGATCTGCCCAAGAGTCAGTTTGGCATCGACGTAGAGCATGATTTTGCTCCGAAATACATCAATATCCGCGGCAAGGGCGACCTCATCAAGGCACTCAAGAAAGACGCCAAGAATGCCGATAAGATCTATCTGGCAAGCGATCCGGACCGCGAAGGAGAAGCAATCGCCTGGCATCTGGCCTTCATCCTCGGCATTGACCCGGCCTCTGACTGCCGCATCGTCTTCAATGAGATCACGAAGCCGGCCATCCAGGAAGCCGTCAAGCATCCGCGCAGCATCAATCTTGACCAGGTCGATGCCCAGCAGGCACGGCGCATGCTCGACCGCATCGTCGGCTATAAATTGTCGCCGCTCCTCTGGCGCAAGGTGCGCAAGGGCCTGTCGGCCGGCCGCGTGCAGTCCGTGACGGTGCGGCTCATCTGTGACCGTGAAAAGGAGATCCAGGCCTTTCAGTCGGAGGAATACTGGTCTGTCGGCGTCAAGCTGCGCAAGGGCCGCTCGGCGATGTTCCAGGCGGAACTCACGCAGGTCGACGGCAGGAAACTCGGCGTCAACGAAGAGGGCGGCAAGAAATTCGCCCTGCACAGCGAGAAGGAAACGACCGCTCTGGTCGAAGATCTTTCTCAGCAGGATTTCGTGGTGGCTGGCGTGAAGCGCAGCGAGCGCAAGCGCAAGCCGTCGGCGCCGTTTACGACGAGCTCCCTGCAGCAGGATGCGGCGCGCAAGCTCGGCTTCACCTCGCGCAAGACGATGATGCTCGCCCAGCAGCTCTATGAGGGCATCGAGCTCGGCCGCCATGGCGCGACGGGTCTCATCACCTATATGCGTACGGATTCCACGCGCATCTCGGAACTTGCTCAGCAGGAGGCCAAGGAATTCCTGACGGAGTCCTTCGGCGAATCGTATGTGCCGGCGAAGCCCAATATCTACGTGACGGGCAAGAAGGCGCAGGATGCCCATGAAGCCATCCGCCCGACGAGCCTGCAGCACACGCCGGAATCCCTGGAGAAATATCTCAACAAAGATCAGCTGCGCCTCTATACGCTCGTCTGGCAGCGGTTTGCCGCCAGCCAGATGACGCCGGCTGTCTATGATACCATGAGTGTGACCATTGGAGCCGGCAGCCGTTACCAGTTGCGGGCAGCCGGTTCCCAGCTCAAATTTGCCGGTTTCACGAAGGTGTATGCCGGCGCCGATGCGACAAAGAAGGAAAAAGATGTCCTGCTGCCGGATCTTGCGGAACAGGATGAACTGAACCTGGCCAAGACACTGCCGCAGCAGCACTTTACGGAACCGCCGCCGCGCTACAACGATGCTTCGCTCGTCAAGACGCTGGAGGAAAAGGAAATCGGCCGTCCGAGCACGTATGCGCCGATCATCGAGACGATCCAGGCCCGCGGCTACGTGCAGCGCATCGACAAGCATTTCCAGCCGACAGAGCTGGGCTTCGTCGTGGTCGATATGCTGGAAACGTACTTCAAGGACATCGTCGATGTCAAATTCACGGCCAATCTCGAGAACGAGCTCGATGAGATCGCCGAGGGCAAGGTTGGCAAGAATCAGCTGTTGCGCGAATTTTACGGCCCCTTTGAGGAGACGCTCGAGGAAGCGGATAAGGCCATCGGCCACGTGGAACTGCCTGTTGAAGTCTCGAATGTCAAATGTGAGCTCTGCGGCCGCATGATGGTGGTCAAGCAGGGGCGTTTCGGCAAGTTCCTGGCCTGCCCGGGCTTTCCCGAGTGCCGCAACACGAAGCCGCTGTTGCGCGATACGGGCGTCAAGTGCCCGAAGTGCGGAGGCAGCATCGTGGAACGCCGTACGCGGCGCGGCCGCGTCTTCTACGGCTGTGAGAATTACCCGGACTGTGACTATACGACCTGGGATACGCCGCAGAAGGAAACCTGTGAGAAATGCGGGTCGTTCCTGCTCAAGCATCATTTCAAGAATGGCCGCGGCATGCTCTACTGCAGCAACGATGCCTGCGAGACGCGCATCGACCATCCGATCAACAAGGAGCTGGAGAAGATGCGCCAGCGGGCTGAGGCGAAGAAGAAGCGCGAGGAAGAGAAGGCTGCTGCCGATGCATCTGCAGCAGGAAACGACAAGCAATAAGGGAAGATAATATGAAACATGTCATCATTGTCGGGGCCGGCCTGGCTGGCTCTGAAGCCGCATGGCAGGCGGCACAGCAGGGGGCGGACGTCACGCTCTATGAGATGCGTCCCGTGAAATCGACGCCCGCGCACAAGACGGCAGGCTTTGCGGAACTGGTCTGCAGCAATTCCCTGCGCGGCGCGGGCCTCGAGAATGCCGTCGGCGTGCTCAAGGAAGAGATGCGCCGCCTTCACTCCATCGTCATGGAAGCCGCGGATGCCACGCGCGTGCCGGCCGGCGGTGCACTGGCCGTCGACCGCCACGGATTCAGCGACTACATCACGCGCAGGGTGACGGAGCATCCGCGCATCACGGTGCTGCACGAGGAAGTGACACAGATTCCCCTGCAGGAAGATGCCGTCACGATCATCGCAAGCGGCCCGCTGACGGCAGGCCCGCTTGCCGAGGACATCGCGGCGCGTACCGGCGGTGACTCTCTGTATTTCTACGATGCAGCAGCGCCGATTGTCAGCCTGGAATCCATCGATATGACGAAGGCTTACCGCGCTTCCCGCTATGGAAAGGGCGAGGCGGCCTACATCAACTGCCCGATGAACAAGGAAGAGTACGAGGCCTTCTGGCAGGCGCTGACCACGGCCGAAAAGGCGCCGACGAAAGACTTTGAGAAAGAAAAGTTCTTTGAAGGCTGCATGCCCGTTGAGGTCATGGCCAGCCGCGGCATCGATACGCTGCTCTATGGCCCGCTGAAACCCGTCGGCCTTGAGCATCCGGAGACGGGCGTGCGGCCCTATGCGGTCGTGCAGCTGCGCCAGGACAATGTCAGTGCGACGCTTTACAACATCGTGGGCTTCCAGACCCATCTCAAGTGGCCGGAGCAGCGGCGCGTCTTTGGCATGATCCCGGGACTCGAACATGCGGAGTTCCTGCGCTACGGCGTCATGCACCGCAATACATTCCTCAATTCGCCGCGCCACATGCTGCCGACCATGCAGTTCAAGGGCATCGAAAATCTGCTGTTCGCCGGTCAGATGACGGGGGTGGAAGGCTATATCGAATCAGCTTCTTCGGGCCTCGTCGCCGGCGTCAATGCGGCGCGGCTGGCCCGCGGCGAAGAGCCTCTCGTATTTCCTGAGGAAAGCTGCCACGGCGCACTCTGCCATTACATCACGACGAGCGAGGCCAAGCACTTCCAGCCGATGAATGTCAATTTCGGCCTGCTGCCGCCCGTGGCGACCCGGGATGCCAACGGCCGCCGCATCCGCGACAAGAAGATGAAGAAACAGCTGCTGGCTGAACATGCGCTGGCAGCGATTGAAGCGTTCAAACCACAGGTCTTTGGCTGCTGAAGCGGCTGAGAGCCCAGAAATGAGGAGATCGTATGAGTGAAGTACAATTCCATGCCACGACCATCTGCGCCGTGCGCAAGAATGGCAAGACGGCCATTGCCGGCGACGGCCAGGTCACGTTTGGTCAGAATACCATCATGAAATCAACGGCCCGCAAGGTACGCCGAATCTACCACGGCAAGGTGCTGGCCGGTTTTGCCGGTTCCGTCGCCGATGCCTTTACGCTGTTTGAGAAGTTCGAAGCCAAGCTTGAGGCCTATAACGGCAATCTGACGCGTGCTGCCGTCGAGCTCGCCAAGGAATGGCGCACGGATAAGATGATGGGCAAGCTTGAAGCCCTGCTGCTGCTGGCCGATGCCAATACGCTGCTGATGCTTTCCGGCAATGGCGAGGTCATCGAGCCGGACGGCGACGTCGCCGCCATCGGGTCGGGCGGTTTCTTTGCGCTGTCGGCTGCGCGTGCGCTCGTCAAGCATACGGATATGGAGGCCAGGGACATTGCCAAGGAAGCCCTGTCCATCGCCGCTGACATTTGCGTCTACACCAATCACAATATCAGAGTGGAGGAACTGGACTGATGGAAAATCGTATCGAGACTATCGGCGTCAATGAGCAGACGCCGCGCGAGATTGTCGAAGAACTCAATCACTACATCGTAGGTCAGGATGAAGCCAAGCGTTCCGTTGCCATCGCGCTGCGCAACCGCTGGCGCAGCCGCCAGCTCACGGGCAGCATGAAGGAAGAAGTCATTCCGAAGAACATCCTGATGATCGGTTCCACGGGTGTCGGCAAGACGGAGATCGCCCGCCGCCTTGCCAAGCTCGTCAAGGCTCCGTTTATCAAGGTGGAAGCGACGAAATTCACGGAAGTCGGCTATGTGGGCCGCGATGTCGAATCCATCATCCGCGACCTCACGGAAACGGCTGTGCGCATGGTGCGCCAGCAGCGCCTGGATGCCGTGCAGGACAAGGCGGCAGAACTCGCCGAGGAACGCATCCTCGATGTCTTCGTGCCGGAACCGAAGAAGTCCCAGAATCCGCTGGGCCGTCTTTTCGGCGGCGACGAGGAGCCGGAGGAGAAAAAAGAGGGCGAGCCCAAGTACCAGGCCGGCCGCGAGTGGGTGCGCAAGCGCCTGCACAAGGGCGAGCTTGAAAAGGAGCTCATCGAGATCGATGTGGAAGAATCCGGCCGTCCGATGATCGGCATGTTCGCCGGCTCCAGCCTTGAGGGCATGGGCGACAATCTCCAGGACATGCTCGGCAACATCATGCCGAAGCGCCACAAGAAACGCAAGGTCAGCGTCGAGCAGGCCCGCAAGATCTTCACGCAGGAAGAGGCGGGCAAGCTCATCGACATGGAGGCCGTGGCGGAAGAGGCTGTGCGCCTCACCGAGTACAGCGGCATCGTCTTCCTCGACGAAATCGACAAAGTCGCCGTCAAGGGGGCAAGCTCGGGGGCCGATGTTTCGCGTGAGGGCGTGCAGCGCGATATCCTGCCGATCGTCGAGGGCTCGCAAGTCTCGACGAAATACGGTCAGGTGCGCACGGACCACATCCTCTTCATTGCGGCCGGTGCCTTCCACATGGCGAAGCCGTCGGACCTCATCCCCGAGCTCCAGGGCCGTTTCCCCATCCGCGTCGAACTCAAGTCCCTGCGCAAGGAAGATTTTGAACGCATCCTGACGGAACCGCAGAATGCACTGCTCAAGCAGTATGAAGCCCTGCTGGCAACGGAAGGCGTCAGCCTGACCTTCCAGCCGGAGGCTGTCAGCCGGATTGCGGAACTGGCCTGCGCTGTCAACGAGCAGGCCGAGGACATCGGCGCCCGCCGCCTGCACACACTGCTCGAAAAGGTGCTCGAGGATGTCAGCTTCCGCGCGCCGGAACTTGAGGACAAGCATGTCGTCATCGATGCGGCCTATGTGGACCAGCGCCTGTCGGATATTGTCGTGAACCGCGACCTTTCTCAGTTCATTCTGTAATGGCAAAGGAGGCAGGGATGCAGCCAGCGATGATGTTGCTTGTTGTATCCTGCATCCTTTTTTGTTTCTTTTTCGTGAAATTCTTGAAAAATTCTCGGATACATCTTTGACTATTTTGAAAAGTGTGATAAAATAAGGGTGGAAAAATTTTATCGGAACTGAATCGTGGCAATGTATCAAAGGAGAATACGTTATGGCATCTTTATTGGAGAAAACTCGTAAAATCAATCGTCTGCTGCAGCGTTCGGAGAATGTGGAATACGATGGTATTTCGCGTGTCCTGAGCAATGTGCTCAATGCAAACGTCTATATTACCAATAAAAAGGGCAAGATTTACGGTTACGCATTTGTCGATGATTTCGAATGCGATCTGATGATCGATAAGGTCATTGACCGCGGCGAATTCCCGAAGCACTATGTCAACTGGCTCATGCGCATGGATGAGACGAATGCCAATCTGCGCTCGAAGACCGGTATGTGTGCTTACGAGGAGAACACGAAGTGCCTGTTCAACGGCAAGAATACGACTATCGTGCCGATTTACGGCGTGGGTGAGCGCATCGGCACGCTGATTGTCGCAAAATACGATGAGGAATTCACCGATGACGATTTACTGCTCTGCGAGTACGGGGCAACTGTAGTCGGCATGGAGATGCTGCGCGATCATGCGGAGAAAATCGAGATCGAGGCCCGCAAGAAAGCCACGGTGCAGATTGCCATCAACACGCTTTCGTTCTCGGAGCGCAAGGCGGCCTTTGCCATCCTCTCCGCGCTCGACAGCACGGAAGGCCTGCTCGTCGCCTCGAAAATCGCCGATCAGGTCAAGATTACGCGCTCGGTCATCGTCAATGCCCTGCGCAAGTTTGAATCGGCCGGCGTCATCTCGTCGAAGTCGCTCGGCATGAAGGGCACGTACATCAAGGTCCTCAATGAGTACTTGCTCGATGAAGTGCAGAAGCTTCGCAACGAGTGAATGCCAGTAAATAAAAACGCTGTCTCAGTTTTTGCCTGAGACAGCGTTTTTTATTGTGCGCCGATTAGGCATGACAAAACCCCCAGTT
>CABJCJ010000015.1 GCA_902364065.1 Veillonellaceae bacterium SB90
CCAGATGCAATCTATGAGCGTGGATACGTCTACAATTTCCATTTTCATCTGATCTGGGTGACGAAGTATCGGAACCCAGCCTTTACGACACCGGAGCTCGTGCAGGAGATGAAAGACATCTTGCTGCGCATCGCGCAGCTGAACGATGTGACCGTCGAAGAACTGGAAGTCATGCCAGAGCATGCGCACATGCTCATCAGCTTCAAGCCAAAGTATACGCCGACAAACATCGTCAAGGCACCCAAAGGCGGCAGTGCCAGACTGTTCCTCAAAAACCATCCCGAGATCAAGCATGATAAATTCTGGGGCGGTCATATCTGGCCACGCAGCTACTATATGAGCACACTTGGCAACATGAGCAAGGATGTAGTCGCAAAATACATCCAGAATCAGTATTCCAAGTGACTACCGTTGCGGCCATTCCTCTCCTGACTGAAGTGGGAAGATTCCTGGCCGCATTTTAATTGAAAAAATATCCTAAACTTGTATCCACACGGACTTTCGGGTAAAATGGATAGATAAGGAAGAAACACGTCTATTTCAACAGTAAAGCGAAGGAACAGGTGATTATCCGATGGCCATCCATGTCATCAATGAGGCACGCCGCTGTCTCCAGTGCAAGAAACCGTTATGCCGTCTCAAAGGCTGCCCGGCACAGACCAACATACCAGAGATGATCCGTCTCTTTCTCGACGGCAACATCAACGAAGCCGGCGAAATGCTTTTTGCCAACAACCCCATGAGCGTCGTCTGCTCGCTCGTCTGCGACCATGAGAAGCAGTGCGAGGGCAACTGCATCCAGGGACACAAGGGTGCTCCCGTGCAGATCTCCAGTATCGAACACTACATCTCCGATATCTACCTCGACAAGGTCATCATGGAACACGAGCCGCCCAAAGGCCAGAACATCGCTGTAATCGGTTCCGGTCCTGCCGGCATTACCGTCAGCGTCAAACTCGCCCAGCGCGGCTACGATGTCACGATTTTTGAGCGCAAGAGCAAGCTCGGCGGCATGATGCGCTACGGCATCCCTTCCTTCCGCCTGCCGCTTTCCATTCTCGACCGCTATCAGAAGAAGCTCGTGGAGCTCGGCATCCACATCCGCCCCAATACAACGATTGGCGGCGTCCTCACGCTCGACACGCTTTTCCGTGACGGCTACGACGCCGTCTTCATCGGCTCCGGTGTCTGGCGTGCGCGCGGCCTCGGCGTCAAGGGTGAGAGCCTCGGCTGCTGCCACTATGCCGTCGACTACCTGCAGAACCCGGATGTCTACAATCTCGGTGACCGCGTCGCCATCATCGGTTCCGGCAACTCCGCGATGGACGCGGCACGCACGGCCATCCGCAAGGGCAGCCGCTACGTCACGGTCTACGCGCGCCGCAATGAAGTGCGCGCCAGCATCCGCGAATACGAATACGCACAGGCCGACGGCGTCGAATTCGAATTCAACAAGGGCGTCGAATCCATCACGCGCGAGGGCCCGATGTTGAAGGAACGCCACTTCGATGAAGACGGCAAGCTCATCGGCGAAGACGAAGCCCAGCTCTACCCGGCCGACAGCACGATCATCGCCGTCAGCCAGGGCCCGAAGGACAAGATCGTGCGCTCGACGACGGGCCTTGAGGTCAACGATCGCGGCCTCGTCGAGGTTGATGAGAACGGCGCCACGACACGCGACGGCGTCTTCTCGGCAGGCGATGTCGTTCTCGGCCCCTGCAACGTCGTACAGGTCGTCAAGGATGCCAAGCATGTGGCAAACAGTATCGACGAATACCTGACGAAAAAGCGCGAAGCAGCAAAATAAGACCAGCAGAAAAAAGCCTCCCATCCATGAAGCAATGGATGGGAGGCTTTCTTTCTGCTCAAAGTTCCTGTGCCTTATATCCTTATAGCAAGCTTATCTGTTTTTCTTTGCCAGGGCTGCGATTTTAGCAGCTTTCTTCGCCAGGAAGCGCTCACGCAAGACCATCTTGTGCTTCATGCGGTCGACGAGATCTTTGGCATCTGCGATGTCCTGAGCATCCGGATGCGTCGAGGCGAGCTTCCAGCGCTCCATGCTCTTGGCGCCGCCGTGCGGGTCGTCCGGACCGGCGTTCTTGCGCTTTTCAAGCATTGCGGGATTGATTTTGCCGCGGCAGCCGAAGGTGCCGAGAATCGTGCAGCCTGCTCCGAGGTTGTAGCCGGCGCGTGCAAAGCTCGTGATGGCGTGCTCACTCGTCGGTGCCGTGCCATGTGTCTGGAAGAATACGACCTGGGCATCGTGGACTTTCGGCAGATACTTGAGCATCAGGGGATCCGGCTGTCCGAGACGCAGCCAGTAGCCCAGCGCTACTACTTCATACCCGGAAAGATCTTCCGGCGCATCCTGTACGCGAAAGACATCGGCTTCTCCCGCCTGCTCTGCGATTGCCTCCGCAATCGTTCTCGTATTGCCCGTGACTGACGAATAAATGACTGCCCATTTTCCCATCGTGATTCCTCCTGCAGTAATGGCGGCACACAAACAGGCCGCCCATTTTCTCTTATTTTCAGCTTATCACAGCCGCCTTGTGTTTCGCCGTAACCTTTGTTACAATGAAATCGTTCAAACGACAATGGTTATTTAATGTTATAGAAAGAAGTGTTTGCATGTCTGAAATCCTGACACATCCCACCGCAGGGTTCGCCCTGCTCGGCGTGCTGCTGATTCTCGGCGGGCTCTATCTCCGTCACATCAAGCTGACGACGCGCACGATCATCAATATTGCCCTGATGCTGGCGCTGACCATCATCCTGCACCAGTTCCGCCTGTTCCATATGCCGCAGGGCGGCAGCGTGACGGCCGGCGCCATGGTGCCGCTGCTCCTCATCTCCTATCGCTACGGCCCCGGCATCGGCGCGCTCACGGGCTTTCTCTACGGCATGGTCAACATGATGCAGGATCCCTTCATCGTCCATCCCGTCCAGGTCCTGTTTGACTATCCGCTGCCCTATATGGCCATGGGCCTCGCAGGGCTCTGGCAGAAGCACCTCTATCTCGGCACGGCTCTGGCATTCGCCGGCCGCTTCGCCTGCCACTTTATCTCAGGCGTCGTGTTCTTCGCCTCCTATGCGCCGGAGGGCATGAATCCGGCGCTCTATTCGCTGGTCTTCAACGCCAGCTACCTGCTGCCCGAATTCATCATCTGCTGCCTGCTACTGAAGGTTCTGCCGCTGCGGCGCATCCTTGCAGCCATGGCGGGAGAACGCTGATTTCCCGTTCTGCTCATCCGTTTCATTCACAAGCGAAAGGAAGCTTTCATGTATTCCACGACTGCCCCGGCCGCCCAGACGGGCGCGCCCAAGAAGGATGGCACCTGGCTTTTGAGCTGCGGCCATTTCCTCAATGACTTCTACTGCAATTTCCTGCCGATCCTGCTGCCCATCATCATGCCGCAGCTCGGCCTTTCCCTGACGCTCAGCGGCCTGCTCGTCATGGTGCTTAGCATCACGAGCAACATGCTGCAGCCGGTCTTCGGCTACGTCATGGACCGTCACAACCTCAGCCGCCTGCTGATTCCCGTGATCCCTTTTGGCGCCGTCTGCATCTGCTCCATCGGGCTCATTACGACGAAGGTCATGCTCTTTATCATCATCGCGCTGACCGGTCTTTCCGTATCCGCCTTCCATCCGCTCGGCTCGACGCTCGTGGCCAGGACAGCAGAGGCCGCGCGCCAGGGACGCTCGATGTCGTATTACATCGCAGGCGGCAATCTCGGCTACGCACTCGCGCCCATCATCATCGTCGCCTACCTCAACGCCTTTTCCATGAGCGACCTGCCGTTGCTCATGATTCCCGGCTTCTTGTTCGCACTCATCTGCCTGCGCAGCGGGCTCACGCATTTTTCCACGGTGACCGATCTTGCAAAAACCAAGACATTTCACCTGGGGGAGATCCTGCACAACGCGTCCATCCTGCGGCTCAATATCGCCATGGGCCTGCGCTGCATCACACATGTCTCGATGTCGACGTTCCTGCCGCTGCTGCTCGTGACGAGCGGCTATTCGGGAATCCTATCGGGTTCCCTGCTGACCCTGTTCCTCGTGGGCTGCACGGTTGGCGGACTCACAGGCGGCTATCTCGGCGACCGCTTCGCACACAAGCGCATCATCATCGCTGCGCTCGCACTTGCCATCTTCCCCACGGCTTATTTCTACCTGCATCCGGGCACAGAGCCATTGTCACTTATCGCGCTCTTCCTGTCGGGCGCCCTGCTGCTCGCCTCCCAGCCGAGTTCCCTCGTCTGGGCTCAGCGCGCCATGCCCGGCAGCGAAGGCATGGCCTCGGGCATGATGCTCGGCCTCTCCTTCGGCCTCGGCAGCTTCGGCACGGCACTCGTGGCTGCACTCGGCGACCAGATTGGACTTTCGAGCGCCCTGCTGCTTTCCTCGCTGACCCTGCCGCTGGCTGCCATCTGCGCAGTCTTCGCACCCTTCCCGGAAGAAAAAGCGTAATGCCTTTGCTCAGTCTGCCTGATTGCAGCAGAGTCCGATGACGGCTTCTTCAAGTACCTCTTCACCGGCCTGCCCCGTCTTGAGATAGTAATCGGCATCGATGAGCTGCAGCATGGCCTTCTTCAGGACGGTCTCCGGGAACTGCATGGCGGCGCGTCCGAGGCGCTCGGCGATGAACGGATTGAGTTCCAGTGGCTTTGCCAGTGCCTTGCCTCGCACGCCCTGCTGCTGCAGGATGCGAGCCTGCCAGAGCTGGCGCACATGACGCGTCAGAAGGCTGAGGATGACCGTGAAATAAATGCCGTCTGCCAGCTGGCGGTGCAGGATCAGCAATGCTTTCTTCGCATCGCGCGCACTGATGGCATCGAGCAGCGCAAAGACTGACACCTCGGGAACGCCCGCGAACACCTCCACGAGCTCAGCCTTCGTAATGCGGCGGTCCCGGCTGAACATGGCCAGCTTGTCAAACTCCTTGTCGAGATACGACAGGGAGATCTGCTGCATCATGCTGACGGCACCCGAAAAATAGGCATAGGCGTCGCGGTCGAGTTCCTTGTTGAGCGCCTGCAGTTTGCCCTGCAGCCATTCGTTGATGGTCCAGGGTCGCAGGGGCTCGGCCTCGAGGAGCTGACCGTTCTTTTCCACGAGCTTGGTCAGCTTGCGCCGCTTGTCCACATTGTAATTCACCACGAAGATGACATAGCTGTAAGGAGGCATGTCCGCCAGGACCTGCATGATGCCCGACAGTCGCTTGTCCTTGTCCTCCTTTTCCTTCCCTTCAGAGCCTTTTCTGCCGCTGCGAAACCATGGAACATCCTGCACGAGGATGACGTTCTGCGGTGCAAAAAACGGCGCCTGTTCAATACTGCCAGCCAAAACAGCCGGATCCACATCACCCTGGAATTTCTGCAAACCGTCCTGCCGTTCCTGCACCGTCTGGAACAGGCCGCCGAGCAGAGCTTCCAGGGCTTTTTCGATATAATAGTGTTCCTCTCCGGCCAGGAGGTAGATGTGGCGCAGGCCATCTTTTCTGAGGCGCACCATGAATTCACCGTATTTCATCGCTGCATATTTTCCTTTCTCGTTATCCGTACAGCACATTTGCTAAAAAAATTATACCATACCAAACAAGCACTCAAACATTCTGCACATCGTGACGCGGCAAAGCCCGCACGAAGCGGCTCATCTGACGCTCATGCCCGTACTGATGCTGGCACCAGGAGAGGAACAGCCGCTTGCGCGGGCGCGTGATGGCCACGTAAAAAAGGCGTGCTTCCTCCGCGAGCCTGCCCGTGCGCTCGGCCTGCAGCCCCGGGAACGTGCCCTCCTGCAGCCCGGCCAGGAAGACGTAATCAAATTCCGTACCCTTGGCCTGATGAACGGTGATGATGGGGATCTCCACCTTTTTCGAGCGCAAATCGAGATCCGTCGTCGTGAGGCTCGCCTCACTCAAGAAGCGAAGAAGTGCATCGAGCGGGCGCACCTCTTCATCGTCGGCATCGCGTGCGCGGCGGTAGAGCTCCCGCAGATTCTCGAGACGCAGCAGCTCACCGCGCTCACGGTAGTAAAGATCCATGCCCATCTCCACCACGATCTTGCCGATGAGCTGGTACGGACGCAGCTCCCCGGAAGACCGGCGAAAGGTTTCCAGCTTGGCAGCCAGCGTATCGAACTTCTCCTGCCATCTGGCCATGTACTGCCGGCGATCCCATTCACGCGGCGCAATGGCCTTGTGCCAGGCATACAGAAGGATATCCGCCGTGGCCTCCACATCGGCCAGGGCATCGTGACTCGGCTTATGGGCCACACCGCAGTATTCGCTCAGAAAATCCAGCTTGTGATTCGGAAGGCCGGGATAAAAGCGCCGGAAGATATCGAGCGTATCGTAATAGCGGCGATAAGAAAGCGGCGGCAGCTGCAAACGGCTCAGATGGCTGCCGAGGATGCGGAGGTCATACGTCACATTGTGACCGACGATGACCGAGCCTTCGGCAAACGCGCAGAAATCCTTCAGCACATCCTCAGGCCGGCTTCCATGCTGCTGCAGCCACTCGTCTGAGATCCCGTGAACCGCCTCGCTTTCCCCGACGGAACGCGTCGGCAGCAGGAAGCGCTTGAACGTCTCTTTGACAGAACCGTCGCGCCCCAGGCGCAGGCCGGCAATCTCAATGATCTCGTCGCGTGTCACATCGACACCTGTGGCCTCAACATCAAAGACGACGACATTCTCCTCCGCCATGGCCCTGCCCAAAACGGCAAAAAAATCTCCCGTGCGGCGCGCATCCTCATCGAGGAAATCCGTCAGGCGCAGGCCGGCCTCGCGATAGCGCTGCGAGGAGATCTCCCGGATGGCAGCCGGGCCGATGCCGCGGCCGAAGCGGTTCAGCAGGCGCACAAAACTCGCGATATCATGCGGGTTCACGATGAGTTTCAGGAAAGCCAGCACATCCTTGACTTCCTGACGCCGGAAGAATTTCATCTCGTCGATGAGCATGAACGGCAGCCGTTCCCCGGGCGGCAGCTGACGCCCGAGACTCAGGAACTGTCCGGAAAGGGCCTTGTTGTATGAATTGCTGCGCGTCAGGATGCACACCTTGTCGTATGCTTCGGAAGGCAGCTGCTGGATGGTATAGTAGATCCACTGGGCTTCGTCGGTAAAGTCCATGGCCCCCTTGAGCACAATGGCAGCCCCGTGTTCGCGGCTCACGGCCTCGAGTCCCTGCGGATAAAAGGCCGCCACGCGCTCGGGAAAGAGGTGCTGCAGCCAGGCAAAAGACGCATTGAGCAGAACCTGTGTGCTGCGGTAATTCTCGCGCAGGCTGATGCGCCGCGGATGCCAATTCTCTATGAAGCGGCTCAGCACCACCTCAGGATGCGAGCCTCGCCATTCGTAGATGGTCTGGAAGTAATCGCCGCAGAGCAGCAGCCTGCTGCTACCGAAGATATGCGACAGGATATCGTATTCAAGCTCGCTCGTATCCTGCACTTCATCGATATGGATGTAGGCAAAGCGCCGGGTCCACTTGATGGCAATCGACGGCTGCTCCAGGAGGACCTTGGCCTGCACGATGAGATCCGTGAAATCGAGGCCGTGGACATCGTGCAGCCGCCGGTCGTAAGATGCCGTCCAGCAAGGCCCCTCTTCCTGCCAGGCATCGTAGAACGTCCGGTCAAACTGGTAGCGCCCATCGACGGCCAGGGCCTGCACCGTCTTCGGCTGCTCCCCGGTCAGGCGCCGCAGAGTCTGACGGTAGTCCTCTTCAGCATCATCCGTGTACAGCTTATAGCGTGCCCGCCACTCCTTGAGCTGAGAGGCCAGCTGCTGCAGAGCCCGCAGCGGATAATCCCCCGCGATGTCCCGCAGCAGGGCCTGACAGTCCGCCTCGTCAAAGATCGTGAAATCAGCAAAGAGATCCGAGTGGCGCTTGGCTTCGGTCTTTATGATATCGTAACAGAAGCTGTGAAACGTCTTGATGAGGACGCGTGCCCCCGCATCGCCCGCCTGTTTCTTGATGCGTTCCTGCATCTCACGGCAGGCCTTGTTCGTGAACGTCAGGCAGAGGATCTCCTCCGGCATGGCCCGGTTCTCTGCCAGGATGTTCTCGATGCGGCAGGCCAGCGTATTCGTCTTGCCGGTACCGGCCGGCGCCAGCATTAAGATATTGTGCTCGAGGTCTGCCGCGACCTGCTTCTGCTGTTCATTGAGTTCCATACCGGCCCCCCTTTCTTCATCATGAAACCGGACCTGCCTGCTGATAAAGGACGGCCTGCTCAAGTCTTGCCGTCAGGCTTTGTTCACGGTACGTCGAGATGCGCAGCCTGCGTCCATCTGTGGCAAAGACGACCGCACCGTCGCGGTCCGTCCGCAGGATTTTGACCTCGTGCTGCTGCAGGCGTGCCACGACCTCCGCATGCGGATGGCCGAAACTGTTGTCGCGCCCGGCGCAGATGACGCCATAAGCAGGATGCGCCGCCTGCAGGAATGCCTCTGAGGTAGAGGTCCGCGAGCCGTGATGGGCGACCTTCAGCACGGTCGCCCGTACATCGGCACCGCACGCGAGGAGACCGGCCTCGCCTTCTGCCGTCAAATCGCCCGTAATCAGGAAACTCGCATCGCCATAGCGCAGGCGGTAGACATTCGAGGCTTCATTGCCGCGCTTATCCCCTTCCTCCGCGGCCTGAGGCGCATGCAGTACCTCGATTGTGAGCCCGTCGACCTCAAAGCTCTGCCCACTTGTTACTGGCTTCAGTTTGCCGAGCACGGAATCGTTGTCGCCCAGCCGCATGCTCCTCGCATAGACCTCCCGCCCCTCGCCAGCCGTGTAGACCATGCCGACGGGCAGACTTTGCAGGATGGCTCCGCAGCCCTGTGCGTGGTCCTCATGAGCGTGCGTCAGGAACACAGCCTCAAGGCGGCGCACGCCATAGTGACGCAGATAAGGCAGCGTGACACGCTCGCCGATGTCGAAATTTCCCGTACGCCTGCCGCCGGCATCAAAGAGGACAGCCTTTCCAGAAGGCGTCATGACAAGTGCAGCATCGCCCTGTCCGGCATCGATGAAATGCACCGTAAGCTCCCTGGATGCCATACAATGACCGATTGCCAGGAAAGTGCCAAGCCCCAGCAGGAAAAGGCCTGCAGCCAGGGACTCACGGCGCAGAAACGCCGCCAGCTGCCCCCGCCATTCAGCTGGCAGGGCCGGCAAAAACAGGAGCAGATAAAAAAGCAGGACGGCCCAGAAGGGAAAGGCCGGGACCACCGCCACGCTGAAGGGCAGCGCAGCCAGCCAGCGCGTCATCTCAGAAGCAAGGCCCAGCAGCAAGCTGCAGCCGCCGAAAAGCATCCCGCCGGCAGTCGGCAGCAGCAGGGCCACGAACCCGGACAACAGCCCCAGGAGGATCAGCACGTCGAGCAGCGGTGTGACCACAAGATTGGCCAGCAGTGCCACGATGGACACGCGCTGGAAATACCAGGCCAGTACGGGCAGCGTCGCCAGCTGCGCAGCCAGCGTGATGGAAAGACCAAGCGAGATGGCCGCAGGTACCCGGCGGGCCCGCAGCCACCGGTGGAAAACGGGAGCCAGGTACAAAAGCCCGGCTGTCGCCAGGAACGACAATTCAAAGCTAATGTGAAAAAGCAGCAGCGGCGAATACAGCAGCATGGCCATGCCCGTCAGGAGGAGAATGTGACGGGAATCCCGCTCACGCCCCAGCGCCAGGGCCAGAAAAGTCAGCCCGCCCATGACCGCCGCACGCACGACGGGCGGCACAAAGCCAGCCAGCAGTGGATAAAAAGCAATGGCCGCCGTGACGAGGACGGCAGAACATGCCATCGGCAGGCGCAGCAGCAGGCAGATGCCGGCAATGGCCGCAGCCACGAGGCTGATGTGAGACCCCGAAACAGACAGGATGTGGATGAGCCCCGTTATCGTAAACGATTCCACGAGCTCCGGGTCAAGCCCGTCATAGCCGCCGAACAGCAGGGCAAAGATGGCCGCTGCATCCTGCGGCGGCATGACCTGCTGCATCGCCTCACGGTAATGCTGCCGCACCCCGGCGGCAAGGCGCAGCAGAGGCGCGGCCTCCTCAGCCTTGACCACGATCTTGTTCTTGCCGGCAAAGACATTGGCCGTGATGCCCTCCTCCCGGCGCAGCAGAGCCGTATCGATCTGACCCGGATTCTGATAGCCGTGTATGAGCCGCAGTTCTCCGGCGGACTGCACGAGATCGCCGATGCGCGCCTCCGCCTCCTCACGCGTGGCTGTATGGCCGTAAAGCACGACGCCGCCGGACGCCTGTTCCCACTTGCCACGGCCATGACGCACCCCTGTGACAGCGAGCGGATACGAGACGCGAAAGCCCGTCGTGTCCTGCACGGCCTGCATCTCGCCGGTCAGTCGTCCCGCTACGCTTACCGTACTGCCGGCAAAGCGGGAAATATCATCCGCATGCAGGCTCACAGCCTGCTGCAGCCGCCCTGCACCGAGCAGGAAAAAAAGCAGCACAAAGCAGGGCCAGGCAAGCGCCGGCTGCCGCCAGACGGCAAGAGCAGTCAGCAGCAGACTGCCGAGCAGGACCATGAACCAGAGGGACCCCGGCCATCCCTGCAGTTCCGGCAGGAAGGCAAGTCCTGCCAGGATGCCGAGCGCCAGCGCAAAAAGCAGGGAAACAAAGAACCGTTCCGGATGTTGTCCATAACGCATAGCAGCCTCCGTATTGAAACGCAAGGAATGTTCCTTAAATGCAGACCTTATCCTTGAGCTTGGCAAACTTTGCCTCGCCGATGCCCTTCACCCGCTTCAGCTCTTCGATGGCCGTAAACGGGCCCTGTGTCTCACGGTACTCGATGATCCGCTTCGCCATGGCCGGGCCGATGCCAGGCAGTGTGTCGAGAAGCTTCTCGTCCGCCGTATTGATATTGACGAGTCCGGACGAAGCGGCTCCGCCCGCAGCTGCAGCCTTCGCCTGGGCAGCCCCCGGTGCAGCTCCCGAAGCGGCTCCTGAAACAGCCTGTGCCGCCAGCTGCTGACGTTCCGGCACCGTGATCTGCTGACCATCCTTCAGCACCTGCGCGAGATTGATACTCTCACTGGCTGCCGTGGGCAGCAGGCCGCCGCAGGCCTCAACGGCTGCTGCGATGCGCGTTCCTTCAGGGACCGTCACAAGGCCCGGTTTTTGCACGGCCCCCGTCACATAGACGGTGACCTCCGCTGTCTCTGCCCTGCTGGCAGCGGGCGATGCCTGCTGCTCACCGGCCGCATCGAGCGGCACCGCCTGCTCCTGTGCATGCAGACCGTAAAAGATACCGCCGATCACAGCTGCTGCGAGCACCAGCAGCACCAGCATGGATTTCCGATACATCGGCACAAGATCGCCTCCTAACCGAAAAATCATCCCTTTCCATTTGCGTGTATACCACTACTATACCTTGACTGTCGATTTATCGCAAGATTATTTTATTTTTGTTATAGAAAGCGTCATTCCAGCCAACAAAAAAATCTCCCTCGCGGGAGATTTTCAAAGGTATGAATGTGTATCCGACCATCAGGCAGTTGCGAGGCGGAAAAAGTCCTCGACATAGCTCGTCCACCCTTGGTCGTAGATGTTTTCTTCACCAATCTCATTCTGATAGAGTGCCAGGGCAATCATCATGAGCGAATCGGCCACATAGCCGTCGTCAGCCATGCCCATCTCGGCATAATTCTCATAAATCGGGATGACGATGCGTTTGAGCTGGGCAAAAGACATGTTGCTGATCACATCGTACATCGCTTCGCAGTACGCACGCGTATCCCGACGGTAAACCATGGGATTGCTCATGACGGAATCCTCGATTCCGCGAATCTTGCTGAGTGCAATCATTTTAATTTTTGTTACAAGCATATCTTTTGTATACATACGTCATTCCTCCATCCATGGATATATAGTAGCACATGTTTACATGTAAAGCAAGTTGTATGCATGTATACTTGTAACTATGTTTATTGAATTGCGCGATTTTTTATAACCTGTATACAAAATACGTACAGGCAGTCAAAAAGGGGACAGGCAGAAGAACGCTGCCTGTCCCCAAAATGATTGTTTCTTTCCAATAATATTACGCGCAGTATCGTGCGACGTCAGATGGCATAGAAATTGACGAGTTTGGCATCGAAGATCCCGTCTAGTGCCTTGACCGTCTCGAGGAGTGCGGGCGGGATATCGTTGTCGACCGTGAGCACCATGAGGTTCTTGCCCTCTTCCTCTGTCGTGCCGACCTGCATGGCCGAGATATTGACGCCATTGCCGCCGAGCAGCGTGCCGACCGTGCCGATGACGCCCGGGCGGTTGATGTGCGGGCAGACGAGGATGCGAGCATGCGGATCGACATCGACGCGGAAATTGTTGATGCGGACGATGCGGCCCTTCTTGCCAAACAGCGTGCCCTGTACGGAAAGCTCGCGGCCGCCGGCCTGCACCGTGACCGTGATGAGATTCGTGAAGTTATCGGCCTCGGCTTCCTTCTCCTTGCGCTCGGAAACCTTGATGCCGCGTTCCTTGGCAAGGCCCGGTGCATTGACGTAATTGACCTCGTTCTCCATGACCGGATTCAGGATGCCCTTGATGACGGCCGTCGTCAGGAGGCCCGTGTTGACTTCCGTGATCTCACCATTGTACGTGACTTCGACCTTCTCGATGGGGCCTTCCGCCAGGCCAACCACGGTACCGCCGAGGCGCTCTGCCAGCGTGAGATACGGCGCGATGACGCGCATGACCTGCGGGGAAACCGGCGCCATGTTGACAGCCGTCGCCACCGGCTCACCGTGAAGCGCGGCGATGATGCCCTTGGCCACATCGACCGAGACGCCGATCTGTGCCTCAACCGTCGAAGCGCCGAGATGCGGTGTCAATACGATATTCGGAGCCGTGAGCAGCGGATTGCCCTT
Organism: Veillonellaceae bacterium SB90; assembly: GCA_902364065.1. Lineage (GTDB taxonomy): Bacteria > Bacillota > Negativicutes > Selenomonadales > Selenomonadaceae > Mitsuokella. The sequence goes on from CABJCJ010000015.1 coordinate 12,903, forward strand.
CTCAGCCGGCGGCTCACTCGTGTAAACATCGATGGCCGCAGCCGTGACGATGCCCTGCTTGAGCGCCTCCGCGAGATCAGCCTCGTCGATGATACCGCCGCGTGCACAGTTGATGAGGCGCACGCCCTTCTTCATCTTCTTCATCTGATCCATGGCGATCATGCCCTTCGTGTCCTTCGTCAGCGGCATATGCACCGTGATGAAGTCCGCGTTCTCGATGACCTCATCGAACGTCGCGACTTTGACGCCGAGGGCCTGCGCACGCTCTTCATTAATATAAGGATCGTAGGCGATGACGTTCATATCAAAGGCCATCGCGCGCTTGGCCACGCCGGAACCGATGCGGCCCATGCCGATGACACCGAGCGTCTTGCCGCGCAGTTCGACGCCGACGTATTTCTTGCGGTTCCACTCGCCCTTGTGCATCGTCTCGTTGGCAATCGGGATGTTGCGGGACATCGCGAGCATCATGGCCATCGTGTGCTCCGTGGCAGCGATGGTGTTGCCGCCCGGAGAATTGATGACGATAATGCCCTTGGCCGTGGCGGCCGGGATATCGATGTTGTCGACGCCGACGCCGGCACGGCCGATGATCTTGAGCTTCGTTGCACGGGCGATGACCTCAGCCGTAACCTTCGATGCCGAACGCACGATGAGTGCATCAAAATCCGGGATGATCTCCAGGAGCTCCTCTGCCGGCAGTTTATCCTTGACGACAACCTCAAATTCCTTCTGCAAAAGCTCAATGCCTTTCGGCGAAATACCATCTGCTGCTAAAACCTTCATCTTGCTCGCTCCTCTTTATCCTATTCCACAAACAGATCCTGCGCATTCTACGCTGCACGCGGCACCGCCTGGAACTGAGCCAACAAAAAAACGCTTCGTCCCGCAATTGGGACGAAACGCTCTGTTCCGTGGTGCCACCCAAGTGATGCCAGAGGCATCTCTCTCGGCGCGATATCGGGCGCAACCGTCTGACTTTCATCAGCCGCTCCAAGGCGGAACCTCCGGAATCCCTGCCAGCTCACACCAGCCGCCGGCTCTCTTTCAGGAATCACCCTTCGGCTTCCTCTTCCTCGCGTTGCCTATTTATGTGCATACGTGTATTATAAATCATCCATTTTCAGCCGTCAAGTGTGTTCTCACAAAAAACATGTTTAATTTTTCCGCTTGCTTTTCTGTTTTTTTCGCGTTAGAATATAACAAAACGCCGCGTGTCCACATCATACGGACATCCACTCGGACACAAGTGAAACAAGTCACATAATGGCATGTTTTTCATGTCAACAGTACGAACAGGAGGTTATCCCATGGAAGCAGATCGCGTTTACAATTTTAACCCCGGCCCGGCTACCCTGCCGCTCGAAGTCCTCAAGGAAGCACAGGCGGAATTCCTGAACTTCAACCACAGCGGCATGTCGATCCTCGAGATCAGCCATCGTGCCCCGCAGTACGCAGCCGTACACGAAAAGGCCAAACAGGACATCAAGGAACTCATGGGGCTCGGCGATGATTACGAGGTCCTGTTCTGTCAGGGCGGTGCCAGCCAGCAGTTTGCCATGATCCCGCTGAACTACGCCACGAAGGAACACCCGGGTGCCTACGTCCTCTCCGGCAGCTTCGCCGAAAAGGCCTATAAAGAAGCAGAGCACCTCGGCATCGGCACGATTGCAGCTTCCAGCAAGGAAGGCGGTTACAAGCACATCCCGACGCAGGAAGAGCTCAAGATCGATCCACAGGCTGCCTACGTCCACCTCTGCTACAACAACACCATCTACGGCACGGAGTACCACTACGTCCCGGAGACAAACGGTGTACCGCTCTTTGCCGACATGTCCTCGGATATGCTCTCGCGCCCGATGGACTTCCACAAGTTCGATTTCATCTATGCCGGCGTCCAGAAGAACCTCGGCCCGGCTGGTGTTGTGCTCGTCGTCGCCAGGAAGAGCCTGCTCGAGAAGAGTCCGGAGGCCCTGCCGACGATGTTCCGCTATGACACGTTCTACAAGAAGGACTCCCTCTATAACACGCCGCCGGCTTTCTGCATCTACATGGTCGGCAAGGTCGCTGCCTGGATCAAGGCACAGGGCGGCCTCGAAGAGATGGCACGCCGCAACGAGCGCAAGGCCAAGGTCGTCTATGATGCCATCGATAATTCCAACGGCTTCTACCGTGGCCATGCCGAGAAGGAAAGCCGTTCCTTTATGAACGTCACGTTCCGTCTGCCGAGCGAAGAACTCGAGAAGAAATTCGTCGCCGAGGCGCTGACACACAAGCTCAGCGGCGTCAAGGGCCACCGCAGCGTCGGCGGCATGCGCGCCTCCATCTACAACGCGATGCCGTATGAGGGTGCCGTCGCCCTTGCCGAGTTCATGGACAAGTTCCGCAAGGAAAATGCCTGATCATCCTGGATTCATGCATCAAAAAGCCGTTGTCGCAGCATCATCATGCTGGGACAACGGCTTTTCCTGTCAGAGCGGCCGGCATGGTATAATAAAGACAGAACTACGGATGGAAAGGATGGGGCATATGGATTTATTCGCACGTCACAAGGAACTCTTAAATCTCATCGGCCAGAAAAAACGCATCACGGTCACCGAACTCTCCGAGGCGCTCGCCGTCTCAGAAGTCACGATCCGCAAGGATCTCAACCGCCTTGCACATCAGGGATACCTGCGGCGCGAACACGGCTATGCCGTCCTGCTCGAAAGCGCCGATGTCGCCAATCACCTGTCCTTCAACCACGAGCACAAGGCTGCCATAGCCCGCCTGGCAGCTGCCTCCGTCTGCGACGGCGAAACCGTCATGATCGAATCGGGCGGCTGCTGCTCCCTGCTCGCCGAAGAGCTCGTCAAGACGCACCGGCACATCACGATCATCACCAATTCCGCCTTCATCGCCGCTTATATCCGGCGTCAGAACAACGCTCACATCATCCTGCTCGGCGGCGAATACCAGCACGATTCCCAGGTCGTCGTCGGCCCCATGCTCCGGCGCTGCGTCGAAGGGCTCAAGGTCGACAAGATCTTCATCGGCACGGACGGACGTGACGACACGGGATTCATGACAAACGACGCGGCCCGTGCCGAAGCGACGCAGGCCATGGCCGCCCACGCCCGAAACATCATCATCCTGACGGAAGCAGCAAAATTCCATCAGACAGGCCGCATCCCGCTCGTATCGTACACGGACATCGCCATGGTCTACACCGATGACGGACTCAGCTCCGGCGAGCAGGAGGAAATGCGCGAGCGAAATGTCCCGCTCACCCTGGCACACTGCCGCTGAACAGGGAATGCGCGGCAATCCGTACAACAACTGAACATCAATCGAAAACCATCATGTGCTGACGCGCGCGGGCATGCCGCGCTGGCTGTGCATGATGGTTTTGTTCTGATACATCCTGCGGTCCGTCTCCGAGATGATGCTGTCGATATCGTCAAAGGGCGAGGTACGGACGACGCAGCCCAGCGCAATGCTGATACCTTCCGCATCATACCGGCGGCGGATGTCGCGCAGGATGCACGAGGCCTGTTTTTCACTGACATGAGGGACGATGAGCAGGAACTCATCTCCGCCCATGCGGAATACGTGGTCTGCGCCGGACACCTCCGCGAGCACCGCTGCTGACCGGCGGATCAGGCGGTCCCCTGCTTCATGCCCCTTCGTATCATTTTCTTCCTTGAGACCGTTGATATCGCCGAAGATAAACGCGAACTGGAAGCCCGCCGGCAGACCATGGATGTACGAAAGCAGCGCCCGGCGGTTGCGCACACCAGTCAGCTGATCGACAGTGCCAAGCTCTTCGAGTCGCTTGATCGTATCGCGGTTGCGCAGCATGATGGCGAGGAAGCTCGTCAACGAACTCAGCAGGAACGTCGCAGAAGAAAAGGATGCTGAAGCCGGATTGACCACCTCGGTAAAGCCCAGGGAACGGCCCGACTGAATCAGATGGCCGGAAACAAGGCTGCGGACACTGTGCAGCATCGGGTGGAGTCCCGGATGGCGCTGCAGGAACGGAGCCGTATCGTTGAGGATCAGCATGTGGTTATGCTCAAAATGCTCATACAGCGGCCGCAGCTGAGCGCGCGGAATATCTTGGAGGTTGGCGAGCAGGGATGGCAGCGCATCCCGGCGCCATTCGTACGTCCCGCTGACCGTGGCACCGTCGTGTTCCTCAAAGATCAGCACGCGCTCCGCCTGCAGCGTCTCGCCGATCTTGGCCAGCATCTTGCGGATGCCCTCCTCGGGATTGCGTTCCTTCATGCCGAGAGCAATGATGTCATTGATGACCTCCTCGCGCAGCAGCATGTTTTTCTTCTCCGTTTCGTAATCCAGGTACTGATGGAGATCCGCCGATGCTGAGAAGCGCACATTGCGCCCCTGCCAGGGCACGAGGGTATCGTGCTGCAGGACCATGCTGCCCCTATGGCTGAAGGAATGCGTCCATGTGTAGATCTTCTGCCGGCAGAGCAGGTGATTCGTACAGGCGTGACATGGTGCATTGCTGCCCATCATCACCTCATAGCACTTCTTACCGTCAAGCGGATAGTCGTCCGGCAGATCGAGTGCCTTGCGCATGGCCTGATTGATGTAGAGCAGGTCATACGTCTCGATGTCCGCCATGAAGACGCGCTCCTGCCAATCATCAAACTTCTCCCGTTCAAAGACGACTGGATTCTTCATGCCAGTGCCACCGCCCCGGCATTGCTGCTCCTGATCGTGCAGGCGATCGGAGAGCAGCATCAAAAGTTCATCAAAATCCTGTGTCTCCGCCGACCGCACCTGTGACCAGCACAGCGAAAGCGTGCAGCTGTGGCCATCCAGGGTCGTAAGCGCATGAATGCTTTGTGCCAGCTTCTCCATGCGCTGTTCGAGATTCTTGACGTACAGCGACCGCCCAAAGCAGCAGAAAAAACCGTTGCCCACATGCGTGACGATGCCCGACAGCGGATTGCAGCGCAGGATGCAGTCGCGCACAGCCTGCAGGGCCTTGCGCCGGACAGCATGCCCGTAGTGCTTGACAATCCAGTTCATCTCAGGCACATGCAGCAGGCAGGCCGTGTACTCCGCGCCGAACTGGCGATAGCGGTCCTCGTATTCCAGTCCGGTCATCAGCATGCCGCGAAAACCGAAGAGACCAGTATCGCGGTCCAGGATGCCCAGCTTCTTCTCCTCCTGGTCGCGGCTGGAATTGCTGCAATCCGTGAAATAGCCGATGATGCCGGTGATCTTCCGCCCGGTGTAAAGCGGAAACCCCGTCACGGCAATGCGGCGCGGCACTCCCTTGAAAAGCGAAGTCGTCAGCAGGCGGTGATAGGAGGCACCCTGCTGCAGAATCCTGCAGTCAGCCGCCACGATCTCATCGGGCCGCATATCCCAGCCAAAATCCTCATCCCTCCTGCCGATGATTTCCGCCGCATCCCGAAGTCCGAAATACGAAAGAAATGCCTGATTGACGCCAAGGTAACGGCGCTGCTCATCCTTCCAGAAAATGGGGTCCGGTGCAAAATCCATGACAGACTGCCAGAGGGCCGGCAGCTCTGCCGGTGCCGGCTGTTCCTCACACACCGTCAGCCCCTGAGAATGCACGAACTTCGGCAGCAGATCACGAAGATCCTCCTGGCGTCCCCAGATGTCATCCCGCACACAGAGCAGGATATCGTGCGTCCCCCGCAGATGAACGGCCACGGCGTCAAAGACCATCCACTTGTAGCTGCCATCGGCTTCGCGGATCCGGAACATCCCGATGACCTCCGAGCGTCCCGAATGGCTGGCCCGCCGCAAAAGGGAATGCGGCTCCAGGAAGTCCAGGAACCGGGCGCGGTCCTCCGGATGCACGTAATAATTCGCATAGCGCTGCACGATTCTCGGGATGGCCTTGATGCGCTGGCCCGCATGCATCAGGGAATTCATGCTCTCGATTACCTGCAGCTCACCGCGGGCCATATCAAAGAAATAAACGCCATCGTAAATGAGCATCAGATTCCGGAAAATGTCATCGTACTGGCGGAACGACGTCATATCCTGATCGTACGTGATGTTGTAGATATGCGCGCGGCAGAGGATCGTATCGCCAAGGGATGCGACCTTCCGGACGCGGATCTTGAAATACTGGCCGTTATCCACGTACGTCATGTTCTCTTCCTTCCCGCTGGCCGCAACCTTGCTCAGAAATGCCTGATACTTCTTCCAGAACGGACTGCCCACCGTCAGCCGCTCATGTGCATCGTGTTCCCCTTTGCCCATGGTCGCCCGGACGACGTTCCGGTATGCCTCGTTCTCGCTCAGGACGACAACCTGCCTGCCATCGTAGCAGAAGAGTGCCACGGGCATATCCGTGATGAGGTTGACCATGCCCAGTACATCGTAGGCCCGCTCCTCCTCAATGGTTTCTGCCTTGAGCGGGAAGCGGCGGCAATGCTCGGCGCAGGCTTCATAGGGCAGCGGGCGCCCGTAATAGAAGCCCTGGATTTTCTCACAGCCAATTTCCCGCAGGAATTCGACCTGTTCCCTGGTTTCTGCCCCTTCCGCCAGCACATGGATGCCGAGCGTCTTGGCCATCAGCACAATGGAACGGATGATTTTCCGGCTCTCCTCAGTGAAATCGCGCAGCAGTCCCTGATCGATCTTGAGTTCATCGAAATGATACTTCTGCAGAACATTGAGCGAAGAATACGCACTGCCGAAATCATCGAGCCAGACCTGATAGCCCGCTTCCCGGAACTGACGGAGTTTCTTCACGAGAACATCGTGTTCCTGGACAAGGGCTGATTCCGTGACCTCCAGCCTGAGATAATACCGCGGGATGTGGAAGCGAGCGACGACCTCCTCCACGACAGACAGCGGATCCATCAAGAGAAAATCATAGCGCGACAAATTGACGGAAACCGGTACCATGGGCAGATTGTTCTGAAGCTGATAGCGCAGCAGGCGCCCCACCTCCTGCAGCATATACGTATCGAGCTTGTAGATGAGACGCGTATCCTCGAGTACGGGGATGAACAAGCCCGGCGAGAACACGCCCCGGCCCGGCGACTCCCAGCGCGCGAGTGCCTCATAGCCGCACAGCTCGCCCGTCAGCGCGCGCACGACGGGCTGCAGATAAACCTTGATATGGCCGTCCCGTATTGCCCGGTCGAGATTATCGATGATATAGGCCCGGTCCATGACCTCCCGGCGCATGTCCTCATGGTAGACGGCACAGCAGCGCGTCGCATCCCGCTTGATGCTGTCACAGGCCAGCTTGGCCATGTCGAAGGACGTGCTGGCCAGTGACGGCAGGGCCTCCTCTCCCATGAACAGACAGATCCCTGCCTTCATCACAATGCTCGGATTATGAATCAGATGATCCGCCTTATGACAAAGATCTTCTATCTTTTTTTCGAGTCCTTCCTGCGGTGCAAACAGGGCAAAATTATCCCCGGAAAGACGGCTCAGGCAGGATGAAGCGAACTCCGTCCTGAGCAGTCCTGCAATGGATTTGAGCAGACGATCGCCTTCATAAATGCCATGCATCTCATTGAAAAGCTTGAAATTCGTCAGATTCAGGTAGACAGAAGCATAAGCAGGATACGGCCCCGCACTGCTTCCGGCCAATTCCTGTATCCGCTGATAAAAAGCATGCATGTTGAGGAGCCCCGTCACCGAATCAAGCTCGCCATCGAGCTCCCTGCCCTCGCGATTGAGGATGTTTACGAGCCAGACCTTGCCGATTTCCGGGAATTCCGCTTCCCGGCAGCAGCCTTCCACATAGCGGCTTTGTCCCTTGAGTGTATAATAGCGGAAGGTCAGATACGCATAGGAAGATGACTGGTCGCCGTGGCGGCTGTTCATTCTCGTGCGCAGCGGCACATAATCCTCGCGCTCCATCATGCCCGAGAATTTGCCGCCCGTCATGTAATAAAATTCCTCTTCATTCGCACACTGATAAAGGGCGAGAATCTCCGAGTTGACAAAGAGAATCTGCTCATCGCGGTCCTGACGCAGGAGACAGAGCCCTCCGGCCAGCTGGTCATAATACTGATGCAGTTTTTTCTGTAACGGTTCTGTGTCCATCCTGAGCACAACTCCTTCTCTATGGACAAAATCGCTGAGGTTGATGCGACGATTGCGATGATATGGATATGGAAAATACTATTTTTTAATTCGAATGCATGAAGGCATTTTCCTGTCTTGACAAAAAATTTATCGTCATTCCATGAAAAAACAGCCAGAGACAAATCTCTGACTGCTTTTGATCATGCAAGAAAGTGGCTCAACGCGCGAAATAATTGACTTCCTGCTTCGCAGAATGCTGGATATCCGCCTCAAACATGCGGTTCCAGGGGAAACGCACGTCAATCTCGGCCAGCGAATCAAACGGCGGCAGATTGTCTTCGACAAAGCGCGTCATCATGCGCGAAGAGCGGCGCGAAACGGCGTCCACCTTGGAATCCAGGCTGCCGTAAACACCGTCGCCGCGCAGCCACGTCAGCTGACGGGCAATGATGTTGCGGACATTGGCCTGATACGCCCAGTCGTCCAGATAGCGCGTAATGAGCAGCTGATCGACGGCATCGTCCTTCATGTGACGCGTGAGCATGCCCTCGCCGATGACGAAGCCCGTGCTGTTCGTCGGCGTATTCCAGCCGGCATAGGCGCGGATCTTGAAGAGCAGGCCGCGGTCGCGCAGCTCATTCATCAGGGCATTGTCCGAACCGTTCGCATAGGCGATATCGGCCACGCCGACCGGATACCCCTTCGCGACGTAATCGCTGACGATATCAGCAAAATACTTCGTGCCCTCGCGCGGCGTACCGTCGTTGTCGCGGTCATTGGCCTCACCAGTCCTGCCATTCGGATTCGTGTTGACCGTGAGGACGAGATCGGCCTTCTCCGGCGATTTGACCTGCATGCCGCCGGCGGCCGTGATGGCCGAAGCGATGGAGTCACCAATCTTCTCGTCGGAATACGACGGCACGGTGAATTCGCCGCGGCCCCAGTTATAGCGGACAAAAACGAACGGCACGTCACGGCGGATATCGTTGACGGCACGCGTCAGCATCAGCATGCCGATCTCATCGATGCCAGCCATGGCCTGGAAACGCGTCTTGCCGAGATCCTTGCCCTCAGCCGACAGATGGCGGCTCTCAAGATGCGTTTGGGAATACGGCGCATTGTCATCGCGTCCGAGCACAAAATAATTGAAGGCATTGTCGCGCGTAAGCTGAATCATCTTCTCATTGGCGGCGAAATTCTTCTCGCGGCGTCCCATCCAGTCGGCCAGGGATTTCTTGGGAATCAGTCGTCCGAGGAACTCATATTCCTTCTTTTCGCGGCGCGTCAGCCCCTCCATCTCCTCTTTGTCCTTGAGGACCGTGTAGCGGAAAATATCGGAGCCGTAGTTGCGGTAATAGCCCGGTTCTTCATGACCCGAAGCCTCGCCCGTGCGCGGCGTGCGCATGATGGAACCGAACACGTAGAGCTGCATCTTCGGATGTTCCTTGCGGAACGACTTGAAGCGGTCGGCGCGCGCCAGCACCTCATTCTTGGAATACTCATGCTTGCGCGAGCCCACGAGGCTGCCGTACAGCATGGAGTCCGACGAAATGACTGCGGCATCGGCATCCTGGGCATTTTGCTGCAGCCAGTTCCAGAGCTCATCCGGCTTGCCGAGATCATCACGGCTGCCGAGCATATCATCGGGCGGCACGACCACCTCATAGCCCAACTTCTCGACGACCTCCGCCGTCTGCTTATCCGAGATTGGCCGGTTGTCGTGCGGAATATAAAGGATCTTCTCTACTTTATTCTCTGTCTTGTGGTGCGCCGAAACCGTTGGCACGGCCATCAGCAGTGTGCACAGGACAGCCATGAGCATGATGATGCGCTTGCTCAAAGAATCGCTCCCTTCTCTTTTTCTCTCTGCATATCTCTATCTTGCGAAACTCATCTTTCTTCATCCGCCTCACTGGGCAGATGCATCCGTTTCTGACGTGCTGTCAGCCCCATCCTCACCAGACGTGCTGGTATCCGAAGTCAGCACGGCAAGCAGCGCCTGCTTGACATCATCGGGCACATTGAGTTTCGTATCGAATTCCACGCCGCCCTCTTTCGGCGTGGCTCCCTCGATCTCGATCATATCGATCAGCCGGTGCCCCTGATACTCCGTCTTGCCGAAGTCCGAGGCTGCCAGGGCCTTGCTGTAATCCACGCGGACCGTATTGTGATGAACGGTGACCGGCAGATTATCGGGCATCTCCATATGGCCGACGAGTCGCTCCGCCATGGAAAGGGAGATGCGCGAGAACACCCAGGACATCAGCCCGTGATTCGGGATATTCTTGCTGCGTACCCGGTAAACAGCATACGAGCTGTCACCCTGATGCACGAATTCCTTAATCTCCCCCGACACTTCGACGGGACCGACTTTTTTCGTGTTGGCCGTGATATCGAGGCGCCCGTTCTCATGGGACTTGATCGTGACTTCCGTCACCGCGCCATCATCCGTCATCTGCTTCGCAATGGCGTCATTGATGACATCATCCGGCACGAAGAGCTTGCCCTGACTGATCTCGAGCAGGGACTCCTTCGACCAGGTCTGGCGCAGCACGGAAAGCACCGGGCCGTAATCGGCCACCGCCGCCTTGACTTTCGACCAATCAACATGCTGGATTTTCTCCATCCAGTTCGCTGGCATGTCAATCATAAAAAGCACCTTCTATGTTCGTTCTCGAAAATTCTTGTCAAAAAACAACACTTCTAGCATACCACAGAATCACACAAAAAGGAACCGTGCAGCGCGCATCGGTTCCTCTCTCATGGAAATATAATGTAAAAATCAGGCAGTCATGCTCAGAAGCGGATGGTATGTTCCGGATCCTGCCGCGTACGTGCGACATAGGCCACGAAATCCGCTTCAGAAAGCGGTTTTGAGAAGTAATATCCCTGCAGGATGCCGCAGCCAAGCCGCGTGAGCTCGCGTGCCATCTCCTGCGTCTCAACGCCTTCGGCCGTAATCTGGACACCGAAGGACTGGAACCCGTCGATGATGGCCGGCAGCAGCCGGTTATGGCGGCTGAAATACGCCTGCACGAACGTCATATCGAGCTTGACATCGCTGAACGGGAAGCGCAGGACACGCATGAGATTGGAATATCCCGTGCCGAAATCATCGAGTGAGAAGACGGCATGATGAGTCTCGAGCCGCTTCATGTTAGCCTGCAGGACATTACGATCCGCCAGAGCCGACTCCGTGATTTCGAGCTTGAGCTGGCTGAAGTCTACATGATGGCGCCTGGCAATGGCGACCAGACGTTCCGGCATGCGTTCATCGCGGCACTGGATAGGCGAAAGATTGACATTGATCCTGTCGATGCCAAGTGCCTTCGTATCTTGCTGCTCGAGGAATGCACAGACCTTCTCGAAGACCTGCTCACCAAGCTGCGTGATGCTGCCGCTGCGCTCCGCGACCTGGATGAATTCGCCGGGCGAAATCATGCCGAGCTCGGGGTCGACGATGCGGGAAAGCGCCTCCGCGCCGATGATGCGCTGCTCCTTCGTGCCATATAACGGCTGGTAATACACCTCCACCGTATTGTTCTTGACCGCCCGGTCCACGGCAGCGCGGATTTTCGCATCATGCTCGGCCTTCTGACGCTCGCGCTCATCGATGATGACGAGCTGGTTCTGCTGCTCGGCCATCTGCAGCGCCGTCGCCACGTAGTTCAGGAAGCTTTCCGGACGTCTGACCATCAACGGACCGCGGAAAGCCACATAGCTTGCCGTGAGGTAAAGGCTGACATGCTGATCATGCCAGGGCTCCTGCAGCCGCTGGTCGAAATCGCGGCACATCTGGTCAAACGGCAGCACCTGCCGGGCAATCAGGATGAAGCGGCCTTCCTCCAGATAGGCAACAAAGCAATCCGGATGGCGTGTCCGCAGGTACTCCGCAATGATGCGCAGGCCCGCATCCATCTGGCGGACGCCATACAGCCTGCGGTTCTCCGAAAAATCATCCAGGACCAGCGCGAACACGGAAAAATCGCCGTGCTTTCCGAATTCCTGCAACAGCGAAAGCACTGCTGACTGATTCAGGAGGCCCGTCTTGCGCTCCGTATAAAGATCCGGGTTCTGGAAGGCCAGATACATGACAAGAATCGAAAGCATGTAGAAGGAATCCATGATGAGATACATTGGATACACCATGCGCGCGACATCCCCGACGATCAGGATGAGACAGCCGCCGAGCAGAGCCAGCTTCTCCGTGTTGCCCAGTACCTTGCGTCCCACGGCGGCCAGGATGAGACAGATGGAAAAGAGCAGATACGAATAAGAATTCGCGTAGAGGACGAGGCGGTAAAAGCGCCCGATATGATAGCCGCTGTCATTGATGGAATAAACGAGCCCCGACCAGGGCGACGTCAGAATAAGCAGCAGCGAGATCTCAACGACCGTCCAGACAAGGAAACGCGGCATGCGTATGGACGGTGACCGCTCCTGCACAAGTGACTCGACGTAACAATAGAAAACAAAATCCCGACATACGAATCCCACAAAGAACGCAAGATCACAGGTGTTGAGCAGCCATAGGGGAATGCCCTCATAAGCCGTATTGAGCTGACAAGAAAGCACGTTGAATACCACCGTAAAAAACTCCGCCACCAGCAGCCGGCGGAACATCACGTTGCGGCGAATCGGCAGAACAGTCTTGAAAAATGAAAATAAAAACAAGATTCCGAGTACGGCCAGCGTCGCCCAGACAAATTCATAATGATATTGCATGCTTCTACCTCATAGCCATAAATGCATCTATCTGCTAATAATTTTTCTTGTTAATATATCTTATCATAAATATTATTTAGAATATCACGCCTTTACCATACTACATCATTAAACATCTGTCAATCAATTTCAAAATAAAAAGAAGCCACAGCACATATATGCTGCAGCTTCAGAGAAAGACAAACGCTCAAGGGGTCAGCGGTTGTATGTTTGACAGAGTTTGGCCAGATGCGAGGCATCGACCTCCATGAGGTAATCGGGCTTCAGGCACCACTTCCAGTTGCCTTCTGCCGTGCCCGGCGTATTCATGCGCGCGTTGCTGTCGAGTGCCAGGATATCCTGCATCGGGACGATGGCCAGACGCGCATCCGACGCATAGGCATACGCGATGAGCTGCTGGACGACTTCTGGCAGCGGCTTGCCATCCGCGTGCACGAGATGAGCCACGGCGTCGCGCTGCGAAGCAGGGATATCGTGCTTGAGCCAGCCGAGCATCGTGTTGTTGTCGTGCGTGCCCGTATAGACGACGCTGTTCTCCGGCGCCACAGTCCCGAGGCGTCCGCATTCATTGAACTGGAGCGTGAACTGCAGGACCTTCATGCCCGGGAACTTGCAGTCGTCGCGGAGCTTCTCAACCTCCGGCGTAATGATGCCGAGGTCCTCCGCCACGATGGGCAGGTTGCCGAGTTCCTTCATGATTGTATCGAAGAACGGCTTGCCCGGCCCCGGCTTCCAGCAGCCGTTAATAGCCGTCTTAGCCTTGCCGTCGATTTCCCAATACGATTCAAAGCCGCGGAAATGGTCGATGCGCGCGATGTCCACGAGTTCGTAGAGCTTATGGAAGCGGCGCTTCCACCAGGCGTAATCCTCAGCCTTCATGGCCTGCCAGTCATATTGCGGATTGCCCCAGAGCTGGCCGGTCGCGCTGAAGTAGTCAGGCGGTACGCCGGCAACCGTATGCGGCGTGCCGTCGGAGTTGAGATCAAAGAGGCACTGGTTGGCCCAGACATCCGCACTGTCCTGCGACAGGAAAATCGGCATATCACCCATGATCTGGATGCCCGCAGCATTGGCGTATTCATGCAGGCGCTGCCACTGACGATAAAAGAGGTACTGCACGAATTTTTCCAGCGAAATATTTTCTGCCAGACGGTCGCGCAGATTCTTCAGGGCATCGGGCTTGCGCAGCTTGACAGGCTCTGGCCAGGACGTCCAGCTGGCGCCGCGGTATTCCTTCTTGGCAGCCTGGAACAGCGCGTAATCATCAAGCCAGTAGGCTTCCTTTGCACAGAAGGCCTGATAATCCGCCTGCGCATGCGCATCCTTCTGGAATTCCACATGGGCACGCTTGAAGCAGCGGGTCTTGAAGGTCTTGACTGCCTCGAATTCAACGGTATCGTCCTTTTCAACAAACGGGAGCTTGACATCCTTGCGCGTCAGCCAGCCGGCTTCGACGAGTTCATCGATATCGATGAGCAGCGGATTGCCGGCAAATGCGGACGGGGACTGGTAAGGGGAATAACCGTAGTCCACCGGTCCGAGCGGCAGAACCTGCCAGACCTTCTGTCCGGCAGCCCTGAGGAAGTCGACAAAGCGATATGCTTCCTTGCCGAAGTCACCGATGCCGTACTTCGATGGCAGGGAACTCGGATGCAGCAGGACGCCGGCCTTGCGCGGGTAATGACGCACTGGCTTCTCATGGTACAGCAGCTGGCCTTTGAGCGGCGGCAGCTTCACCGTGAGCTTGCCATCCTGGATCTCGTACTTCGTGCTTTCCTGGAAGGCATCGGCAAACGTGCCGCTCGCAAAATCCTGCACGTTGATTGTGACGGTCTTCTCCTCATTGCGGCTGCGGTTGAAGAGCACGATGAAGATTTCATTGGGGGCCTCCGCACCGAAGACATCCTGGCCGCCGCGGATCAGGCGGGCATATGCCATGACATCAGTATCCGCATAGAGAGGCAGAAGCTCGCCCGTCTGCAGGGCTACATGTTCATTGCGCATGCGGATGAGGCGCTCGTACCAGCTGCGCACATACGTATCGCCATGCTCCCAGTCATAGGGACGGCGGTTATACGGATCCTTGAAGCCCTGCATGGCAATCTCATCGCCGTAGTAGACACAGGGCACGCCCGGATACGTCATCTGCCAGAGTGCCGCCATCAGGAGACGAGCCAGTCCCAGATTGTACTGGTCGCTGTCCATGCGGAAGCGCGACTGCTCGATGGCCGGCATGCTGTCGTAATACGGCGCTTCGCCGAGGATCGTCATCGCGCGCTCGACATCGTGGCTGCCGATGAGGTTCATCATCGCGTAGAAATTCTCTTTGGGGTAATTCTCACGCAGGCTTTCGAAGCGGCGACGGCAGGCAATGCCGTCGGCATGGCCGAGCAGGAAATCAAAGAGGATCTTGCGGAACGGATAGTTCATCGCCGAGTCCATTTCCTGGCCGCAGAGATATTCGCGCGGCACGCCGTAGGCGACCTTGTGCGAAGCATCCTCCCAGACCTCGCCGATCATCACGGCCTCAGGGTCCGTTTTCTTGAGCTCAGCGTAGAAGGCCTGCGAGAAGGCAGCCGGCAGTTCATCGATGACATCGAGGCGCCAGCCGGATATGCCCTCACCCATCCAATGATGCAGGACGCTGTCCGGCTTGTAGATGATGAAGTCCATATAGGACGGCGTCGTCTCTGTCACATTCGGCAGCGTGGAAAAATTCCACCAGCAGTCGTATTCATAGGGGAAATTGCGGAAATTGTACCATTCGTAATACGGTGAATCCGGGGACTGGAATGCACCGATCGTATTGTACTGTCCACTGCGGTTGAAGTAACGGCTGTTGCTGCCCGTATGACTGAACACACCATCGAGGATGATGCGGATGCCTTTTTTCTTCGCCTCGGCCACGAGATGATGGAAATCCTCATTCGTGCCGAGGATGGGATCGATCTTATGATAATCGCCCGTATCGTAGTGATGATTGCTCTCCGATTCAAAGACCGGGTTGAGGTAAATAACCGAAATGCCGAGATCCTTGAGGTAATCGAGCTTCTTTTCAATGCCCTTGAGATTGCCGCCAAAGAAATCATAGGCGACAATTTCCTTTGTATCGGGATCCTTGTAGTAACATGGATCATCCTGCCAGCAGGTATGGATGACGCCGCCCTTCTTCTCAATGATCTCATTGCCCTCGCGGCAGAACCGGTCGGGGAAAATCTGATACATAACGGCATGCTTGAACCAGTCCGGCGTCTTCGCGCCCTTGTTGTAAACCGTGATCTGGAACGACGGCGGCACGTGGTCGTAGACCATGCCGACGCCGCCGAGCTGCTCGGGGTTGTTGCCATAGAACCAGGTTCCATCCTCCATGACGATGATGAAATAATACCAGATGAGGCCGCCCTTTTCCGGCATGACGCAGGTACCCGTATAATCATGCTGTTCGGCATTCGGATCATCATTCGTCGTCATCGGGATTAGCTTTTCGCCGGTCTGGTCGTGCCAGCAGCGCAGGAGTACCTGACGGATCCCTTCCTTCGTCCACAGCCTGATTCCCATGCGGACCTTGCTGCCCGCCTCCGCAGCACCGACTGGTGAACGATAGGCGATGTTCTGGGAATCATGTCGGACTTGATTTTGCTCCAGCATTCATATTCCCTTCCTTCCTTTGTTTCTTGCGGAAAGAAAGGCGGCAGAATCTGCCGCCCCTCCCCTTGCCTTGCTTATTTTTCTATCAGCTTTGCATAAAGCTGCTTGTATTCCTTTGCCGACTCTTTCCAGCTGTAGTCCGAGTGCATCGCATTTTCCACGATCTGCTCCCACTCGCCGTAATTCTCGTAAGCACTCAGGGCGCGCTTGAGGGCATACATCATCTCATGAGCATTGTAGTCGGAGAACACGAAGCCATTGCCCTTCTTCGTGTACTTGTCGTACGGGATGACCGTATCCTTGAGGCCGCCCGTCTCACGGACAAGCGGTACGGCGCCGTAGCGCAGTGCAATGAGCTGGCCGATGCCGCACGGCTCATAGTTCGACGGCATCAGGAAGATGTCCGCTGCCGCGTAGATGCGCTGTGCCAGCTGATTCGAGAAGCGGATGTTGGCCGAGACCTTCTTCGGGAAGCGCCATGCCAGGCCCTTGAACCAGTCTTCATACGGCTTGTCGCCCGTGCCGAGCACGACGAACTGGATATCCTCATGCTGCAGGATCTCGTCCATCATGCGCACGATGAGGTCGAGGCCCTTGGCTGCGACCAGGCGGGAAACAACGGCCACCATCGGGATGCGGCGGCCCGTCGGCAGGCCCAGCATCTTCTGGAGCTCCGTCTTGTTGTCGGCCTTGCGGTCAAGCGTGTCCACATCATACGTCTCGAAGAGATTCGTGTCCGTGGCGGGATTGTAGACATTGTAGTCGATGCCGTTCGTGATGCCGAACAGCGTATCACTGCGGCTGCGCAGCAGGCCGTCAAGATGCTCGCCAAAATACTCATACTGGATTTCCTTGGCATACGTCTTGCTGACCGTCGAGATGAAGTCCGCGTAGATGAGCCCACCCTTCATGAAATTGACGGCATCGTAGAACTCAAGGTCGCCGTTGTTGAAATACTTCCAGTCGAGTCCGAGAACATCGCTCATGACATCTTTCGGGAAGATGCCCTGGTATTTGAGATTGTGGATCGTGTAGAGCGTGCGGATCTTCTCGTAACGCTCGTCGCCCTGATGCTCAAGCTTCAGGAAGACATTGACAAGACCCGTGTGCCAGTCATTCGTATGGATGACATCCGGCCAAAAATCCATGGCCGGCAGCAGGTTCAGCACGGCGCGGCAGAAGAACGAGAAGCGCTCGGCATCGTCACCGTAACCGTAGAAGCCATCGCGCTTGAAATATTCTTCATTGTCGACAAAGTAATACGTGACGCCGTTGTATTCGAGCATGTCGAGTCCGACGTATTTCGTGCGCCAGGAAACCGGCAGTTCTCCATCATAGATGTGTTTCATCTCCTGACGGAATTTCTCCGGGATCTGGCCGTATTTCGGCAGGATGACCCTTACATCGACATCCTCGCCGCGCAATGCCTGCGGCAGAGAGCCGGCTACATCAGCCAGGCCGCCCGTCTTGACAAATGGCACCGCTTCTGAAGCAACATAAAGTACTTTCATGCGATTGTTCCTCCTTGTATTGCTGTTAATCAGGCTTCACCAGCGGCAGCTTCCTTGGATGCGGTTTTGGTTGCGGCTGTTTTCTTTCTGGTGGTCGTCTTTTTTGCTGTTGTGGATTTGGCAGATTTCGTGGATTTTGCCGACTTCGTCGTCTTCCGCGCCGTCGTTTTCCGCGTCGTGGACGCGGAGGAAGAGGCAGCCGTCGTGCGCTTGCGACGCGCCTTCGGCTTCTCCTCCGTCTCGCCTTCTGCGGCCTTCTTGGCAGCCTTGGCTGCCTCGCGCTTGGCCTTGGCTGCGGCCTTTTCCTCGTCGGTCATGCGCGGACGGCCGCGGCGGCGCTTCGGTGCCTCCGTCGTCTCCTCAGCCTTCTTGGCCGTGCTCTTGCGGCGCGTGGTCTTGCGGACTGCGGCGGCTTCCGCCCCAGCGGCGGAATCCTGTTCTTCATGGCCGATGGCTTCCGTCTTTACCGCCGCAGCATCGTCAAAAGACCGCTTGCCCTCAAGCTGTCCCTTATGACGCAGATAGATGGTGGCCATTGGCGGGATTGTCAGCACGACAGACTGGTCGCGGTCGTGCCACTTGACATCTTCCGTAAGGATCTCGCCCTCATTCTTCACGCCGCTGCCGCCAAAGGCCTCGTCATCCGAATTGAAGACTTCCAGGTACGCGCCTTTTTCGGGCATGCCCACGCGGTAACCATGGCGGACCTCCGGCGTGAAGTTGCAGATGGCAACGATGTAATCCGACGGATCATCCGCCTTGCGGATAAAGGATACGATGCTGTTCTCACTGTCGTTGCAGTCAATCCACTGGAAGCCGTTCCAGTCGAAGTCGACTTCCCAGAGAGCCTTGTGATCGCAGTAGAATTTGTTGAGCGCGCGGCTGTACTCAAGCATCTTCTTGTGCATCGGGTACTGCTGCGGCAGATGCCAGTCGAGGCTGTCATCGTAATTCCACTCGATGAACTGGCCGAACTCGCCGCCCATGAAGAGCAGCTTCTTGCCGGGATGCGCGATCCAGTACGCGAAGAATGTGCGCAGTCCCGCAAACTTCTGCCAGTAGTCGCCCGGCATCTTGCTGATCAGCGAGCACTTGCCGTGCACGACCTCATCATGCGAAAGCGGCAGCACGAAATTCTCGCTGAAGGCATACATGAACGAGAACGTAACCTTGTCGTGGTTCCACTTGCGGTAAATCGGGTCGAGCGACATGTAGCGCAGCATATCGTTCATCCAGCCCATGTTCCACTTGTAGTTGAAGCCCATGCCGCCCATGTACACCGGCTTCGAGATCAGCGGCCAGGCCGTCGATTCCTCAGCGATCATCAGGGCCTGCGGATGGTACTTAAAGATGTTCTCATTGAGCTTCTTGAGGAAATCCATGGCCTCGAGATTGCCCGTATCGCCGTATTTATTCGGCGTCCACTCGCCATCCTTGCGGCCGTAGTTGAGGTAAAGCATGTTGGCGACGGCATCGATGCGCAGGCCGTCGATATGGTACTCCTCAAACCAGAACATCGCATTGGAAATCAGGAAGCTCTGGACCTCGGTGCGGCCGTAGTCGAAATTCGTCGTGCCCCACTCCCAGTTTTCGGCGAGCTGCTCGTTGTCCGATTCATAGAGCGTCTGGCCGTCGAAGTGGCGCAGGCCCTGTTCATCCTTGCAGAAATGGCCCGGCACCCAGTCCATGATGATGGCGATGCCGTTCTCATGGGCCTTGTCGACGAGATAACGGAAATCATCCGGCGTGCCGAAGCGGCTCGTCACGGCATAGTACCCCGTGATCTGATAGCCCCACGAACCATCGAACGGATGCTCACAAAGCGGCATGAACTCGATGTGCGTGTAGTTCATCTTCTTGACGTAATCGATGAGCTGATCGGCAAGATCGCGGTACGAGAGATATTCGCCATCGGCCGTGCGGCGCCAGGAGCCCGCATGCACCTCGTACGTCAGCATCGGACGGCCGTAGGACGATTCACCTTTCTTGCGCTCAATCCAGTCGGCATCATGCCACGTATAGTGGCTGAGGTCGTAGACGCGCGAAGCCGTCTCCGGCTTCTTCTCCGCATAGAAGCCATACGGGTCGGCCTTCATGATGCGCGGGCCGCCCCACTGCGGCTCGATGGCGTACTTGTAGACGGCGCCTTCCTCGACGCCTTCAATGAATACCTGCCAGATCTCGCCGTCATGGGCCTTCGTCATGGGATTGACCCGGGTATCCCAGCTATTGAAATCGCCCACCACGCTGACGGATTTCGCATGCGGAGCCCAGACGGCAAAACGCACGCCCTTGCGCCCGTCCTGTTCGACGAAATGAGCGCCGAGCATCTCATAGGCATGGTAATTGGTTCCCTGATGGAACAGGTAGAGGTCAAATTCGCTTAAATCCGATGTTTTCACAATAATCCCCTTTCTGTGTATCCCCTTGGAATCCTAAGCAAGTTCCTGCTCTAGCGATTCACAGCTTACGGGATCATGACCGGCTTGATCTGCCAGATTTCCTTCGCGTATTCATCGATGGTGCGGTCGGACGAGAAGCCGCCCGAGTTCGCAATATTCATGGCAGAAGAACGCAACCACTGGAAGCGTTTCTGATAACGGTTCATGATTTCGACATGAGCATCTGCATAGGCGTTGAAATCCTTCAGGATAAAGAATTCATCGTTGTCCTTGAGCAGATAGTCGTAAAGCGACTGGAAGTTGCCATACGTGCCATCCGTGAACTGATTCATGACCGTACGGACATTCTCGTTCGTATTGTATTCGTTCCAGGCAGAATACGTACCCGTTGCGTAATAGTTGAGAACCTCATCCGCCTTGAGACCGAAAATGACGCAGTTCGCGTCGCCGCCCACGGCATCACGGATCTCGACATTGGCGCCGTCGAGCGTGCCAAGGGTGATGGCACCGTTCATCATGAACTTCATGTTGCCCGTGCCCGAAGCTTCCTTGGATGCCGTCGAGATCTGCTCGCTGACATCGGCTGCCGGATAGACGATCTCGCCGATGGATACGCCGAAGTTCTCGATGAAGACGACCTTGATCTTGCCATGGATCGACGCATCGTTGTTGATCTTCTCCGCCACGGCATTGATGAGACGGATCGTTTCCTTGGCGATGTAATAGCCCGGCGCCGCCTTGCCGCCGAAGAAATACGTCGTCGGCAGCATGTCGAAGGACGGGTCCGTCTTGAGCTTATGATACTGATACATGATGTGCATGATGTTCATGAGCTGGCGCTTGTAGGAATGGATGCGCTTGACCTGGATATCGAAGATGCTGTCCGGGTCGACCTCGAGACCGTTGTGTTTCTTGACATAGGCCGCGAGCGCTTCCTTGCGCAGATGCTTGATGGCATTGAGCTTCTCGAGGAACGGCTTATCCTCGACGGCATCGTTGAGGAGATCGAGCTGTTCCGGATGGCGGTGCCAGCGACGGCTGCCGATGGTCGCATCGATGAGATCCGCGAGCTCCGGGTTCGCGCCCATGAGCCAGCGGCGGTGCGTAATGCCGTTCGTCTTGTTATTGAACATGCGCGGATTGTATTCGTAGAAATCATGCAGCGTCGTATCCTTGAGGATCTGCGTATGAATCTTCGCCACGCCGTTGACGCTGTGGCCGCCGACGATGGCCAGGCGTGCCATATGGACCATGTTGTCCTGGATGATGGACAGGGCATGCACCTTGTCCTCATTGTTCGGATAGCGGTCACGCACATCGATGAGCCAGCGGCGGTTGATCTCGTCGACGATCATGTAGATGCGCGGCAACAGCGGCTTGAACATGTCGACCGGCCATTTCTCAAGGGCCTCCGGCATGATCGTATGATTCGTGTAGGCAATCGTGTTCTTCGTGATGGCCCAGGCCTCATTCCACTCGAGGTCCTCTTCATCGACGAGGATGCGCATGAGCTCTGCGACGCAGAGTGCCGGATGCGTATCGTTGATGTGGATGGCAATCTTCTGGCCGAACTCATGGATATCCATGCCCGTCTTCTTGTAGTGGCGGACGATGCTCTGGACGCCGGCCGAAACGAGGAAGTATTCCTGTATGAGGCGCATGCGACGGCCATCGTACGTGCTGTCATCCGGATAGAGGAACTGCGTGATGCTCTCGACGAAATTGCGGTATTCCTGCTTCTGACGCAGCTGTTCCTGCGTCAGCATGCCGTAATCGGAAAAGTCGCGGTTGACCTCGGCATTCCAGAGGCGCAGCGTGTTGACCGTGTTGTTGTGATAACCGACAATCGGCACATCGTACGGCACAGCCATGACCGTCATCGGATTCTCGTAGACGAGCTTGAGGCTGCCATCCTCCATCTTCTTCATGTAGGCATTGCCGTTGAATTTGACATCGATGGCCTTATCCGGCTTGCGGTACTCCCAGGCAAAGCCGTTCTTGAGCCAGTTATCCGGGATCTCGACCTGATTGCCGTCAACGATCTTCTGCTCGAACAGGCCGTACTGATAGCGGATGCTGCAGCCGTGACCCGGCAGGCGATGCGCAGCCATGGAATCGATGAAGCAGGCGGCGAGACGGCCGAGGCCGCCGTTGCCGAGACCAACATCCGGCTCTTCCTCAAACGTCTCCGAAAGGCTCAGGTGGAAATCCTCGAGCACTTCCTTGACGGCTTCCTCGATGCCGAGATTCATGAGGTTCGACTTGAGCAGGCGGCCGAGCAGGAACTCGATGGAGAAGTAGTACACCTGCTTCTCCTGGCGTTCTGCATACGTCTTGTTCGTCTTGATCCAGTTGTCGGTGATGTACTGCTTGGCCGTCGCAGCCACCGTCTGGTATACTTCATTCTCCGTGAGTTCCTTGATGTCGCGTCCCCACATGACATGGGCCGTATTGACGAAACGCAGCTTCAGATTCTCTTTGAACTGCTCGAACTCACGGTTCTTCTGTTTCTGTTCTTTGTTCTCTCTTGCCAAATAAAACACTCCCTTGGCTATGGTATCCTATAAGAAAAGCCGCTGTAAATCAGCCCCTGGCAGATGCACAGGATTTCCTTCTTTACAACGGCTTGTCCAAACTTAAATCACCACATTCTTTGTTACGATGAGCGGATAATTCTGAGCGCCCTTGAGCCACTTCTCTTTGGTGATCACCACGTTCTTATCGCAGATGACGTTCTCCAGCAGAGAGTCTTCCTTGATATCGCATTTCTGCATGATGATCGAATTCTTGATCTTGACTCCTTTCTCGACGGTGACGCCGCGGAACAGGATGCTGTTCTCGACCTCGCCGCGAATGATGCAGCCATTGGCGATCAGGGAATTCTTGACCACGGCCGAATCCTTGTACTGGACCGGGACCTCATCCTTGACCTTCGTGTAAATCGAATTATCGCCCATGAAGAGCTCCTCCCAGGTGGAAGGATTCAGCACATCCATATTCGCCTTGTAGAACGAGGCCGTGGAATCGACATGTGCCACATAGCCATCGTGCTCGTAGCCATAGATGTTGTACTCCTTGGCCCGGCGGATGATGCCGTCGAGCAGCAGGTCCTGCCCGCCATGCTCGTATGTGTAGCGGATCATCTCGACGAAGATGCGTTTCTCCATCAGGAAAACATTCATCGCGACCTTGGAACCATCATAGACGGCCGGTTTCTCCGCAATATCCTCGACGAGTCCGTTCTCCGCCGTCTCGATAACCACATTGTGACCGGTGGACTCCTGCGATGCGGTGTAATAGACCATCGTGATATCTGCGTTCGTATTCTGATGGAAGCGCAGGAGTTCATTGAAATCCATGTTGTAGACGAAGCTGCCGCCCGTCAGCAGGACGTATTTCTGGGAACTGTGCTCGAAGAAATCGAGATTGTAGTAGAAGTTCTTGAGATCTCCCTGGCGTTTCATCTCCTCGCTCTGCGGCGACGGCAGATAAAACAGGCCATCGTGACGGCGTGCCAGATCCCAATCCTTACCGGAACGCAGGTGATCGAGAACGGAACGCGGCTTGGCCGGCAGCATGACGCCCACATTCTGGATGCCCGAATTGACCATGCTCGACAGCGTGAAGTCCATCAGGCGATAGCGGCCGGCAAAAGGCAGGGACTCAACGGCGCGGCGCTCTGTGAGCTCACGGATCATACCATTATCTTCCTGGAGATTGATGATTCCCATTACTGTTTTCAATTTTATTCACTCCGATCCTATTGATGTGTTGTAGGGTTGCGTTAAAGGATCAGTCCGCATCAGCCGGCCTGTTTGCTGCCAGCTTCTGCCAATACAGTCTCGCCCGAAGCGACTACCGTAATCGCGCCCTTCTCGCCCGTAACTTTTGCACCTTCTCCGATCTCGCAGTTCTGTGCGACGATGGCATAATCGACCACAGCATTGTCACGGATGACCGTCGACGGCATGATGACCGAATTGCGAATCTTGGCACCCTTGCCGATGCGCACCCCCGGGAAAATGACCGAATTCTCAACATCGCCGAGCACCATCGAACCTTCGCTGACCATCGAGCGCTTGATGCTGGCATTCGGGCCTACATAATGCGGCGGCATCGAGGGATTCGATGAATAGATTTTCCAATCGCCATTGAGTTCAAACGGCGGCTCATCCTGCAGCAGGTCCATGTTGGCCTGCCAGAGGCTTTCGATTGTGCCGACATCCTTCCAATAACCATCGAATGCGTAAGAATACAGGCGTGCCTTGTCGGCGAGCATCTTCGGGATGATGTTCTTGCCGAAGTCGTGGCTCGACGTCTCGTCCTTGGCATCCTCTTCGAGGTACTTCTTGAGGAAGTCCTTGTTGAAAATGTAGATGCCCATCGAGGCCAGGTTGCTCTTCGGCTTGGCCGGCTTCTCTTCGAATTCCACGATGCGGCCCGTCTTGTCCGTGTTCATGATGCCGAAGCGCGAAGCCTCCTCCCAGGGAACTTCGATGACGCCAATCGTCGCTTCTGCCTTGTTCGTCTTGTGTGCATCGAGCATCCACGAATAGTCCATCGTGTAGATATGGTCGCCCGAAAGAATCAGTACGTACTCCGGGTCAGCCAGATCGATGAAGTTGAGGTTCTGATAGATGGCATCTGCCGTGCCGCGATACCAGTCAGCGCCCTTCTCGCGTGCATACGGCGGCAGGATGAAAACGCCGCCCTCTTTCTTATCGAGGTCCCAGGCGCTGCCCGATGCCAGATAATTGTGGAGTTCCAGCGGGCGGTACTGCGTCAATACACCGACCTTGTCGATGCCGGAATTGGCACAGTTGCTCAGTGGAAAGTCGATGATGCGGTACTTGCCGCCGAACGGCACGGCCGGCTTGGCGATTTTCTTCGTCAAAGCCCCGAGCCGGCTGCCCTGCCCGCCGGCGAGTATCATTGCTAAGCACTCTGTCTTTCTCATAAAAAGTCCCCCTTGGATATCTCTGGACAGTGGCGTCTTCCCCTTACATGACGTCCTGCCTGATATATTTATCATAACAGAAAACATTCTGTTAATTTACGTGCATACAGCTCCCCCAGGCCCGCTCCTGCTCCTTCGCTGAGTGAAACGGCCCGTTGCTGTCGGGATAAAACCAAACTTTATAAAAAGAAAACCAAAGATATAACCACAACGAACCATTGCGAACACGATTCCTCACGAACTTCAAAATCTATGTTCGGATTGAAATCCTGCGTACTGGATTTTATAATACATGGATTCGATAAATATTCTGAAACTCCTCCATGGATTTGATTTTTTTATTATTTTTTTTGCAAAATCCTTCCTTATGCCATTCAAGAACAAAAAAATAGGAGTTCCTGTCTATTCCTTGTCTGACAAGAGCTCCGAGGATATCCATTTTAATTATACAGTATACGATTTCTGTATTATCCGATAAAAATTGATTATTTTATTATAACGAATCGTTATGTTTGTTATGTTCGCTTTTTTCTCATCCACGAGCGTAAATGCGTGCGGCTCCCGCGATGAGATCCGGCAGCATATCATAAAGATTCTGTCCGGGACAGGCTGTCGCATTGAAATCGCGGTGCCCGAAAATCGTGCTGCTATCAGGATTCAGTCCGTAATAACGGCACAACGCCGCCAGAAGGCGTTTGGCTGAAGCAATCTGTGCATCTTCAGGCATATAATCTTCAAAATTCCCGACCACATTGACGCCGACCGTATGCGAATTCTCGCCATAGCAGTGCGCCCCCACCGTATCCATGGGACGTCCTGCCTCAATCGTGCCGTCCTTGCGGATCACGAAGTGATAGCCGATGCCGGCCCAGCCATTCTGCAGATGCCATCTGTGAATCGTTTCAGCCGAAACATCGGCATTCGTGTTGCCGACATGGTGTACGATGATGGCATCCGTCACCCGCCGGTTGGAAAGCGAACGGAAGTTCAGGTAAGTCTGCCGCACCGTCACGCCCGGCAGATCACCGCTGCCATCCTGCCAGGCAGCCTCAGCCAGTTCCCGTCCGAAAAGTCCCGGTGCCAGGGCCAGCCCAGCCCCGACACAACATATATTCTTGATAAAATCTCTGCGCTTCATCGAGTCATCCCATTCTTTTACAAAACCGTTTTATTTTATCGCGTTTATCTGAAAATCAGGAGAAAAAATCCTGCATTACGTCGAATTAAGTCGATTCACCAAAAACTAAACAAGATAAAAGATTGTTTTTGATTTGTTCATATTGTATTTCTGCCTGTTCTGACCTATAATAAAAGTAGAACATGCTCTATGACGCGCCGGTTGCAGCGCATCCCTCCCGCCCGGCGGGAGAATAACAGAAAAGGAGGACGTCGCGGGAAAACATGCAGCCTTGCCAGCTGGCAGTCAAACGGCCAGTCACAAGTTTTCCCGGACGGAAGCATCATGCTCGGTTTGGAACGCAGACAAAAAATCATGGAGCTCCTGCGGCGCGAACGCAAGGTCTATGTCGCAGAACTCGCCAAACTCTTTCACGTCACGGAGGAAACCATCCGGCGTGACCTCGAGAAACTCGAAAACCAGGATCTCCTGAGACGCAGTTACGGCGGCGCCGTCCTTTCGGAAAGTACCAGCGAAGACCTCTCCTACACGCGCCGCAGCGCCATCAATAGCGAGAGCAAGCTGTGCATCGCCGACAAGGCCGTCGAGCTCATCCATGACGGCGACACCATCATGATGGATTCGAGCACGACCTGCCAGGCCCTGCTGCAGCAGCTCAAAGGGCAGCGCAGCATCACCGTCATCACCAACTCCATCCGCCTCATGAACGATTTCATGAACAGCGGCTTCCAGATGATCTGCACGGGCGGCAAGATGCGCGAGAGTTCCTGTGCCCTGACAGGTTCCACGGCCTATCAGACGCTGCACAACTACTTCGTCGACTACGCCTTCATCAGCTGCAAGGGCATCGATATGGACAAAGGCGTCATGGAATCGAATGAGAGCGAGAGCAAGATCAAAGAAATCATGATGGAACAGGCACGCAAGACCGTCCTGCTCGTCGACCACTCAAAATTCAACAAGACGGCTTTCGTCAAATGCGATGACTTCTCCCATATCCACTGTGTCGTCACCGACGAAGAACCCTCGCGCGAATGGCAGGATTTCTTCCTCGAGCGCCATATCCGCCTGATTGACTGAACGCAAAAAGAAGATCGGTCATCAACCAACAAGCTCCGTTGGCTGATGACCGATCTTTTTTATGGCAGTCCCTGGGTCAGGGCAGGAAAAAGACCTGCTGCATCTTCGGCTGCGCGCCGGTCTTTGGATCCATCTCCATGACCATGACATCCTTCATGTACTCATTCCACTTGTCGACGACGGGGCTCTCCGCCTGATATTTCTCCGCGTAAGCCACGCCCTTCTCGCATTCGAAATAGCCGAAGAGCTCATTGCCGACATTCCAGATCGTGTAATTCGAGATACCCGCTTCCTTCAGGACCTGCTTCATCTCCGGCCAGATATGTGCATGGCGATATTTGTACTCTTCGAGTTTGCCATCCTTGACCGTGGCTTTCCAAGCAAAACGTTCCATTGTAAAGACCTCCTGTTATATGGACCGTATCCGGCCCTGCCTGTCTCTGCCCTGAAAAGAGGAGCCGCGAAGGCTCCTCTCCTGCAGGCAGATTGTATTTGTCCCCTCTTGAACTCAGGCCGTATGTTTCGTGGCATTCTGTTCATTCGGCTCAACGAACCAGCCGTCTTTATCGATCTCATTGCCATAGCGTTTTTCCGTGATTTCATCGAGCGTCAGGCCGCGGGCATCCGAACCGAAGAACGTGCCGGCAATCCAGCTGACGAAGACAAAACCGATCATGATGATGGCTGCAATCTGGAACCCAACCGTTTCCATGAGGATCGGGACGAGGAAGCCCCAGATGGCGGCCGAGAAACGCGTCACGAAGAACGTGAAGCCCTGTGCCGTCGCACGATAGCGAACCGGGAAGAGCTCCGAGCTCCAAAGCTGATAGAACTGCTGCTGCATAGAGAAGCCCCAGACAATCGTGAAGAAGAAGAGCATCCACATCTGCAGCATATCGGCCGGCAGTGCCCATACGAACCAGCTGATGACACCGAGGCCGGAGAAAATACCGAAAATCTTGCGGCGATTGAATTTATCGCCCGTGTACATGAAGATGAACGTCGTCAGGATGCAGACGGCGAAGTTCAGTGCCGTCAGGAACAGGGACATCGCGTTGGAGAGCTTGCCGACATGCTCGTAGACGTACGGCATGAAGAAACCGTTCGTGCTGGCTGCCAGATTCCAGAGCGTGTAAACAGCGCAGAGCATGACAACCGTCTTGAGGCAGGTACCATGAAGGATATCGGCATAATGGACCTTGCGGACCTTGACGCCCTGTGCCTCAAGAGCCTTTTCGCGCTCATGCGCTTCCGTCCACTCCGAGGACTCCGGCATCTTCAGGCGCTGATACCAGATCCAGGCTGCCACGACAATCAGATGCGCGAAGATGATGCGGTTGCCGAGCAGGCCGAACATGGAGTTGAGCGGGATGGATGCGAGGAAGACGACGACAGGGCCGAGCATCCAGGCCACCTGTGCGGAACCGCAGTGCTTGGCGCGATCTTTCGATGGTGCTTCCTCAGCGATGAACGTCCAGGAAGCGACGACATCGGCACCGACCATGAGGCCGACGATGACGTAGCCGAGCAGGAACATCGGATAGTTCGTAGCCAGGCAGATCATGAGCACGCCGATCATGTAAAAGAGCAGGGCGTAATTGTAAACGAACTTGCGGCCATACTTATCGCAGATCTTGCCGCCGATCAGGGCACCGATGGCCGCGCCGCCGGTGTTCGACGACAGGGCCGCCAGAAGGCCCATCTGCACGCTGCTCATGCCCAGATAATCCTGCCACATCGAAAGGCCGGAAGCACCGGCCACAATGGAACCAGCATCGATGTAACTAATGAGTCCGGCAATCAAGGTTTTCTTCCATGCTGACATATGGTAATCAATCTTGACTCCCAACATGATAAATCCCCTCCTAAAATGCGATGAATCCCGGATTGATATCGGTCGGATATACGGGTCAGTCCAGGAGATCCGTATTGAGATCAATCTTGAAGTCCCGTGCGAGATCCAAGAAGCCCTGGCGCGGGATGGTCTGTTTCTTGCCACCCATCGAGAGCACCTTCACGCAGATTTCGGAAGCCTTCTCGACGGTATCCATGAGGCCGAAGGCCTCGTCGAAGTCATCGCCGCAGACGAACAGGCCGTGATGAGCCCAGACGATGACGCGATACTTTTCCATGAGTTTGACCGAAGCATCGGCAATCTCCTTGCCGCCCGGAACCATCCACGGTACGACGCCGATGCCTTCCGGGAAGATGACGGGGTCTTCGGTTGCCATCTCCCAGAGCTCACGCGTGAACTCCTTGTCCTTGAGCGGCAGCACGAAGGTCAGCGCGATGAGATTCGTCGGGTGCGCATGGTAGATGATGCGGTTCCGGCCGTTCGTCATCTTTTTCTTGAGCTCATGCGCCGCAAGATGTGTCGGCAGCTCGCTCGTCGGGCGTCCGCCGTTGACGAGGCCCCAGACGATGCCGTACTTCTCGCCCTTTTCATCGATTTTGATGAGTGCCACATTCTCCTCGGGAGCCAGCGCGACATTGCGCATGTACTTGCCGCTGCCCGTGACGAGGAAGTATTCACCGGCCAGCCCCGGCACGGTGTTGCCGATGGGCTGCCATTCCCTGACCTCATGCAGCGACTCCCTGACGGCTTCGACTTCCTCGGGTTTGACGCGGTACGTCAGGTTGCCGCCATTGCGCTCATGCCAGCCCTTCTGAAAAGCATCAGCTGTCAGGCGCTTGAAGCCCTCCATGAAATTTGATTCCAGAATGTCCATGTTGATTACCTCACTTGTGATTGCTAAGGATTGCCAAGATCTTTATCTCTTGAAAAGAACGTCTTTCTCATATTCCTTGACGATCGGGTACCACTTGCCATCTGCCGGCACATCGTTGCGCTGGCAGAACTCAGCCCAGACATCGCCGAACGGCAGCGTCTTGATTTCCTCGAGGCCCTGCAGGACTCTCGTGAAGTCAGCTGCATCCTGTGCGGCCTTGAGTTCCTTGTTCGGCGTCAAGAGGCCGTAAAGCAGGGCCTTCTGCATGTTGCGCATGCCGATGACCCAGGCTGCGATGCGGTTGATGCTGGCATCGAAGAAATCGAGGCCGATGAAGACCTTGTCGAGGGCATTGCAGCGCACGAGCTCCGTCGCCAGTTCCTTGAGCTCGTCGTCGAGCTTGATGACGTGGTCGCTGTCCCAGCGCACCGGACGGCTGACGTGCAGGGCCAGGCTGTCGTTGAAGAGCAGCATCGAGGAAATCTTGTCGGAGACAACCTCGGTCGGATGATAATGGCCCGTATCGAGCAGGCACATGAGTCCGTTCTTCGCGGCGTAATTCATGTAGAATTCATGGGAACCAACCGTGTAGGACTCAACGCCGATGCCGAAGACCTTACCCTCGACGGAATCCGCGATATTCTTGCGGTCATACTTGACGGACAGGATCTCATCAAGCGATTCCTTGAGGCGCGCACGCGGTCCGATGCGGTCAGCCGGCACATCCTTCATACCATCGGGGATCCAGATGTTGTCGAGCGCCGTGATGCCGAGTTCCTCGCCGAAGTAATTGGCGATCTTGCGGCAGGCCTTGCCATGGGCAATCCAGAAATCGCGGATGTCCTTATCCGGGCTTGAGAGCGTCAGATTGTCCTTGACATTCTTGTGGCTGAAGAACGTCGGGTTGAAGTCGAGGCCGATGCCCTCTTCCTTTGCAAAGTCGACCCATGCCTTGAAATGTTTCGGCTCGATCTTGTCGCGGTCGACCTTCTCATCCGTGATGCGGTACGAAGCGTGCAGGTTGAGCTTATGCTTGCCCGGGATTAGTGAATAAGCCTTGCGGATGTCCGCCATGAGCTCTTCCGGATTGCGCGCACGGCCCGGATAATTGCCCGTCGTGGCAATGCCGCCCGTCAGGGCATCCGAGTCAAAGCCCAGCACATCATCGCCCTGCCAGCAGTGCATCGAGATGCGCACACCCTGCAGCTTTTTCAGTGCCGCTTCCACATCAACGCCGATGGCTGCGTACGCTTCCTTTGCTTCTTCATATCTCGACATAATGATAACCTCCCATAATTCCTGTTCTGT
The DNA here is from genome assembly GCA_902364065.1 of Veillonellaceae bacterium SB90. Classification (GTDB taxonomy): domain Bacteria; phylum Bacillota; class Negativicutes; order Selenomonadales; family Selenomonadaceae; genus Mitsuokella. The sequence goes on from CABJCJ010000015.1 coordinate 44,441, forward strand.
TTCATTCATTCTGTCAGTTCATTTGCTTTACAAGATTCTGATTTTTTAAGGTATCTTATTCCACGCGCTTGACATCAAACGATTTTGCGACCACCTGGCGCGCAGCCGGCAGGTCCTTGAACACCTTGTCCCGCAGCATCTGCGCCATGAGATTGCCGATGGCCGTCGCTTCGACCGGGCCGGCGTAGACCTCTTTCCCTGTCGTCTCCACGAGCAGGTGATTGAGGAATTTGTCCTGGCAGCCGCCGCCGACCACATGAATCGTATCGAACACGCGGCCCGTGACCTCCTGAATCTCCGATACCGTCTCGGCATAGCAGTTGGCCAGGCTCTTGTAGATGCAGTAGAGCAGTTCACATTCCGTTTCCGGCTTCTCCTGACCGGTCTTCTCGCAGTAAGCCTGCACGGCACGGATCATGCTCTCCGGCGCCAGGAAGCTCTCATCGTTGACGTTGACCGTCGAGGTGAAATAGCGTCCGATATGCGCCAGCTCGTAAAGCTCCTCGAAAGTGTACTTGTGCTTGAACTCACGGCGCAGGTTCTGCATCATCCACATCCCCATGATGTTCTTGAGGTAGCGGTAGCGGTGATGATAGCCGCCTTCATTGGTGAAATTGTGCTGCCGGCTCGTCTCCGTGCAGTCCGGGATCAGCCGCTCGATGCCCATCAGCGACCACGTGCCGGAGCTCAGATAAATGCTGTCATCGGAATTCGTCGGCACGGCCATGACAGCAGAGCCCGTATCATGCGTGGCCGGCAGGACCACATTCGTCTGGAAGCCAACGCGCTCGGCCATCTCGCCCGAGAGCGGCCCGACGAGCGCCTTCGGCATGTTGAGCTTGCCAAAAATCTTTGTCGGCAGACCCAGCATCTCCAGCAGTTCGTAATCCCAATCCTGCGTCTGGGCATTGACGAGCTGCGACGTCGTCGCATTCGTGTACTCGTTCATTGCCACGCCCGTCAGCCGGTAATTGAGGTATTCCGGGATCATCAGGAAGCGTTCGGCCTTTTCGAGTGCCTGCGGCGTCTCCTGCTTGATGGCCATGAGCTGGTAAATCGAATTGAACAGCTGTTTCTGGATGCCGTTGCGGCTGTAAAGCTTGGCCTCCGGTATGACCTTGTAGACCTCCTCATCCATGCCCTTCGTGCGGCCGTCTCGATATGCGACGGTATTGCCGATGACGTTGCCGTTCCTGTCGAGCAGGACGAAATCGACGCCCCAGGTATCGATGCCGACGCTTGCCGGCACGCGGTTGAGTTCCTTGCATTTCCGGAGCCCGGCAACCACTTCATGAAAGAGGTGATCCAGATCCCAGCAGAGGTGGCCATTCTGTTTGACCAGCTTATTCTCGAAGCGGTAAATCTCCTCGATCCGCATCTTCCCTTTATCCATCCAGCCGAGGATATGGCGGCCGCTTGAAGCCCCGATATCAATGGCCAGATAACACGTTTGTTCTGACATACTTCCCAGCCCTTCCGGTTTTTCTTTCTTTTCCTTTATTAACCTTTATTCTTGTCTGTTTCTATGCTTTTATATTACCACAATAATCCACATAAGTAAAGATATTTTTATTGTTTTATTATTTATTTATCTTTAATTTATCTTTTTTCTTCTTTCCCTATAAAAACACATAAAAAATATGCACAACTCTGTGGACAAAGTTGTGCATATCTATGAGAATAAGAAGACCACAAAATCAGACGACCGGTGCCACGCGCCAGCTGCCATCCCCCGAAAGGTGCAGCTCCTCCTGATGCTGGGCAAAGAGCGTCGAGCGGTGGCCGACACTGACGATGCCCATCTGCGGGAGCTCACGGCGCAGGAGCTCGTACATCTCCTGCTCGCGCGGCTCGTCGAGGGCCGAGGTCGCCTCGTCGAGGAATACCCAGTCGGGACGCACGAGCAGCACGCGCGCAAAGGCCAGACGCTGCTGTTCGCCGAGCGACAGGATGCGGCTCCAGTCATCGACATCGTCCAGCCGGTCAATGAGCGGGGCGAGCTCGACCTTGCGCAGGACCTCCTGGAGACGTTTCTCCGGGCCCGAAGCGCTCAGGGGATAATAGAGCGCACGGCGCAGGCTGCCGAGCGGCAGATACGGACGCTGCGGCAGGAACAGGACGCGGCTGCCTTTCTTGACCGCAAGCTTACCGCTGCCATACGGCCAGATGCCGGCCATCGTGCGCAGCAGCGTGCTCTTGCCGCAGCCCGAAGCTCCCGTGATGAGCAGGCGGCGGCCGGCCGGCAGTTCCACATTGCAGTCGCGCAGGAGCGTGCGCCCGTCGGGCAGGCTAACCGCCAGATCCTTCAGCACGAGCTCTGGGTCCTCCCCCTGTGCATAAACGATATCGCTCTTGAGCGAGGCGACCTCATCCATATGATGCGTAAAGCCCGAAAGACGATGGATGACGGCTGCGAGCTGAGCGATGGTATCGTATGCCGTGACGAAGTACGAGAGCGCATCCTGCACGCGCCCGAACGCCGAAGCCGTCTGCATCAGGCCGCCGAGCGTCATGACGCCGGCAAAATACTGCGGCGCGGCCATGACGAGCGGCACGATGATGGCCAGCTGGCCGTAGCCGTTGACGTAGAAATTCAGAAGCTTCGTCTGACGCATGAGGTGCCAGTAATTCTCGATGACCCTCGCAAAGCGCTCCGCGAAGCCCACGGACTCCGGCTGCTCGCCGCGGTAAAACGCGATGCTCTCGCTGTTCTCGCGCACGCGCATCATGTCAAAACGGAAATCCGCCTCGAAGCGCTGCTGGTCGAAATTGAGCCCGATGAGACGGCGGCCGACGAAGTGCACGCCCACGGTGCCGAGCACGGCGTAGAGCAGCGAGAACCAGAACATGTAGCCATAGATCACGAACTCATGGCCGCCGATTGGCACCGTGAAGGCACCGGAAAGATTCCAGAGCACGACGCCGAAAGCCCCGAGCGTCGTAAGCTGCTTGAGAAAGCCCAGCAGGAGCTGCAGCGTCAGCGAGACGAACTGATTGATATCCTCGCTGATTCGCTGATCGGGGTTATCCGTATCGCTCTTTAAAACCTGCAGGCGATAATAGACCTGATTCTTCATCCAGCGGCCGATGTAACGGTCCGTCATCCACGTACGCCATTTGATCTGCAGCATCTGCCGCAGGTAAATGGCATAAACAGCCAGGATGATATACAGGAAAGCCAGCCCCGTGAACTCGCCGATGAGCGGCCAGAATGATTCCGACTGATACTGCTGCAGCGCATTGTAAAAGACATTATACCAGCTGTTGAGCCGTACGAGCAGATACACCGAAGCAAAATTCAAGACGATGACGAAGGCCAGGAGGCCACGGGCCTTCCACTTCTGTTCCGAGCTCCAATAGCCGCGGAACAACTGCCAGAAATTGCTGAGAAATTTACGTTTCAATCTATCACATCCTTGATGAACAACAGTATATCCCTTTCCACCCCATCCCGCAAGGGCTGCCCTGTCCCTGCCGCATACTTTATGATAGAATAGGAACATGTACAATGTATGAAATGTATTTAGGAGGGAAACTTCATGCTTCTGCTCATCGGCGCCGTCGTCGCCATCATCCTGCTGGCCCTGCTCTATCATTACATCCCGAGCCGCAAGGTATTCTTCTGCTTCTTCGTCGTGCTCTGCCTCGCGAGCGCCGTCGTCTTCTTCGCCTGGCCCAGCACCCGGCACCATGCCGAGAACACCATGAGCCCCGAGGAACGCTACGCCCTGATGGAACAACAGCAGACCTTCGCCGACTGGTACGAAAGCTACCAGAAAGACATCGACAGCCTTGACCACAACTGGCAGTGGTACCATCAGATCCTCGAGAACTTCAAGGAAGACAACATCAGCATCCAGACGACCTACCTGCGCCTCTCCCAGCTCGAACAGGACAGCCAGCAGCTGGCAGACCGCATTGAAAAACACACGCCGCCGCTCTCGCTCAACGACTCCTGCTACGATGAAGTCACCGAAGTTGTCCGCAAGACCCATGAATACGCCGAAGCCCAGCACCGCGCCATCGCCCTGACACGGGCCGCCGCGGACCCCGCGAACCTGCGCAGCGACGACCAGGAAGAACAGAGCCGCCAGCTCCAGGCCGTCATGATCCGCGAATCCCCCGCCGGCCTCTTCATCGCCGACGAGATTGCCGCCATCCGCAGCTACCTCTCCCTGCCCGATGAGCAGGAAGGGGCAACACACACACAGGAAGAAAATCCATCATGAGATCAAAGACGTCGCATCCGCTGCAGCTCAGCGAATGCTGATGACACGAAATGCCTGCTCGTCACCGCGATGGTGAATCCGGGAGTAGGCAAAAGCGCGGCCGTCATCAAGGAATGCGATCTGCTCAACCTCCAGGATGGGCAGGCTGCCATGCTCGATGTCAAGCAGTTCTTCCTCCTGCCCAGTCGGCAGCAGTGCACGAATCAGGCGATGCGCTGACTGAATCCGGAAATGAAGATGCTGCTCGATGTACTGATAGATCGAGTGAGCGAGGATATCCCGCTTGATTCCAGGAATGAGCTCGATCGGCATCTGCGTGTACTCAACTACGACAGGGCGTCCGTCCAGCCGACGCAAGCGCACAATATCATAGACAAAATCATCCGTCGCAATACAAAGTTTTGACGCAGTCTCAGACTCCGGATGAATGATATCAAAGCGCACGATTTCTGTCGTGACATCATGACCGGCAAAACTCTTGGAAAACCCGGAAAAATGGTCTGCCATGCTGATTTCACAGACATCCTCATGTGCCAGGCCTTTGACAAAAGTGCCATCGCCGCGTCTCTTCACGACAAGCCCTTCCTTGACGAGCTCATCAACCGCCTTCTTTATGGTAATACGGCTGACACCGTAATGCTCGCACATCTCCCGCTCCAAGGCGAGCTGCGCGCCGGATTTATAGATGCCCGTCTGGATTTTTTTTCGCAAATCCTTTGCGATTTCCTGATATTTAATCATATCCTCATCCCTTTTTACTACGTTTGAAAAGGCTGACTGCGCCAGAAGCTGCAGTCAGCCTTTTTCTTTTCTCTGTCATCTGTCCAGCAAACAGCAACGGCCATCAGCCCCAGGGTTCAGACCTTGCTCAGGATCAGGCTGGCCTTGCCGGAAAGCGTGTAGTCGCCAAGACCTGCGGGCAGGAACGACGACTCGCCCTTTTTGAAGCTCAGCTCCGCCGCGCCGGCCTTGAGTGTCACTTCGCCGTCAAGCACCGTGAAGCTCTGGAACGAATCCCTGCCTGCCGTCAGATGGCTCGTGCCGTCCACCTCGAGCTCGTACACCGTGAAATACTCGCACGAAGCCAGCAGGCGCGCTTTTGTATCCGCAAAGATATCGATGACAGCCTCTATCTGCGGCCGCTCCCTGACAGGCTCAAGGCTCGTGACATCGATGGCCTTCCTGACGTGAAGCTCGCGCGGCCTGCCATCCTTGCCGACACGGCCGTAATCGTAGACACGGTATGTCGTATTTGAATTCTGCTGAATCTCGCAGATGATGATACCCTTGCCGATGGCATGCAGCGTCCCCGACGCAATGAAGAAGACATCGCCCTTGTGCACCGGCACCTGATTGCAAACCTCCAGCAGCATATTATCGGCAATGCGGCGCTCAAACTCTTCCTTCGAGATCTCGTGCTTGAAGCCATAAATAAGCGTCGCGCCCGGCTCACAGTCGACGATGTACCACGTTTCGGTCTTGCCAAACTCGCCTTCGACGCGCATCGCATAGGCGTTGTCCGGATGCACCTGCACCGAGAGATTGTCCTTGGCATCGATGAGCTTGATGAGCAGCGGGAAATACGGGAACTTCTTTGCACGCTCGCCGAGCACCGCCGGACCGGCCTCATCGAGATACGACTTGAGCGTGCGGCCCTTCTCCGGACCATTTGCGATGATGCTCATGCCGTCCTTGTGGCAGGCAAGCTCCCACGATTCCGACACCTTGTCGAGATCCGTCTGCTTGCCATAATCCGTCTTGAGTTTCGTGCCGCCCCAGATATAGTCCTTGAGCGGTGCCTGCAATTTCATTGGATACAAAACCGTCATCCCCTATTCCCAACTGACCAATTAATAAAACCGATCATTTTAAGCCTCAAACTGTTTTTATTATATAAAAAGAGCTTATTTATGTAAATAAATGTTATATCTTTTTAAAGCTAAAGATAACAATCATAAAATAAAAACAGCAGCCCGAATCCAAGAAGAATTCAAGCTGCTGCTCGCTTGTCATGAAAGCGTAAACTGTTTTCAGTGGAATACCCGGGCTGCACTGGCCGCACGACGGCGCTGACGCAGACGGTAGCAGGCCATCGGGATCAGGAGCATCGGCAGGCCGGCATAAAGCGATTCCCGGAGATCCGGATCAAAGACCATGACGACGAGGCAGAATACCTGCGCCCAGATGCCGAAGAGCGTCACGTACGGGAAGAACGGCGTCTTATAGCGAAGCTTGCCCACCGTTCCTGCAGCGATGCGCTGCTTGCGGCTGCGGTACTGGCTCCAGCAGATCGAGATCCAGGCAATGGCGCCCGTAAAGCCCGAAACCGCGAGCAGATACGTGTAAAGCGCCGAATCCGGATTGAACGAATAGAGCAGGATGACGGCCCAGCAGGCACAGATTGAAACGAGGATGGAACGCGACGGCATGCCGTTCTTGTTGATGTGGCCGAGCGTGTGCGGCGCCATATCCATGCGGGCCAGCGCATGCAGGGCCCGTGCGGCACCGTAGAGGCCCGAATTCGAGCACGAGATGGCGGCCGTCAGGATGACGAACGCGAAGAATGCACCGAAGTGCGTAAAGCCATACTGCGAGACAGCGGCTGCAAAGACGCTTTCCTCCAGAGAAGCCTGATCCCATGGCAAAATCGAGATCAGGAGGGAAATCGGGATGATGTAGAGCGCGATGATGCGCCACGTCACATTGCGCACAGCAATCGGGATGCTCTTTTCCGGTTTCTCGCATTCCCCGGCTGCCAGGCCGATGATTTCCGTTCCCTGGAAATTGACGAGGATGATGACCATGGTCAGCACGATGGACCAGTAGCCATTCGGTGCAAAGCCGCCGCCTCCGAGCAGGACTTTCGTACCGATGTACCCCTGATCACCGATGAGGCCAAGACAGATGAGGCCCGCTACGATGCTGAACGCACCGAGTGCTATGATCTTGATCAGGGATAACCAAAACTCGCTCTCGCCGAACTTGTCGACATGAAACAGATTCAGGATTGTCACCAGGAGTCCGAAGAAGACAGCCCACCAGAGCTGACTGACTTCCGGCAAGAAATGATTCATGATGATGCCAGCGGCAATCATCTCCGACGGAACGTACGCCACCCAGGTCGTCCAGTAGGCCCAGCCCACTCCACACGCCCAGGTCGAGGAAATATGCTCCTTTGCGTACGTGACAAAAGAACCCGAAACCGGCTTATCGACAGCCAGTTCCGCCAGGCAAAGCATGACGCACAATACGATGACGCCACCCAGAAGATACGCAAGTATCGCAGCTGGGCCTGCTTTTTCGAGGACATACCCCGTACCGAGAAAATAGCCACTGCCGATGACTCCGCCGAGGGAAATCAGCTGCAGATGACGATTTTTCAGCCCTCTGTTCATTTTCGACTCGTTCATGACCTTAATAACACAACCTTCCCAGTGCCGCTTCGATTTGTGATTTGTATAGCAATGCCATCCGCGACACTTCCATTATTTCTACTAAAGGATACTACAAAACGAATCGAATTACCATAGCTGAGGAAATTAAATTTTAAGAAAACGCTTCCCATGGGCCGCTCTATACATTTTGAGGCATTTCATATTATAATAATGTAGAAAATGACCACGAAAGGAAGTGCCGTATGCAAGCATATCGTACCATACAGGAAACAGACGACTCGCTCGTCACGAATTACGAAATCCAGAAATCCAAATTCATCACGCACCTGCGCCACGTCGAGACAGAGGAAGAAGCACGGGAATTCGTGCAGGCCATGAAAAAGAAGTATTTCGATGCGCGCCACAACTGTTCAGCCTGGGTACTCGGGCCTCGCGGCGACAAGCAGAAATCAAACGACGACGGCGAGCCGGGCGGCACGGCTGGCAACCCCATCCTCGAAGCCATCAAGAAGAACGAGCTGACCGACGTCGTCATCGTCGTCACGCGCTATTTCGGCGGCATCAAACTCGGCGCCGGCGGGCTCATCCGCGCCTACGGCCACGCAGCCGTACTCGGCATCGAGGCCGCGACGCGCATCGCCATGACGCCGTTCCAGGAAATCGCCGTCACCGTCGGCTACGACCTGCTCGCCACGGTCGAGCACTGGCTGCGCCAGCAGGAGATTCGCCACGGCGAGAGCGATTACGGTGAAGCTGTCACACTGCATCTGCTGGTGCCGCCCGAGGACGTCGAAGCGCGGCTGACAGAGCTCACCGATCTCACGAGCGCGAATTTCCAGGCGGAAAAAGGCGCACTCTCCCTCGTGCCCCTGCCCTGCTGAAATGCCAAAACCGCAATTGACATCTCCTTTCCCAGCCCTTATAATATAGCTAATATTTCATACTTGTTTAATATGTAAATGAATATACAGCGAAAAGGAGTACGTCATGAAAGATTTTTCCCTCGAAGTACACGGCTGTCATCAGTATGATGCAACTGGCGCCATCAGCGACCCCATCTACCTCTCGGCCACCTACCGCCATCCCGGCTTCAAGCAGAGCACCGGCTACGATTACGGCCGCGTGGACAACCCGACGCGCCATGAACTCGAGCTCACGCTCGCCCGCCTCGAGCGCGGCGAACGCGCCTGGGCACTCTCCTCGGGCATGGCCGCCATCAACATGGCCCTGCACCTGCTGCAGCCCGGCGACCACATCCTGCTTTCCGAGGATCTCTACGGCGGCACTGTACGCCTCGTCAACGACATCTACAGTGCCTACGGCCTGACCTATGACTACGTCGACACCTCCGACCTCGCCGCCACGGAAGCAAAGATCACGGACAAGACGCGCCTGCTCTTCATCGAGACGCCGTCGAACCCGATGATGCGCATCAGCGACATCGCGGCCCTCGCAAAGCTGGCCCATGCACACCACGCCCTGCTCGCCGTCGACAACACCTTCCTCTCGCCGCATTTCCAGAAGCCCCTGACGCTCGGCGCCGATATCGTCGTACACAGCGCGACGAAATACCTCTGCGGCCACAACGACATCATCGCCGGTGTCATCGCCATCGCGGACCGCAACGCCGATTACGGCCAGAAGCTCGAGCTCCTCATCAAATCCGAGGGACCGAACCTCTCGCCAATGGATTCGTGGCTGCTGCTGCGCAGCATCAAGACGCTCGGCCTCCGCGTCGAGCGTCAGGAACAGAATGCCCAGAAGATCGCCGAATGGCTGACCACGCAGGAAAACGTCACGGACGTCTACTACGTCGGCCTGCCCTCGCACCCGGGGCACGAGCTCCAGCAGCGTCAGGCCACGGGCAACGGCAGCATGATTTCCTTCAAGGTCAAAACGCCGGAACTTGCCAAGGCCATGCTCGAGCGCATCCGCCTCATCGCCTTTGCCGAAAGCCTCGGCGGCGTCGAGAGCCTGCTCACGTATCCGCTGGCCCAGACCCATGCCGAGATGCCGCAGGAACTCCTGGCGCGCACGGGACTTGACGACCGCCTGCTGCGCCTTTCCGTCGGCATCGAAGACGCCGAAGACCTCATCGCTGACCTCAGCCAGGCGCTGAACGGCTGATAGCCAACTCCAAAAGAAAGAGAGGAATCCTCATGACCATAAATTTTGATGAAATCATCGACCGCCGCGGCACATCCTGCCTCAAATACGACTTTGCCGTTGAGCGCGGCTACCCCAAAGACATCCTGCCGTTCTGGGTCGCTGACATGGACTTCCGCACGCCGCAGCCCGTCATCGACGAACTCACGCGCCGTGTCCAGCACGGCATCTTCGGCTACACCGATCCCAAGGAATCCTATAAGGAAACCATCGTGAACTGGATGACGGAGCATCACGGCTGGACGCCGAGCACCCGCGCCCTCATCATGACGCCGGGCGTCGTCTTCGCCCTGGCCGCTGCCGTGCGCTGCTTCACGAAGCCCGGCGACGGCGTGCTCCTGCAGCAGCCCGTCTACTATCCATTCACAGAAGTCATCGAGCAGAACGGCCGCCAGCTCGTCAACAGCCCGCTCGTCCTGAAGGATGGCCATTACGAAATCGACTTTGCGGACTTCGAGCAGAAGATCAAGAGCGGCAACGTCAAGCTCTTCCTGCTCTGCAGCCCGCACAACCCGGCCGGCCGCGTCTGGACGAAGGACGAGCTGCTGCGCATCGCTGAGATCTGCGCACGCCACGACGTCCTCATCGTCGCCGACGAGATCCACCATGAATTCGTGCGCCCGGGCTTCCGCCACACGGTGCTCGCCTCCCTGTCCCCGGAAATCGCCGCACGCACGATCACCTGCACCTCGCCGTCCAAGACCTTCAACCTCGCGGGCCTGCAAGTCTCGAACATCTTCATCGAGAACGACAAGCTGCGCCGGAAATTCCGCGCTGAAGTCCTCGCCGCCGGCTACAGCCAGCCCAACTCCCTCGGACTCTTCGCCGCCCAGGCCGCCTACGAACACGGCGGCGAATGGCTCAAAGAACTCCTCACTTACATCGAGACGAACTACCAGAAAACGAAGGCCTTCCTCGCGGAAAACATGCCGAAAGTCAAGCTCATCGAACCAGAAGGCACCTACCTCCTCTGGCTCGACTTCTCCGCCTACGGCCTCAGCGATGAAGAACTCGACGACATCATTGTCCACAAGGCCAACCTCTGGCTCGACAGCGGCCACATCTTCGGCCCCGCTGGCTCCAACTTCCAGCGCATCAACATCGCCTGCCCGTGGCAGGCCCTCGAAAACGGCCTCGAGCACCTCAAGGCCGCCTTCGCCAATCGATAAGAAAGGACTGACCCCGATGCTCTGTATCGGCTTTCCGCCTAGCATTGACGACGCCTGCCACACCCTGATCCTCGGCTCCATGCCCGGCGTCAAATCGCTGCAGGAACAGCAATACTACGCCCATCCCCAGAACCGCTTCTGGCCCATGATGGCCACACTGCTCGGCGAAACACTGCCCGCCGCCTATCCCGAAAGGCTCCGGATGCTCCTGCGCCACCACATCGCCCTCTGGGACTCCATCGGCACCTGCGAGCGCGCCGGCAGCCTCGACTCCGCCATACAAAATGAGCAGGGCAATGATTTCACTGCCCTGCTCCAAACGTATCCAAATCTTCACACCATCTGTTTCAACGGCGGCAAATCCGCCCAGGCCTTCAAGCGCTTCAACAAAGACCTCTTGAAGCGCGAGGACATCGACTTCCACGCCATGCCCTCGACGAGCCCGGCCAACGCCCGCTGGCGCATGCCGATGCTGCTCGAAGCCTGGAGTGCCGTCATCGTCAGATGATTTTTTCGCCGTGATAGCGCTCACCCTCAATATCGGGCTTCACGCCGTATGCGATGGCCCACTCACATTTATACTTGATGGCCTGCGCATGGATCGTCGCGATGCGGTCCTGCGTGCGCACGACCTTGCCCGGCACGCCGACGACCAGCGAATTCTCGGGGATCACCTGGTTCTCGCGGACCAGCGCCCCCGCCGCAATGATCGACCCGCGGCCGATCTTCGCGCCCGTCAGCACCGTCGCGTTCATGCCGATGAGCACGTGATCCGCAATCTCACAGCCATGCACCACGGCGCCGTGGCCGATCGTCACATAATCCCCGATGATGCAGGGATTCTCATCAGCCACATGCAGGCAGACGAGATCCTGGACGTTCGAGCATTCACCGACCTCGATGTAATTGACATCGCCGCGCGCCACGACACCGGGCCAGAGACTCGAGAAGCGCCCGACGCGCACATCGCCGGCCAGGAAGACCTGCGGTGCGACAAAAGCTTCCTCATGGATCTGCGGCTTCTTGCCCTGAAATTCATCCGTTGCAAGCGTATACATAAGACCACCCTTTCCAGCAAAAATCATACTTCCCCTTCATTATAACAAAAAGATTTTTCCTCGGCTATAGAGCATGATTCTTTCAGCTATTTTTCAGATACATCCCGTAATTTAGAATTACAGCATGATTAAAGAGACATCTTTAAACAGGCGCTACCGTTCTACCCCCAGCCTTTATCGACAGGAGGTTTTATGATTCCGTCTTATGTCTGGCTCGTTCTGGCCATCTTCGTCACCGCGTTCTTCTTCTATCTGGAGACACGTGACGTAGAAGATTGATCGTGCAAGCGCAAAACGCGCCTGTGACCGCAAAGGCGGCACAGGCGCGTTTTTTGTGTCATATTTACTGCCCTGGAATCAAAGCAACGAACCAACTGTATGGACGATAAACGAAACAATCCAGGCGACGATACACTGGAACACGACGACCCAGACGGCCCAGGCCGTGCCAAGCTCCCGCTTGACCGAGGCGATTGCCGCAACACACGGCGTGTAGAGCAGGCAGAACGCCAAGAGCGACGCGGCCGTCAGTGGCGTCAGCACCGTATTGAGCGATGTCGTGCCGAAAAGGACCGTCAGCGTCGAAACGACGCTCTCCTTGGCCATGAAGCCCGAGATCAGCGCCGTCGAAATGCGCCAGTCACCGAAGCCCAGCGGCGCAAAGATTGGCGCGATTAAACCGGCCACCGAAGCCAGGATGCTCTCCGAAGAGTCCGTCACCATGTCGAGGCGGAAATTGAACGTCTCGAGGAACCAGATCACAATGGTCGCAACGAAGATGACGGAGAACGCACGCTCCAGGAAGTCCTTCGACTTCTCCCAGAGCAACTGGCCCACATTGCGCCAGCCCGGCATGCGGTAATTCGGCAGCTCCATGACAAACGGCACGGCCTCTCCCTTAAAGATACTGTTCTTGCCGAGAAGCGCGATGAGAATGCCCACGAACATCGCGCCAAAATACAGGATGATCATCGGCAGCGCGCCGTAATTGCCGAAGAAGGCTGCAATGAGCATGCCATAAATTGGCAGTTTCGCCGAGCAGCTCATAAAAGGCGTCAACAGGATCGTCATGCGGCGGTCACGCTCCGACGGCAACGTGCGCGTCGCCATGATGGCCGGCACGCTGCAGCCGAAACCGATGAGTAGCGGCACGATGCTGCGGCCCGAAAGGCCGATCTTGCGCAGCCATTTATCCATGACGAAGGCGATGCGCGCCATGTAGCCCGTATCCTCCAGCAGCGACAAGAAGAAGAAGAGCGTCACGATGATTGGCAGGAACGAGAGCACCGTGCCGACACCCGTGAAGATGCCGTCGATGACGAGCGAATGGATGGCCGCATTGACCTGCCAGGCCGAAAGCTCCGCATCCACCACATCCTGCAGCACGCCGATGCCCGCCGCCATGAGGTCCTGCAGGCCCGCACCGATGACGTTGAACGTCAGGTAGAAGACGATGCTCATGATGGCGACGAACGACGGGATGGCCAAATACTTATCCGTCAGCACCTTGTCGATGCGGCGGCTGCGCTCATGCTGGCGGCTCTCGTGCGCCTTGTGGACCGTGCGGTTCACCAGATTCTCGATGAAAGAAAACCGCATGTCGGCGATGGCTGCCGCGCGGTCGAGCCCGCGCTCCTTCTCCATCTGGCAGATGATATGCTCGATCATCTCTTTTTCATTCTGGTCGAGCTGCAGCGCCTCGATGACGCGATGGTCGCCCTCGACGACCTTTGTCGCCGCAAAGCGCAGCGGGATGCGTGCATCCTTTGCATGGTCCTCGATGAGATGCATGATACCGTGCAGGCAGCGATGCACTGCGCCGCGATGACTGTTGGCATCGCAGAAATCCATGCGCCCTGGCTGCTCCTGATAATGCGCCACATGCAGCGCATGCTCGACGAGCTCCTCGATGCCCTCGCCCTTGGCCGCTGAAATCGGCACGACCGGAATGCCCAAGAGCGACTCCATCGCGTTGATATCGACCGAGCCGCCGTTGCCCGTGAGCTCATCCATCATGTTGAGCGCGAGCACCATCGGCCGGTCGAGCTCAATAAGCTGCAGCGTCAGGTAAAGATTGCGCTCGATATTTGTCGCATCGACGATGTTGATGATACCCGTCGGCTGCTCGCGCAAGATGAATTCACGCGAAACAATCTCCTCATCCGTATACGGCGACATCGAGTAGATGCCCGGCAGGTCCGTGATGAGCGTATTGCGGTGATTGCGGATCGAGCCGCTCTTCTGGTCGACCGTGACGCCGGGAAAATTGCCGACATGCTGGTTCGAGCCCGTCAGCTGATTGAAAAGCGTCGTCTTGCCGCAGTTCTGGTTGCCCGCGAGCGCAAACGTCAGCAGCTGATTATCCGGCAAAGGATTCTCCCCCTGCCGCACATGGTAACGTCCGCCCTCGCCGAGCCCCGGATGATCCGTCGGCTCATGCGTCACTTCCGCCTTTTTCTGCTGCGGCAGGTCCTCCGCCTCGAGCATCTCGACCACGATTTTCTTTGCATCATCGACGCGCAGCGTCAGCTCATAATCATGGATGCGAAATTCGATTGGATCCCCGAGCGGCGCAAACTTCACCAGCGTGATATGTGCCCCCGGAATCACGCCCATATCAAGGAAGTGCTGCCGCAGCGCTCCCTCGCCTCCGACCGAACGCACCACGGCGCTCTCGCCGATATTCAATTCATTCAAATGCATTTGACTTTCTTTGCCTCCATGTAAATCTCCTACATACACAATTTAATTGTACTCTAAAATTCACATCTTGCAAACCAACATGTATGCAGAGTATTTCCCGCACCAAAACAGTGGCAAAGCGTCTTTTGTGATAAGTTATAAGATTCTTTATTTCCTGATATCCATACGTTATTACACACAAAAAGCCATGCAAGAAAGTTTCCTGCATGACTGTAAGGCAAAGTCAGAACTGCCAGTTGATGCCGGCTTCCATGGACCAGGTGTGTTCGATTTTCGGACCGAAGGATTTATCACAATTGAGGAAGGCATACGTATCCTTGTTGAGATGCGTCGTAAGGCCGAGTCCTACATCATACCAGCTGCCGTCATTATGGCCTGTAACGTTCATGCGGCCCGTCATGTCGCTGGCCGAAACATCCTGATTGCCGAGGAACTCGTGCAGGAAGTCCGCGCTGATGTAGAACGTCGACTGCTTACCAATATCCTGTCCGAGGCGAAAACCGAGGCGGCTGATGAAGCTGTCCGTGCCGGCCAAATGGACGCGGGATCCCTGCGTCGTATGGTAATCCGTGCTGCCCAGATACGTGTACTGGGCCTGTGCCTGCGGTTCGATGTACCAGGAAGAGGAGAGCGGCACCTTGCGTCCGTATTCCAGGCTCAGTGAATAATAATTGTTGTGGTAATCGCCCTGCACCGGCATGCCGTTATCCTGCAGCAAGTTGAATTTATTGAACAGGCGGCCGTATTTGGCAACAAGGTCCGTGTAATGGCCATCGTTGCCAAGTCGCGTATCGTAGAACCAGGCACCGTAGCGCTTGACATCGCTGTTGCCATCCAGTTCCTTATAATCGGCACTGCCGTTCATCAAATCAAAGGCTGCGCCCTGAATATGCCGGCCGGAAGCCGTTTCCGCGCGCGTCCAGTCATACCCGAGCTCTGTCATCGTGTTCCGGGCGTCGTACAACGCTTCCCTTCCCAGGCGGTCATGACGCACACGCGCCCACATGCCGTCGCCGTCTGCGCTGTAGCGGGCTTCACCAAGGCGCTTGTTCAGCGTATCTGTATAAATGCCATAGACAGCATCCGTGTAGTCCAGCTGGCTGGATTTCTTGATAATCTTGCCACTGTCAGAAGGCATGAGCACTGCTGTGTCAATAAACCAGTTCGTCCCATCCTTCACCGGGTTTTCGATGGTTTTGGTCTTCAGGTATTCCGGCAGGAGATTCCCTGCGTCATCGGTGGTCTGTTTCCCAGCCATGGCATCCGTCATGATCTTTTCCTGATCCGGGACTTCCTTGGTAAACCCTTTACCGGAAAAAGTCGCCGTTACATAGTCGTTGCCGGGCTTGTAGGTGCCCATACCATTTTTGCCCCCGTTGAATTTTTCATTGGCAGCGGTATCTTCCGGGGTGAACTTCTCGTTCTTCACTTTTAAGGTAACGTTGTTGATGCCCTGATCCTTGGCCAGGCTCACATCGAATTTGGCGGCCGGATCCCGGTTGTAATCATCCCCGCCGGTGGTGGCAAAGCGGATGCCCTTCAGTTCTTCCACTTTGGTGTCCGGCTGGAGATAGGCCTGGATGTGCTGGATCCCGGACTGGCTCAGGTCCCTTACATAGAGCATATCGGATTTGGCCGCATCCTTGGAAAAGTCCATGAGGAAGGTGCCACCCTCCCCAGTGAGCTTGCCAATAGTAACGGATACTCCATGGCCCTTCCGGGTATCCACCAGACCGCCATGATTGAAATCCAGCGAGGTAATGAAGCTCTTGCCCCGGGTCTGCCATTTGCTGCCGGGGTCCATGGTCAGGTTGATGGTACCGGCATTCAAGCGGGGGACGCCGTACGTGGCATAAGCCGTATCTGCCTGATTTTTCCAACCGTACCGATGGCCCAGCGCGGATTTATTCAAATCAGAAGACACATCCACCTGGCGGGGAGTCAGCTGCCCGGCAGCGTCAAAATCCGCATAATCATCGGCCTGGCCTTCAAAATAGCTGCCATCCTGGAGATGGAGATTCACGCTGCCTCCATCTTTGGCATAGACATCCCCATACAGTTTCAGATGTCCAGCCAGGTTGATGCTCCCATATTGACGGTCTTTGATGGTTTGAATGGTTGTCTCCAACCCTTTTAGATAAGCTTCTGCATATTCTTTTTGACCCTCGTTTATGTCAGGATCATCCAATTGACTTTTATAATATTGATAGTATGCTTTATCAATATGCAGCTGATTCCCCGCATCGGCAACCACATTCCCATTGATGATATAATTCCCCTCCGGATTGTTGAAATTGATTTTTCCAAAGAAAGGTCCTGCAATGGCAAACTGCTGCAGAGTCGCCGACTTGTAATCCGGAGCAGAAGCGGTATATAGACCGGCATACTCATTATCCTTTCCCGTCATGTTGATGTCTGCATTCCCCACATTGACCACACCCGTGCCGCCGTACAGGCCTATGGACAAATCTCCGCCATGGATATCCGAAATTTCCAGCTCATGGAAATCCGTGTGGCTGTGATCCATATCAGATCTAGATATCCCATCCAAAACAGTCCCCACGGCCGAGCCTTTGGTGGAAGAAATGTTCCGGATCTGGGTTTTCCCAGTGACCACAAAGGGGATATCTTTGCTCTGGTCAGGATTGAAAATGTTTATCAATCCCAGGGTATTCACCAGTCCAAAGGCTAGAGTTCCCTCTGGACTGTCCGTGGTATTTTCTACATTCTCAACGATCACGTTGGTCTTGCCGTCCTTTGTATAAGGACGCAGTTCGACAGCTCCTAGTAAAGCACCATATACCTCCTGTGCGGTATTGCTCTTTACTCCATCAATATGGAGTTTATCTGTTATTAGATGATTTTTCAGCTTTTTCTGATTAACAGAATCATCCGCATAATCATCCCCTGGCTCCGCATATAGACCGTTCAGTTGCGACGCCCCGTTGTTTTGGGCCAAAGAAGCCCCCTCGATGGTAATAACCTTTCCTGACAGAGTGGATCCCTGAAGTCCCACCGCATGATCTGGATCAGGATAATATCCTTGCCCATTAAAAGCTTGGACTTTGAGATTTGAAAACGTAATACCATTTTTCCCTTCAAGGGTAGACTGCTTGATTTCTACAGGACCGGTTGTTACATAAGTTTCGTCTTCGGAAATGCTGCTGCCATCCAGGGAAACTGTATCCGCCGTAACCGTGCTGTTTTCTATGTCCAGTTTTTCCTCCAGCGTCCAGTCCCCTTTTGTCAGTGTCTGATCCTTAACCGTTTCGGCATATACCGGCAGACTCGTCCCGAGTGTCAGGGCCAGCAAAATGGCCATTGTCAGTTTTTTATTCATCCGTCCTGCATGTTTCATGATATCCCCGCAATCTCCTTTACATCATCATCTGTGAAAGGAGCACACAAAAAGAAGCCAGAGAATCTGTCGTGAATCCATACAAGACAGCAGTTTCCGGCTTCTGAATCAATGACCTGGAATCCCCGTTCATGTCGTACGCTCCTTACAAACACACCCAAAGCGCAAAAAGGTTTCCATTAGCAATGCGATAGTCTTATGCAATTACAGATGGTCCTCTGCCGCGGCTCTCCTTTCCGGACGCTTGCTCATATCCCCAACCAAAATCGTGTCACTAACTTCGTTTTCTTTTCGTTGCGAGGATTATATCATTTATCCAAAAAAAAAAACAGTGCTAAAAAATGGTTCTTTCTTATCCACAGGAATTAATATACTTTTAAATCAGCTTTAATCCATTTTTCTTTGTTTTTCTAAGAAATACGCATATAAAGGACACAGAACGCCCTGCCCATAAGGCCTACCGGCTCCTCGAATCCTTGAAAAATAAATATTGCGACACGATTATTCTTTCATAAAGAACATATATGTATCTTCGTGTGTCTACCTGTAACATATATAATCAAAACCACCAGTTAAACTGGTGGTTTGCTCTGGCCCTATAAGGGCCAATTACCTGTGGTAGCACCTTAA
>CABJCJ010000016.1:0-253 GCA_902364065.1 Veillonellaceae bacterium SB90
GGGGATGCCACCGGCATCCCGCGCTTCGCGCCCCCGTGCGCGGGGCTGCGACGCTTGTGAGGACTTGCAGTTATGTATTGTTCTTCCCCGTCCGTCCATGGACCTCTTCCACCGCTTCGCGGTCCCCCTTCCCCGTGCGCGGGGAAGGCTGGGGCTCGTGCAGATGGCGTCCCCTTGGGGGAAGCTGTCAGCGCAGCTGACTGAAGGGGTGACGGCTCGCAGCAACTTGTCATTTCCATGCAAATCGAAATAT
>CABJCJ010000016.1:263-60074 GCA_902364065.1 Veillonellaceae bacterium SB90
GTAAATCGAAATATGCGCGGAACCTCGCCCATGGACCCCTTTCGGCCCTGCGGGCCACTTTCCCCGTGCGCGGGGACAGCTGGGGGCTCGTGCAGCAGCTCGATGTAAACAGGCGTAAAAGGCGCTGCTGGATGTATTCCGGCTTCAGCACGCGGCTAAATGTGGAAGGCGGGGACGAGGACGCTGTCGCACTCTGCCGGCCATAGACCTCATCCACCGCTGACACGGTCCCCTTTCCCCAGAGGGGAAGGCTTGGGCTCGCATAAAAACGCCCTGACGGTTTCTCGTCAGGGCGTTTTTGCGTGCGGTATGTTTGGTACAGAGTATTAATTGGGATCGAATTTCTTCGTGGCGTTTTCGAGCAGGCTGTCGCGGCAGGCTTTGGACGCGGCGAAGTAGTCGTGGATGGCGGCGCGGTCGTGGCGCTCGATGGCGCCGATGACTTCGCCGAGGATATTCTGGAGGTTCTTCAGGTCGCTGGCGATGGCGTCACCATTCGTCATGCAGATATCGGCCCACATGTCGGCGTTCGAGGAGGCGATGCGCGTCGTGTCCTTGAAACCGCCGCCGATGAGCTTGATGCACGACTCGCGGTCGTCGCCCGAGCGGTTTAAAAGCGTCACGAGCGCGGCGGCCGTGACGTGCGGCACATGGCTGATGACAGAGGCGCAGCGGTCGTGCTGGGCGATGTCGAGCGTCGTGAAGTTCGCACCCGTGTACTGGAGCACGCTCATGAGCTTTGCGTGGGCCTCAGGCGGCGCGCCGGTGTCTTCAACGATGACGTAGGCTTTGCCGACGAAGAGGTCCTTGACGGCGGCCTCGACGCCGCTTTTCTCGCGGCCCGTCATCGGATGGCCGGCGATGTAGTAGATGTCTTTCGGCAGGATCTTCTGCAGGTGCTGCCAGATGTATCCCTTCGTGCTGCCTGCGTCGGTGAGGATGGTGCCGGGCTTTAAATACGGCAGGATCTTTTCGACCATCGGCACGATCTGGAGAACCGGCGGGCTCAGAAAGACGATGTCGGCGTCCGCGACGACGGACGGAAGGTCCGACGATGCGTAGTCGACGGCGCCGAGCGCGACGGCTTTGTCCATCGAGGACTGGTGGCGGCAGAGGCCCGTGATGTAGATGGCGTCGCCGAGCTTGTCCTTGAGGCAGAGGCCGAGCGAGCCGCCGATGAGGCCGACGCCGATGATGGCAAATTTCAATTTCGCTTGGTTCATCTGGCTCATAATGTACGCCCCATGACTTCGCAGATCTTGCCGAGCTCGCTCATGAGCGCGTTGAAGTTCTTCGGCGTCAGGCTCTGGTCGCCGTCTGAAAGCGCGACTTCCGGATGCGGATGGACCTCGATGATGAGGCCGTCACAGCCCGCGGCGACGGCAGCGCGTGCCATCGGGCGCACCATTTCCCAGCGGCCCGTGCCGTGGCTCGGGTCGACGATGATTGGCAGATGCGAGAGTTCCTTGACGGCTGCAACGGCGCTGAGGTCGAGCGTGTTGCGCGTGAACGTCTCATACGTGCGGATGCCGCGCTCGCAGAAGATGACCTGCTCGTTGCCGCCCGCCATGATGTATTCGGCCGCGTTGAGCCATTCGCTGATCGTTGCCGCGAGGCCGCGCTTGAGCATGACGGGTTTCTTCGCCTTGCCGAGCGCCTTTAAGAGCTGGAAGTTCTGCATGTTGCGCGCGCCGACCTGGTAGACATCGGCGTATTTGCCGACGAGCTCGATGTCGTCCTTGTCGACGATCTCCGTGACGACCTTGAGGCCCTCTTCATCGGCGACCTGGCGCAGCATCTTGAGGCCTTCCTCGGCGAGTCCCTGGAAATCGTACGGGCTCGTGCGCGGCTTGAACGCACCGCCGCGCAGGAATTGGGCGCCGCCCTGTTTCACGGCATGCGCAGCCTCGCGCAGCTGGTCGATGCTCTCAACAGAGCACGGCCCTGCCATGACGACGACTTCCTTGCCGCCGATCTTGACGCCGTCGACGTCGACGATGGTGTCTTCCGGATGGAAATGGCGGCTGACGAGCTTGTATTTCTCCGTGATGCGCACGGTCTTCTCGACGCCTTCCATCATGTTCATCTCGAGGTTCGCGATCTTCTTGCGGTCGCCGATGACGCCAATGATCGTGCAGTCCTCGCCCGTCGAGAGGTGGGCCTTGAGGCCAACCTGGTGCAGGCGGTCCTCGATGTGTTCGATGTTCTCTTTCGTGGCATTCGGTTTCATGACAATGATCATAATGAGTTCCTCCCCTGTTTCTGCGGATGATGGCGGTGGTGATGAGAATTGGACATGTCCCGAAACAAAAAAAGCCCGCCCCTCTACAGGGACGAGCTGATATACCCGTGGTACCACCCTGCTTGCCGATGCAAGCCTCTCCTTTCGGATACTGACATATCCTAGCCTCTGATAACGGTGGCATTCCGGCGCGGCCTACTCCTTTCAGCCTGCTGCTCCTGAGTGTATTTCGTCCGTGCCTCCTGCGGCGTTTCACCGGCCCGCCGCTCTCTGTCAGGAAGTCCTCGGAGTACTTCTCTCAATCGTCGCATTTCACTTGATGTATATTACGATAACAGTTTTTGCGGGAATTGTCAACGTTTTTTCGCAAAAACGGCAAAAACTGTACCGTCCTTGCAGACATTTATATCAACAAAGGCAGGCGTCTGAACCACCCGCGGCCCGCGTGTCACACGCCCGCCCGCGATGGCAGGCACGGCTCAGACGCGCACCATGGCGATCTCGTCGCAGTTCGGAAATTTCGGGCAGTCGATGCATTCCTTCCAGACCTTGTGCGGCAGCTCTTCCTTCGTGATCGTCTGGAAGCCCAGCTTCTGGAAAAAGCCCGGCTTGTACGTCAGCGTGAAGTACTTCTCGACGCCCAGCGCATCGCCCTCCTCGATGAGGCGGCGCACAATCTCGGCGCCGATGCCCTGCCGCGTGAGTGCGGGCGAGATGGCCATCGTGCGGACTTCGGCGAGCTTGTCCCAGATCATGTGCAGGCCGCCGACGCCGACGACTTTGCCGTCATCGTCGACCGCGACGATCATGTCGCGCAGCGTCTCGTAGAGCGTGTTGCGCGCACGCGCGAGCATGACGCCGTCCGTCGCGTAGTTGTTGACGAGATCATAGATCGCTTCGATATCCTGAAAGGTTGCTTTGCGGTATTCCATTCTGTTATTTCCTCTCCTTTTCCGGTGCATCTTTGGCTGCCGGTGCGTCTTTGGCGGCTTTGGCAGAGCGTAACGCCTTGGCCGGCGTGTCTGCTGCAGCCTCACAGCTTGGGCAGACGGGTGCGAGCGGGCAGATGTCACAGGCGGGCTTCCTGGCCTTGCAGATCTTGCGGCCGTGCCAGATCAGCCAGTGATGCGCGTCGGACCATTTTTCGCGCGGGATGTTCTTCATGAGGCCCTGCTCGACGGCGAGCGGTGTCGTGCCCGTCGCGAGCTTCAGCCGGTTCGCGATGCGGAAGACGTGGGTGTCGACGGCGATGGCCGGCTGATGGAAGGCCACGCTCATGACGACGTTGGCCGTCTTGCGCCCGACGCCCGGCAGCTTCTGGAGCTCCTCGAAGTCCGCGGGGACCTCGCCGCCGTACTGCGTGCAGAGCATCTGGCAGGCCGCGAGGATGTTCTTGGCCTTGTTGCGGAAGAGCCCGCAGTCGCGGATCTCATTCTCGAGCGCCGGCAGGCCCATCGCGACGATGTCCTCGGGGCCGTGGACCTTCGCGAAGAGCCGCTTCGTCGTGACGTTGACGCGCTTGTCGGTGCACTGCGCCGAGAGGATGACGGCGATGAGGAGCTCGAAAGCGTTATGGAAAATGAGTTCGGGCTTCGCGCCGCGGTACGTCTCCTCGAGGATGGCGAGCTGCTCGGCCCGTATTTTCTTGGTAATGCGCATAAATCCACTTCCTGTCATGGCAAAAGGAAGGGCCCAATCCATGAATTGAGCCCTTTCCTGAGTTTCACGATTTATTCCATTATAGCAGATTCCGACCGTCTGGCAAGATGCGGCCCGAGCAGCTCAAGCTGCTTCCGCGGCCAAAGGCGCCTCAGCGGCCCAAACTGCTTCCGCTGCCTCAGTTCGTCAGGCTGCGGATCGGCGCCGGGATGCGGCCGCCGCGCGCGATGAACGCCTCGGAGCTGTACTGGTTGCGCACGGGGACGATTGGGCAGTAGCCGAGGAGACCGCCGAACTCGACGACGTCGCCGACTTTCTTGCCCGGGACCGGGATGACGCGCACGGCCGTCGTCTTGTTGTTGATCATGCCGATGGCGGCTTCGTCGGCGATGATGCCCGAGATCGTCGCGGCCGTCGTGTCACCCTCGATGGCGATCATGTCAAGGCCGACGGAGCAGACGCACGTCATGGCCTCGAGTTTCTCAATCGAGAGGCTGCCCTCCGAGACGGCGTGAATCATGCCCTCGTCCTCGCTGACCGGGATGAAGGCGCCCGAGAGGCCGCCGACGTGCGAAGAGGCCATGAGGCCGCCCTTCTTGACGGCGTCGTTGAGGAGGGCGAGTGCGGCCGTCGTGCCCGGCGCGCCGCAGCTCTCGATGCCCATTTCCTCGATGATGCGCGCGACGCTGTCGCCGACGGCCGGCGTCGGGGCCAGCGACAGATCGATGATGCCGAACGGCACGCCGAGACGCTTCGAGGCCTCGCGCGCGACGAGCTGGCCGACGCGCGTGATCTTGAAGGCTGTCTTCTTGATGGTCTCGGCGACTTCCGTGAAATCCGCGCCCTTGAGGTCCTCGAGCGCGTGCTTGACGACGCCCGGGCCCGAGACGCCGACGCTGACGACCTTGTCGGCCTCGCTGACGCCGTGGAAGGCACCGGCCATGAAGGGGTTGTCGCCCGGCGCGTTGCAGAAGACGACGAGCTTCGCGCAGCCTAAGGCCTGCTGGTCGCGCGTGAGCTCAGCTGTGCGCTTGATGACCTCGCCCATCTCGCGCACGCAGTCCATGTTGATGCCCGTCTTCGTCGAGCCGAGGTTCACGGACGAGCAGACGAGATCCGTCGTCGCGAGTGCCTGCGGGATTGAGTTGATGAGCACGCGGTCGCCGTGCGTGAAGCCCTTCTCGACGAGGGCTGAGAAGCCGCCGATGAAGTTGATGCCGACTTCCTTGGCCGCGCGGTCCATGGCCTCGGCGACCGGCACGTAGGAATCCGTCTTGCAGGCATCGGCCGCGATGGCAATCGGCGTGACCGAGACGCGCTTGTGGATGATGGGGATGCCGTACTCCGCCTCGATGTCCTCGCCCGTCTTGACGAGGAATTCCGCCGACGTCGTGATCTTGTCGTAGACGTTCTGGCAGAATTTCTCGATGTTCGGATGCGCACAGTCGCGCAGCGAAATGCCCATCGTGATCGTGCGGACATCGAGCTTGTTCTCCGTAATCATACGGTTTGTTTCTAAAATATCATCAATCGTTATCACAGATACTTGTCCTTTCCCTTCTGTCTCACTCAGATGCGGCGCATGCTCAATCAGATGCGGTGCATGACGTTGAAGATGTCCTCATGCTGGGCCTTGATCTCGACGTTGATCTCCTGGCCCTTCTCCTTGAGCGTCTTCTGCAGCTCGGCGAGCTTGATCTTGCTCTCGCTGATCTCGGCGATCATGACCATGTTGAAGAAACCGTCCATGATGTTCTGGTTGATGTTCAGGATGTTGACGTTGTTCTCGGCCAGGATCTGGCTGACCATGGCGATGATGCCCACGCGGTCTTTGCCGACAACCGTTACTACGAGTTTCATTTACACATTACCCCTTTTCTTCTGCTTCGTACCGCGCGCCTGTAACGATAACGCACCGTCTATCAGCACAATGATTTCTTCCATTATAACAAGGCTCTCTGGAAAAACCAATACCCCGCGGGAAATTTCTAGTAAATTCTAAGCCAGGTCCAGCCCTGTAACAGAAAGGTTGTTCGTATGAGAACAGCAAGCGACGGCTGCCCGCTCACAGTTTCCGGCAGGGCCAATCTGCCAGCGTGGGGCCACGGCAAATTTTGCCGGATATGATATAATGAAGGAAGCGGCCTGCGGCGTGCAGCGGCGGGCCCCAGACTCAGATGAAAGGATGATACCATATGGATTATGGATTCTTTGATGGCGCGTTCGTGCCGCTTGATGAAGCCGCGGCGGCCGTTAACGACCGTGGCTATGCGATGGGCGACGGAGCCTTCGAGGTCACGCGCGTCTATGACAGCAGATGCTTCGCGCTGCCCGAGCATATCAAGTCCCTGCGCCGGTCGCTGCGCGAGCTTGCCATCCCGATCACTTACATGGATGAGGAACTCACGGCCATCCACGAGGACCTCATCAAAAGGAGCGGCGTCAAAAACGGCCTCATCCGCCTGCAGGTGACGCGCGGCCTCGGCAGCAGCGGCCTCGCCTTCCCCAAAATGGTCGTGCCGCTGCTCTCGGCTGCCATCCACGACCTCGGTAAGGCCGCAGGGGAAGCGGACGACGCCGGCAGCGAAACGGATGACAACGCACCAAAAGGGATTGCAGCCATCTTTGCCGAGGACTGCCGCTGGCTGCGCTGCGACATCAATTCCCTGAACCGGCTCGGCAACGTGCTCGCGCAGGAGGAAGCCATGCGCCGCCACGCCGATACGGCCATCCTCTGCCGCCAGGATACGAACCTCATCACGGAGGGCACCGACGCCAATTTCTTCATCGTCAAGGACGGCCTTATCTGGACGCATCCTGAAGGCCACCTCATCCGCAGCGGCGTGACGCGCGCGCAGCTCCTCGGGCAGATTTTCCCGCAGCTCCAGCTGACCGTTGTCGAGAAGGCGTTCGCGCCGGCCTTCGCGCTGACAGCCGAGGAAGCCTTCGTCGCAAGCACCGCGCGCGGCATCGCCTCCGTCACGAAGATCGACGGCAAGCCCATCGGCACGGGCGAGCCCGGCCCCATCACGCAGTCCCTCGCCGCAGCCTACCGGGACTTCATCCAAAAGCAGCTTCGATAAGCAAAAAGCAGCATGCAGACGAAAACGGCCCGCCGAAGCTATCCCCCGCGCTCAC
Source organism: Veillonellaceae bacterium SB90 (assembly GCA_902364065.1). Lineage (GTDB taxonomy): Bacteria > Bacillota > Negativicutes > Selenomonadales > Selenomonadaceae > Mitsuokella. The sequence continues at coordinate 7,303 of CABJCJ010000016.1, forward strand.
AGCAGCTTTCTGCCGTGGGCGCTTTTTTCACCTGTCCCCGATCTGCCGCCAGCCCTATTTTTTCGGCTGGTTTATGCGGATTTTTTGGCCGTTTTTTCGTCTCTTTCGGCGTACTATAGCCGCATGTTATCGAAACGATTCTTTTATGATTGGATAAACACAGCTAATGATTCGAATTGGTTATCGTATGGGAAAAAAATCACGTTCTCCATTGACAAAGTCATTTTTAGTACCTATACTAGTCTTGTGATGCGAATTTGTGTGAACTCGTGAAAAACAATGTACGACGCGCGTTTCCCCTATTTCACAAAACGTTTTTGCCCATTTTAACTATGTATTCTCAATAAGTTCCATTTATGGAGCAATTATCCTAAGGAGAGTGTTATCTATGGCTAAGAAACCCGTTCAAATCATGGAGACTGTCCTGCGCGATGGTCATCAGTCCCTCTGCGCGACGCGCATGCGCACGTCTGACATGCTGCCGCAGCTTGAGGCACTCGATGCCGTCGGTTACAAGGCTCTTGAAGCTTGGGGCGGTGCCACGTTTGATACCTGCCTGCGTTTCCTCGATGAAGATCCGTGGGAGCGTCTGGATACGCTGAAATCCAAGCTCAAGACCCCGATCCAGATGCTGCTGCGCGGCCAGAACCTCCTCGGGTACAACCACTACTCCAACGATGTCGTCGAGAAATTCGTCCAGAAGGCTTCGGCACACGGCGTCGGCGTCTTCCGTATCTTCGATGCCCTCAACGATGTCCGCAACCTGCGCGTGGCCATCGATGCCGCCCTCAAATGCCCGGAGAAGCCGGAAGTCCAGGGCTGCCTCGTCTACACGGTCAGCCCGGTCCACACGAACGAAATGTTCGTCGACCTCGCCAAACAGCTGCAGGAGATGGGCTGCCATTCCATCTGCATCAAGGATATGTCCGGCCTCCTGAAGCCGTATGTCGCCGAGGACCTCGTCAAGAAACTCAAGGCTGCCCTCGATATCCCGGTTGAGCTCCACACGCACTGCACGTCGGGCTTCGGCCATGCAACGTACCTCAAGGCTGTTGAAGCCGGCGTCGACGTCATCGACTGCGCACTCGCACCGTTCTCCTCCGATACGTCCCAGCCGTGCACGGAGACGATGATCCGCATGCTCGAAGGCACGGAGCACGACACGGGCATCGATGTCCAGCAGCTCACGCCGATTTCCAAGTACTTCCTCGAAGTCAAGAAACGCCTCATCAAGGAATTCAACCTCAAGGGCTATTTCGACATCAACCCGAACGTCCTCGACTTCCAGATCCCGGGCGGCATGCTCTCGAACCTCGCCAACCAGCTCAAGGAAGCCGGCATGGAAGACAAGTATCAGGACCTGCTCGACGAGATGCCGCGCGTCCGCAAGGACCTCGGTTATCCGCCGCTCGTCACGCCGTCCTCCCAGATTGTCGGCACGATGGCCACGTTCAACGTCATGGCCGGCGAGCGCTACAAGATGGTCCCGACGGAGTTCAAGGATCTTGCCCGCGGCAAGTTCGGCCGCACGCCGGTTCCTGTCGACCGCGACTTCCTGACGAAGACGCTCGGCATCGCACCGGAAGACATCATCGAGGATTGCTCCATCGAGGATGCCAAGGCCAAGACGTTCGCCGACTTCAAGGCGGAGCTCAAGGACAAAGGCTATCTGAATCCGTCGGATGAGGATGTTCTCTCCTACGCCCTGTTCCCGCAGGTCGCTGAGGAGTTCTTCCAGCGCCACTTCCAGAAGATCACGGCTTACGTCAAATAAGTGCATAGCCGGATTCCATACCCACATACCCAATAAATCGTAGTTTGCCATAAAGGACGAAGTTCGCAGCCCCGCGAGCCTCGTCCTCTTTTTTTTGCCCGGTTCCCATGACTTCGCCGCTTCCGCTCCACCTGCCGTTCAGCGTCATAGCCCCCGTGCGGCCGGCCGGAGCCAGATTTTCATGCGCTCACACTCCCTGGCTGCCTGTAATCTATGGCCGCCGGCGGCCCATGATTGCCTGCGTACCGCGGCCGTTGTGCCTGGTTCGTTGCGATGGCGTGCCAGGCTTGACCGCCTTAGAAATATTCTATATAATAGGTATGTCATTTTTTTATAGTTAAAACGGATCACCGGCAGAAATGGAGTTTGATGAAATGGAAATCCTGAACTCGATTGTCAATGCAATCAACAATGTACTCTGGTCCTACGTCCTCATCGTCGTGCTCGTCGGCTGCGGCCTCTGGTTCACATTCTCGACGCGCTTCGTGCAGCTGCGGCTGCTGCCCGAGATGCTGCGCCTCCTGACCGAGGGCATCGGCAAGAAAACCGAAGGCGAGGCCATCAGCTCGTTCCAGGCCTTCTGCGTCAGCACGGCCTCACGCGTCGGCGTCGGCAACATCGCGGGCGTCGCCATTGCCATCGTCACGGGCGGCCCGGGCGCCGTCTTCTGGATGTGGGCCATCGCCTTCCTCGGCTGTGCGACGGGCTTTGTCGAGAGCACGCTCGCGCAGATCTACAAGCTGCCGCGCGGCAACGGCAAATTCCACGGCGGCCCCGCGTACTACATCAAGAACGCGCTCGGCCAGCCCGGCATCGCCAAGCTCTTCGCCATCCTGATTTCCGTGACGTTCGGCCTCATCTACGTCTCGGTCCAGGCCAATACCATCGCGCTCTCCGCGAAGACGGCATTCGGCATCGACCCGCTGCTCTCGGCCGCCTTCCTCTGCGTGCTCACGGCCCTCGTCATCTTCGGCGGCATGACGCGCATCGCGAAATTCACGGAATTCCTCGTGCCGATCATGGCGGGCCTCTACCTTTTGACAGCCTTCGTCATCATCGTGCTGCACATCGGCATGATTCCCTCGATGTTCGCGTTGATCCTCCACGACGCCTTCTCGCCGCAGGCAGCCGTCGGCGGCGGACTCGGCACGGCCATCCTCACGGGCGTCAAGCGCGGCCTCTTCTCGAATGAAGCCGGCGAAGGCTCCGTGCCGAACGCCGCGGCCACGGCCGACGTCACGCACCCCATCAAGCAGGGCCTCGTGCAGTCGTTTGGCGTCTACGTCGACACCTGGATTGTCTGCTCGGCCACGGCCTTCATCGTGCTGCTGACGGGCCAGTACACAATCGGCGGCGACCTCACGGGCATCGCGCTCGCCCAGGCCTCGCTCGCGAGCATCTTCGGCCCCATGGCCCCGGCGGCCGTCGCCATTCTCATCCTGATGTTCGCCTTCAGCTCGATTGTCGGCAACTACTACTACGGCGAAATCAACATCGCCTTCTTCGAGGGCAACACGAAAAAGGCACTGACCGTCTTCCGCATCGGCGTCGTGCTCATGGTCCTCTTCGGCTGCCTCGCCGAACTCTCCCTCGTCTGGAACCTCGCCGACCTCTTCATGGGCTTCCTCTGCCTCACGAACCTCTACGCCGTCGCGCGTCTCTCCAAATACGCGCGCATCGCGCTGTTTGACTACGTCAAGCAGAAAAAACAGGGCATCGAGGAGCCCGTCTTCGACCCTGCCATCTTAGGCGATGAACGCGGCGTCTACGCCTGGGGCGTCGACCGCAAAAACTGACACACCACCAAAAAGGAGCTGCCAAACGGCAGCTCCTTTCGCGTCTTCAGGCTTCAGGCTCGTCTTCTTCGACAGAACGCACGACTGTAACGAGTCGCGTGACCTTCCCCGTCCGTCCATGGACCTCTTCCACCGCTTACGCGGTCCCCCTTCCCCGTGCGCGGGGAAGGCTGGGGCTCGTGCAGATGGCGCCCCCTTGGGGGAAGCTGTCAGCGCAGCTGACTGAAGGGGTGACGGCTCGCAGCAACTTGTCATTTCCATGCAAATCGAAATATACGCAGGTCCTCGTCCATGGACCTCTTCCGCCCCTTCAGGCCACACCCGGGGATGCCACCGGCATCCCGCGCTTCGCGCCCCCGTGCGCGGGGCTGCGACGCTTGTGAGGACTTGCAGTTATGTATTGTTCTTCCCCGTCCGTCCATGGACCTCTTCCACCGCTTCGCGGTCCCCCTTCCCCGTGCGCGGGGAAGGCTGGGGCTCGTGCAGATGGCGTCCCCTTGGGGGAAGCTGTCAGCGCAGCTGACTGAAGGGGTGACGGCTCGCAGCAACTTGTCATTTCCATGCAAATCGAAATATGCGCAGGTCCTCGTCCATGGACCCCTTTCGGCCCTGCGGGCCACACCCGGGGATGCCACCGGCATCCCGCGCTTCGCGCCCCCACACGCGGGGCTGCGACGCTTGTGAGGACTTCCAATCGAGTATAGTCCCTGCCCGTCCGTCCATAGACCTCTTCCACCGCTTACGCGGTCCCCCTTCCCCGTGCGCGGGGAAGGCTGCGCGACTTGCCGCGCTCTTGTTCTACAAAAGGGCATGAGGAACCCGAGCGGAGGGATGTGTTCCGCCTGGAGGCGTGCAGCGATTGCCCGCAGGGATGGGGCCCAATACGAAAAACTCTTCACGCCGGATGTCGGAACGCCGCGGCAGGCGGCGAAGTACCTTTGCTTCTCACAGTCAGTTGGGTCACATTCAGCTGCGCGCTGAAGCCGGAATATATCCCGCAGCATCATCGGTCGTACGCATATCCTCGCTCATAGTCCCCTTTCGGCCCTCCAGGCCACACCCGGGGATGCCACCAGCATCCCGCGCTTCGCACCCCTGCGCGGGGTTACGCTGCATGTAAAGACTTGCAATCGATCATTGTTCATGCCCACCAGCTCAAGGACCTCTTCCACCGCTTCGCGGTCCCCCTTCCCCGTGCGCGGGGACGGCAATGCAAAAATGACGCGGCAGGCGTGATGTCTGCTGCGTCATTTTTTCTATCAGAACTGCCAGTTGATGCCGATGTTGCCCTGCCATTTCTTGTGCCAGTCGCTGCCGAACGAGCGCTGGACGTCGCCGTAGAGCGTCGTGCGGTCATTCAGGCGGTACGTGCCGCCGAGGCTGGCTTCGTACCAGGTGCTGCCGTAGTCACGCGACCAGTCCATTGTCTCGCCGTCGGCTGCAGAGAAGTGCATGCCGCGGCGGCCGCCGAACTCGTGCAGCGCGGAGAGGCGCAGGTAGTAGTCGAGCGGCTTTTCAGCATCCGGCGTGCGGCGGCCGAAGACGAAGCCGATACGGCCGATGAAGCTGTCGTAGTCATCGAGATGGACCTGCTTCTCGCGGGCCGTCGTGTAGTGCGTGCTGCCGAGATGGCCGTAGACGAGCTGGGCCTGCGGCTCGATGAAGAGCCCCTTGTCATTGAGCTTCATCGTTTTGCCATACTCGAGGCTCAGGCTCGCCGCACGCGTGCGGTAATTCGCCTGATCCGGATACGAGCCAAACGTATGAAGGTCCACATCGTCGCGTCCCCACTTGGCGACGGCGTCCGTGTAGACGCCCGAATCGCCGAACCAGGTGCCGTAGACACCAGCCGCAAGCGAATGGTTGCTGCTCGTGCCGTAGTCGTAATGCGGCGAAGCAATGCCGCGCTCGCCGAAGAAGCCGTAGAAGCTCTTGGGATCCGCCGCGTAATCATAGCCGAGCTGCAAAGCGTGATAGCGGCTGTCGTAGCCCGGGCCGTCGAACTCGCCGCCGTACATGCGCGCCCAGATGCCCGACGCATCCTGCTTGTCTTTGAGGAAGCGCAGCTCGCCCATGCGCTGGCGCAGTGTCTCGATATCCATGCGGTACGAGCCATAGGCGTAATCCGCCACACCGAGCAAAGGCTTCGTATCCTTGTTGATGCTCTTCTGGATTTTCGTCAGGTACCATTCCGTCTCTTTCCCAACGACATTCCCCTGCGCATCCTTTACCGTATCGCCGCGCTGAATGGTCGGTGTCACATCCCAGAGCCCGCCTTTATCGAGGGACTTGCCGGCAAATACGGCGTTCCTGCTTTCATCCGTGATGAGCAGCAGATTCCTGACGCCGGTCACCTCCTTGCCCGTGAGGAAACTCTTGTCGTAAACCTGCACGCTGCCCTGACTGCCGGCCGCCGCATCAGCGATCTGAATCTTATCGCCATCCGTCTGGCTGTCAAGGTCCGTCTTCATGAGGAACGTGCCATTCTTTCCCGTGAATGTGCCGATATGCAGCGTCTGATACGCATCATGCGCCTTCATATCGACCAGCGACGAGGTATTGTTCAGCGAAGTCAGATAACTGTCGCCCCTCATATGCCAGGCCGCACCGTCCTGCATGGTCAGATTCGTCGTGCCGGCTGCATCCGTACCCTGATAATCCGTGGCGCGGCCTTCCCAGTCGCCCTTCGCCAGCGTGATATTCGCCGTACCGCCATGACCGGCCGAGATATTGCCCTTGATCTCGCCGCCTGCCGCCGTCGTCACGTCAACCGTGCCGCCGGTCTTTGCATCCGCAGCCGGCGCCGCTGTCGTATCGATATCCGCCGTGATGTTGCCGTAGATGCCCTGAGCTTTGTCCACCGTGATCTTCGAATTCGTCTGCGCCATCAAAGCGGAAGAATCGACATCGGTAAATTCCTTATCCTGATAGCTGCGGTCATTACTGTCATCATGAACATTTACAACAGCATTCTGCTTGACAGTTACTTCCGATAATGCATGCTCTTCTGCGGGGTTATAAATCCCTGCCAAAACGCCAGCCCCGCCTGCATTCAGGATCGTCACCGTGCCGCTTCCATCTTCCTGCTTCCCATCAAAGGTAACCATACTGCCATCCAAGGCCGTAACATTTCCCTTGATAATATTGGTGTCCGCATTGAGCTGAATCGCGCTGTCACTATAGGACATCAAATTTCCCTGATATTCGGCATGATTGGCTGTCATCTGAATCGTTCCGCCGAAATCGCTGTAAAGCGCATCCACAGAACCGGATACAGAAATATTCTCAGCAGATCCCGTCACGGCACCAGCCGTATTTTTTACGCCATACCCGTTTTCTCCTGTTCCCCCAATGATGTCCAGCGAGTTCTGAGCCTTTAACGCAATCTTACTTTCCTCTGGCGATGCGCCATTCAAGAATACGCCCCGTAAGCTTTTGCCATCTGACGGATTGCCGTCCAGTGTGATATTCTTGCCCTCAAGCTTCATATCTACATAGCCCAGCCCCTGCAAAGCAATGCTGTAGCCAGATATATTGATATCGCCCGCGGAGTTCATCTGCAATGTTGAGGTATATGGATCTCCGTATGCCGAAACACCTACCCGACTATACAAAAGATTTTCATTTGGGTCCTTACAGGTTATCTGAATATTTTTGGCCTGGATATCCATAGAGCTGTCGTGCGTATCCGCGGTCATGTAAATGCCCCGCTGCTCATTGTCGAGGTTAAAGTCTCCAGACAGATCAAACTGTACGCTTTTGGCATTGGAAGACAATATGCCATGGCTGTTTTTTTTCGGCGTAATCGTAGTATCTCTGTATCGAGCCGAATCAATGGTTACGGAATGACCTTTAATTGCAGTCTCAGAGTTCCCATAGAAGAACAGCGTCTTCACTGAGCCGCTTTCTTCGTCTTCCCGGCTCTTCTCATTGTTCGTAAAATGATAGTCCGCTCCGGTCGACTTGCCATCAATGGTATCATCAATAGTTAACCTGCTGACAGGTGAACCTTCATTTATATTTCTGAAACTAAGATTATAGCCATTTGCTTCAAAATCGTATGTGTGCCCATCTGCCTTACCGACATGAATCGTCACATCCTGACCCGGATCATCAACCTGAAAGGCTTCTTGCCCTTTCGGATTGTTCAGCCGCGCGCCTTTGGCGAATGTGTAGTCAGACTTGCCAGTCGGGGTGATGATCTCACCATCATAGTCAACGAAATCCGTATACGTGCCGGGGTTTCCGTTAAACTCCGCTGCCCAAGCATGATCCTGGAACACGCAACCCCCTGTAACGGCCATAACAGCCAGCATGATCCGCAGCTGCTTTGCTTTTTTTCGATTCATACGAAACCCTCCCATAATACATATGATGTAAATCCGGTTTACATCATCATGGCTCTCGTTCTACATAAACCGGGAGGATTGTAGCACATATCAAAAAAAAAAAAACAGTGCTAAATATCGGTTCTTTCTTATCCACAGTCTTAATCATACTGTAATGAAATTTTAGTCCATTTTTCATAGTCTTTCTTGGTGAGACATCGATATTAGAGTTAGGATCAAGGCAGTACAAGGGATTGCGCGTACTCAGACAGTATAAAAATAAATTTTGTAAAACTTTTGTATTGCGGTACAGGACTGATAATGTAGAAGAATGTATCCTTCTTGGACAACAACGCCAATACCTGCCTGCCCCCTATCGGCCCTGCGGGCCACTTCCCCCGAAAGGGGAAGCTTCCACCGCTAACGCGCTGCCTTCCCCGCGCACGGGGAAGGTGCCGAGCTTGCGAGGCGGAAGAGGTCCTTGGACAAGGGGTTACGCACTGCCGTTCATGGACCTCTTCCACCGTTTTGCGGTCCCCCTTCTCCTGCGGGAGACGGCATTCGCTTCGATGTTCTGTTAGAAGAAGCCAAGCGGAGGGATGTATTCCGCCTGGAGGCGCAGAGCGATTGCCCGCAGGGCTGGGACCCAACAAGAAAAATCCTTTGCGCTGAATGTCAGAACGCCGCGGCAGGCGGCGAGCTGTCTTTGTCGTTCGTAGTAGATTGGTCCCCATTCAGCGTCGCGCTGAAGCCGGAATACATCCCGCAGCGCCTTGCCCATGGACCTCTTCCGGCCCTACGGGCCACCTTCTCCGGGGATGCCCCCGGCATCCCGCGCTTCGCGCCCGTGCGCGGGGACGGCTTTGAGCGACCCCTTGGGGAAGCTGTCAGCGCAGCTGACTGAAGGGGTACCTGCTCGCAGAATCATAGTGCTTCCGTGTAAACAAACATCACGTATCACAATCTCATTTCATCGAGCAGCAACGCCAATACCTGCTGAATCCCCTATCGGCCCTGCGGGCCACTTTCCCCAAGGGGAAAACTTGTTTAGCCAGCCGACTCCGCGCATCGTTGCGCCCTCATCCCTGTCCTTTCACATTTAGCGGCGCGACGAAGCCGGAATACATCCCGCAGCGTCTTGCTGCTAGCTGCCTCCAGCCCCTGACAACCTTTCGTTTTATATGATATAATAAAGACAAAAAGAAAGGGTGCCTGCCATGAAGCCGAAACGGTCTTACAAAGATTCGCTTTTCCGTCACATCTTCAACGACAAGCGGCGGCTCGCCAGCCTCTACACGGCCCTGACCGGCCGCAGCGTTGCTCCGAAGGACATCACGATCACGACGCTGCGCGGTGTGTTCTTCAACGACATCAAGAATGACATCAGCTTCCGCATCGGCGACCGCGACATCATCCTCATGGAACACCAGAGCTCATGGAATCCCAACATGCCGCTGCGCATGCTCTGGTACATCGCCAAGCTTTACAGCCGCCAGCTCGACTCCCGGGAGCTCGTCTACCGCTCGCGTCTCATCCCCATTCCCGCGCCGGAATTCTACGTCTTCTACAACGGCAGTCACGACGAACCCGACTACCAGGAACTCCATCTTTCCAGTGCCTTCTCTCACGCAACCAATTCCCTTGAGCTCGTCGTCAACTGTTACAACATCAACTACTCCACCCAAAATAGGCTCCTTGATTCCTGCTACGAGCTTCGCTGTTACAGCATCTTCGTACAGAAAGTCCGCGATGGCCTCCGAGACGGACTTGAGCTCAAAATTGCCATACGTCAAGCCATTACCTACTGCAAGACACATGACATATTAGCAGATTATTTCCAGAAGAACGAAAGTGAGGTGTTCGATATGGTCAACTTCAAATGGGATCAGAAACGCGCGCTCGAAGTCGCAAAAGAAGACGGTTTCGCTGATGGCGAGCGCAAAGCCTCGATGAAGATCGCGCTGTCTCTTTTAAAAAAAGGCCTTCCAATAGGCATCATCACCGACTCGACCAACCTCTCACTTGAAGAGATCCGCAAAATCGCCAAAGATAACGGTCTGGCCTTCTGACTAGTCCCTTAATACAAAAGCGAAAAAGCCATGTTCGTATTTTGAGCATGGCTTTTTCTCCATTCAAAGTACTTTGCCCATGGACCTCTTCTGGCCCTGCGGGCCACCTTCCCCGGGGATGCCACCGGCATCCCGCGCTTCGCGCCCGTGCGGGGAGAAGGCCTAGGGGCTCGTGCAGATGGCGTCCCCTTTGGGGAAGCTGTCAGCGCAGCTGACTGAAGGGGTGACGGCTCGCAGCGACTTGCCATTTCGATGCAAATCAAAATATGTGCAGGTCCTCGTCCATGGACCCCTTTCGGCCCTCCGGGCCACTTTCCCCGCACGCGGGGACAGCTTGAGGCTCGTGCAGATGGCGTCCCCATTGCCTTCCCCTCTGGGGAAGGCATAAAAAAACTCCAGCGGGGTTGCTGGAGTTTTTTCGCCTAATGGCGTCAGATATGGAAGAAGTTCATGCATTTCATGGTCAGCTGCTTGGCGTCGGCGTTTTTGTGCTTGAGCAGGTACTCGAGCGTGTAGACGTAGAAGAACGAAGAGATTGGGACGAAGCGGCGGCCTTTGCGGAAGTTGCCCCAGATCAGGAGCTTGTGGTAAATCTTGGCGAAGTCCTCGGGGGTCGCTTCGTATTTCTTCATGATGCGCCGGAGCTTCCAGTCCGACTGGCAGTACGCGTAAATCTTCGGCAGCAGCGCGGAGTTGTGGACGTCGTCGCTGTAGGCCTGGATGAGGCGGTTGACGACGGACGAGCGGTGCAGGGAATGGTACATCTCCAGGCCGAACACGCCGATGATTATGATCAGCACGAATAAATAAAGTGAATATACGTTCATGCTCTCACCTCAGCGCACGGGCTTGCCGGCCGTTGCGGCGTAGATGGCAAATTCTTCACGGCCATCGAGCGCCAGCGCCTGGTTGAGCGCCGCGTCGTCGAACGAGCCGACGGCGCAGACGCCGGTCTTGACGGTCTGGGCGGCGAGATAGAGATTCTCGCAGACGTGGCCGGCATCGAGGAAGAGGTAGCGGTAGGCGCGCGGGCCGTAGCGGTGCGTCATGCGGTCGCGCACGGCCGACCAGACGAAGGTCACGGCGCTATTTTCCACTATGCGGCGGCCCGGAAAGGCCGCGAGGAACGCTTCTTTGTCGAGGTCCGTGAGCGGCAAGAGCGCGTGGTCAAACGGCAGGAAGCGGTAAAAACCGGGCTTCAGCCCTTCGACGCGCTGCACGAAAAGGTACGTCTCGAGCGCGTGGCGCGCGCCGGCCGACGGCACGTTGCGCATGCTGCCGCCGTTCGGCAGGGCCATCTTGACGCCCTGCGTGCACCAGAGGAGATACGAGAGCTCCTTGACGGGGATGGGCTCGTCCTGCTGGTACTGGCGCACGGAGGTGCGCAGCTCAATGGTTTCAAGGAAATTGACGTTGATGTCGGGGAAAAAATCCGGCTCGGGCAACGTCACAAAGCTCCTGCCGTTCTGCGGCGGCACGTATTTCTCGGGGGCCGGCACGGGCATGCCCTCTTTCAGCGGCACGTCCTGGCAGTGCTCGAGCGTCGTGCCGGCCATGAACTGTTCTTCAAGCGAAAGATCCAACATCATCACCTCAGAGATCCGGGCGGACACCTGTCTTGCCCGTGAATTTATGGTAGCTGGCACCTTTGCGGCGGCCCATGAGCTCGGCGAAGAGCTCCTCCGGCGAGATGTTGTGGTACGCGAGCAGCACGAGGCAGTGGTACCAGAGATCGCCCATCTCGTAGACGATATCCTTGCGCACGTTGTTCTTCGAGGCGATAATGGTCTCGACGGCCTCCTCGCCGACTTTCTTCAGGATCTTGTCCTGGCCCTTTTCAAACAGGTAATTCGTGTAGGAGCCTTCGACCGGGTTGACGCGGCGGTCCTGGATGACGTTGTAGAGGTCGTAAAGGACGGTCGCAAGGTTGGCCTTTTTCTCCGGCGGGATGACGGCAATGCCCTTCTGCTCCTCGCCCGCGAGCCTGCGGCCCGAGAAGCAGGTGTACGTGCCCGTATGGCAGGCCACGCCCGTCTGGTGCACGCGCACGAGCAGCGTATCGCCGTCACAGTCGTAGGAAATCTCACGCACGCGCTGGACGTTGCCGGACGTCTCGCCCTTCTGCCAGAGCTTCTGGCGGCTGCGGCTGAAGAACCAGGTGTAGCCGGTCGCAAGCGTCTTCTTGAGGGATTCCTCGTTCATGTAGGCCAGCATGAGGACCTGGCCGTTCTCCTCCTGCACGATGGCAGGCACGAGGCCTTTTTCATCAAATTTGACCATCGAGATATCGACGTTGTTTTGCATTTGTTCCATCAGAATCGAACCTCCACTCCGCGGGACTGCAAGTATTCCTTGACCTGACGGACCGTGAACTCACCGTAATGGAAGACGGAAGCCGCGAGCACGGCGTCGGCCTTGCCGAGCGTCAGCACATCGTAAAAATGCTCGAGCTTGCCGGCACCGCCCGAGGCGATGACGGGCACATCGACGGCCTCCGATACGGCGCGCGTGAGCTCGATGTCGTAGCCGTCCTTCGTGCCGTCGGCGTCCATGCTCGTCAAGAGGATCTCGCCGGCACCGAGGGAGACGGCTTTTTTGACCCACTCGAGGCAGTCGAGCCCCGTCGGCGTGCGGCCGCCGTTGACGTATACTTCCCACTTGTGGTCGCCCGCGCGGCGCGCATCGACGGCGAGCACCATGCACTGGCGCCCGAAGCGCTCGGCCCCCTCGCGCAGAAGCGATGGGTTCTTGACGGCAGCGGTGTTGAGGGACGTCTTGTCGGCGCCAGCCTTGAGCATGCGGCGCATGTCTTCGACCGTGCGGATGCCGCCGCCCACCGTGAACGGGATGAACACCTGCGAGGCGCAGTCGCGCGCGACCTTTACCATCGTCTGGCGGTCGTCGCTCGAGGCTGTGATGTCGAGGAAGACGAGCTCATCGGCGCGTTCGGCGTCGTAGCGGGCCGCGAGCTCCACCGGGTCGCCCGCGTCGCGCAGCCCGACGAAATTCGTGCCTTTGACGACACGACCATCCTTGACATCCAGGCAAGGAATAATGCGTTTTGTATACATATATTTTAGTCCTCCTTCGCCGCGATTTCAATAGCCTGCGCGAGGTCGAGCGTGCCCATGTAGATGGACTTGCCGACGATGACGCCCTCGATGCCGTCCGCTTCATGCGGCTTCAGGGCCTCGATGTCCGCGAGCGACTTGACGCCGCCCGAGGCGACGACCGCGACGCCGCTCTCGCGCGCAAGCTTGGCCGTGGCCTCGACGTTGACACCCGCCAGCGTGCCGTCGCGCGAAATATCCGTGTAGATGATCGTCCTGACGCCTGCTTTCTTCATCTCTTTGGCGAGTGCCGTGGCCTCGACATCGCCCGAGACGCCCCAGCCGTCGACGGCGACGATGCCGTCCTTCGCGTCGATGCCGACGACGATGCGGTCACCGTACTTCGCGCAGGCTTCCCGCACGAGCTTTGGATCGCGCACGGCCACGGAACCCAGGATCACGCGGCGCACGCCGAGCGCGAGCACGTCGTCGATGTTCTTCATCGTGCGGATGCCGCCGCCGAGCTCCACGGGGATGTCGACGGCCGCAAGGATCTTCTTCACCGTCTCAAGGTTGCGCGACTCGCCCGCGAGCGCCCCGTCGAGGTCGACGAGATGCAGGAACTGTGCTCCCTGTGCCTGCCATTTCTTCGCCATTTCCTCGGGGCGGTCCGAGAAGACCGTCTCCTGCTTGAAGTCACCCTTCAAGAGCCGCACGCATTTCCCGCCGCGGATATCGATTGCTGGAAAAATAATCATCGGAAATCCTCCTGCCTCTCGCTGTTCATTGCTGATTGTTCCATTTTTCCATTTGTATGGTTTCGTCTCGTATGTCTTCTTCCGAAAAAACGGCAAACGGCCGAAATCACGTTCAGCCGCTTCGCCGTTCTCGTTTTCCTGTATATGGCTGCCTCTCAGCTTTGCCTCTTATGCTTCTGCTTCGATGAAATTCTTCAGGATGTGCAGGCCCACGTCGCCGGATTTCTCGGAGTGGAACTGCGTGGCCTGGACGTTGCCCTTGGCGACGGATGCCGTGAGCTGCTCGCCGTACTCCGTCACGGACGTGATGACCGCGGGGTCCTCGGGCACGGCGTGGTAGCTGTGCACGAAGTAGACGTAGGGTTTCTCCCCGAGCCCTGCGAAAAGGTCCGCCTTTTGCCGCGGCTCGCGGATGGCAAGCGAATTCCAGCCCATGTGCGGCACCTTGAGTCCCGGGGCCTGAATCTTTTTCACGAGCCCTGGAATCAGGCCGAGGCCGCGGACGCCCGGGCTCTCCTCGCTGCCGTCAAAGAGGATCTGCAGGCCGACGCAGATGCCAAGCAGCGGCTTGCCTTTTGCGACGCAGTCCAGCAGCACCGGAATGAGGCCGCTTGCCTCGAGGTTCTTCATGCAATCGCCGAAGGCCCCGACGCCCGGCAGCACGATTTTGTCGGCCGCGCGGATGACCGCTTCGTCACTCGTGACGCGGACATCGGCGCCAAGTGCCGCGAAGGCCTTCTCGACGCTGAAGAGGTTGCCCACGCCGTAATCGATTACTGCAATCATACTCCTGCCCCCTTACAATGAACCCTTCGTCGACGGGATGCCCTCGACGCGCGGGTCGTCCTCGACGGCGATGCGCAGCGCGTGGCCGAGTGCCTTGAAGATGGCTTCGACCTTGTGATGCGAATTCCTGCCGTAGAGCACGCGGACGTGCAGCGTGATGCCCGCATGGACGGCAAACGCGCGCAGGAATTCCTCCGTGAGCTCCGTGTCGAAGCCGCCGATCATCGGGGCCATCTCGCCGCCCTCGTAGACGAGGTACGGCCGGCCGCTGATGTCGAGCGAGACGAAGGCCAGCGCCTCATCCATCGGCAGGTAGAACGTGCCATAGCGGCGGATGCCCTTCTTGTCGCCGATGGCTTTCCTGAAGGCGTCGCCGAGCGCGATGCCGATGTCCTCGACCGAGTGATGGCCGTCGACGTCGATGTCGCCGTCACAGGCCAGTGTGAGGTCCATGAGGCCGTGCGAGGTCATGAGGTTGAGCATGTGGTCGAAAAAGCCGATGCCCGAGTCGATGACGCCGTGGCCGTTGCCGTCGAGGTTCAGGATAAGCTTGATGTTCGTCTCTGCCGTCTTGCGTTCGACGGTTGCCGTGCGCATACTCATGCTCTGCCCTCCGTGAATGCCTTGAAGTAATTGTACCAGGTGTCGTTCTCCTCGCGGCGGCCCATCGAGATGCGCAGGCAGTCCTTGAGACCCGGCGCATCGCCGAAGTGGCGCACGCCGATGCCCTTCGACTCAAAGAGCTCGTTGAGCTTCTGAGCCTCGGCGTAGTGCACGAGGATGAAATTCGTCTCTGACGGGTAGACCGTGACGCCCGGCAGCTTCTTGAGCTCTTCCTGCATGCGCTTGCGCTCGGAAATCATGATCTGGATGTGCGGGATGAATTCCTGGCGCATCTGGTAGCAGATGTCGGCCGTGACGAGCGACAGGACGTTCATGTGGTACGGCATGTACGATTTGTCAATCATCGCCACGATCTCGCGGCTTGCGAGCATGTAGCCGACGCGGCACGAGGCGAGGCCGTAGGCCTTCGAGAACGTGCGCGCGATGATGAGGTGCGGGTACTTCTTGAGGAGGCCCGTGGCCGTCTGGCCGTAGAATTCGATGTAGGCCTCATCGACGAGGAACGGGCAGGAAATGTTCTTCGCGATGTATTCGATCTGGTCGAGCGTATAGCCGTTGCCCGTCGGGTTGTTCGGGTTGCAGATGACGGCAAGTGACGCCTTCTCGTCGTTGACCGTGCGCACGAATTTCTCGATGTCGAGCGAGTAATCCACCGGCGAGAGGTCGACGGGCACGCCCGTGGCCTCGGCGGCCTTTGCGTAAATCGTGTACATCGAGAACGACGGCTGCGGGTAGACGATCTTGTGCGCAGGCGAGCCGCCGAAGCAGTAGAAGAGTTTCTCGATGATCTCGCTCGAGCCGCTGCCGATGAGGATGTTCTCCTTCTGCAGCTTGAAGTTGCGCGCGATCTGCTCACGCAGGAGGTCGTACTCCTCATTCGGGTAGCGGTTGAAGGCCACGCACGAAAGGCGGCTCATCACGCGCTCCGCCACGAGCGGCGGCATGTTCATATTGCATTCGTTGGCATTGACCTTGATGTCCCAGTCGCGTTCGACGACGTCGTAGGACGGCATATCGGCAAGGCCTTCGCGATAGTTGAAGTTCGTCAATTCCCTTTCCCCCTCATCGTATCTCAATATCTCAATATCTCAGTATCTCGGTATCTCTCATGCATTCGTTCATCCATGTTCCCGGCGCATAACGCCTGCCTGGCAAAACAAATCCGGCAAGACGGCCGGAATATCGCCCGTATCGGCGTGCGCGGCAGCCGTGCGGCTTATTTTTCGCGCTTGCGCAGGCGGATGGCGTTGGCATGGGCCTGCAGGCCCTCCGTCTCGGCGAGGCGGATGATGTCCTCGCTGACATCCTCGAGCGCCGGCTGCGTGTACGAGATGATGCTCGTGCGCTTCATGAACGTCTCGACGTTGAGCACGGAGTAATAGCGTGCCGTGCCGCCCGTCGGCAGCACGTGGTTCGGCCCCGCGAAGTAATCGCCGAGCGGCTCCGGCGAGTACGCGCCGAGGAAGACGGCACCGGCATGGCGCACGTACGGCAGCAGCTGGAAGGGCTGAGCCGTCAAAAGCTCCATGTGCTCCGGAGCCGAAACATTGGCAAAGCGCATGGCCTGCATCATGTCGTCGGCGATAACGATGAGGCCGTTGCGGTCAATCGAGGCCTGCGCAATCTCGCGGCGCGGCAGCTTCGCGAGCTGCTTCTCCGCTTCTTCTGCGACCTTTGCCGCGAGCTCCGCGTCGTCCGTGATGACGATGCTCGACGCCAGCGGGTCGTGCTCGGCCTGGCTCAGCATGTCGGCAGCCGTGTAGACGGGGTCGGCCGTCTTGTCCGCGACGATGAGGATTTCGCTCGGGCCTGCGAGCATGTCGATATCGACGTGGCCGTAGACCTCTTTCTTCGCCAGGGTCACGAAGATGTTGCCCGGGCCCGTGATCTTGTCGACGCGCGGAATCGTCTCCGTGCCGAACGCCATCGCGGCAATCGCCTGCGCGCCGCCAATCTTGTAGATCTTCTTGACGCCGGCCGCGCGCGCGGCGACGAGGACGTACGGGTTGATCTTGCCGTTCTTCGGCGGCACCATCATGATGATCTCGCCGACGCCTGCCACAGCGGCCGGCACCGCATTCATGATGACGGAAGACGGATAGGCGGCCGTGCCGCCCGGCACGTAGATGCCGACGCGGTCAAGCGGGATGAGGGACTGGCCGAGGATCGAGCCCTTCTCGCGGTACGTCATCCACGAATTCGGCTTCTGCTCCTCGTGGTAGCGGCGCACATTCGCGGCCGCCTTGCGCAGCGACTCGACGACGGCGGGGTCCGCGGCCTTTTCAGCCGCCGCAAACTCCTCCTCCGTCACGAGGAAGTCCTCGGGCTTGTAATCGACCTTATCGATGAGGTGCGTGTAGCGGATGACGGCAGCGTCGCCCTCGCGGCGCACATCGCCGACGATCTGGCGCACGAGCTCGGCAGCCGTCATGTCGCGGCCAAACGTCTTCTTGTTGGCTTCGCGGATCTTCGGGTTGAGCTCGACTTCATCAAAGGCGGCCTTCGTCAGAAGGCGTTCGACCTCAGCCTCTCCTGCTTCACTGGCTTTTATGATTCTCATTTATGCTTCCTCGCTTTCCAGGATTTTCTTCAGATCGGCCGCCATCTGGCTGATGCGGTCAAATTTGAGCTTGAAGCTCACGCGGTTGACGATGAGACGCGCCGTCGCGTCGAGGATGTAGGCGATCTCCTCGAGGTCGTTCTCGCGGAGCGTCGTGCCCGTCTCGACGATATCGACGATGCTTTCCGAGAGCCCGACAATCGGGCCGAGCTCGATGGAGCCGTTGAGCTTGATGTATTCCATCTGCATGCCATGCTGGTTGAAGAACTGCTCCGCGATGTGCGGGAACTTCGTCGCGACGCGCGTGTGGTCGTAGTCGACGAGCTTCTCGCGCTTCTCGGCCTTCGGCACGGCCATCATGAGGTGGCAGCGGCCAAAGCCGAGGTCCAGAAGCTCATAGACATCCTTGCCGGACTCCAGCAGCACATCCTTGCCGATGACGCCGATATCCGCCGCACCGTACTCCACGTAAGTCGGCACATCGGCCGTCTTTGAGACGATGAACCGGATCTTCTTCTCTTCATTCGTAATGACCAGCTTCCTCGACTTGTCCGAGAGCCCTTCTGCCGTATAGCCGATCTTCGCGAGCAGGTCGGCGGAAAGGGAAAACAGCTTGCCCTTCGGCAGGGCGATGGTCAAGTACTCCATATTGTTTGACGTCATAGCGGACCTCCAAGTTTTTCTGTTAGTCTTTATCTAATTAAAGCGTTAACATGTAAAATATGTTAACATGTAATCCTGTTTTCGTCAAGATTTTTTCTAGTTCTGTTCATCGGCGGCCTTGAGGATGCGCAGGACGGGCGGGTCTAAAAGGCTCGGCGGCTCGTGGTGCTGCGCGATGATGGCGGCTTCCTCGGCAAGGCCGGCGGCGCGGAGCTTCGCGGCGCCGATGGATGGATGATGGCGGTAGACGTAGAGCGCATGGCCGAGTTTCTGCCACGGCACATGTGCGTCACGGCACATCATCCGTCTGCCGACGGCGGGCAGGCCGTGCATCACGAGCACGGCGAAGACCTTGCCCATGACGTCGAGGTCCCCCCTGACGCGTCCCACATCATGCAGGAGCGCGCAGCGCGCGAGAAGCGCCCGTTCCTCACGCGAAAGTCCTTCGCGCTCAGCCATCTCCTCCGCCGTGCGCTCCACATGCAGCACGTGGCACTGATCCGCCGGATGCATCGCGCGGAAAAGCGGCAGGGCGTCAGCCGGCAGCAGGGCCTGCACGTGGCGCCAGTCATCCCCCGTCATGTGCTCCGTCATGGCACGCGCAAACTGGCGCACGCGCCTTGCCCCCGGCAGGCGCCAAAGTTTTCCTTCCCGCCCTGCACCATGCCTTCTCATCCGAGATACACCAGCTCGTCGTAGCCCTTGGCCTGCTGCATGGCGGCCGCTTCCGCGCGGGTCTGCCCCATGAGGGCAAGCTCGACGACCTTGCCGGCATCGCGCAGCTCCTGTGCCTTCGTGATGGCCTCCGCTTCCCGGCCTGCCGCATAGCTCAGGTAGACATCCTTGGGCTGGTCGGGCTTCTCGAGGCCCTGGCGCGTCAGCGCGAGCAGGATGCGCTCGATGCCGATTGCAAAGCCCGTCGCCGGGCAGGCCGTGCCGAACTCCGAGAGCAGGTGGTCGTAGCGGCCGCCGCCCGCGAGCGGGAAGCCGAGGCCCGGCGTATACGCCTCAAAGACCATGCCTGTGTAGTAGCTGAAGTCGCGGATGATGCCGAGGTCGAAGCGCACGTACTGCTCAACGCCGTACGACTGGAGCAGGCGGTAGATGGCTGCGAGGTTGTCGAGCGCGCGGCGGCTCTGCTCATTGAGCGCGAGCGCATAGCTCTGCTGCAAAAGCTCCGCGCCGCCATTCAAGAGCGGCAGGCGGTTGAGCGTCTCGCGGGCCTTCTCGGGGAGGTCAAGCCCCGCGACGATCTCGCCGAACGCGACGAGGTTGTGCTTCTCCATGGCGGCCTTGAGCTTCTCCTGCGTCGCCGCCGCGAGCTGGAACTGATTCATGATGCCCGTGACGAACTCGACCTGGCCGAGGCAGATTGTGAAATCCTTGAGGCCGACGCGCAAGAGGCCCTGGATGGCCAGCGCGATGACCTCGGCATCGGCAAAGGCCGTCGCACTGCCCATGAGCTCGACGCCGCCCTGATGGAACTCGCACTGGCGGCCCGCCTGCGTCTGCTCGTAGCGGAACGCGCTGCTGATGTACGAGAGCTTCAGGGGCTGCGGGTAGTCGCGCAGGCGGCTCGCGGCGAGGCGCGCGATTGGCGTCGTCATCTCGTGGCGCAGCGCCACCGTGCGGTTGTCCTTGTCAAAGAGCTTGAAGAGATGCTGCTCGAGCTCCCGGTCGGTGCCGCGCGTCAGGTTCTCGAGGTATTCGATCGTCGGCGTGACGACCTCGTCATAGCCCCACTCGGCAAAGAGCGAGGCGAGCTCCGCCTCGATGGCCCGCTTCTCCGCTGCCTCGACGGGCAGGAAGTCGCGCGTACCATACGGGATCTCAAGGGCAAATTTCTGGTTTTCCATGTTGTTCTCTCCTAATCAGGTCATAGTCATCCGGTCATAGCCGGATTGCGGTCATCTCATCTGCCGGCTCCTGCCATCTGCTGGCATCGGGCGTCCCGGCCGCAGGATGTCTCACTTCTGCCGCGCGTGTTTTTGCGCGTCCTCGCCCGGTGCGAGCCGGTCGAGCACGATGTGGTAGCCGTCCGCGCCGTAATTGAGGCAGCGCTTGACGCGGCTGATCGTCGCCGTGCTCGCGCCCGTGCGTGCGACGATGTCGTCGTACGTGTGGCCGGCACGCAGCATGCGCGCGACCTCGAGCCGCTGGCTCATCGCCTTGAGCTCGCTGATCGTGCAGATATCCTCGAAGAACTGGTAACATTCGTCCACCGTCTGCAGCGAGAGCATCGCCTGGCAGAGCTGGTCGTTGAGCTCATCCTTGAGTTTTGGGTTTACCATACCCTTCCTTGCCTCCTCTATCTCAGCTTCCTCAGCTTCCTTATCAAAACAAATTCTCCCGAAAAGCCCCGCCCGCTGCGAAACTTTCCGTCTTTATTCCTTTAGTCTGTGAAAATTTAATGTCATTATAGCACAGCAGGAGACAAAAGAAAAGGTGTCGCTGAAAAAATGTTACAGATTTTAATAATACGACCGGCAGGACACAGGATTTTGTAATTCTTTTGTCGAAATTCATCCATGTCTTGGAAAAGCGGAAATATTGCCATATTTAATAGGAAGAAACGATTTGATTGCGGGGTGTTTGCCTTGAAGACGTCTCCTGACTCCATCCGCTATTATTTCCAGCAGGAAAAGCGGCCGCTCGCCATCGTGACCGCGAGCGGCCTGCTCTACAATGTCGGCATGATCGCCTCTCCGTGGTTCGACGGGCAGCTCGCGCAGGGCCTCTACGACATCTTCGGCGGGCACAGCACGGCTTCTGACATGTATCGGCTCTGCGCGCTCTACCTCCTCGTCATCCTCGTCGTGCAGGGCGCGCGCTATTTCAAGCGGCTCTACGTGAGGAAATTCGCCAACAACGTCAGCCTCGCCATGCGTGACCGGCTCTACCGCCGCCTCGTACAGATGCCGTCAGGTAAGCTCGCGCACGAGGATACGGGCAGCCTCATGACGAAGGTCATCGCCGACATCGACACGTGTGTCGAGGGCATGCGCAAGGCGACGACGGAGGTCTTCGACACGGGCGTCGTTATGGTCGCCTACCTCATCATGCTGCTCTATTACGACTGGCGCCTGACGCTCTGCGTGCTCGTCTTCCCGCCCATCGCCTACGTGATCGCCAGTTTCCTGCGCCGCCGCGTCGCGCGTGCCGCGGCCCTCAGCAAGGAAAAGAGCGGCCTGCTCTCAGGCGTCACGCTCGACCGCACCCGCAATGCGCTGACATACCGCCTGTACGGCGAGGAGACGAATGCAGACCGCCGCTGCGAAGAGGCCCTGCAGCAGTACGAGCAGGCCATGATCCGCGCGAACCTCTACGAAAACGCGCTGCAGCCCCTCTACCGCATCATCGCGCTTACCGGCACCGTCCTCATCATCTGGCAGGGCGGCAGGAACGTCCTCGGCCAGGGCTTCACGGCCTGGGACATCGCCGCGTTCTCGACGTACCTCGCCTGCTTCCTGAAGCTCGCGGTCAAGGCCTCGCACGGCGCCAAGCTCTTCAACGCCGTCCAGAAGGCCCAGGTGTCGTGGCGGCGCATCCGGGGCTTCTTCGGCGGCGAAGGGCAGGAGCTGCCGGCGCCGCGTCCCATGGCCCGGCCCGCCGTGCTGCGCGTCCGGGACCTCTCCTTCACGTATCCCGGCGAAAAATCCCCCGTCTTTTCCCATCTGTCGTTTACGGCGCGCCCCGGCGAGATCATCGGCATCACGGGGCCCGTGGCCTCGGGCAAGACGACGCTCGGCCGACTGTTTCTCGCGGATGTCCCGCACGGCGGCCACATCTGTTTCGGCGCGGAGGAAATCGGTCCGGGGCACCGCCCGCCGCTCGGCATTGTCGGCTACATGGGCCACGTGCCGGAGCTCTTCGCGGGCACGCTTGCCGAGAACGTGCGCTTCGGCAGCACGCGGGACATCTCGGAGGTGCTGGCAGATGTCTGCCTGATGAAGGACCTCCTGGACTTCCCCGAGGGGCTTGAAACGAGGATCGGGCCCGGCGGTCTCAGGCTCTCGGGCGGCCAGCAGGCAAGGCTTGTGCTCGCGCGCACGCTCTTTACAAATGCGCCGCTCCTCGTACTCGACGACCCGTTTGCCTCCGTCGATTACGCGGTCGAGGCGGCCATCCTCGAGAGCCTGCGGCGCCATCACGCGCACGCCGTCATCCTGCTCATCTCGCACCGGCTCGCCGTTTTCCCCAAGCTCGACCAGGTCATCTGCCTGACGGGCACGGGCGAAGCCATCGTCTCCACGCACGCCGCGCTTTACCGCGAAAATGACACGTACCGCAGGCTCTATGACCTCCAGCACCGCGGCGGGCCGGACGGCGTAAAAGGGCACGAGCCGCCAGCGGCCGGCCAGCTCCCATCGCCTCCGGCTGAGGCACCGGGAACCCGCAGCACGCCGGCAGAGCCAGCAGGCCGCACAGCAAAAAACATCAGCGAAGCTGAGAAAGGATGTGGCCGCCATGCGTGAGTGCATCCTTTCGATCCTGCGGCAGCAGTGGCCGCGTCTCCTGGGACTCGCCGCCGTCATCGCGGCCTCCATCGCCGTGAGCATCGCGCCGCCCCTCGTGCTGCAGCGGGCCGTCGACGGCCTGGCCGCGGGGAATATCGCCCCCGACGCCCTGCTCCTCCTCGGCGTCCTCTATTTCGCGCTCTGCACCGTCTCCGGCCTCATCGACACGGGCAGAGAAACGCTCATCACCGTCCTCGGCCAGAAGATCACGCACGGCGTCCGCTCCGCCATGTGCCGGCGGCTCGGCCGGCTGCCCGCCTCCTATTTCGTCACGCAGGAGCCCGGCCAGGTGACCTCGCTCTTCGTCAACGACGTCGACACGCTCGAGAACCTCTTCGACTCGGGCATCGTCAGCATGTTTGCCGACGCCTTCACCATCGTCAGCATCCTCGCCGTCGTCAGCCACCTTAGCCCCGGCCTCGGCGTGCTGCTCCTCCTCTGCCTGCCGCTTCTCTTCCTGCTCACGCGCTACTTCCAGCGCCGCATGCTGCAGGCCCAGCTCGACAACCGCCGGGCCATCGCGAAGACCAATGCCCTCATTCCTGAGACCGTTGCGAACATCTGCACGATCCACCTCTGCCAGCAGGAAGGCTACATGCACACGCGCTACCTGCGCGCCATCCGGCAGAGCTTCGCGGCCATGGAGCGCAGCAATTTCTGCGACTCCATCTACTCCCCGATCATCCTCACGAGCGGCACGGCCATCATCTGCCTCATGATGGCCCTCTCCGTCACGAGCGGCACGCTGCAGGAATGGTTCGGCATGACCGTCGGCAGCGTCGTCGCCCTCATCGCCTACGTGCGCCGCATCTTCACGCCGCTCGAGGCCATCGGCATGGAGATCCAGAGCATCCAGTCGGCCGTCGCGGGCATCCGCCGCCTGCAGGACTTCTTTGCCCTGCCGCTCATGCCCGAAGTGCCGAAAAAATGCGCAGACGAAAAAGCGGCAGCCTCCTCCAAGCTGCCGCCGCTCGTCATCGAGGACCTCGCGTTTGGCTACGGCGAGGACCCCGACCTATTCTCGCA
Source organism: Veillonellaceae bacterium SB90 (assembly GCA_902364065.1). Taxonomy (GTDB): domain Bacteria; phylum Bacillota; class Negativicutes; order Selenomonadales; family Selenomonadaceae; genus Mitsuokella. The sequence continues at coordinate 31,254 of CABJCJ010000016.1, forward strand.
CCTCTCCCTGACCATCCGCGAGGGCGAGCACGTCACGCTCACGGGCCGGACCGGCATCGGCAAAAGCACGCTCTTCAAGCTCGTGCTCGGCCTCTACGCGCCGCGCGCAGGCAGCATCCGCATCGCCGGCCTCGCTCCCGCAGAAATCGCCGAACGTGACCGGCGCCGCCTCATCGGCTGCGTCTGGCAGGAATTCTGCCCCGTCCGCGGCGGCATCCGCGAGCAGGTGACGCTCGGCGATCCCGGCATCTCAGATGAAGAAGTCCGGCAGGCCCTCGCGCTCACGGGACTCCTCTCCCTTTGCCAAAGCCTGCCGCAGGGCCTCGCGACGCCCCTCAAAGACGCCGGCTTCTCCCAGGGCCAGCTCCAGCTGCTCGGCATCGCGCGCGCCATCGTCAAGCACCCGCGCCTGCTGCTGCTCGACGAGATCACCGCCAGCCTCGACGCCGCCACCGAGAAACAGGTCCTTGCAGCCCTCAAACGGGCCTGCAGGGACCGCGCCGTGCTCTCCATCTCCCACCGCCTCTACGAAACCACCGGCGGCCGCCTCCTCGAGCTCCGGCGGCCATGAAAAGGAGTGTGCAACTGTTATGATGAAAAACAATCCACCAGAATGCGTCCTGCTGTCCCCGGACGATTACAACGCCGAACTTCTCCGCACGGCCGCAGAACGACTGAAACACTACGATCCTGCCGATACCATCCCCTTCGAAAAGGTCACCGCCCAAAACGGCATCGACCTTAATGCCTTGCCAGAGGAGGACATAGAGCTCGATTGAAACTGTCTTGCACGAGTTCCATCCGTGTTCACCCGACAGCGGAAACTTGGAGTTTTAGATTAAGGGCCTGCATGAGTTTGACAAGCGTATCGAGTTTTGGCGTTGTCTTCAAGGTCTCGATGCGGGCTACCGAAGACTGGGGAATACCACACCGCTCCGCAAGGGCGCGCTGACTGATGCCCAGTTCCTGTCTTCGCTGGATGATAGAAGAAACAATATCGCTTACTTCTTCAATTTCCTCCATATTGCGGCGTTCTTCCTCACTAACTGCTTTTACATGATTTTTATAGTCTGCCCATGTTCTCATGGTTCTTCCCCCTTCTGACGGATGTAATCGTCACGTTCTGCCTTGGCGCGAGTAATTTCCCGTTTCGGTGTTTTCTGTGATTTTTTGCGGAAATGATGAAGAAGCACATACTGGCTCTCATCATAATAGAAGTAAAAGACACGATTGTTTCTTGGACGCAGTTCCCAGATATCTTCTTCCAGATGTTTCGTGATATTAGCCGGCAGATTGGTACCGTTTTTGGCAAGCAGGTCGATATAAAAGAGAATCTGGTTGTACTGAATACGAGCATCTTTGTTGGTTTCACTTTTTATTCTCAACGTTTCCAAGAAATTCCAAATTTCTGATTCACCGTGCTGGTCTTCATAAAATTCAATTGTATACATCATGATTTCCTTCATGTTCTTATCATTATGATAGCACGAATGCTATCATAATGCAAATTCATCTCCATATCCATAGTTACGCACCAGGGATTCGATTAAAAAGGAGTGCTCACCATGATTTCATTTCTGTTGTATGCAGCTATCATGTTCGGGTCCATTCTTGCGCTGCTCTGTCTCATTGCCGGGATTGCCGGTTTTATCTCCGGCATCATCCATTCCATCCGGCATGACCTTTGACGCCAGACCGTTCTGCACGAGTAGCAAAAACAGGAAAACCGACATACTTCGCTGCCCGAGAATTTGACAAAATATTCCCATGATGGTATACTGCAAACTATAGAAAACCATTTTAAGGGGTAAAAACGCCCCAGGTTTTCCGTTTTTTCACCGAACACCGCCAAGCCTTGTTAGTCAAGCGTTCTCGCAATCTGATTTGCTTGAAAAGCGAACACGGGCTTTCATCGCAGCGTTCGAAAAACCGAAAAACGACTGAGGTTTTCCACTTTACTAATCTGGGGCCAGTAACCCCAAGGGCTCAGGGGCACAGTATTGTAGCCCTCCTAATACCGTTTTCGGTATTGAAACCCTCGAGACCGGAAAAGAACACATTAACGATTTCGAATTGTAGCCCTCCTAATACCGTTTTCGGTATTGAAACTTAGAATAGGATGATCGTAACGCAGAATTTTGGAATTCATTGTAGCCCTCCTAATACCGTTTTCGGTATTGAAACATTCTGCAAGAGCTTCATCAAAGCTAGGTACAGACTGAATTGTAGCCCTCCTAATACCGTTTTCGGTTTTCTCCCATCATCATCAAATTAAAAATCCCCGATTACATATAGATTCAACAAATCCATATGTAATCGGGGATTTTTTGAACATAAACGAAAGGAACGCGTATGCCCACTTATCTTGCCATTGACCTCAAATCTTTCTACGCCTCAGTCGAATGCCGGGAACGGGGACTCAATCCGTTGACGACGAATCTCGTCGTGGCGGATCCGACGCGGACGGAAAAGACCATCTGTCTGGCCGTTTCGCCGTCGCTCAAGGCCTATGGCCTTCCGGGCCGTCCGCGCCTGTTCGAAGTCGTGCAGCGCATCAGGGACGTAAACAGCCAGCGGCGGTTTCACGCACCCGGCCACACGCTGACGGGGAAATCCGCCGATGCCAAAGAACTCGCGCAGCACCGGGAATATGCCGTCGACTACATCAAGGCCACGCCGCGCATGGCCCTCTACATGGCGTACAGCACGCGAATCTACCAGATTTACCTGCGCTATGTCGCCCCGGAGCTCATTCATGTCTATTCCATTGACGAAGTCTTCCTCGACGTGACGAACTACCTGCGGCACTTCAAGCTGACGGCGCATCAGCTTGCGCGCAACATGATCCGCTCCATCCTCGCTGAGACGGGCATCACGGCCACGGCCGGCATCGGTACGAACCTCTACCTCGCAAAAGTGGCCATGGACATCGTGGCCAAGCACGTCCCGGCCGATGAAGACGGCGTGCGCATCGCCGAACTCGACGAGCTTCGCTATCGGCAGGAACTCTGGCATCATCAGCCCCTCACCGATTTCTGGCGCGTCGGCAAAGGCTACGCCCAAAAACTCCTGGAACAGGGTCTGCGGACGATGGGCGACATTGCCCGCTGTTCGCTCGGCAGCCAGGCGGACTATTACAACGAAGACCTGCTGTACCGGCTGTTTGGCGTCAACGCGGAACTGCTCATCGATCACGCCTGGGGCTGGGAGCCCTGCACGATGGCCGACATCAAGGCGTATCAGCCGGAAAATCACAGCCTGGGGTCCGGACAGGTCCTGCAGTCCCCCTATCCGCATGACAAGGCACGCCTCGTGGCCTGGGAGATGGCCGACCAGCTCGCCCTGGACCTCGTGGCCAGACACCTCGTCACGGATCAGATGGTCCTGACCGTTGGCTACGACCGGGAAAACCTCAAAAGCGAAAAGGGCCGTCCGGCCTACCGCGGCCCGGTGCATATCGATCGTTACGGCAGGACCGTTCCCAAGGCCGCCCACGGCTCGCTCGCCCTCGGGAAATACACCTCCTCCAGCAGGCTCATCCTCGCCAAAGTGATGGAACTCTTTGACAAGATCACCGATCCCGCTCTGCTCGTGCGGCGCATCACACTCGTCGCCAACCACACGCAGCCGGAAGGCACGCAGGCGCAGGAAAAGCCGCAGGCAGCCGCAGGCAGAAGAACTCGACCTCTTCCGCGATTACGCCGCCGAAGCGAAACAGCAGGAACAGGAAAAACAGGACGAGCAAAAGGAAAAATCCGTTCAGAACGCCATCCTGGCCATCAAAGGGAAATACGGCAAGAACGCCCTGCTGCGGGCCGCCAACCTTCAGGACGGCGCCACGATGATCGAGCGGAACGGACAGATTGGAGGCCACAAGGCATGACGAAGAATCAAACGTATGCGGACATCATCCACCTGCCGCACCACGTCTCATCCCGCCATCCGCAGATGCCGCGCGCAAAGCGGGCCGCGCAGTTCGCCCCCTTTGCAGCCCTGACCGGCTACGAAGACGCGCTGGCCGAGACGACGCGGCCGCTCGTGCAGCGCATCGAGCTCTCCGACGACGAAAAAGCGCGCTTGGACCAGCGCCTGCAGGCACTTTCCGCGCATATTGAGGATCGGCCGGCCGTCACCATCACCTGGTTCCAGGAAGACCTGGCGGCCGGAGGCGGCCTCTACGTGACCACCAGTGGGCAGCTCAAGACCATCGATACCGCCCACAACGGCCTGCTCCTGACCAGCGGAAAATGGATTTCCCTCCGCGACATCCTCACGCTGTCTGCGAGGCCAGATGCCTCCGCACGGCCGCAGGACGACTGAAAAAGCCGCATCCTGCCGCCAGCAGCAAGAAACGAGCGCAAAAAGCAGGAAACGCGTTCGGCTTGCAGAAATATTCTATAGATACATGTAGATACATGCCAAAAACATTCAAGCGAAGCAAACGGAAAGGTGCCGATAACATGAACCAGGACCAGAAGCATAAAGAAAAAAGCGGGAACGAAACGCGGCTCATCACAGCCAGTCAGCAGCAATGGCTCGACTGGATCGTAAGGCTCCAGAGCCTCGCCCAGGCCGGGCTCCACTACGGGCGCGACCGCTTTGACCTAGAACGCTACACGGAAATCCGGGACATCGCCGCCCGCATGATGGCCGCGCAGGCCGACCTGCCCCTTGCAAGGATTCGGGAACTCTTCTGCAACGAGGAAGGCTACCAGACGCCAAAACTCGATACCCGCGCCGCCATCTTTGAGGACGGCAAGATCCTGCTCGTCCGCGAGAGCTCCGGCAAATGGACGCTGCCGGGCGGCTGGTGCGACGTCGACCAGTCGATTGCCAGCAACACCATCAAGGAAGCCAAGGAAGAGGCCGGCCTCGACGTCGAAGTCGAGCGCGTCATCGCCATCGACGACTGGCGCCGCCACAATAAAATCAACAACCCCTACGGCATCATCAAAATCTTCTCGCTCTGCCGGGCCCTCGGCGGCTCCTTCCAGCCCAACATCGAAACAATCGAAACGCACTATTTCGCACGCCGCGAGCTGCCCGCAAACATCGCCGAAGAAAAGACGAGCCGCGAACAAATCGACCGCTGCTTCGACGCCGCCGCTGACACCAACTGGCAGACACGCATCGAATGAATGGCAATAACCCTGCTTCTTACGGCTGCATCTTAACAAAGTCTGGCCGGTAGTAAGCAAGCAATTTGCGGAAACGATCCTGTGCCGTCAGGCAAGTGTCACGCAAATATCCTGCTTCTCTGCCCCACTCCTTCAGTCCGCGATAATAATAATATTTGAGATCATCGGTAATGATGAAGGGGATGTGGTTCGTGCGCAGACATTCCTTGAACAAAATCAGCCTGCCGATACGTCCGTTGCCATCCTGGAAGGGGTGGATGCGTTCAAACCGGACATGGAACTCGAGCAAATCATCGAAAGTTGGGTGCTGGATTTCTTTATACCAGGAAAGCAATGCGCGGATGGCAGCGGATACCTGCTTCGGCGCCGTCGTTTCCTGCTCTCCAATCGTGTTGGGCAGTTTCTTATAGCCGCCCACGGCAAACCAGCTCTGGCGGCTGTCCGTCGTGCCATTCTTCAGCATGAGGTGCAGCCCCTTGATCATCTTCTCGCTCAATTGATGCCGGGCCATCTCGATGATCCAATCCATGCATCGAAAATGGTTCATCGTCTCGACGATATCGTTTGCATTAACGGGCATCTCCCGGCTAATCGTATTCGTCTCAAAAATGTAGCGCGTCTCCTCGTGTGTCAGCCGGCTGCCTTCGATATGATTCGAATTGTACGTCATATCAATCTGTACGCGGTGATAAATGCCACCCTTCTGATGTCTGGCACACTCCGCCTGCAGAATATCTAAAAGTGTCATCTTATCTGCTTGTTTCGATACCCGCGCCTTACGGGCCGGGCGTTGTGCCTGTGCAGGTATCAGCCAGGCACGCCCCACCTGATGTGCCCCAGGAACCTTGCCCAAACGGCAATAGTTCCGCACCGTCCGTGCGGAAAGCCCCCAACGATTTGCCGTTTCTTCGACAGATACATACTCCATTTCATCGCCCTCCTTTCCTCTTATTATCGCACAACATACCGTTATCGGCAAATTATATTATAAAAATAATATGTTTTACGACATAATTTGCCGATAGCGGCAAAAAGAGCGTCTTCACCATTCCATTCATTGTGAAGACATAAAAAGCCACCTTGGGAAATCCGAAGATTTTCCAAAGTGGCTGTTCTGTCTTCCAGACAGGATCTGCAATCAGATAATGCGGTTCTTTTTCTGGTGAATGCGTTCCGCCGTTTCGAGGTAGATGACCCACTCGGCGATGTTGACGGCGTGGTCGCCGATGCGCTCGAGGAAGCGGGCGATGAAGAGCAGCTGCGTCAGGCGTTTCTGGCGCGTTGCCTCATGCGTGACGAAGTCGGACAGCGCGTAGAACGTGTGCTCGAAAACGTCATCCATCTTCTTGTCCATCTTGCGCACGTTGTCGGCGAGCTGGACGTCCTTGTCGCGGTAGGATTTGACGGCCATGCGCAGCATATCGATGGCGCACTCGCCCAGCATCTTGACCCAGCGCAGGCACTCGGGGTCAAGCGGCACCTCGACGGCGGATACCGTCTTGGCGATATCAAAGGCGTGGTCGCCGATGCGCTCGATGTCCGTTGAGATCTTGAAGCCCGTCGCGATGACGCGCAGGTCATGGGCGATCGGCTGCTGCTTCGCGATCAGGAGGATGCACTGATCCTCCACCTTGATGATCATGTCGTCGATATCATCATCATCGTGCATGACCTTATGCGCAAGGGCCGTATCGTTCTCGAGGAGTGCCTTCATGGCGCGCTCCACGGCCAGCAGGGCTTTGTCGCCCATTGAGGCCACCAGATCCTGCACGACCTCCAGGTCATGGATGTATTCCTGTCTCGTCTGCCGTTCCATATCAGCCGAACCTCCCTGTAATGTAGTCTTCCGTTTTCTTGTCATGGGGTTTCGTGAAGATGGTGTCCGTCGTGTCATGCTCGATGAGCTTGCCGTTGAGAAAGAAGGCCGTGTAATCGGAGACACGGGCCGCCTGCTGCATGTTGTGCGTGACCATGACGATCGTGTATTCCTTCTTGATTTCCTGCACGAGCTCCTCGATCTTCATCGTGGAAATCGGGTCGAGGGCCGAGCACGGCTCGTCCATCAGCACGACCTCCGGCTCGACGGCCATGACGCGCGCGATGCAGAGGCGCTGCTGCTGGCCGCCGGACATGCCCATGGCCGATGCGTTGAGGCGGTCCTTGACCTCATCCCAGAGTGCGGCGCCGCGCAGGCTCTTCTCGACGATCTCATCGAGACGCTTCTTGTCCGTGAGGCCGTGCACGCGGCAGCCATATGCGACGTTGTCGTAGATGGACATCGGGAACGGGTTCGGGCGCTGGAAAACCATACCCACGCGCTTGCGCAGGTTGACGAGATCGACGCCTTCGCGGTAAATGTCTTCATCATCGAGCGTGATCTTGCCATCGATGCGCACGCCATCGATGAGATCGTTCATGCGGTTCAACGTCCGCAGGAAGGTCGATTTGCCGCAGCCGGAAGGGCCGATGAGTGCGACAACTTTATTTTCTGGAACCTCAAGGGTCACATCAAACAGCGCCTGATGATCCCCGTAGAACAGGTTGAGGTTCTCTGCCTTCATCTTCATAGAAAGTTCCTCCTCGAACCGAAATTATTCCGGCTGTATATGCCGGAACGCCGTTTCAACATCTTCATTGTAGCGTAAGGAGGAATTCCGTTTGTTGCTGGGATGTAAATTCTATGTTAAATCGTCTTGCCGCACCGCTGCAGCACGTCATCGAGGAACGATTGCAGGGCCTTGCTGTCGCTGTGCTGCAGCTTGAGCATGAGGCCGTGCAGGGCCTCGCGTTCCGCATGGCGAAGCCTGGCCCCGAGCAGGAGGCGGCCGGCGGCCTGCAGGTACGCGCGCACGAGCTCCTGCTGCGCACAATTTGCAAGCGACGCCTGATACTGTTCCTTCAGGATATCGAAGTCATGGTCCGTGACATGGCGAAGCTCGCGGTCCTTTTCCCGCTTGGCATCGGCGGCAAGCGTCTGCTGCGCCTTGACGGCATTGTTGAAGTCCTTGTGGTAAAGCTTCTGGCTCAGGGCGTCGGCCCGCTGGTTGAAGTCCTCCATGCTGGCCGTGAAATTCTGCACGGCTGCCGCAAATTCCGAGACGTGCTGGAACTGCCCCGCTTCTTCCGCCCGGCTGTCATCGAGTTCCTGCAGATGGCACGCGGCCTTTCCCGCCTCCTCCTGCAGGGCCTCGAGCTGCTCGTCATAGCGCGCGAGCACCCTGGCGGCGTCTTCTGCCTGCAGGGTCTCATGCAACTTCTCAAGCTGCGCATGAAGCGTCCCGATGTCCCCAGTGACTTCCGAAAGCCCCTGCCGGTACCGCTCCATCGCCGCCTGAAGCTGCCGGACGCGCACCATCACCGCCGGCTGTTCTTGTTTCGCTTCCATATCATATCTCCTTTCGAGCTGAATCACTACGAAAGTACATAAAAGTACATATAAAAGGCAAACATCTTGTTTTCTTGGATAGCCCGTAGTATAATAATCATAGGCTAAGAAGAAGTCAACGCGTGTATCACACGCAAACGAAACGCCCCGGAGTTAGGCCCTCTGGGGCGTTTCTTCTGTCAGTAACAAATCTATTCTATCATAAAACAGAACGAAACAAAATACTGCCCAACATCGTTTTCGTCGCTGACTAGACAACCGCGCGCTCCACCCGCAGCAGAACAGGGCAAACGAAAAAGCCCTGCCAGTGAGGCAGGACTTTTCATCGTGACGTTTCACAGCCAGAAAACGGCTCAGCACGGACGGGATGATTTCTATACCGGCAAGATCAGCAAACGCCCAGGGGCCCGTTCCCGTTATTGACGGCTTTCGTGCTCTTGCGCACGCGGATGACCGGTTCGAAGACGATCTGCTGCGGCTCGGCATGAGCCGACAATTCGGCCAGCAGGACCTGGCCGGCTTTCTGCCCCATCTCGGAGGCGGGCTGGCGGATCACCGTCAGCGGCACGCTCGTGATCTGCGAGAAAAAGATGTCGTCGAAGCCCATGACGGACACGTCCTCCGGCACGCGGATGCCCTGATTGTTGAGTGCATTCATCGCGCCGTAGGCCATCATGTCGTTGAGGCAGAGGACGGCCGTGGGCTTTTTCGGCAGCAGCACGGGAATGGCGTCGTAGCCGCTTTGATAGCGGAAATCACCCTGACAGATCAGGGCCTTCTCAAACGGGATCCCGCTGTCCGACAGTGCTGCCGTGTAGCCGCGCAGGCGGTCGTCATTCGTCTTGAGCCCCAGGGGGCCGCAGATGCAGGCGATGCGCCGGTGCCCGAGCGACACGAGATACTCCACCGCGATGTACGAGGCCTTGAAGTTATCAATGGAAATGGTGCTGAAGCCGCCGCTCTCATTGAAGCAGTCGATGAGCACCACAGGGCGCTTCATGCGCTTCAGCGCCGCGAAGGTCTGCTTTTCTTTCTCCCCCACCGTCTCGGAGGACATGACGATGATGAGCCCGTCCACCATCTGATTGTTCATCATGCGGATGGCCGAGATTTCCTGCTCGTGACGATCGTTGGAATTGCACAAAAGCAAATGGTAGCCATGTTCCCGCAGGACATCTTCCAGGCCCTTTGCCACCTCCGAAAAGAAGACATTCGTGATGTCGGGCAGGATGAGCCCCACGGTTTTCGTCTCATGCTTGATCAAGCCCACTGCCAGCCGGTTGGGATGGTAATCCATTTTCTTTGCCGTCTCCTTGATGAGCCGGCATTTCTCCTGCGAAATACGATGCGGCTTCCCATTGAGGACCAGGGAGACCGTCGTCGTCGACAGCCCCGTGGCTTTGGCAATATCTTTTAGAGTAGTAGGCATAGGCTCGATTCCTCATCATCCAAAATAATTTGCTAACAGCTTATTATAGCACAAGATCGAGGAAAAATACGACGAGAGCTCCACATATTCATCGACGATATGCGCATGATCCTCGCGTCCGGGGCCGAACTGGATGCACGGCACCAAAGGATTCGTCCGCACGAAGATTGAAGCATCGGAGAAGAATTTGATACCCTTGTAAACGGGCTCCTTCCCCGTCTCCTCCGCAATCATGCGGGCGAGAAGCCGGACTTCAGGAGCATCCGGCGCCACCTGTACGGCCGCGCGGTCATTCTGGACCGAGAAGGCCAGCTGCAGGCCAGGATGAGCCTTGCTGAGCTCTCCCGCAAGGCGCTTCGCTTCCGCGAGCACCGCCTCATTCGGAAGGTCCGGCGTCGTGCGGATGTCCATCGTGAGCGTACAGGCATCGGCGACCATATTGGCTTTGACGCCGCCCCGGATGCCCGTGAGGGTGCAGGTGGCAGGCCCGAGCAGCGGATCTTCATGCCGCGCGCAGAAGGCCGCGAGCCCACGATGCAGCTCATACGCCATATTGATGGCATTGATGCCGCGCTCCGGGTAGGCGCCGTGGGCCGTGCGGCCCTGGATGCGGGCCTTGAGCCACAGCGTGCCTTTGGCCGAGATGCCGATGGCATTATCCGTCGGCTCGGCGATGCAGACGACACCCGTACTCAGCGGAAGATGCGGGCTCATGGCCGCCGCGCCGAGGCCGCCGGATTCTTCGTCGGCCGTCGCCGCAAGGTAAATGTCGCCCTGCGGCAGCTCGTCCCGGCGTGCCGCCTGGCGAAAGGCGTACGCGATGGCCGCGAGGCCGCTCTTCATATCACTCGTGCCGCGGCCATACGCCCTGCCATCCCGGATGGTGAGCGCGATTGGCGGCACACTCCAGGCCGTTTCATCACCGGAAGGCACGGTATCCATGTGACCACAGAGGATCAGCGGCCGCTTTTCTCCCGTGCCCCGCAGGCGCGCCACCAGGCTGTCACGCCCCGTCTCGCGGCAGGGAATCCGCTGCAGCGTGGCATGCGTCCCTTGGAGGAACTCCGTCAGGAAATCGGCCAGACGGCTTTCCCGGCCCGGCGGATTCTGCGTATCCGTCTCCACCAGACGTTTCAGGAGCGCCAATGCTTCTTCCTCCTGCCTCATCGTTGCCATGACCGCATTTCCCCTCTCATTTCTGCGTCAGATAATCGAAAATCCCTTTCCAGAGCAGATCGTAGCCCTGCCAATCGAGGAATTCCTTCGGGCCCCAGTGCGGCGCGCAGTCAGACGTAAAGGCTGCCGAACGCCCTTTGCCGAACGAGCCGAAGGCCACGAGCGGGTCCCCTGCAATCGTCACCGGCACATCACAGCCCTCGCGCGGCAGCGTCTTGTTGTAGCCGAGGAAATGCGGCCACTCATGAGGAACTGCGGCAAGGGCGGGATGCGCATGCTCGACGGTTGGCGTCACGCCCTCCGGATGCTCCTCGCGGTCGTCGTCCGGCAGGCAGATGACAGGCAGGATGTCCTGGATGGCCGTCTTGCCGTAACGTGCCTTACAGTCGATGCCGGAGAAGGAAAGATAGCCGCCGACCATCAGGAAGGCGCCGCCGTTTTTGACATACGTCGCGATGGACTGGCAGCGGTTCGGCATCTTGCGGCCTTCCTTGAAGGTTTCATCGGCCAGGAGGAGCGTATTCGAGCCGATATCGGAAAGCACGACGCAGGCGTACTCCGACAGTTCTTCCGGCGTCCAGGGGAACCGCTCCGCCACATGCTGGCCCGGCAGATAGACAAGCTCATAGCCGGCATGGTCGATGGCACGCGCCAAAAACTCGATGCCTTCTTCATAGACACTCGTCGTAAACGTATCGAACCCTTTGACATGCGTCGTGAAACTCGTCCAGGATTCACCGCCGACTAAAATCTTTTTCTTCTGCATAAAAACCCCTCCTTGTTTATTTGCACCAGTTCAGGATAAGCGATGCGTAAATCTTGATGGCATCGATATATTGCTGGATTTCCACATATTCATTGACGGCATGGCACTGTGCGAGGCGGCCCGGGCCGTACTGCAGCGTCGGGCAACCCGCGATGTTGCGCCAGGTGCGGGAATCGCAGCCTGCCGGCGAGCCCACGATCGGTACCTCACGTCCGATGGCCTCGCGGAACGAATCGCGGAAGACCTTGACGAACGGATGTGCAAGGTCCATCTCGAACGGATTGCCCGTCTGGTAGACGCTGACCTTCGGGCGGTGCTCGCGGAGCCAGGCATCGCCATCGGCACAGAGCATGACGGCGTCCGTAAACTCCTTGACCACCTGATCATACGTCATGCCCGGCTGGTAGTGGACGCAGAGCTGGATGCTGCAGTAATCCGGCACCGTCGAGCCGGCATCGCCGCCCGTGATCACGCCGACATTGCCGGACGGCGGCGGCAGCAGCGGATGCTTGTACGTCAGCAGCCAGCGGTGTTCCATCTCTTCAAGCGCATGGATGATCTTGATGATCTTGTCGATGGCATTGACGCCCTTGAGCTTGAGGCCGGAATGCACGGCAATGCCCTCCGTCTCCACCTTGAAGAACACCCAGCCCATATGCGCCGCGATGAGCTCGTAATCCGTCGGCTCGCAGACGACGACGGCATCGGCCTTCTCACCGTGCATGGCGGCCACGAGCGAACCGTTGCCGCCGCCTTCCTCGTCGCAGACCGACGCGATCTTCACCGTGCCGGGAAGCTCGATGCCCGCATCCTGCAGCGCCTTGACGGCCATGATGGAGGCCATGAGGCCCGCCTTCATGTCGCAGGCACCGACACCGTAGAGTTTGCCCGCCTCGATGACGCCGCCGTAGGGATCATGCAGCCAGTTGTCGTGATTGCCGGCCGGCATGCTGTCGACATGGCCGTCGAACAGGATGCTCTTCTCGCCCGTTCCCGGAAACGACGCATAGAGATTGTAGCGATCCTTGTAATCGTGTCCGGGATTGCCCTCGTGGTACTTTTCCCGGCAGGCCGTGATGACGTCTTCCGTCAGCGGGTCCTCCTTTATACGGGAAGCGCCGAGCTCCTCGAAGACGGTCCGGAGGTATTCCTGGCCGTTCTTCTCGAGACCGCCGCCGATGCCGTGGTCGATGTCATGGGTATCGCACTGGACCAGTTTGACGAGATGCTCGACATAATCGTCCCGATGGGCTTCAATGGATTTCATGAGATCTGTCATGATTGCTGTCTCTCCTTTCGCTTTGACTCCCAATCGCTCAGATACGCAACGAGTTCCTGACGGAACAGGATGGTTTGCTCAATGCCCGCCTCATGGGCGATATTGCCGACCTGCGGGCGGCTGATGCAGGACTCCCGGATGATTTCCTCGCGGCTGAAGATCTCTTTGGGCGTCCCGTCGGCAATGATGTGCTTGTTGGCCATGACGACGATGCGGTCAAACGTGTTGACGACGAAATCCATGTCGTGCGTGATGACGACGACGCCGACGCCCCGCTCCTGCAGGTAGTCGAGAATCTTGCGCAGGATGACCGTATGTTTGCAGTCCTGGCCGGCCGTCGGCTCATCCCAGATCGTGTACAGGGGCTTTGTCGCCAGCACCGCCGCGATGGTCACGAACTTGCGCGTGGAATATGAGATGTCGAACGGATTCATGTCCCGGCAGTGCTCCAGCCCCGTCAGGGACAGCACCTCTTCCGTGCGCGCCTTGATCTCTTCCTCGGGCAGATGGAAGTAGCGCGGCATGTACTCGATTTCCTTGATGACCGTACTGTTGAAGATCTGTTCATCGGGGTTCTGGAAGACGTAGCCGACCATGCGCGCAATCTGGGCCGTCGTCTTCTCTTTCGTATTGATGCCGTTGACGAGGACCTTGCCCTGCGTGGGCTTGTAGAGGCCGTTCATCATCTTGGCCGCCGTCGATTTGCCCGCGCCGTTCTGGCCAATGATGGCCACGCGCTCGCCCGGACGGACCTTGAGGTTCAGGCCTTCGTTGGCGAGGAAGCCGTTCGGATAGTGAAAGGACACGTCCTGAAATTCAATTCCCTCCATGGATACCCCACCTTTCCTGTATCATCCGGCAGCAGGCCTCATCCGTAATGGGGATGCCCTGAAGCGGCATGCCCTTGTCGGCGAGATCATAGGCAAGCTGCGCGGCCTCCGGCAGTTTGACGCCGAGCGAGGGCAGCGAGACATCGGAGAGGACCTCCTGGGCGCTGCCGCTGCGCACGAGCTTCCCGTCCTTCATGACGAGCACCTCATCGCAGTACATGGCGATCATGTTGATCTTGTGCTCGACGAGAACGATGGTCTTGTTGCGCTTCTTGAGCGTCTCGATGATGTCGAAGATGCGGCGGGAGCCTTCCGGGTCGAGCTGTGAGGTCGGCTCATCGATGACGAGGATATCGGGGTCCATGACGATGATCGAGGCAAAGGCCACGCGCTGCCGCTGTCCGCCTGAGAGCTCCGTCGGATTGTTCAGCGCGAGGTGCTCGATCTCGAGGAGCTTCAGCACATCGATGACGCGCTTGACGATCTCCTCGGGCGGCACGCCGAGATTCTCGAGGCCGAGCGCGACTTCTTCAAATACGGTTTTCTTGACGCCGCTGATCTGCGTGAACGGATTCTGGAAGACGTAGCCGATATCGACGGACAGGGCATCGACATCGAGGTCCTTCATATCCGTGCCGTCGTAGAGCACCTGCCCTGACAAATCCCCCTTGAAGAAATTCGGGATGAGGCCGCGCAGGAGGTTGCAGAGCGTCGTCTTGCCGCCGCCATTCTCGCCGATGACGCCGTAGAACCGGCCTTTCTCGAACGTGAAGGAAACGTCATCGAGCGCCTTGTTCTCGGCCAGGGTATACGAGAATGTCACATGCTTGAGTTCTATGCGATCCATACGTAAATCCTCCCGATTATGGTCAAAATCAGCACCAGGTCAAAGAACCAGACAAGAAGATGCTCCGATGTCGGCACCTCGCGCAGGAGCAGCAGGCTCGTATGCTTGCTCGGCGCCGAGAACGCGCGCGCATCCATCGCGATGCTCTTTTCCTCGGCGTTCGAGATGGCGCCGAGCACGAGCGGCCCGAGCACCGGCACGAACGCCTTGGCCCGGTTCAGCATGCTGCCCTCCGTCTCGATGCCGCGGCAGCGCTGCGAATCCATAATGGTCTGTGAGGACTTGCTGAGGTCCTTGATGGTCTGGAACGCCGACAAAATGATGTAGGAGAACGTGTGCGACATGCCCTTCTTCTCGAGCATGTAGACGAGTTCATCCATCTCGGTCGTCTCCATGAACAGGATGAACGCGCCGCTGAACTCCATGACGAGGGCAGCCGAGATCAGTCCGAGATGGATGCCCTCCGGCGTGACGTGGATGCCGCCCATCTGAAAGAGGACGGTCGAGCCATTCGTGAACGCCGCACGCACGAGGAACAGCAGCGAAGCGAAGAACACGACGATTTTCCAATACACCTTCATGAAGGATTTGAATTTGCCTGCCAGCGCGGCAAAGACGAGGATCAGTGCCGTGAGGGCAAAGGCATACGCCACGTCAAATACCACGAAGGCGGATAATGTGATCGCAATCAGGATATTCGCCTTGCTCATCGGGTTCAGGTCAAGGACAAAATTGCCCTTGAGGCGCGGCTTTAAGTAATCATGAGCAAAAGACCAGTCCAATCTCTTCATCTCCTTTCAAATAAATATGGATAAAGGGGAAAGCCCTCCCCCCTTATCCATATTGCAACTGTTATGAAATTTTACCGGTACTCATTTCTTATCCGGCAGGATATATTCGCTCATCGGGAGCTTGGCGAGGAAGTGCATCGGCATGCTCTTGATGATGAAGTAGCTGACGAGCACGCTCAGCGTCTTATCGACAAGGCCGAACGTGAAGGAACTGATGGTGACAGCCACCGGCACCGAAAGGCCGAGCGTCATGAGGCCGGCTGCGACGATGCTGTTGCCCGTGCCGATGAAGCCGCCGAAGACGAGGACATCAATCGGTACCGAGATGCAGGTCGTGATGACGGCGATGATGATGCCGAGCAGCACGGCACGCTTGAACGAATGGAAAAAGCCCTTCTTCGTGAAATAAGCCGAGACGATGGCCATGGCGAAGCCGACCACCATGTACGGCAGGACCGTCGGCAGAGAAATTGCATTGATGATCTGTGTGATGGCTGCAACAATAAGACCTGGAACGACGCCGCAAATGGCACCGATTAAGATCGTGCCGATGGCGTCGAGCCAGATCGGCAGTTTCAGGAGGATGGCGATCTGGCCGCCGACAATGTTGACCGCGATGCCAACAGGAATCAAAAAGACCGTTAACTTGCCCATGTTCTTCATGTTTAACACTCCCATCTCAAACAAATTGATTAAGCGTTTCATCAAGTTTACTTCCAACGTTGAAGCCCGATTCTCTTCAGTTGTTTTGATAAAACGTTTTATCTATGTTTAAAGTACCACAAAACCATGTGGTTGTAAACAAATTTTCAGAAAGTATTTTGTATTCTTTGAATGGGCAAATCTACAAAAGTGCGTCTGAAATGTACTTCGCACAAATGTTTGACAAAGAAAAGACGCCTCGCAGCGGCCAGACAAATGCTGACTGCTGCGAAGCGTCTCGGCTTCCTTTTTTCAGTTCTGCTGCTGGACAAACGCGATGAACGCGTCCGTGGCGGCCTGGTCGGGCAGCTTGACCGTGTACATCTGGTTGCCCATCTGCGGCACCATCATCTCGGGCATGCGCTCGCACATGACCATATCCTTCCCGTAGCGCTCCATGATCTCCTCATGGCTGTGCACGTAAGAATGGGAGTCGCGGCGGCTGGCGTAGACGCAGTAGCAGTGTTTGCCGCTGTCCGGCAGGATGCGGCGGTTCGTCGTGACCATGTCGGCCCAGATCTGGTAGACATCGGTCGAATGCGCGTAGTTCATCATGTCCGGCGTGTAGCCGCCTGCCGGGCGCATATTGACCTCGAGGCCGACGAAGTCCCCGACCTCGCCGAGGCCCGGCTTCGCCTTCGTCAGGCGGAAGAACTCCAGGTGCACGAAGCGGCTCCTGACGCCGAACGCCTTGACCGTGGCGCGGCCCGCCCGGCGCAGGGCTTCGGGGAGCTCGGCTGCCGTGTAGTACGAGAGGTCGAGCTGCTGCAGCACGATGTCCATGACCGAGGGCGGCCATACCGTCATCGACTCGAACAGGGGCTCGGACTCCGCATTGACGATGGCATCGTAGGAGCAGATGTCGCCCGTGATGAATTCTTCCATGACGTAGGGCACGGCAGGAAGCTTCTCGAAGAAGGCCGTAAGGTCGGTATCCGAGGAGAGCTTGTACGTATCGCAGGCGCCGACGCCGACATCCGGCTTGACGATGACGGGGTAGCCAACCTCGGCGATGAAGGCGCGCGCCGCCTGCTCGTCCGTGACCTTGTGCAGGCGGGCCGTCGGCACACCGGCCTTGGCATAGTACGCCTTCATGGCCGACTTGTTCTTGATGCGCTGGATGTTGTCAGCCTGCTCCCCCGTCGTCACATGAAAGTCCGTGCGCAGGCGGGCGTCCTGCTCGAGCCAGAACTCGTTGTTCGATTCGATCCAGTCGATCTTGCCATATTTGAAGGTAAAAAAGGCGACGGCCCGCAGCATCTGCTCGTAGTCGTCGAGATGCGGCAGATAGTAGTATTCCGTCAAAGCACCCTTGAGCTCCTCCTGCAGGTCATCATACGGACAATCCCCGATGCCCAGCACGTTGACACCATTTTTGTGCAGGCGGTCGCAGAACTGCCAGTAATGCTTGGGAAAATGCGGGGAGATAAAAACGAAATTCATGATGTGTCGGTTCCTTTCTTACCCTTTCTTGCTTTCTTTCTAGTCTTTCTGTCCTTTACGAACCTTTACGCGCTGCCTGAGCTGCCGGCTCCAGCCATCGCGTCCGTTCAGCCCGGCTGATTCGTCTCGCCGAGGACATACGGCAGGAAGTAAACGATCTGCTTCTTCCACCAGCACCAGTCGTGGTCGACATCGTAGCCCCAGAAGTCCACCCAGGCATGGATGCCCTTCTGCTGGAAGACGTCGCGCATGAGCGCCGTCGTGCGGCGGCCTTCTTCTTCCCAGCGGCCCTGGCCGACGCAGAGCACGATGCGCTTCTCGTTGTACATATTGATGTACGGATGATCCTTTGGCATATTCGCGAGGAAATCGAGCGGCGAGTTCTGGTACAGCGTGCTGTCGAGCCAGCCGTCAAAGAAGAATTTGGCATCGTAAACGCCCGAGAGCGAGAGCATGGCCGAAAAGCACTCGGGGCGGCGGAAAAAGACGATGGCCGCATGCAGACCGCCGAGGCTGCAGCCCGCCGCGACCGGCAGGCGTCCCGTGCCGTTCTCCTGCCGGATGAAGGGCAGGACCTCTTCGATGAGGTAGTTGTAGTACGCCTCCTGCCGCGCGGCGCGCCAGCCCTTGTCGCCCCAGACGTTCGACCACGTTTCCTGATCGACCGTATCGACGCAGAACAGCTGGATTTTCCCCTGCTCGATGGGCTCGCGCAGCGTATCGATCATGCCGAAGTTTTCGAAGTTGTCGCACATGGAATCCTGCGTCGGCAAAATGAGGAACGGCGTTCCCGTATGGCCGAAGATCCGGATATTCATATTGCGGTCCAGCCTGGGACTATGCCAGGATATCTCTTGTCGTTTCATAAAAATCACGCTCCATTTTCGTTTCGCGGGACTGTATGGTTTACAGTTTAACAAGTTTACCAGCAATTGTCAAAAAAGAGGTGCCGCCCGTCGCTTCCCCGTGCACGGGGCCACGACGCTTGCAAGAACTTACAGGCAAGTATTGTTCTTGCCCATCCGTCCACGGACCTCTTCCACCGCTTCGCGGTCCCCCTTCCCCCTGCGGGGAGCTGCGACGCTTGTGCGGGCCTGCAATCGAGTAACGTTGCTGCCCGTCATCCATGGACCTCTTCCACCGCTTCGCGGTCCCCCTTCCCCGTGCGCGGGGAAGGCTAGGGGCTCGTGCAGATGGCGTCCCCTTCGGGGAAGCTGTCAGCGCAGCTGACTGAAGGGGTAACTGCTCACAGCAGCTTGCTATTTCCATGTAAATCGAAATATGCGCGACCCCTCGCCCACAGCCCCCTTTCGGCCCTGCGGGCCACCTTCTCCGGGGATGCCACCGGCATTCCGCGCTTCGCGCCCATGCGCGGGCTGCGACGCTTGCAAGAACTTGCAGTTGAGTTTTGTTCTTGCCCGTCCGTCCATGGACCTCTTCCACCGCTTCGCGGTCCCCCTTCCCCGTGCGCGGGGCTACGACGCTGGCAAGGACTTACAGTCAAGTATTGTCCTTGCCCGTCAGCTCAAGGACCTCTCCCGCCCCTACGGGGCACTTTCCCCGTGCGCGGGGCTACGACGCTTGCAAGGACTTACAGGCAAGTATTGTTCTTGCCCGTCCGTCCATGGACCTCTTCCACCGCTTCGCGGTCCCCCTTCCCCGTGCGCGGGGCTACGACGCTTGCAAGGACTTACAGTCAAGTATTGTCCTTGCCCGTCAGCTCAAGGACCTCTTCCGCCCCTACGGGGCACTTTCCCCGTGCGCGGGGAAGGCTGCGCTTCGATGCACAGTTTGTGGAATACCGAGCGGAGGGATGTGTTCCGCCTGGAGGCGCGCAGCGACTGCCCGCGATAATACCTGAGGGGACGAGGGCGCATAAGCGGAGCGTTGGCGCCTGGCGTTAAGAAGGGATTTTTCCTTGCCAGCTTCCTGGCGAACGAGCGTCGTTCAAGCAGCGCGCGTTTCGCACGTTCGTCAGGCTTCGTTAAAAAGGAAAAATCCCTTTAGCCAGCCGACTTCGCGCAGCGTTGCGCCCTCGTCCCCGTCTTTCACATTTAGCTGCGCGCTAAAGCCGGAATGCGTCCCGCAGCGTCATCGGTCATGCACAGATCCTCGCCCATGGACCCCTTTCGGCCCTGCGGGCCACACCCGGGGATGCCACCGGCATCCCGCGCTTCGCGCCCATGCGCGGGCTACGACGCTTGCAAGAACTTGCAGTTGAGTTTTGTTCTTGCCCGTCAGCTCAAGGACCCCTTTCGGCCCTGCGGGCCACACCCGAGGATGCCACCGGCATCCCGTGCTTCGCGCCCCCGTGCGCGGGCTACGACGCTTGCAAGAACTTGCAGTTGAGTTTTGTTCTTGCCCGTCAGCTCAAGGACCTCTTTCGCCCCTACGGGGCACCTTCTCCGTGCGCGGAGAAGGCACGCAACTTGCTGCGCTCGTGTTCTGCCGAAAAGCAAGAGCTTGAGCGGAGGGATGTATTCCGCCTGGAGACGCACAGCGACTGCCCGCAGGGCTGGGACCCAATACGAAAGGCTCTTCGCGCCGGATGTCGGAACGCCGCGGCAGGCGGCGAAACTTCTTCGCTGCTCGCAGCATGTTGGGGCACATTTAGCTGCGCGTTGAAGCCGGAATACATCCCGCAGCGCCTTCGCTTCGCTCTCGTGCGCGGGCTACGACGCTTGCAAGAACTTACAGGCAAGTATTGTCCTTGCCCGTCCGTCCATGGACCTCTTCCACCGCTTCGCGGTCCCCCTTCCCCGTGCGCGGGGAAGGCTTGGCGTTGAAAAACAAAAGACAGCAGTTTGTTCTGCTGTCCTGTTTCCGGATTTATTTTTCTGTCGTCGTTTTGGCTATGGCCTGCTCGCGCTTTAATTGCTGGGCTTCGTGCAGGATGCTCTTGATGTTCACGAGGTACTCCTGCTCGGCCTGACGCATGGTCTCGTAGAGCGGGTGGCCGAGCGGCTGCGAGAAGCAGTCTTCGTAGAGCTGCTCGAGTTTTTTGACGTTCTTCTTCTGCGTCAGGATGTAGCCGACGTTCTGCCGGCTGACTTTTGCAAGTGCCGCGTCAATCTCCGCGTGCAGGCCCTGCATCGATTTCGCCATGGTCTGCATCTTCTGCAGGGTCTGGCGGAAGCGGATATCCTGCGGGTCGAGGCTGTCCCCGGCGGGCGTTTGCATGCCAGGCAGAGACATATGGTCATGTGCATGATCATGGCCGTGGTGGCAGCCGCAGCCGCATGTATGTGCTTCGTGTTTTTCGTCCATATGATTCCTTTCTTTTTCGTCTGTCGGCAGACTCAGCGGATGTCGACCTGGCAGGCCTGCATCGCGGCCAGGGCGCACTCGTGGCTCGCGGGCGTCACGCCGGCGCAGCAATCGGCCTTGACGGCAATCGTCTTCTCGGGGAAGGCGGCCTTGAGGATCATGGCGTTGGCGATGACGCAGATATCCGTGCAGAGGCCCACGAGCTCGATCTCGTCGTAAGCGGCGAGGTGCTTCGGCAGCTCGAGCGAGCCAAAGGCCGGCTTCTCGACGACGGCCACGGCCTCTTTGGCAAGCGGCTGAAGCTCCTCCGCGAGCTGCCAGCCCGCCTCGGGCTTGATGCAGTGCGGGACGGGCAGTTTGCGGCCCTCCTGCGTTGAGAGGTAGTCCGCGCCGTGCGTGTCGAGCGTGAAGGCGAGCGCCGCACCGGCGTCTTTTGCCTGCTGCACATACGCAAGGAGGCGCGGCAGGAGCGCCTGTGCCTCCGGCGTGCCGAGGCTGCCGTCAATGAAATCCTTTTGCATATCGATGACTACGATACATTTCTTCATGGCAATCGTCCTTTCTCAAACTGCTGCCGAACATGCCGCCAGACGACCCGCTGCGAAATCTTACAGTTTGTGGCCGCAGGGCTTGCCCTTTTCAAACGTGTAGATGGCAGGGAAGCCGATCTCATCGCGCAGGATGGCGGCGGCCTCCTCGTAATGCGCGCCGAGCTGCGACGTCGTATGGCCGTCGGAGCCAATGGTGATGATCTTGCCGCCGAGGTCCTTGTAAAGCTTCAGGATGTCGCGCGAGGGCTGCGTATCGGGGAGATGGTAACGCCAGCTCGACGTGTTGATCTCGATGCCCTTGCCGTCGGCAATCGCAAGCTCGAGGACGGCTGCCACATGATCACGAATCTTGGCGAACGGATAGACGCCGGCCGGATCGTAGCGCACAATGAGGTCGAGATGCGCGAGGATGTTGTAGTCCTTGTAGTTCTGCATGACGTGGTAGATGGCATCGTAATAGCCTTCATTGTATTCCTGCTGCGTGCGCCCCTCCTGGAATTCACCCGTCCAGAAGCCCTTGCCTTCCGCCTGATGGCAGGAAAGCAGGATGAAATCCAACTGATCCTCATACGCGTGGTAAAGCTTCTCAAACTGCGGGATGGTTTCCACCTGCACGCCAAACTCCAGGCCGCCCCGGATTTTGATGCGGTCTGCGTATTCCTGGCGCAGGCGTGCAAGCGTTGCAAAATACGCGGGGTAATCCACGTTGACCATCGGCTGTCCGGAAAGATAAACAATGGGGGCGTCCTCCGACGGGTCAACGGCAATGCCGTAATCGACGTGCTCGGCGAAACAGAGTTCCTGGAACCCGAGCTCGACGGCTCTTTTGACCTGGTCTGCCATCGGCGTCTGGCTGTCGCGGCTGAATGCGGAATGCACATGATAATCTGCTTTGATCATTTCTTCATCCTGTCCTTCTCTTATCTGTCCTGGTCTAACTATCATACGTCCATATCATATCACATCTTGCCGCCGGGGTCATCCCGCTTCTCCGCGGCGGCCACCTCGCGCAGGGCCCGGAGGCGCGCGTCATGGCGGTCCCAGAAGCCCGTATCTTCTGCCAGAGCCGCCGCAAAGACGGGGGCCTTGAGTTTCTCTGCCAAATGCCGCGTGACGAAGTCGCAGAACTGCAAATACGGCCAGCGCAGGAAGGCGCGGCGGGAAATGACGAGGCTCGCCTCATCATATGTATCGAAGGGCATGCCCGGCACCATTTCCTGATACGGAGGCTCCGGCGAGGCTGCATCGTGCGGGAAAAAGGGGCTTAGCGTCACATACGGCTCCTCCTCTTCCCTCAGCCATTCCGTCTGGATGTCCCAGCAGACATCCTGGGTTCGGATCTGTCCGAAATATTCTCCGCCCGGCAGGACTTCCCGCCAAGCATCCCGCAGCCTCCTCTGCAGGGCCGCAAAATCCTGCGGCGTGAAGTGCTGCCAGTTCCATTGATATGCCATATACTCTTCCTTTTCTATTCCGTTTCTAATCGAATGCGAATCCAAGCCGCGTATACTGAAAACTATCCCTATGTATCCTATCACAACTTGCGGCTTCCTGACATCCATGTGCGGGAAAAAATCTCCGGCTTTATTTCTGGAACAAGACTTGGAACAAGGCTTGACAAAAGGAAGAAGCACCGCTAGCATGGAACTGTTGCCAATCCACGATGACAAGATGAAAGGACGGTTTGTATCCACATGCTGCCACCCATTCCCTTCAAATACATGCTGCCGCTCACGGGGCTGGCGGTCTCCGCCTTCGTGTTCAATACGTCGGAGTTCATGCCCATCGGACTTTTGACAGACATCTCCGACTCCTTCGGCATGACGCCGGCCGCGACGGGCATCATGATCACGGTCTACGCCTGGGTCGTCGGCATCCTGTCGCTGCCGCTGATGCTCGCGACCTGCCGCATGGAGCTCAAGCGTCTGCTGCTCCTGACGCTCGCGCTCTTCGCCCTCGGCCAGGCCGGCTCGGGGCTCGCCGTGAATTTCCCGATGCTCATGGGGGCGCGTATCCTCGTCGCCTGCGCGCATTCCATCTTCTGGTCGATTGCCGCGCCACTCGCCACGCGCCTCGTGACGAGGACGCATCAGCCTTTCGCGCTCTCGACGATTGCGACGGGGTCCTCAGTCGCCATGATCTTCGGCCTGCCGCTCGGGCGCGTCGTCGGCCTCGCGCTCGGCTGGCGCATGACCTTCCTCGTGCTCGCCGTCATCTCGACGCTGGCCCTGCTCTATCTCTGGCGCGTCTTCCCCTCGCTCACGAACAACTCCACGTTTTCGACGCGCGACCTGCCGGCGCTCGTGCGCAATCCGCTCGTCTCGGGCATCTTCGTGCTCTCCGTGCTCTTCGCCACGGCGTACTTCACGACGTACAGCTACATCGAGCCGTTCCTCGGCACGATCGCCGGCTTCGCGCCGGATGCCATCACCTGGACGCTCATGGTGCTCGGCGTCTGCGGCTTCTTCGGCAGCGTCCTGTTCTCGCGCTTCTACGGCCGCCACCGCTTCCCCATCTTCCGCGCGGGGCTCCTTGGCCTGCTCGTGGCGCTCATGTGCTTCCTGCCATCTGCCGCCTTCATGCCGTCGATGATCGCCTGCTGCATGCTGCTCGGCACAATCTCCACGCTGTTCAACGTGACGATGCAGGCCGAGCTCATCCGCAACTGCTCGCTGGCCGCAGCGCCCGTCGCCATGTCCATCTTCTCGGGCATCTTCAACGTTGGCATCGGCGGCGGCACCTTCATCGGCGGGCGCCTGGCCGCCGCCTCTCTCTTGCCGGACATCGGCTTTGTCGGTGCGGCGATTGCGGCCTGCGCCGTGCTCTTCGGCCTCCTCTTCTACCTGCCCCATGCCCGACGTCAGTCCAAACAGGAAAAAGTCAAATGAATCCGCAGTCAAAAACCCCGGTTCCCATCAAAAGGAACCGGGGCTTTTCTATCCGTGTATGTTGGCATTGCCGCAGGAGCCGCCGGCTCTTAGCGGATGACCTTGACGCGCTTCGCGATGTCTTCTTTTTCCTTGGCATCGGGCTCCGCGACGATGCCGCCGAACGGCATCTGCGCGACGAGCCGCCACGAGGCAGGCAGGCCGAACATGGCCTTGACCTTCTCATCGATGACCGGGTTGTAGTGCTGAAGGTTGGCACCCACGTTGAGATCGCGCAGGCCGCTCCAGATGGAGAACTGCAGCATGCCGTTGGCCTGCTGGGCCCAGACGGGGAAGTTCGCTGCATAGAGCGGGAACTTTTCCTGCAGGCCCTTGACGACGTCCGTGTCGAAGAAATAGAGGATCGTGCCGTAGGCGGCGCGGAAACCGTCGATCTTCTCGCGGGCGACCTTGCCATCAAACGCGTCGTAGATGGCATCCCAGAGCGCATCCTGCTGGCCGCCCGTCACGACGACGGCGCGGGCGCTCTTCATGTTGAAGGCATCCGGCACGAGCTCCGTAATCGTCTCGACGAGCCCGATGACCTCCTGCTCCGCAACGGGCAGATTCTTGTTGAGCTGGTAATACGTACGACGTTTGGCAATGGAATCGACAATACTCATGATGGTTCCCCCTTCTCCGGCACGCGCTTCGCGTACACGCTTACAAATGATATGTTTATTTTATCATGCGAACACAATTTCTTTCGTAACTCAGTCACACGAAAAGCGCTGAATCAAGAATGCAAACCGCGACGAAATGCAGCAGGATATGGTATAATTCAGTTAGAATATACTTGAACTTCTCGATTGGAATGAGGTATTTTTATGACAAAATCCGATCATCCCGATACAAATCCTGACATACATGCCTTTCCCGGCATCGCCGCGAATCTGCCCTGCTGCTTCTACATCGCAGAGGAAAATGCCCCCTATCGCCTGCTCTATGCCAATGAGGAAATGATGCGCCTGTTCGACTGCCGCGATCTCGCAGAGCTCTGTCATCATACGGAGGGCAATGCCTTTCATCTCTTCGCGATGGACGACCGCCTGCGCGTCGAGCAGGATATCCGGCACGAGCTCGCGGAGAAGCACGACCGCTTCGAGCATGTCCAGGGTCACCTCTTCACGCGCACGAGCCGCACCCGCTATGCGGACGTCTCGGGCCGCCGCGTCGACACGGAAGCGTACGGCCCCGTCTTTTACTGCACAATGCAGGAAATCGATATCCCGCTGCCGGGCGTCACGATTGACCGCGACATCCGCGACTACGTCATCCGCCATCTCGAAGAAGCCATCGAAAAGCACTGGATTCAGGTGTACTACCAGCCGATCATCCGCACGCTCACAGGCGAGCTATGCGGCCTCGAGGCCCTTTCGCGCTGGGTGGACCCGCACATCGGCTTCCTTTCGCCAGCGTCGTTCATCCCCGTGCTCGAGCAGGTACGGCTCATCCACCGCCTCGACGCCTTCGTGCTCGAGGAGGTCTGCCGCATGCTGCGCCAGCGCCTCGACAAGAACCTGCCCGTTACGCCCGTATCCTGCAATCTCTCGCGCTATGACTTCAGCCTCATCGACGTCTTCTCACTCGTCGAGGGGACGCGCCGGCGCTACGCTGTGCCGCGCGACTTCCTGCACATCGAGATCACGGAGAGCGTCCTCGCACAGAACGCCGAGACCGTTCATCAGGTGCTTGACCAGCTGCGCGAGGAGGGCTATGAGATCTGGCTCGACGACTTCGGCAGCGGCTATTCTTCTCTGAGCATCCTCAAGGATTACACAGTCGATCTCGTCAAGCTCGACATGAGCTTCCTGCGCAGTTTCACCGAGAAATCGCGCAGCATCATTATCTCAATCATCTCGATGGCCAAGGATCTCGGCGTCAAGACGCTCGCGGAGGGCGTCGAAACGCAGGAGCATGCGGACTTCCTCGCTTCCATCGGCTGCGGCCGTCATCAGGGCTATTTCTACGGCAAGCCGCGCCCGCTCGCGGGAACGCTGGCGCATATTGAGGCGGAAGGCCGCGGCATCGAACTGCGCAAGTGGTGCCATTTCTACGATATGGCCAGCATGGTCATCCGCCAGTCCAAGCGGCCCAACGCCATCCTCGACATGCAGGAAAACGGCACAATCCGCTTCCTCTACGCCAACCAGCCTTACCGCGAGCAGATACAGATGCTGGGCTATCAGCTGCAGGATATACAGCGGAATATGAGTTCGCCAGACAAATCCGATGCGAGCCGCCTCTTCTGGACATGCATCCACCAGTCGCGCCAGAGCCATCAGACCGAATCCTTCTTTTACGTTGATGGCGGCCATTACATCAGCGTCAGCCTTTGCGTGATCTATGCGCTGAATCATCATCTGCTGATCCAGCTCGAATTCCAGAATCTCTCCCAGAACGGCATCGGCCTGCAGCAGGATAAATTCGACGAACGCCTGCGCTACCTGTACAGCATGTTTGAGAATGTCTACCTCGTCAATTTCGCGAAGGACACAATCGAGCCGCTCCACTTCCGCGACGCACTCACATCGGCAAAAGATGCCGAAACAACAGCCTACGATATCCGGCATGCCGTGCAGGCCTTTGCCAGACAGTTCGTCTATGAGGATGACCGTAAGCGGTATCTCGCGTTCTGCGACCCCGATACCGTCATCGCACGCATCCAGAAGAGCCCGTACGGGCGCATTGCCTGCCGCTTCCGCGTGCGCGACCAGCGCGGCAATTACGGCTGGAAGGAATGTACGGCCATCCTGCTCGCCAGCGGGAACATGCCGCTCA
The DNA here is from genome assembly GCA_902364065.1 of Veillonellaceae bacterium SB90. Taxonomy (GTDB): domain Bacteria; phylum Bacillota; class Negativicutes; order Selenomonadales; family Selenomonadaceae; genus Mitsuokella. Next base: position 58,566 of record CABJCJ010000016.1, read on the forward strand.
TGCTGACGGCCACCAAGACCGTGGATCCGCCCCTCCTCTCGCCAGCCGCCGGCGAAACCGCGCCGGAGGGCCAGCTGCTGCCCTCGCTGCTCTGGAAGAATTTCGAGCGAAATACGCATTTCCATTATTTCTGGAAGGACAAGGAGCGCCGCTTCCTCGGAGCGACGAAATCCTTCCTCGATTATTACGGTTTCTCGTCCGTGCAGGAGATTCTCGGCAAGACCGACGAGGATATGAACTGGCATGTCGACAACAACACGTATCGCCTCGATGAACTCGATGTCCTGCAGAAGGGCAAAACCATCGAGAATGTCGCGGGCGAGTGCATCATCCGCGGCACCCTGCACCACATCACCTGCTACAAGTGGCCGATTTACCGCGAGGGCGAGATCATCGGGCTCATGGGCGTCTTCTTCGATGCCAATGCGATTTACCACGACCTGCACAAGGCGCTGCCCTCCCCGTTTGACGATCCCATCACGGGGCTGCGCAACCGCCAGGGTTTCCTCGGGGATCTGACCCGGTATCAAGAAACGTGGACGATGGAAAAGCAGCCGTACGTGCTGATCCTGCTTGAGAGCCGCTTCGACGAGCATATCCAGGATTCGTATGAGCTGCCGCAAATCCGCGCTCTCGTCCGCCAGGAGGCCGAGCTCCTGCGCCAGCATACGGGGAAAGATGCTGCCATCGCGCGCATCCAGAATGCGACGTTTGCCATCCTGCGCCGCGAGAGCAGCCACCAGGAGTCTGAGGACCTCGCCCGCGAACTCCAGCACCGCCTGCAGTCGATTCACGAGATCAGCGGCAATCCCGTCACCATCACGTTCTGTTACAGCATCGTCCACGCCGATGACCCCGGCATCCACCGCCCACCCGACAGCAGCGTCAGCTACATCTACCGCCTTGCCATGGAACGCCTGCGCCACAACGGCTGAAAGCAAGGAGGCGACAGGCGGCGAAGCGAAGGCGCTGCGGGATGTATTCCGGCTTCAGCGCGCAGCTGAATGTGAGCGGCGGGAACGAGGGCGCAACACTGCGCGAAGTCGGCTGGCTAAAGGATGCCAGGCGCCAACGCTCCGCTTATGCGCCCTCGTTCCCTCAGGTATTATCGCGGGCAGCCGCTGCACGCCTCCAGGCGGAATACATCCCTCCGCTCGGTATTTCACAAATTGTGCATCGAAGCGAAAGCTGTCCCCGCGCACGGGCGCGAAGCGCGGGATGCCGGGGGCATCCCCGGAGAAAGTGGCCCGCAGGGCCGAAAGGGGTCCATGGGCGGAAACGGCAAGCTGCTGCGAGCTGTCACCCCTTCAGTCAGCTGCGCTGACAGCTTCCCCAAAGGGGACGCCAAGCCTTCTACGCGCACGGACCTCATCCACCGCTGACGCGGTCCCCCTTCCCCAACGGGGAAGGCTTTGGGCTCGCAGCCTTCGGTAAACACACGAGCTGTACAAGATGCGCAGCCTTCCCCTCTGGGGAAGGTGGCAGCCGCAGGCTGTCGGAAGGGGCGGC
>CABJCJ010000016.1:60084-60538 GCA_902364065.1 Veillonellaceae bacterium SB90
AGTGGCCCGCAGGGCCGAAAGGGGTCCATGGGCGGAAACGGCAAGCTGCTGCGAGCTGTCACCCCTTCAGTCAGCTGCGCTGACAGCTTCCCCAAAGGGGACGCCAAGCCTTCTACGCGCACGGACCTCATCCACCGCTGACGCGGTCCCCCTTCCCCAACGGGGAAGGCTTTGGGCTCGCAGCCTTCGGTAAACACACGAGCTGTACAAGATGCGCAGCCTTCCCCTCTGGGGAAGGTGGCAGCCGCAGGCTGTCGGAAGGGGCGGCTGCTCGAAGCATTGTATTGGCTCGATGAAAACGATACCTTCAGTTTCGCATTTCATTGAGCCGTAAAGCAGTTACCAGCAGTTTCCCCTATCGGCCCCCTGGGCCACTTCCCCCTAAGGGGGAAGCTCTGTTTCACAAAAAATCCTGAAGTGGTAAACTAAAACTGGACACTATGGGGGTAGAAAA
>CABJCJ010000017.1 GCA_902364065.1 Veillonellaceae bacterium SB90
AACTGGGGGTTTTGTCATGCCTAATCGGCGCACAAGAAAAAATACTGCTCAGAAAATCTGAACAGTATCTTATCATCATGGATATCTTTAAAGATTATTCGCGGCCGAACTTATCCTTGAGAATGACATCATGCGAGCCGCCCTCGACGATACTCGTCGCGGAAACCAGCGTGATCTTGGCCTTCTCGCGCAGCTCCGGCAGCGTCAGCGCACCGCAGTTGCACATCGTCGAACGGACCTTGGCGAGCGTCGTATGCACGTTGTCCTTGAGCGGGCCAGCATACGGCACATAGGAATCAACGCCTTCCTCGAAGGAGAGCTTGCGCGCGCCGCCGAGATCGTAGCGCTGCCAGTTGCGGGCACGGTTGGACCCCTCGCCCCAATACTCCTTGTAGTACGTGCCGTTGACCTTGACCTTGTCCGTCGGGCTTTCATCGAAGCGGGAGAAATAGCGGCCGAGCATCAGGAAATCTGCACCCATCGCCAGAGCCAGCGTCATGTGGTAATCGTGGACAATGCCGCCATCGGAGCAGACCGGGATGTAGACGCCCGTCTCCTCGTAGTAGCGGTCACGCTCTGCGCAGACATCGATGAGCGCCGTAGCCTGGCCGCGGCCGATGCCCTTCGTCTCGCGCGTGATGCAGATGGAGCCGCCACCGATACCGACCTTGATGAAGTCCGCACCAGCTTCTGCGAGGAAGCGGAAGCCCTCAGCGTCGACGACATTGCCGGCACCGACCTTGACATCCTCGCCGAAATTCTCGTGGATGTACTTGAGCGTGATGCGCTGCCACTCCGAGAAGCCCTCAGAGGAGTCAATGCAGAGGACATCAGCGCCGGCCTTTAAGAGGGCCGGTACGCGCTCTGCGTAGTCACGCGTATTGATGCCGGCGCCGACGATATAGCGCTTGTTGGCATCGATGAGCTCCAGGGCATTTTCCTTGTTGTCCGTGTAGTCCTTGCGGAAGACCATGTAGCGCAGGCGCTGGTTGTGGTCAACGAGCGGCAGCATGTTGAGCTTATGCTCCCAGATGAGGTCGTTGGCCTTCGTCAGCGTCGTCGTATCCGCATCGGCATAGACGAGCTTCTCGAACGGCGTCATGAAGGACTCAGCCGGCGTATCGAGGCTCATGCGCGAGACGCGGTAATCACGGCTCGTGACGATGCCGAGCAGTTTGCCCGTCGGCGTGCCGTCTTCCGTGACAGCCATCGTCGAATGGCTCGTCTTCTGCAAAAGGTCCAGAATCTCACCGAGCGTCGTCGTCGGCTTGATGTTGGAATCGCTGCTGACGAAACCGGACTTGTAATTCTTGACGCGGGCGACCATGGCAGCTTCTTCTTCAATGCTCTGCGAACCATAGATGAAGGATACGCCGCCTTCCTTTGCCAGCGCAATCGCCATCTTGTCGTTGGAGACAGCCTGCATGATAGCGGAAGTCATCGGGATGTTCATGGAGATCTTCGGCTCCTCACCCTTCTTGAACTTCACGAGTGGCGTCTTGAGCGACACATTGTTCGGGATGCATTTGTCCGATGAATAACCCGGAACGAGAAGATACTCCCCAAAAGTGTGTGATGGTTCTTTGAAATAGAATGCCAACGTAACCCCTTCTTTCTTGAATACTGCGAGGCCTTGCCTCAAATATATTGTTGCTAGTTTACTATAAAGGAGAACGACTGTCAATCGTTCCTTGAAAACTCGGTTTACAATGTTACAACCGTTTCTTGAAATCGTCGTAGCCGAAGCGGCGCACGACCTCCCACGCCCCGTTCTCATGCACGGCGATGATATCAGGAAGCGGCATGCCATTGAACGTATTGTTCTTGACCATCGTGTAGATGGCCATGTCGCCGAAGATGACGCGGCTGCCGATGGCCAGAGGCTCCCGGAAGGAATACGTGCCGATTGTATCGCCGGCCAGGCACGTCGGCCCGGCCAGGGTATACGTATGCGCAAACTCCCCCGGCTCACCGGCGCCCACGACAGGCGGCCGGTACGGCATCTCGATGACATCGGGCATATGGCAGGCCGCCGACGTATCGAGGATGGCGATGCCATTCTGCTCCTGGATGTCGAGCACGGAAGCGACGAGGAAACCGGCATTCAGGGCCACGGCCTCACCGGGCTCCACATAAATGGTCAGGCCGTACTTCTGCTGCATCCTGCGGATGCATTGCTTCAGGAGCGCGATGTCGTAGCCCGGCTTCGTGATGTGATGGCCGCCGCCGAAGTTGAGCCACTTCATCTGCGGCAGATACCTGCCAAACTTTTCCTCCACGGCCTCAAGCGTCACGGCGAGCGCCTCGGCTCCCTGCTCGCAGAGCGTATGGAAGTGCAGGCCATCGAGCCCCGAAAGCTGCGTTTCATCAAAGTCGCGCAGCCGTACGCCAAGGCGCGAGCCCTCCGCACAGGGATCGTAAATGGCATGATCCTGTGTCGAGCATTCCGGATTGATGCGCAGGCCGCACGAGACTCCTGCCCGCAGTGCCTGCGGACCGAACTTTCGCCACTGGGCAAAGGAATTGAACACGATGTGATCACAGATCTTCACGAGCTCCGGAAAATCCTCCTCCTTATAGGCAGGCGAAAACACGTGGTTCTCTTTTCCCATTTCCTCATGCCCGAGGCGAGCCTCAAAAAGGCCGCTGGCCGTCGTCCCCGAGAGATACCGGCCGATCAGCGGGTAGAAATGATACATCGAGAAGCATTTCTGCGCGAGCAGAACATGTGCGCCCGTATCCTGCTCAATCTCGTGCAGAATCTCAAGATTACGGCGCAGCAGCTCCTCCTCCACGACATACGAAGGAGTCGGCACCTCAAGCCACTCGCGCTTCATTACCGGGGCCGCCATCAATCGACGAGCTCCGGATCAAAGCTTTCCTTCCAGGGGAGGCCCCACTTATTGAGTGCCTCCATGAAGGGATCCGGATCGAACTCCTCGATGTTCTTGACGCCGGGGCCCTTCCAGGTGCCGTTCATGACGAGCATCGCACCGATCATGGCCGGCACGCCCGTCGTGTAGGAAACGGCCTGCGAACCGACTTCCCTGTAGCATTCCTGATGGTCACAGACATTGTAGAGGTAATACGTCTTGTCCCTGCCATCCTTCTTGCCGCGGAAGATGCAGCCGATATTCGTCTTGCCCTTCGTGCGCGGGCCGAGGCTGGCCGGATCCGGCAGGACGGCCTTGAGGAACTGCAGCGGGATAATCTTTTTCCCTTCGAACTCGATGGGTTCGATGGAGGTCATGCCGACATCCTCCAGGCATCTGAGATGGTTGAGATAACTCTCGCCGAACGTCATGAAAAAGCGGATGCGCTTGATGCCCGGGATGTTGAGGCCGAGGCTCTCGAGCTCCTCGTGATGCAGAAGGTACATGTCCTTCGGGCCGATCTCCGGGAAATTGTAGACGCGCTTGATCTCCATCGGCTTCGTCTCGACCCAGTGACCGTCCTCCCAGTAGCTGCCGTTAGCCGAAACCTCGCGGATGTTGATCTCCGGATTGAAGTTCGTCGCGAACGGATAGCCGTGGTCGCCGGCATTGCAGTCGAGGATATCGATGTAGTTGATTTCATCGAAATGATGCTTGAGCGCATAGGCGGCAAACACGCCCGTGACGCCCGGGTCAAAGCCCGAGCCCAAAAGCGCCGTGATGCCGGCCTGCTCGTAGCGCTCACGGTAAGCCCACTGCCACTTGTACTCGAACTTCGCCGTATCCTCCGGCTCATAGTTGGCTGTATCGACGTAATTCGTCTTCGTCTTCAAGCAGGCATCCATGATGTGGAGGTCCTGATACGGCAGGGCAAGGTTCAACACGACATCGGGCTGGAACGATTCAATGAGAGCCACGAGTGCATCGACGTCATCCGCGTCCACCTGAGCCGTCTGGATTTTCGTCTTCGTCGTACCTTCCAGCTTCTCCTTGAGGGCATCGCATTTCGACTTCGTACGCGAAGCAATCAGGATCTCCTCAAATGCATCCGAATTCTGGCAGCACTTGTGGATGGCCACACTTGCCACACCGCCGCAGCCAATGATTAAAGCTTTTCCCATTCTGTATCTACGCCTCCTGTATACCTGGGGTAAAAAATTTTACACAGTTTATTATATCATTTCCGCGCGGGCCCTAGCAATCAATCCCGCCCGTTTTTCTTCTGCCGCCGGTAATTCCGATAAGCATAGCAGGCGCCTCCCACGATGAATAAAATCGCGATGAGCGCCATGAGCTGTTCCAGGAACAACGTCACAAGAATCCCTCCCTTCTCCATGACCCCTGAATCTGGTCCGGACCCTCATTATATCATATCCCATAAAACAAAAGAGAGCCATCCCAGGCAAACAGCAATTGCTCACCTGAAATGGCTCGGAAAATCACTTAAACTCGACGAATTGTAAGCCACGCATCAGACTAGACCACGGCATACCCTGTAAGCTTTGTGCCGCAAGGGATTCTGTAGCACTGAGTCTATACTGTATCATACTGCATCGGGGACTTGTCTGCAAGAGATGCAGACAAAATGCAGACAAGGTCAGGCTGTCGCTGTCTGCGCTACGGTCTTGCTGAGCACGAGCTTGACGACGTAGACACAGCCCTGCATGACAAGCGGCAGGACGATACCATCGCGGATCTTGCACCAGCCGGATTCGGTTTTCGACTGTTCCTTGGTCGTTGCACAGAAGCTATCCACCGCATTCTCAATCACGGGCATGACCCCGCTCAGGATTGTATTCGTGACACGCTGCTTGACATCTTCGGTCACATCGTCTACATGCAGTGCATCGACTACATTATCTCTTACATCAGTCCATTTCGACATTTCAATCATCCTTTCCTTCATCTCGGAAACAACAAAAAGTATACCAGAGCGCCATCATGTGCCGCCCACATCTCGTCTGGTGCCCGTCCCAGCGCACGACTCGCGTCATGCCATACTTGTGTACGCGCAGGACTTCCCCGGCGTCGGGCGACTGCCCCATCCACTCATGGCGCTCATCGGTCAGCCAGCGGCCAAAGGCAGGCACGTCCTCGATCTTGATGAGGCCGCGCCATTCCTCGCGAGCCGCTGAGCGTTCCATTTTCTCGCGCTCTTTTCGCGGAGCCCATCTGACGCGACTCATGCGAGCGTCTGCTCGTAGTCTGTTACGCCACGGGCAATCGCACGGGCAAAGTCGTCCTGCCGGTTTGTCAGGAGCTCTTCGTCGCCAACGTTACTGATAAAGCCCAGCTCGACGAGCACGGCCGGCATCGCCGTATATCTGAGGACAAAAAGCTTTGGGTTTGCTTTTACGCCGCGGTCTACCGTGTTGAGCGCATCCACAATCTGGTCCTGGATGCACGTCGCGAGCTTCTCGCCCTCGCCACCGTCCAAGTCATAGGCGAAGGTCTCGGTACCACAGGCCTCTTCTGCCTCCGCGCTATTGCAATGGATGCTGACGAAAATGTCTGCATCCCATTCATTTGCGGTCTCTGTGACCGTGAGGCCCTGCCGATCCGCATATCTACTGCGGCCTTCGCCCGTCGGCGCGAGATTGTCGCTCTGCATCAGCTCGCACGTACAGCCAGCGGCCTCGAGATAATGCTTGACGAGCGCGCCGACGTGAGCCGCTACATCGCACTCGCGCAGGCCCGTTCTCGGGCTGACAGCGCCGCTGTCGTAGTCGAGGTCGTGGCCAGGATTGATAAATACCTTCATTTCAAATCATCCTTTCTATTCTCGATCGCTGTTCGCCCAAGGTAGCCGATGAGGCCACTCCCCAAAGTAGTCTGGAGCTCTGTACTGCCGCCGAAGAGGATGGCGGCGAGCAGGGCTATGATGAGGCCAGTGCCTACGATCATGTCTGTTGTCACATGCATACGCATCACCTCCCAAGCGCCCATGTCAGAACGCTCGCAAAGATGCCGACGAGCGTTGTGCTCATGCCGATTGTCCAGCAGACGTCCCGCTTAAACTCATCGATACGATGATGCGCGGACTTCGTTGAGTCGATTGCCGAGACGACGTCAGGCGTCAAGACGTCAATCTTCTCTTTGAGCTCCTGCACGGACGTGACAAGGGCATCCACCTGCGTCTCGATTTTGGTCAGTCGTTCTAAAAGATTCATATCCAATCTCCATGTTCCTTCCATCTGCATTTTCCCCGGCATCGGCGGAGGTCTACCGCTATGGTCCATGTGATTACTCCTTATACATCTTCAGCGCATCGCGGGCAACCTTGAGCTGCTGCTTGTTGATCTTATCGACGGCATCCTGGTCGCCCTTCTGTAGAGCCACCCGCTCCTTCTTGTTGAGGTCGCTCATCTGCTTCTGCGCATGATACATGAGCTTGTGATTGTACTCGGTCTTGGCCGTAGGATGCCCCTTCGTGTTCATCTCACCGTAGTAGCTGGACTCGGCCTTATCCATGTGATCATAAAAATCTTGGATGGACTGCGGTGCACTGTACGGGTCGACCGTCAATGACTTGAGTGGATTGAGGTTGCGTCCCTTGCGACCGGCCAGCGTGTCGATGAGATTGTTGCCTTGTGTCCAGGCACCGGCCGCGAGATTCTGGCCGAGGTTGTCGACCTTGCGCGGCGACAGGCCAAAATGCTCGCCGATGAACTTCGCCACTTCCGACGTCGTCGGGCCATACTGTTGCTCTTCCGGTAGCTTCGCCTCACGCTGTGGCACGATGGACCGCTCGCGGAAAAAGCTGTAGTTGGCCTGCCACTCATAGACCGCCTGGATGAGAGGCGGCAGGGATACCGGGTTGAATCCTTCAAGGAATCCCTTGGCCCATTCCTTCATGCCTTTGCCAGTCTTGTCCTTGCCCTTGACCATGTCGGCAATGCGCTCCGGCAGAGAGCCGAAGAGAAAGCCTGGGCCGAAGGGCTTCGGGTAGCGGACCCATCCCGTCTTGGACACCCACTTGGGGACCGGGACATTCCAGAACATGTTCTTCTCATAGGGCATCATCTCATCATACTCGGCGGCCGTCTGCTCATTCGACTGGATGATAGCGTAGAGTGCCAGACTCCCCATAATCATGGGCGCTGAGCGCTTCATCATGCGTGCCGGATTCTCCCGGATGCGTTCCATAAAAATGACGGGGTCCTGGATGACGGCGTTGAAGAATGGAATGTAGCGGTTCCACTTGCGCCCCATGCGGCCCGCGCGCCCGAAGTCGAGCGTCGACTCGCGCGCCTCCATCGTCGCCTCTGTGATTGTCGCGCCGTGCTTGCGTGCCCGGCCATAAAGGCCCATGCGCGTGCTCTGCTCGATGAATTCCGAGAGAGCCGGCAGAGATACCGCCGGATTGATGGCCTTGAAGATCTTGCTCCGCATGCCCTTCTTGGCATACGCCTTGGCGAGCTCCGGCACCATTGTCTTCGCGTCCTGCGTGATGGCCGACATCAGAGCGCCGGACGTCACGAATTCATGGTACATATCATCCTTGCGCAGGAGATGCAGCATACCCTTCGCCATATCAAGGAAAGGCTTGTAGCCATACTTTGAATTCAGATACGCCGTAAGCTGATCGCGCCCGAGGTTCTTCGCGAGGAAAGCAGGGTTGTAGACGACTGCGCCCGCGCGCATCACATTGGATGGCATCTTCAAAAGTAGATGCGTCAGATTATCCATACCGTCCGGCTTCAAGCTCTGCATCGCTTGATAGATTTCCGGCGTCGTGTCATACGTGACCTGCTTGCCATGCTGCCAGACGTTAAAAGACGAGTCCTTTGGCTTTGCGTTTCCGCTGACCTTCTCGATGACGCCGCCCGTGCCGTAGAGCTCTGAGTGCGCCACGAATTTCTGCGCTACCTTGTTGCGCTCGACCGCGATGAGCGACCGCGCGATATTCTGCGGGATGGTCTGCAGCGGGTCCTTCACGTCGCGCACCGAACCCTCTTCTGTCAGCTTCTTGATGTTGTTCGAGACATTGATAAAGCTGTCCGAGGCCCCGAAGCCTTGCGACGCTCCGGCATCATCCTCAAAGGTTCGAGCCAGGCTGACATAATGTTTGTGATCCGCCAACAGTTTCGCATAGAGCTTATCCGAGAGCATCCCCTCGTGGTGCATGATGGCCAAGATATTGCGGTTCAGGTCGTAGATATCCTGCGCCGCATCCTTGAGACCCTGTGGGGCGCTGTCGACGAATCGCTTGTACTCGTCATAGCTGCGCGGCATCTGGTAGTTCCTGTGCCCCTTGGCTTTCAGGTCATGCACTTCGATGAAGCGGCGGGCAATCAGATAAGCGCTGAGTGCTTCCTGATAATCCTTGAAATTGTTCTTTTTCAAGAAATCCTTGTTCGATTTTTCGAGCTTCTGGATTTTCTCCAGTACCATCGGGAATGTGACTTCTTTCTTGAGCACACCGCCGTAAATCTTGTTGAGAGCCTTCGTCACGGCCTCAGCATCTTCGCCCGTCAGGAGCTGCATGGCCGCGCTGGCGCCTCTATCCTTGGCGATGCGGGCATAGGTGTAGGCTGACTCTTCGGGCCTGAGCTTGCGCCCGATAATCTGCTCGACCATCTGCTCCGCTTTCTTGATGCCCCACTTATCATCGACCCAGTTGATCATAATATTGTCGAGGACCTTCTGGATCTTCTCGCGGATTGTAGGCGGCTTGTCGCTGTGGATGGTGCTGAGAATCTGCGCGCCGAGCGGTTGCTTGTAGTAGACATCCATCATCTCGCGCATCTCGCTGACGCGGGCGGCGAGGTCCTTGTCCTTGCCGACTTCCTTCTCCCAGAAGTCGTAGAACGTCGGGAAGTCCGCCTTTGCCTCCGTGCGGTCGTGCATGTATTCCTTGAGGAATTCCGCGATGCCCTCCGGCTGCAGCTCATCCAAACGATAGTGATTAAGAAAGCCATCCGGATACTTGCGGTCCAGCACATGCTTGAATTCTGCATCATACGTATGGCCGGCCTTGTCCGTGAGGCCGAGCAGCAGGTCAATCTTGTGGCCAATCTCATGCCACATCGTATCGAACTGACCATACTGCGCCGTGCGGGCCACATCCGCGCCACGGTCGTACTGGCCGTTGAGCCCTCTCCCCGTGCGGCCCGTACGGACCGTGCCGAAGAGCTCCCGCGCGCGCTCGAAGATTTCTTCGCGCGTGACACGGTTGCCCTTGAAATGGCCTTTCGGTTTCTTCGGGCCGAGTGTAGCTGTAGGCAGCCGGCCTTCACGGTCCGGTACCGGCGCAGGGCGCTCGCCGGGCTTAAGCTTGACCGGAGCATTGGACTCGCCCTGGACGAGCGGATTCTCGTTGACATTTGTCCGAGGCTGCGATACACTTGAAGTAAGGACCTCACGGTCGCCTGCGGTGCCGGCTCTCAGGTGTTCTGTGACGTGAGGCCCAGAGCTCGAAGGGGAATGTTGTCCGGGAACATTCGTTAACCCTTCGGGCTTTTCTAATGCCTCGAGTTCTAAGGTATAAATGCGGCGTCCGATTTTCTCATCGTGGTACTGCTTCACCGTGATTTTCGCGATGCTTCCATTGGCACGTCGAACCCGAAAACGCTGGACTGCCTTGATATCTCTTGCTTCATGAATATCGGGATGGCTTTCCGATAGGATTGCATCTTCAAATAGACGTCGGATTTCCGACACGGCTTGGATATGCTCTTCGCCAGAGAACCCATTGCGGATAGATTTCGCAATGGCTCTTGCGGAGAGCATTTTCTTTATCCCGGTTTTGCTGAGCCGCGCTACGATCCCCGTCGATTTATTGGTAAAATCATGATTCGCTATATCCCGAATCATGACCTTGCGCAGCTTGTTCGCCTGTTTATAGATGTGCCCCGGTGCCAGGTTGCGCTGCGCCTCATCGCCGCGGATAACACGAGCATCATCTTGCTGCTGAGTCAGCTCTTCCTCGCGTGTCCGACCTTTCTTTATCTGCTTCTCACCCTGCACCAGCGTGCCGGCATCCGTCTGATCCATAGCGCGGTCAAAGCTCTCCTCCGGATGTTCGCGCATGTAGTCGCGCAGGACGCGCATATGACTGAGCTCTCGGTCGAGCGTATCGAATTCCTCGACGTCATGCAGGCGGTCTTCGGCGAGGAAGGGAAGGTCGGCTTTCGTCGGCTTGCGGCCCAGCCGCTTATAGGCATCCTGATACCACTGCGGATTGTTGCTCTGCGCCCAGCGGCCGTTGATGTTGCCGCGGTCATCCGTCGTGTAGCCGATGTCTACCCCCTTGCCGCCCGGGTTCTCCTGCATCAGCCGGACCTCTTCGTCAATCATGCGTTGGCGCTCCTGCTCCAGCGATTCGATATAGTTGTCGAGGTCGAGCGCGTCCTGCGCCGTCTTGCCCTCGCCCCACTTGATTTTTGCCGGTGCATTGGCCTCCTGCAGGTCTTCGGTCTCAGCCTTCGCGCGGGCGGCCTCAGTTTCGTCTGTGCGCTCCTGCACGCCCTCGTCATCCGTATAGATGGGATTGCCCTCAACATCGCGGAGAGGCCCTTCTTCGTCCGGCTCAGCGGCAGAGCTGCTGGAGCTGTCGTCATCGAGCCAGGACGAATCCTCTGCGTCACTGCTGCGACCGCGGCGAAGATTGGAGAGCGGCGTGCCATCATCCGAGATGTGGAAGTTGTAGCCCGTCGTGTTCTCCGTCCAGTTCGAGCGGTCGAATTCGTCATAGGTCTTGAAGCCGAGCTCATGGCATTTCTCCGTGAACTTCGCACGAAAGTCTGGGTCTGTCAGGCGGTCGTTGACAATATCTGCAGCCTTGCCTGCCGCATGATTCGGGTCGCTGTGCGTGCCGTCACGCATCGACGAGATGTCGAGATGCTCGCCGCCCGTTTCCTCGGCATACCATTTGTCGAGCAGGCGCAGCTTTGCCTCTGTGCCTTCATCGAAGCCTTCGTGGTTGACGCCGGGTTCGAGCGTATACTCTGCCGTCTCAGGCACGACGTAGCCGCCGCCCTCACCGCCAGACGTTGGCTGATAGTCCGGCTGGCCCATGACATGCTCTAAGTACTGCGGGTCGCCACCGCCATTGTAGTCGCGAATAGCCGCGTTGTAGTCGCCGCCGTCCTGATCCAGCATCGTGCGCAGATACTTGGCACCGGCATAGATGGACTGGCGTGGGTCGCTTACATCGTCGTAACCCATCGCCCTCCCCGTGCTGTCGAGCACCTGCATGACGTTGGAATCGCGCTCACCGTGACGGCTCTCCTGCTGTGCCATCTTGTGCAGGATGACTGGGTCAAGATCATACTGCGCCGCCGCATCATCAATCCAGGCATCGATATCGCCGTGGCCCGTATCGATGTGGACCGTGCCGTCGTCACCGGTTTCATAGCCGCCCGACTCCGCAGCCGCATTGTCCGCTTCCTGGACAATATCCTCCGCCGACTCGACGGGTGGCGGCGTCGTATCGACATCCTCGTCCGCCTTCTCCCAGACATTCTGCACGCGGTTCTTCAGGCCAACCGCCCCGCGGCCCAAGGCACGCGCACCGTGATAGCCGCCTTCAGCCAACGTGGCCGGCATGAGCACGCGATCCCAGATATTGGCCGGATGTGACTTGATGTCCTCGGCGAGCTGCTCCGGATTACTGATATCCGTAATGAGTTGGTTAAGCGGCTGCACGACCATACCCTGCACGACCGCACCGAGGCCGCCCTCACCCTGACCGCCGTCCTCGCCTGTGCCGTGGCCGAGGTAGAGGTCTGCCGTGTCCGAGATCATCTTCGGTGCAAAGACTGCACCGGCAATGGCTCGGATTTGTGCCGGCACGAGCGGCGTCATGGCCACCATACCGGCCGGACGCGCGACGTCGCTGTAAACATCCCAGAGATTCTGCCCCGCCTTGTCATCGAGCTGTTGGAGCTGTTGCAGGCTTGTGGCCGTGAGCTCATCATAGACTGTACCTGCCAGCTTCGATGCATCCTGATAGAGGTCATTGCCCCAGTCATTGACATCTCGGCGCAGATTCGCCTGTAGCGTATCCTGCGGCTGATTGTTCAGATTATATGATGGGTCGCCGACATGCGCGAGGATATTCTCCTCCTCCGTCTGCAACGGGTCTGCTCCGCTGTTGTCGCCATTCTCCGCCTGCGCCGCTGACTCCGGCGTGATGCTGCCATTGTCGTCCGTCGCATTGTTGAGGATTTCGTGGTACGTCGTGTTGTTGTAGTGGTCCGCAATGGCGTCGCCGATATCCCCGACCGTCTGTGACTCGCCCTTTGCATAGTCCATCTGCATCTTGCTCTGGTCCTGCTGCACACCGCCGACAAGCGTCAGGATATCATGCAGGTCCTGCCCGAGGCCCGCCATGACGCTGGCCACTGCATCCGCCGTGCTGCCCGAATCGCCCGCATCATCCGAGTCGCTGAGGTCCATGTCGGCAGAATCCGGCACGTCCTTTGTCGCTTCCAAAAAGCCACGGACAGACGGGTCGCTGTCTGTTCCAAGAAAATTATTGACTGCTTCATCTGCCATGATTCAATCTCCTATCATTCCGGCGCATCATCGCCCCAAACATTGTGGTAGTATTCAATAGCCGAAGGTGGCAGATAGGCATCTGCCTGCTCTTCGCTCATACCCGCATTCAGAAGCTGCTCTTTGACCTGCGACGGCGTCTGCCCCTGCGCCAGCATATCTGTTACCTTCGATTCAACCTTCTTCGAGTTGAAATTTGCTCCACCACTTCCGCCACCAGACTTGGAAGAGCCTCCACCGCTCCGCGTCGGCTTATTCTCCGTCACAACATTATGCCTGTGCTTCTCATCAAGATCTCTTGCTTTCAGGCCTTCATTGGCTTTATGTGTACGAATATTTTCGATGAGTCCTGCCTTCTTGAGGTCAACATCCTGCTGTTCCTTCCAAGTTGGTGTCTTGGCCTCTTTCATGATTGGCACGGCATAGACGGGCTTGCCATCCTTGTCGACGCCGAAGCTGCCGCCGTTCTTCTTGACGGCCACCCAGCTCGTGTAACCGCCCTGGTTCGACTTCGTGACAGATACCTCGCCCATCTTCTGCAGCTGCGTCAAAAGCGACGTGTCGAACTCCGGCTGGCCCATCTGCTTGGCGGCGATATTGTAGTCCGTCATCATGCGGCCGGCTTGCATAAAGACCTTCGGGTCGTTGAGGTTATCCGCATTCTGCGCGAGGAATTTGTCGATGGGTACGCGGGCCTGTGCCATCGTCGCACCGCCGAACGCATTGAGGCGGTCCTGGATGGCCGAGTCGATGAGCCCTTCCGCCATCTGCGCCCCGCGGACGCCATAGCGGCGCAGCGCCGCCTGCATGGCCTTTGCCTTGAGGTCTGCCGCCCGCTCTTTGACTTCCTGAAAGGACGCCGCCCTTGCCTTGCCCGTGTAGCCGTACTGCTCGAGCCCCGTCTTGAAGCGGCCCGTGCGCGCGCTGTAAGCATTGTCCGCCTCCGCGCGGCCCTGCGCATAGTCGAGGTTGGCCTTGACGCGCGCCTTCTCGTCGCCACCCGTGTAGGTGTTGCCCGCGAACCACTCTGGATGCTCCTTCTGGTTCTTGGCGAATTCATCATACTGCGACTGGAGCTTCGCCTTCGTCGCCGCGGATGGCTGCTGTGCCGTGTTCGCCAGATCCGTCGCGGCCTGGATGAGCGACTGGCTCCCCGATGCCATCTTCTGGATGGGCGTCAGCTCGAAAGCGGGCGTGTTCTTGTGGAGCCAGTCCGGGTTTGGCAGCTGGCCGCCGACCTGCATCGACTGGACCGCGCCTTGCATCTCCTTGTCGCCGTACTGCTCGGGCGGCATATCGACTTTCTCATAGACCGGCTCCGTCATCTTGTCGAGGCCCTGCTTCATCTCCGGCGACGAGGCATAGCCGATGGCCCCCTCATACGCCTGCTTCTGCCAGTACGCTCCGAGGATATCCGCGAGTGCCTGTACAGGGCCGTAGTTGCCGCCATTCATCTGCGCGCCAATCGTGCCCGGCATGCCCCGCATGAAGTTCGGACTCCCGTCGGCCCAGCCGCCCGTCCAGTAGCTGTTTCCTGTCCCCGCCATCACTTCATCGCTCCCTTCATCCAGTACGAGCCAAGGACCTGCGCCAGCGCGCCGAGCGGCGTGCCGTTGTTCTGCGTAAGCCCCTGCTCCGCCATGAGGTACGGCAGTGCCCGGAAGTAGCCGGGCTGCGCCTGTGGAGTCGTAGCAGCGGGGCCCTGCACCATATTCTGCGCCGCCTGCAGCAGCGAGAGCGGTGCCTGCTGATTGAACATCGAAACCATTTAATCACCCATCCCTTCCGCTGCAACATCATTGGCAAAGAAGATATTGCGCTCTGCCGGGCCCTCGAGCGTCAGATCATACACGAGCTCCTTGCGCCCCGTGTCCCTCTCTACGCCAAGCACCTCGACCGGATTGCCCTGGAAGACGACGGCCCGCGGATGATGCGCGCTGTCGATGCTGGCGAAGTGCTTGCCATCGAAGTAGCGCTGTCTCGCCGTCGTGTGCCACGTTGTGCCGTCACCAAAGTAGACATCCACAATGTCGCGCAGATGGCCGCCCGTGATTGAGGCGACGCGCTTCGGCGTGACTTCATTATCCTCGTCCAGCGAGAGTACCATGTCCCCCGGCCTGATATCGCGGATCTTTGCATAGCCGTCCGGCGTCGTGACGAGCGTATCCCCCGCGAAGCAGAGGATGAACGCTGTGCCAAGCGTGCCGATCGTCGACCAGATGCCGTTGCCGTTACCACCGCTCGTCGTCGTAGACGTACTGCCCGTGCCCATGCGGCCCGAGTACATCGTGTTGTACATATTGCTCGCCGGATTTGCCAGCGCCGCCGCATAGTCAAACAGACTGTTCGTCGGCGTCTCTGACGCCTGCTGTGCTAGCTGATTGCCCGCGAGAACCTGATTTGCGTTGGATGCCGTACTGCCAAGCAGGCCCGAGTACGTACCGAGGTCCGACGCGTACGACTTTGCCAGCTGGCTCGCCGCGTCTTCCGAGATATCATCGAGCGCCTTGCTCATGACCGAGCTGTTGATCACGCCGCGCCCGGCCAGATTGTTGACCGAGCTGCCGACCGTCGCCTGCAGGTCATCGTTGAGTGCCTTGCGTCGTGCATCCGCAAACTGGCTTGGCAGATTGCCCGCGAGCAAATCATTGTAGCCACTCGACACGCGGCCCATCGTGCCGTTGTAGTCCCCCGCCAGCCTCGTCCAATCCGGATTGTACTGGCGGTCGATAGACTGCAGCGCCTTGCTCATGATGCCGCCCGCACCATTTAGGCCGCTCTTCGCATAGTCCATGAGCCCATTCTCGAGGTAAGCCTCATTCCAAGTCTGCCCCGGAATCACCCTGCTTGTCGTTGTCGTGCTCTTACTGCCGCCACCCTTCTTCATGCGCGGCCTTCCTCTCTTCAAGATAGGATTGATTGGCATGCCAAAGCAGTCAAGTTCGATTCCCTTCCACATCATTCAAAACCTCCGTAAACGCCCAGTACCACTTCCCGTTGGCCCCGCGCGTGCTGTACTTCAAATCCAGATGCGCCTTCGAGAGCCGCGCATAAGCCTTCGCCGGATGGAACGTCTGCGTCGTCACCTCGCGGCACCCTAGGCACCGCGCCCTCTCCCTTGCTTTTCGGAACAGATACTGGTAGTCATCCGTGGCAAAATGGTCGATGTACAGCACCCCGCCCGGGAAAACCTTGTAATAGAAGAAGCCGTGTGCGGGCTCGAAGTAGAGCGAAGCCCCTTCGATAGGATCAGCCGGTTCCGCATGGGATTCATACCAGGCTTTCCATTCTTTAAAAGTCCGCATCATGCCAGCGCCGCCTTCACTTCCGATTCCGTGAACCCCAGCCGCAAGAGCTTGCAGTTCTCGTCAATCTTTTTCTCGTACTGGTAGTAGGTCTTCGCGCTGGTATTGCGGTCTTCATCGATGACAATCTTATGTGTATCGTCTACTGTACCTGCAGACTCATCAGCAATCGTACCGACGTTGTACCACTGGTACATGCTGTCAAGCAGGGCCTGAAAATCGCCCTGCCATTTCTCTTTCGGGAAATTTGCTTTCACAAACAGATAATCTTCTCTTGTATTCAGTGTATGCGGATATCCTACCATGCTTATGCCTCCTCACGTGAACGTGTAGTAGTTATGGATTTTCTTGATGGACGCCTCAAAAGGCATCATGTCCTTGAACGTGTCCAGCTGTCGTTCGAGCACAGCGCTGTTCGTGAAGGTGACGCCAATCTTGTCGTCCAGCTTGAATTGAATCTCGATACAGTTCTTTCCTTTGACCGCCCGCGACTCGAATTTCCGATAAGCCAGCACGACGATGGTCTTGTTGAAAAGCTCACTAATGCTCACTTTGTCGCCATCCATCGCCTTTTCCTCTTTGGCGAAATCGCTGAATTTATGCATAGCTGCTTACCTCGTCCCAAAGCTCGTCGATATGATTGGCAATCGCATAATGATGGGCGTTGGCGTGCTGTATCCATCCCTTCGCGCTGGCTACTTTAGCCTTTGCCGTCTCCGGTGAGATGCGCCCCTGCTTCAAGAGGTGCATCGTCTCGCGGAGATGCCTGCGGATGCGGGCGGCTGTCTTCTTGCGCACGAGAATGTACCGAGGGAAATGCCTATAGCCGAGAAAGTCCACGCCCTGCGCGGTCGGAAAAAGCTGGCACTTGCTGAGCATCAGTTTCAGCGTGCCTGCAAGATAGCCTGGCAGCTCATTTCGGATTCTCCGCAGCTCGTCCTTGTCATTCGAGAAGAAGCAGAAGTCGTCACAATACCGTATGTAGTCACGGACATGCCAGTGCTGTTTGACGTATGTGTCCAGCTCATTCATGTAGAGATTGCCAAACCATTGCGACAAGTAGTTTCCGATTGGCACGTTCGTCTCCGTATGCGTGCTGTCAATCACGTCATCCAGCAAAGCCAGAAGTCTTTCATCCTTGAGCTTGTGGCGTAGTATCTTCTTTAGGATTTCATGATTCACGGATGGATAGAATTTGCTGATATCGCACTTGAGGCAGTAACGGTTGTGCCGCACCATATCCATGCATCGCTTGCTCCCCGCGTGCTGTCCTTTCCCTTTTCGGCATGAATAACTGTCGTAGATCATGAGCTTGTCAAAGACCGGCTCCAGCACGTTCATGACCGCGTGATGCACGATGCGGTCGGGATAGAACGGCAGGATGTAGATGGTCCGCTCTTTCGGCTCATAAATCTGCTTCGTCGTGTACGACGCCGTATGAAAGGTTCCCTGCTCCAGCGATTCTTTCAGCTTCATCAGCCACGGCATCGGGTCAGCGTCATACATCCGGACATTCCGTTGCCAGTGCTTCCCTTTGGACGCCTTGTAGTAGGCTTCCTGTAGATTCTCTATATCGACTATTTTTGTAAAGAAATTACCATATCGTTTCATAGTTTCACTTTAATGGGGCGGACGTTCGCCATAGGCTACACTAGCCCACCCCGTCTCCCGTTGTGTATTTTGGCTATGCCAAGGCTCATGCACCCAGCCGAGGGATTTTGGCTAGACGCTTTTTATCTCCCGTATCAGACGTGCCCTGCCCCGCGTTGTCGTCATTCCGGTTAGACGACAAGTTATTCAGATTGACCGAGCGTGAGCCGCACGACGACCCGTCGCCCCAAGAACCGCCGACAAGAGCACGGGCGGTACATAAGCCCTCTATAAAAAGTCCAGATGGACTATTACAGACATGTGGATAAAATCAAAAAAAAATCAAGCCGCTCGACCTGCGACCCGGCGTCCCGCCGGGCCACGCGACTAGAGAATAGCGGCCCTCGGCTCAGACGCGCCCCGCCCCGCGCGGCCGTCATACCGGAGAGACGACAAGAGATTCAGAGAGACCGAGCGCGAGCCGCACGACGACCCGGCGCCCCAGTCACCGCCGACAAGAGCACGGGTCAGCACACCATAAGAATGGCCGTAGATGTTCGTAGAGCCGTCAACGTTGATATTGGCAACACTGCGTCCATCCTCTTGCCATCCGTAGCCAATCAGCCAATGGCTACCTTCTGTGCTGGTGGTCTGCGAGGTACTCCCCTGCATATCCGACATATGGCCGCCACTACTGTCGTTCGAGTAGTAGTTCGGGTGGCCACTGATATCCGACGTCCACTGCCACATCCAGCCGCAGCAGTCCTCGCAGCCGATGTTCGAGATCATGCGCCTGCCTGCCGTGTCTACATGGCCGCCCGTCGTATTTGCGTCAGCTGAGCCTTTGATGTTTGTTTTCTCATTGGACCCCTTCGCGAAAGCGACGTACTGATCACGTGATATCAGGTGCTTCTTGACCTTCGCAAACTCCTCGACAAAAAGTTCGCCGTGGAATTTCTTCGTGCTCTCGCCATCAGCAGCAACGCCGCCGTAGGACGATACGAGACTGGAGCCATCCCAAGAGTCGAGATAGATATCGACCCACTGACTGCCGTCCCATACCATGCCCTCATTCTCGGCCGTCGCGCGGAACTTGAGGTCCCACACCGACGCCGGTAGAATATCGCCAGCGACGTAGCCGGAGAGCGTGTGGCCGGAAATAGTACCGACGTCCGCACACAAGCAATGGAAGCCGCCCAGTTTGCGCGAACTATCCGCCGTATACTTTGTCGGCACGGTACTGTTCGGCGATACGACCAGCTTCAGCGCATCGCCGTCGGCGCAGGCATAGACGTAGAAGTCTTTCCCCTTACGGTTAACGGCCTGTGTGTAGTCAAGCTGGCACTCCCAGACGACGTTGCCGTCATTGTACGTACTGCCTATTGTCGTCGGGAAGGACGGTGTAAGAGTAGAGCTCGTACCTGCGGTTGTGCATCGATAGTAGTATGTCGTATGCCCGGATGTCGGATAGACTACATCGCCGACGGCATAAGCGTGCGATGCCTGCCACTCTTGTGCGTCCGTATCCCAAGCTGCATCTTTGGAAATATCCAATGTGATAGCCGCCTTTGACTCATAGCCATTGCCGCCAACATTGACGAGGATATACGTAGGAGACACAAGCGCCGTGCGCGTCGTCGAATCAGCCTGGAACTGGCCGCTACGATAATAGAAATTATACATATGCGCCGCCGCAATGCTTTGTACCTTCTGAAAGATATTGGCATGGGCGTCTAAGGACGTATTGTGCTTCGCAAAGGCTTTAGCGTGGGCGTCCTCGTTATTATTATGCGCCGTACGTTGTGTATCAAATTCGACGGGTTCATCGCCAGAGAACTCAGCGATAAGCTTATCGCCATCTTTGATCGCCAAGGCTTTGCCAGCACCGACAACACCCTTATTCTCGTTATGCCACACATTCGAGGCCCTACGATAGGTGAGCGCCTGGCCATCTTGAAGATTATCGATTTCCACATTCACGCCCGCGAGCTGTCCTGCATTGCCAGCTACATTGACAGGCATGACGCCATTCGCATTAAGCCGTACCAGCTTGTTCGGTGTAGTCGCCAATGTGCCGGATGCGGGTTCTGCAAGATCAGATTTCGTGAGCACATTCTCGTAGCCGACAAGGTCCTCAACGTGCAGGCTTAGAATGAGATGCCACGCATCAGACTGCCACATATATATGCGACCGTTATCTGTGTCCCAGTACACATCGCCGGAAGTATTGCCTGTCTGCGGGCGGCTCGCAAGACTGCCTGCCGACTGCTTACCAAAAGAATCAGAGCGCATGCCACCATTCTTTGCAACATCAAAAAGGTACAGCCAGTTGTCATTCGCCTTATTACGCACGTAGAATTTATCATCTTCTACCTTGATCTGATAGGGCTCAGGTTCGACCTGCTCACTGCCGTCAGAATTATGCGTCCGGATATTATTGAGAAATTGATAGATTCTCGGCATCTCGGACATGTATTTCAAAGCAAATTCATTGAGTGTATCACCGCCAATGCGATAATCCAATATATTCTTCTCCGCTAGCTTTGCCATTCTCACACCTCCACCACATCATAAGATATTGAATTAAAGATAGTCACGCCACCACGACCCCAGAGCATCGTACTCACGCTCCTCTCGTGATCCACACACCGCGTTTCACTCCTGAGCGCTTCCTGCGCTACAAGCGGCATACTGCTTGCATAAATCTTCTCAAAGTTAAAGCACACATCTTCGGAATTGGTAAAGAAGGCCCTGCCCGGTGTAGCCGCGATAGACCGCCGGCTTGAATAAACAGTTTCACTATTTTTATATATCCAGTCCGCACTTTGTGGCTGCTTGATGCCTATAACAACATTTCCCACACGTATGTATTCATCCGCATAAGTGGTATGCAAAGGCGTCGTATCGGCACATACATGCTTGACAAGAATATCATGGTTCGATGTCAGCGTTTTAAGCTGAAATTTCCAAAGCATATCACTGCCATCATCGTCCTGAATCGTATCGTCCAATACATATAAGCCGTGCAGCTTTAAGATATAGACTTTCCCATTTGCTTCTACAGCATCAACAATTCCGGCATTGTACTTCCGCCTAAACCAACCGCCTGTGCTTGCATCATAAAAGAGGAAAGACGCCATGCCTGAGATAATCCATACTTGATTCAGGCTCGGAATATACCGCAGTCTCACATTGGCGGGTAAGGTTTCTATATCCTGAAAGACCTTTTGCCCGATATCAGTCGCCATCATATCGCCGTAGCGATTCGTCGTCAGAACAGCCTGCACTCGGGTCTCGCCAAGTACGCAGGCGCTGCCGGCAAGCGCGATGCAAGCATGATATGTCTTACAGTCAATCTGCCGACCAATCTCAGATAGGGACCAATCGGGATAAGATCCGGATAGATGGTATGCATGACGATTGTTTTTGAAGATCAGCATATCGCTGGATAGTGACGTTACCCCGACTATATCACCGCCATCTTTATACCCGACCTGTAGCCATTGACTGGAGCTGGCATCATCGGATTTCTGTGTCCAATTCGTTTCATCTCCGACACCCGAAAATTTGAGGACATCGTCATAAAAAGTACAGATGCGGCCATTCTTGATAAAGCACCCACGCGAAACATCAGGCGAGTCTGCAATGGTTTCAAGCGTGCCGCCATGATAATACTGCAGCTTGCCGCCCGAAGCGATGATAACACCATCCTCCCAAGCTGCATACTGCACTTCTGCTGCGCCAGTCAATATACCCTTGCTCGTGAGTTTGCCGTCATCAAGCAGATATACTTTACGGTCGCTATCGACCAGCAAGAGCTTATCCTCGATACTGTCATAGATAATACCGTCAAATACTACCGATGTGTCCTTGTATACGGCTTTATCACCGGCAACCGTTTTGAGCTGGCCTTTGTAGATCTCGACATTTACAGCCTGAGATAATTCGTTGTCAGCAATATTCTCTACGGCATCCGTCGTGTTCAGGCCACCCGAAAAATCGGCATATCGGATATTCTGAACATTTGCGTGCTTGCTTGCCAAACGCATGGCATCACCCCACTCCTGCTTGCAGCGCTTGTGCGATCTCGCTCTGGATGCTACTATCCTGAGAGATATCAAACTCGTTTTCATTGAGCAATATCTTGATGGCAATCTTAATAGCCAGGCTATTCAAGATACTGAGCCGGAACGGCAGCGAGCTTGTACGTGCCATATCCGCGGGCATCTTATAATAGCGGATATGTGCCTTTTCTGCATCTGTCAAGAGATGTACCGTACCGCCCGTAATACGGATTGGATACAAGCCACACGTCCGGAAGAATCCGTCCGGAACCATATCTCCCTCCGCAAGATCTTTCTCCTCAATCAAATCAGGATAGTGCGCCGCAGCAAGAAGCGCTGTCAGGTCATGTACCGCCGTATTGAGAGCAAAAATACACGCGGCGTCATCATACTCGTTGGATATGTCATGCATAGATGCTCTCATGCGATTGATTGCTTCCGTCACCTGCATCTATACCACCTCCGCCCAGCTGTGCACATCTGGAATCCGTGAGAACGCCATGTTGCCGACAACCTTCGCCACGCCATCCGCGATGAGCTGCATGACAGCCGTATCCTGCTGACCACTTCCTTGCAGGATGAGGATTGTCGCCTTCTTGATCAGCGTCTTGAAGAAAGGCGGCAGGTCCATATCCTGCTCGAGGTCATCCATAGTGAGGTCAACGAAGAATGGCTTGTAGACTAGCGTGACGGCCTTGCTCTTGGTGCAGAGTTTCGCCCCGACGATGCGGTAGCTGTGCTCCGTGAGCTCCCCGTCCTTCGTCTGCGGCTCCATAGTGCGTGCATCCCCGTCGTAGGCGCTCACGATCTGCAGGAAGTCCTCCGGCAAGGCGAAGCCCTCACCATCGTCTTCCACCTTCTGGAGCTCCGCTCGCTTATCCAGCAGGCTGCTCGTCTGCTCGGCCAAAGTATTGTAGAGGTAAGCCGCCACCTCGTTGAGCGCCTGCAGGATATCGTAGTCGCTGTAGTGCGCCGCATCCATGTCCTTGATTTCCGGCGCCATGCGGACCGCCAGGATGATATCGTTCGGCGTCATCTCAAACACCTCCCGAGCAGGCCTTGAAGAGTTCCGGGTAGCGCCTTATCATGCGGTCGCGGGCGGCGGTATCATGGACCTCGAGATATGCCCTGGCATCTGCATCGTGCTGGACGTCAGCCAGGATGCGCACCGTGCCCATGTCGATATGCGCCACGCGGCGGAAGCAGCGCGTAGGATCAAAGCCATCCGTCTTGCGATCCTCATAATTCTGCTGCAGGACGTCGTCATCGCATCCCGCCTTGACGATATGATCCCGCCCGTCATGTCGAACGAAGTACGTCTTCTCCGTATCGCCGGCATCTGTAAGGTCATATACCTTCTCATCCACTGTACCCACCTCCTAAAAAGAGGGCGGGAGACCGCCCTCTTGGACTATCCTTATGCGCCAATCGTGATGATGGCCTGACCGGACTCGCCGCGCAGCTCCAGCGTCATCTCGCCCGTGATTACGCCAGCCTTGCCGTCGCTGTCATCCGGCAGCATCTTCTTCGTGAAGGGGCGCAGCCATGCAACCGCAAGATAAGACGGGTCCAGAACGAACATCGTCTTGTCATCGAGGAAGCGCGAGGCGACAATCTCGATGCGGCCGAAGTCCGTGTCGACGACATCGATGGCCTCGACGACCTTCTTCTTCGCCGCGTCGATGTTCTTCGTGTTCGACGTCGTGAGCGCCGAGACCGCGCGCTTATTCGTGCCGGACACAATGAGCTTCGACGGCGTGCCGCCGTGCTCCCAGGCCGCCTGCAGGGCGTCCGTGATGACGTTCATCGTCACCTTGGTATCCGTCTTGGCGTTCGTCGTAACGAGGCCCGGGATGCCAGCGAACGTGCGCGCTACCGTCTTGGAGCCTGCCGCATCCGTCTTCTGCGTCGTGATGGCGAGTTCCAGGTCCTTGCCGAGCTCCTTCATTGCCTTGAGCATCTGATAGGCCAGCTCATCCGAAACGCCGGCCTTATCGACCGCCTGCTGCGTCGCCGTGACCGAGTAGCCGCGCTTCATGATCTGCGTGTGGTTGCCCTTGCGCGTGCGCGCCGGAGCATCTGCCGCCACATCCTTCTCGCCCTCGATATGAGCGTTCACGGCAGCCGCCGCCAGCTCATCCTCAGGGAATTCGTGATAGGTTGCCTTTGCCTTCGTCTTGCCGATCATCGTCGTGATTGGCGTATCCGTCGGCGAAATATTGGTGATGACGTCCGTGAGGTCTTCACGGTTCGTCGGCTCATCATACGTATATCTAGCCATAGTCGTTCTCCTTCTTACATGAAACCCGCCCGTCTGAGGGCGGCAATCTGCTGCTTCGTATCAAGGCCCCGGAGCTTGCGCGCGTTGAATGGCTCGCGCGTCTTGCCAGCGGCCTGCCCTGGCGTCTCCGTCTTGGGCGGCTCCGGCTTCGGCGCGGGAGTGGTTGGCGTCCCCTGCGCCGGTGCCTTTGCCTTCATCAACTCGGAACGCACATACGCCCAGTGCTCCTTCAGGATCTTCGTATCCGCCGTCGTAGCCTGATTGTTGAAGAACCGCTGCTTCGCCTGAGCGATGGCCATCGCCTTCTGCGCGCCCTCCGGAGAGGACTGTCCGAGCTTGAACAGATAAACATCATAGTTGTTGTCGATTTCCGGCGTCATCGGGTCTTTCTGCGCCTCCGCTACGAAGCTGCGCACCTCCTCGATGACGGCACTCTGATTGGCCTGCTGAGAGGCCTGCTGCTGGGAGTTGCGGACGATGACACGCTGCAGGGCGAAGTTGTGCTCCGGGTCGAACTGGTTGAACTCGCCCGGCGCGATACCGAGATCCTTCTCTGCCTGTGCAACGGCGGCCTTATAGTCACTCGAGACGCCCGTCTCCGGATTGGCCTTGTCGGCTTCCGGCTCCTGCGTCCCCTGCTTGACCTTGAGAGCGGCCATCATGGCATCGACCTGTCGGCGCTCATCGGCCAGGGCCTGCGTCTTACGCGTATAGTCCGCCTGCCGCTGGTAGCCGTTCTTGAGCTCCGACAGCTTGACCTTGACCGGCTTGCCGTCCACCGTGATCTCATACTCCGGGTCATCCTCAGCAGGGGCCTCTTCGGTCTGTCCTGCCTGCTCCCCTTTCTGCTCTGGCTCAGGCTTCTTCTCATCCGTGTCATGATCAAGGTAGCCGTGCTGGCGCAGGTACGCCAGCTGGTCGCCAGCAGTCATATTGCCGAGCTCCTGGAAATTCGGCTCGCTGTCCTCGTTGGCTGCAGCGTCCTCTGTACTTTCCGGCGTCTCCTGCTCCGTCTGCTCATTCGCCTTCTCTTCAGCCGCCGTCTCCGGTGCCTGCTGTGTCTCGTCCATCATGGGTGTGGACTGTTCATTGACTTGGTCCATGTTCTCCATCTTCATTCTCCTTTATCGTCTGTGTCTTCGGGGCCAGCTACGGCAGCTTCCTGCACACCAGCGAGTTTCTCGAGCTGCTGGATTCTCGCCTCGAGCTTCCCAACTCTGTCCTCTAGCTTCCTGCGGTCCTTCTGGACGACTTTCATCTCTTCGCTCATGCCCTCGAGGGCCTGATTCGTGAGCGCCAGCTGCTCACTCAGCACCGTGATGAGCGTGCGCTTGTTGCCTTCCAGCACCTCGCAGAGCTTGAATCCTTTCCAAAGTCCCATAATCATTCTCCTTCTTCTGCCTGCTGCCGATCCGCAATGCGCCCGGCCTGGACGTCGCGGACGAACTCATCCTCAATAGCTTGATACGCCTGGAGCTCCGCCACCAGCCTGCGCTCCAGCTCCATATTGCTGGGCTTGCTGAGCCGCTCCAAAGCCTGCGCCCGCTTGCGGCTGAGCATTGGCCGAAGATACTCCAGCGAAGTTTCGGCTTCCCTGCCCGCCGCGATCAGGCGGCTGCGCTCCAATTCCTGCTCCATTCCACTGTCCTCCTCTGCTTGCATCGGCCTTGGCCTGTGCATCGGCGGCACCGCTCAGGACCTTCTGAGCCGTCTGCTCCGTGAACATGTCCGGCGTGACCTCGAAGCCAAGCTTCTGCCAGAACTGCATCTGAACCTGCCACGGTGCATCCGTGATGGCCGAGCGGATCGTCGTCTTGTTGTCCTCGGCACCACTGTCCTGGCCGCCCGCCTGCTGCATCTGTGCCGCCATCTGCGACGGGTCCACGATGAAGTCATCGACATTCTTGAAGCCGACCTCCTCGATGATGCGCTTGGCGAGGTTGTACCACTGCTGTGGCCCCGAGAGACCGACCTCTGCCAGCTGCGTCGAGAGCTCGCGGACAAGCTGCAGGTTCTGCAGGTTCGTCTGCTTGGCTCCCGCACCCATGCCCGCATTAACGAGCAAATCGAAAGAACCGTCCAGGTCGCTTGGGTCGATTTGCATCGGCCCATTCGTCAAGCGGATGACGAGCGCCTGATTGACGAAGAGTTGATTCAGCTTGATCAGGAAGCGGAAGAGCTCCGTCATCCCCGTCTCCGCGAAGATGCGGGCGATGAGCTCGAGGCGCTGGTTGCTCTGCTGCGTGATGATGCTGATGCCCGTCGCGGTCTTATTGAGGCTATTGCTGTCGAGGCCCTGATTGTACTTCGTGATGCCCGTGCGGTTCTCTTTGACCGTATCAAGGTACTCGAGCATATTGAAGGTCCAGCCCTGCAGCTGAGAAGCAGGCAATGGCTGAATGGCCTCATTGACATTGCCCTTGACGCGGATGAACTGCGCATTCTGCAGCACATCATTGATATCGACGAGCGCAGCCGGGTCAATGGCCATCTTGCTATCATTGCCTTGCGCGATGTTGTAGATCATCTGCCGGATGATGGCCGTCTTGCTGTGCTGCACCTGCGCGATGAGATCCGTGAAGCCAGACTCCGGCCAGATGTGATGCGGGTCAACGCGCGGCGAGAGCGTGAAGAACGGATTGCGCTCGTAAGTATTTTCTTCGAGTCGCAGGATGATGCCGTTCGACACCGTCACAATCATCGGCACCAGCCGGCCGTCCGGGTCATCGCTCATATTGAGTTTGACATAGCACTCATAGAGCTCAACCTTCTGCCGCCCGCTGTCCGTCTTGTTCGGCTGCTCGTCGATATCGTCATTGTTCTGGATATCAAGATTCGTGTAGTGCGGAGCGACGGCCTTCTCGGCCACCTCCTCCACATGATCATAGAGACCGGCCTCCTGCTGCATGCGCAGATAATCCAGAGAGACAATCTTGCGATGTGCCACAAAATCCGCATCCTCCAGCCGCGTCGCATCCGGCGAGAAGCGGAATTCGCTGGCCATGACATTCATGACGCGTGGCTGATTCTTGACAAGCTCCATGCTCCGGTACGTCACATTGATGCCGCCCGTCGGACTCGCCTCGACCTTCTCCACCTGGATGCCCATCTGTTCCGCCTGCGGGCGGTAGGCCGCATAAGCCTCGGCGTCCATCGTGATGGTCCTCTCAACTTCCTTGTACTCGCGGTCCCAGTCCACCTTGATGATGCCCAGATTCGTGATTAGCGCATCCTTCGCCCAGCGATAGAACTTCATGAAGAACTTGTTCTGCTGCAGCTCGTAGTTGATGAGCTCCTGCATCTTCTCCGCACGGTCCGAGTCTGCATCCGTACCATCCGCACCTTGGATGGTCACGACGTCCGTGCTGCCGAAGAACGTCTTCATTAACACCGGCATCGTGCTCTCGATCGTGTCCTGCACATCCGTGCTGACAATCTCACAGCGCTTAGAGAGCCGCGGGAACATCTTGCGATAGTAGCCCTTGTCCGCCTGGAAGATGGCATAGCGCTCCATCACCGCGGGCTCGACCGTATCCTCATAGTAGGCGTTAGCCGCATCGATATCCTGCTTGAGTTTGCCGATGATGCTGTCCCGCTTTGCATCCGTTATCTTCAATCCCTCTCACCTCACATTGCGCCCGCCAGGGGCATCCTTACGTTGCCGCCCGCCGATGCATGCCAGCCCATCTCGCGGAAAAGCGAGTAGCGCAGGGCATCGAGCAGATGGTTGTCACGGTCGACCGGCCGCGGCAGCACATTGCCATCCTTGTCTTCATCCCACTTGTAGACCGTCAGCTCATTGACAAGCTCCGGCAGATTCTCGTTGACGACGATGCGGAGCTTCTGCAGCCACTGGATGCCGAAGTTCACGCTGTCCTTTCCCTTCTCCGCAGGGATGGCCGTCACACCGTACTGCCTAAGCTCTGCAATGCTCTTCGGTTCCGCCGAGTCACAGACCACGACTTCCTGTCCACAGAGGTTCACGACCTCCGCCGCCAGCAAGTCATTCGTCAGCCCGCGCAGATACCGCGCATCGATGATGTAGAGCGTATTTGCGCGCTCATCGTAGTGGCTGCGGATGAGAGCGGCAGGATCATCCGCAAAGCCGAAGTCCAGGCCATTCTGGAACGTGTCGAATTTACTCGAGTCAATTCGCTCCACATGCCAATTCTTGAAGATGACCTTGCCGAGCACACCCCAGTTGCCGTTCGTGTAGACATCACGGAAGTACGGGTCCTTCTCGCTCTCCAGCTCACGACGGTCGCCCGCTGTCAGGAAGACATTGTCGCGGTACGTCGTCTTGAGGATGGAGAGCATGTCACTCTTGTAGCTTGCCTTGCTCCCGTCCCAGCGCCCCTCGAAGTATTCCTTGTAAATCCAGTGCGTCTGATAGACCGGGTTGAACGAGAGGATGATGCGCTTCTCGACCGGCGAGATGCCGCGCAAACGTTTGCGCAGCTGCTTGATATCCCCGTAGTCGGCCTCCGTCGCTTCCTCAATCCAGATGTCCGTGATGACGCCCTTGGCCGGTGTGATGGACTTGACCTTCTCAACGTCATCAAGGCCGGCAAACATGATCTGGAAGCCCTGCGGCCCCGTGATGACCATCTCGCTCTTGTTCTCGACAAAGAGCTTCCCCACCTTGAAGAAACTTATGGCCTTCGTGATCTCGTTATAGACTGACTTGCGGACTGTCCTCGCTACCTTGCGGACAATCAGATAATTATGCCCGCCGTGGAGCATATCCCAGATACACCGCTGCGCGAGGAAGTAACTCTTGCCCGAAGACGAACCGCCGTAGAAGATCTGCATGTACGTCGTATCATCGAGGTACGGCAGGTAGACCGGATTGAAGCACTTCGGACTGACAGTGACATTAATCTTCATCGAGCTTCACCTCGATCGTCAGCCCATCGCCGCCCGCGCCCGTTTCCCCAATGGCCGTCTTGGCGACCGCCTGCAGGTCCTTGAGCGCCCTCGCCAGCGTCGCAAGATCCGACGGACGCGACGCCTGCGCAAGCATCGCCTTCGCCTTCTCGATACCCTCACGCGAAATATTGAAGCATTCAAGGTCATACCGTGCCGACTCGTCCGACAACGTCTCGGCCTTCTTGCTTTCGCGTTTCTTGCCCACCTTGTTGGCGAACCTTTCGCGCTTTACCGGCCACTGTCCCCGGCTGCACTGGCGGCCGACCGTCGACAAGGAGAAGCCGTACTTTGCTACAAGATCATTGAGAGACGGATACTCGATATCGCCCTTCTCCGTGACGACACCCTCGATATACTCCCGGGCAATCTTGCCCCATTCATACTTTGGCATGGTATCACCTACCTTTCTTTCACCCGGCCCAGAGAGGAGGAAGCCCCGGACCGGTCTAAATGAGCCGCACTCTCCGAAAAACCAGACAAAAAAGAGAGTGGACTTGGGGGAACCTTCCTACAAAAAAGGCCCCGCCATACGGCGAGGTCTTCGGCAGTAAGAAGTGCGATGTTGTCTCGCTATACTCAGTATAACGAAAAAGGACGCGAAAAATTTGCTGCAAATTTTACAAGATGCGCAAAAGCCCCAGCTGCACCGCCGCCAGAGCCGTCGACATCCGGAAGTCATCGAGAAGTGCGTAGTAGCTGCGCTCACTGATATTGAGCGCCATCGACGTCTTGATATACCTCTCGCAATTCTTGTACCGGCGATCCACCAGCATCCGGCGCAGCTCATCACTCGACGAGTAGGATGCCCAGATAGCCTGCAGCCATTTCTCAGGGCGCAAGACCGTGAAGCCATCCCTGCAGGTCAGGCTGTCCATCTCCTTAGCACTCATCCCTTCCTGCGCATGGTAGTCCAACACGCCCTTATCAATCTCCGGCCAATGGCGCAGCACCTTGTCGACCTTGGCAATCATCTCCTGCTGTTTCATATCTCTAAGCCCTTCTATCATCCTGTCTTCACTGCGCCCCGATATCACACACAAGCTGAAAATCAAGAACGCCGCCGAGCCTCCCGCAACGAGTCCCGCCACAAAAATCAATAGCATCATGCCTTGGCTTCCCTCTCTTCCTTGAGTGCCGCCGCGTCTTCCATAGCCAGTTCCTCTCGTATTTCCTCGGCCTGTCTGCGCATGCTCTCGGCCGTGTACTTCAGCTGCTCATATCGCCGCAGATACCACTTCGTAAGCATGACATAATCATTGTGTTCCTTGAGTTCCTTCACGACATTCCCTCCCACACGAAAGCCAGACAACCAGCAAACTCACAATGTCCATTTCACTTCTTCACCTCCTCACATTCTTCTCGTTCCGATTCGGCTTTCAATGACTTCGGTGCCGATCTCTTTGTAGATTCTATCCACATATGCTGCATCTTCATAAAACGAACGTTCTGCAAGGTCGCGAGCATTCAAGTTCTTTGCCAGCTCTCTTGCTTCTTCCAGACTTTCAGCACGGACAAAGGCATCGCCATGTATATTAATTTCAAAATGAACTTTGTATTTTGGCATCTTATTCTCCTTATCTCCAAACCTTCCCCGTCTGCTTATCGCGCAGGATCACGCGCTCCTCGATGTCGAAGCCGAACTCGTTGGCCGCGAAGCGTAGGAGGTGCATCAGGTGCTTAATGCGCGACAGCGACTTGGCATCCTGCTCGCTCAGCGGCTGCTTCTTAAGTACACTGGCGAAAACCTTTTCCCCCGTCGGATCCTGGTATCCTTCTGCATTCTTCAGCATAATCAATCCCTCCTGAAATCTGCGTGCATGGCCTCAATGCGTACTATCGCCTTGTACTTGCCATAACTCATGCCCATCTCCCTGGCCTTGGCTGCGGCTTCGTCGATGTGTGATACATGCAAACTCTCCCGCTTCTTCCTGGCCTCACGCACCTCTCGCATATTCTGCGTCTGCTGCCGTTCTCGCTGGCGTGCGGACTTCCGGTTGGCATCAAGCCTGCATTGCAGACTGCAATATAGTTGCATCGCATTTTTGGCCACAAAGCTAATCCCGCATTGCGGGCATACCCGCGTACGCTCCGCCTCGCTCTTCTCGCGCCACAGGGTGACTCCGTGCCGTTTCTGGTATTTCCTGTGATGGTATGCAGTCCGGCAGGCATCGGAACAGTAGAGCTCCTGCGTACAATGCGGGGTGAAGAATCTACCGCAGCCTTTGCAATGTTTCTTCGGTAAGTGCACATCTTTCATTCTGCATCGTCCTCCCATCCCATCGGCCTGAATTCAATGCCTGCGGCCGGATAGCTGTACTGACAGCAGCCAACGGCACCAGGATTCACCGGATCGCAAGAATATCGCATCAAGAACTTACGCTGGGCACACTCCTTATATTTCTTTTTCTGGCACTTGCCACAAGTCTGCGGGATCACGCACTTGTACCAGGTCTCAAAGTCGTCCATCGAGATGACCAGCGTATCCTGCAGGTTCTTGAGCCTCTTGAGCTCGGCGCGTTCCCTGTCCGACGGCACGATCATCGGGCGAAGCGTGCGAGCATTGCGCGAGAACTCCATCGCCTGGTCGTACTCCATGAGGTTGTACCGTCGCTCCATTGCCTTGTTGAGATACGTCGACGCGCTCCTCAGCCACTTCAGGAAATCCTTGTCCACATTCTTCGCCTTCTGGTACTCTGCAATCGTTTCTTCGAGCTCGTAAGAGTAAACCATCAAGCGTGTCATATTGACCTTCTCGGCATGATTCAGATAAGGGTTCATGACAATCACTCCTTCCTGAAACGCTGGCCATCATCGCGTTTGGCGTTGCTCTCGTTGACTTGCTTTATCAGGCGCTGACGAGTGGCTTCATGGCATCCGAGACGATCCATCATGCTCACCGTAGACACCTGCAGATCCGTACACTCGTTAAATAAATGATTCAGACTATCATTCACAGCCATCTCCGAACTGACTGTCTGCTGTACACGGTGCCGACTTTCACTTTTCCGCCACACAGCAAAAGCCTTCAACACTTCACCGTATTCCTCCGTGATTTTCGCCATGTGGTCTTCAGGCGTCCAGCCATCGTAGAGAGGGCCATCACAAGGATGCGGCAATACCATCGCCTTATATCCTTCAATGCGGCCTTGTTCGTAGCCAATACGCTTTCCGAGATCATACTCTTGCTTCAAACTTTCGTTGATTGCTTCATGGAGTTCTTTCCTGTCCATTTTTTCTCCTCACCTATACTCTTATATGCATTTTGTCGTAAAAGGCCGTTACAGGCCATCCTAGGCCGTCAGAACGGCACTTCCTCGTCTGTGATATACTGCCCACCCGGAGCCGAGTTTGCAGAACTTGCGAAAAGGTTCATTTCCTTGCCGATGGTGTCCGCAATCATGCCGTGTTTGTAATGCTTCTGGCCATCCTTCTCCCACTTGTCCATCATGAGCCGGCCGATTACAATGACCTTATCCCTGTCCTGCAACTTGCCATCCCACGCCTGGGCGAGCTTGTCAAATGCCGTCACGTCGATGCTGCCATACGCTGCCTTGCCATCTTTTCCCTTCCCCTGGTAGTACGACAGCCGGAATTTCAGCACCGCCATACCGCTTTTTGCCACGCGAAGTTCTGGCTTGAACACCGTGCCTTTAAATACTGCTTGATTCATGATTCCTTACTCCTTCCTGCTTCCCACTCTCTGTAAATCTCGAACCAGTCGGCGGCGTCCATCGTGATCTTCCAGCGCGTATTGTTGCGCCGGTGGGCCACGATGGGCAGGCTGCCGTCATGCTTCGCCTCGGCATCGCGTCGCGCCTGATCCAGTGCATCGTCGAGACGAAGATGCTCGACACGCTTGACCTCGATGTGGATACCAGGCAAGCCGACACAGTCCGCCGCGTCACCTGTCTTGCCGCAGTACTGTGCCGTCCGTCTGACATCATAACCAACTGATCGGCAAAAGCGGGCAAACTCCAGCTCCCCGTCCTTACCCTTTGCCTTACTGTATGTCATGCTCTCACTCCTTTTTTATTATCCGCAACTAACTGCCGAGGATATCTCGACAGTTCAACGTCTTTTATGCATCTCTCGCAATCACTTTGAATGGCCGCACATTTTCACCCGGATAATTGTATCTGTTGCGAGCAATATACTCCTCGCATTCGTCTCTTGATCCAAAGAAATTTTTATCTATTCTTTCCTTGCAGCAGAAATAAACTACCTGGTATGATATGACCCCATATTCGCCGTTAACAAAGTTATTTAAGAGATCGACAAAATCATCAATATCTGAATAATAATCAAATGAATTAATATCGTCTCGATCTATGACATCTTCTTCCAGAAGTACATTGATCACACTCTGTATATCGTCTGGCCGCCCGACAGGATCATACTCATTCTCTACGTCTACGACTTCCCAATGATCTCCGAACTCCTTATCCATACCCATGATTCGTTCATCATAGATAATGCCCCACATCGTCGCCTCCTCCTTTTTTCTCATGCTCTCACCTTCCTCTGGCTAGATCCAGTAAATACCAAGCACTGCGACGTATTCCGCAGCCGGTCCATGATGCGGCCGGAGTAGGTGCCGGCCAATTCTTCCTTAGACAGGTTCGTCGTCACGATGATCGGCAGCATCTTGTTGTATCGCTCGGTGATGATGCTGTCGACCTTGCTGAGTACCCATCCCTGGTCGGTGTCTTCACTCCCCAGATCATCAAGTACCAGCAGTGGCGTCGAGCGGATCCGGCGCTCGTACTTCGCCCATTCCTCGCGGTTGAGTGCCCGCATGGTGAAAAGATTATCGACGAGCGAACACATCGGCACCAGCATGCCTCCCCCTTGCTGAACGCTGAGCCAGTGCCGTAGGACGGCTACGGCCATCGTTGTCTTGAGTGTGCCATAGTTGCCGGCTAGGATAAGGCCATATCCGCGCTTGACGTTCTGCTTGATGTCCTCAGCGTAAGCCTTCACGTCCCTGTAATTCCGCCGGATGTTGAAATCGTCCGGCAATCCCCGGCGCTCAATGCTCTCGAAAGTCACGCCCTGGTACCGGCGATGAATGCCGGCGCACTCCAGCGTCTCGATATGCTTTTGTTTCTGCTTGTACTCGTCAGTCCCAGCCGGATTTCTCATTTTCCCATTTGCGCCGCTCTGCGTCTGGATCAAAGCGGAGCGCTTTCTTCCGACCTCGTCCAGAATGTTTTGCAGTTCTGTGTCCATTTGTATCCTCCTCCGGGTCGTCGTACCCGTTCTGCTCCCAGCTTCTCAAAATTCCCTCGATGTACCCCATGCTGCGGCGGCCTCGGTAGTCCGCCCGGTCGATGGCCTTGAACAGGGCCTCCTTGCCGTAGTGCTCCAGGCAGTCAGAAAGACGTTCCAGATCTGCCGGACTCGGTACAGGCCGGATACTCTTCTCGTAGACTTCGACCACCTGGCGGAAGTTATCGTCTTGGGGTGGTGCTGTAGTAGAAGAGATATGTTTACTGTTTATATTGTTTATATAGGGTTCAAATTTTGTACCCTTGGGGCCCTCTATGGGTTCATTTTTTGTACCCTTAGGGTTCAAATTTTGTACCCTTGCGCCCTCTATGGGTTCATTTTTTGTACCCTTAGTAGTCTTTATGGGTACAATTTTTGTACCATTGGACGCTTCTATGGGTTCGTTTTTCGAACCCTTGGCATCATCTTCATAAAGTTTCGGAAGATGATACCTTGTTTTCTTTTTGTGCCCTGGATCGATGGATTGGATGAATCCTTTCTCCTCTAGCGACCGCCTTGTACTGATGATAGTCACCTTGCTCTTGATGCCGGCTTCACGCATAATCCGGGAGTTCGCCACATCGAACCATTCCGGCCATTTGAGTTGATTCGCAACGAGGAACAAGCATAAATACATGGCCTGTTCTCTTGCATTCAGAACGCCCGCCCGCCTCACACCAAATGCGTTCAATTGTTTGACATAATTCATAGGGCGCCTCCGTGGCTTATTTCTTGAATCTCAACCGCTTACATAGATTTTCGTCCAGCTTAATCTTCTGCAAGTGGTACTTTTTGATAAATCCTGCTTCGTCGCTATGGCACTCAGTATGATGCACCCGGCAGAGCGGTATGACCTCACGGCCCAGCTGATGGGCCTTCTCACGGTCAACGCCGGCGCCGATGCGGCTTCCCTCGCAGTGATGGATATCGGCCGGCCTGCCGCATACCGCGCACTTGCGATGCATCGTGCAAGCGTACATGTATGCCGCGATGTCGTCACAGTTGTCAATGAGCCGCGTCATTGTCGGGATGTCGTTGGCGATAATGAAGTCGACCAAGTACGTAATGAACTCGCGCGCCGTTGACATATCACAGTCGGAAAGTGAGAACATCCGCCGCTCAGCTGCTTCCATCCGATGAAGCATGAACTCCATCTTAAACAAGCTTTTTTGGCTTTCGACGGTATTGGCATTACGGACGCCGTCCACATACTCGGCAATCTCCCCCAGCAAGGCGTAACATTTCCGCCGTTGTTCCGGCGATATGCGCCGCCCGTCCGGTAGAATGACCTCTACTTTCTTGTATTGGCGCAGCAAAGCACGGTCGAGGTCGGGAAGGCCAGCCATAATGACTACAGTTCCGTCCTCCCGCACGTCCTGTATCTCGCCCAAGATATGTTCTTGTATCATCGCCCGCCGCCCATCTGCTCAGCAATCCACGACTCAAGGTTTGCCACCAGAGAGCTAAGCTCACATGTCGAGAGGTCACGGCAGCTCGTCTTGCCGAACTTCAAGCCACAAATTGCGGATACTTCCTCGCCCGTAGCACCGAGGCGTTTCATCTCCTCGCTGAGCCCATGCATCGCCTTGCGGAGAATCTCGTCTGAGCCGCCTCCATGTGCCGTCCCCTTATGGTTACCTGCGTTTCGCGTTGAACGCGCTCCTGCGGCGTTCTGCGAAGTCTGGCGGGCAATCTCGTCCTGCACCTCTCGCGAGTCAACATCTTTCTCGTTGTCGAGAAGGAAGAGACCTTCGAGTGCACGCTTTCGCGCGTAAGTTGATGCCGTGCCAGTGATCTGCGGCGGCGCCATTGATGCCAGCTTGTCCGGCTCTACTGCCGTGCCCTTCGCCTCGATGACATCTCCGGTTGCAATGTCTATGAGACGTGCCGTTGATTCGACGTAATAGCGGTTTCCGATTGAAATAGCTTGGTCGGACAGGATGCAGATGACGCCATTCTCCTGAAGGAGAGGTTTTGCCGCTTGCATGATGCCGTCAGCCGTACGGTACTTGTAGCCGTAGCCGTCCTTATCCTTCGGTGCCTTGATTCCCTGCTGGATGGCGAGCAGGGCGGCATAGATAGTCTTTGCTTCGCTCATGTCGCCCTCTCCTTTACTTAATCTGGATGTTCTGACGCTCCACGATCTGCGCCCCCACAATGACAGCGCCGTCCTTTAACGCCTTCTTGATTCCTGTCTTATCAATCTTGTCCGGCTGCGGGATGCGGTACTCGTCCGGCACCGCCGCTTCATCGGCAATCTCGACTGCCTCGCTCTTACGATACGAGATGGCGACTTTCGCCGTCTTGAACTTCTGCCCGGCGAGGTAACCTGCCAAGTACTGTTTCAAGCCATCAGCTTTGTTCTTTGCGACCTTTTCACGCTGGGCAAGCGCATCCTTCTCGTTCTTGAGTGCCGCTGCCTCAGCTGTCAGGTTTTTAATCCAGCATCCGATGTTCTCAATCTTCTTGCTCTTCTCCATCTGGAGAGAAGCAAGCCTCTCGGTATCGATGGTTTCGCCAGTCTCCATATCAACGCAAGATTCGATTTCTCTATCGATTTCGTATAAGTTCATGCTGATTCTCCTCTCTTCATTGAACGAATCGTCTCAATGTATTCGCGGTTCTCGGTATCGCGCTTATGCATCGCACGTTCTGCCGCTGCGCGGATTCGGCTGTCCTGGACCATACTGACGGACTCGCAGGACCGACCGTAATCCGACAGCGGGTCGTAATGATCAACGATATCATGCGCAAACGGGCAGCCGGAAACGTCGATGAAGTACGGAACGCCGTCGAAAATGCCAATGCATTAGTCGCCATCCTGCTCGAACGCTTCGATGATTACATCAATCGGAATCATGCAAATCTCCTCCTTTTGTGGTATAATAACCACACCTATAGATTCTTTTTGTGAGCCGAGTGTTGCAGCGCTTGGCTCTTTTTTTTACGCTCATACGCGTTTCGCATGGTAATGGAGAGCCAGATCTCCATCATGCTAGACCGGGCAAGCATGTCCCCTTCTTCCTTCGTCCTACTTTCCGACCAGCTCGGCCGGATGCAGTCATCGTAAGGACATGCCAAGCAGAAATATCCCGGCTTGCAGAGCGGTAAGGGGCGCTTGTACTTCCGATCTGTCATGACCACACCGCCCAGGCAATTGCCACGCCAATGATCACGCCTAATCCGAAGATGATGGCGTATGCCTCCATGCTCAGCAGCCTGCCCGTGAGCAGCAGCTGGATTTCGTTCTTTACTGTCATGCTTATCACCTCCTCAGATAGCCGCCAGCAGCCACAGGAGCGCGTACAGGCCAAGGCCCACGCCCATACTCTCGATGAACAGTTTGATGTTCGGATTGAGCGACCTGCGCAGCCGCCGGCCGTTCTCTATTTTCGTCCACTGCATATTCCTTCACTCCTCCGTGGCCTTAATCAGCTCGATACTCACAAGGTCACCCGTTTTATTCTTCTTAAACTTCAGCGTGTCTCTGGCGTGGATAATGACACTGAACGCCTCGTGCGGCCGTAAATCGTCGTCAGCATGGATAACTTTGAGAGAAAACCAGTTAATATACTTGACTTTTAATCCCGCCTTGAAGTGATCATAACGCCAGTCCAGGTGGATATATACGCCATACGCTACGCCAATCGCCTCGACGCCACGAAGGAAGTCGTTGATTTTGCTTTCCATGGCTGCGATTCTCTTACGGGTATCTTCACGTCGCGGCCACTCGAAGAGTACGCTGTCAAATACCAATGTCAGTTCCTTCATGCGGATTCTCCTTTCTTCTCTGGCTCCGTCGACGCCAGCCTCTGCAGGTCGCTGAGCCAGAACTTCATGCGCTCGCTCCCCGGCGTGTAGTACGCCTTGAGGAGCCCATCCTTGACATACTGGTAAATCGTCCCCCGGCTGACCGCCAGGACTTTCGCCGCCTGCGCCACGAGCACGAGGCAGTCCGTGCGGATTGGCAGCACCGACGGTTCCTTCGCCAGCTTCAGGTACTCGATGATTTCCGGTGTCTCTTTGAGGATTCGCTGGAGCATCCTCCCCTTGGCGACAAAATCATTGAGCTCAGAAAGCTCCATGCCATACACCCCCTATATATAGTGCTTTGTTTGATTTATAAAACAAGATATAGTATAATGAAATCATCTTGTACAGAAAGAAGGTGATTTCATGCCGAAGTCCAATGCTAGCAAAGTGACTTCTGCTCGTGCCGCAAGCGCAGCCTCGAAAACCTTGCGCAGCGGCCGTAGCAGTAAGGCCGCGAAAACGGCGGCCGCCAGTGCCCTTTCTCAGCGTCCTTCCCGCAAGGGCCGCAAGTAGTTCTTACACAGTTACCCCTTAAATAGGATGTTCGCAGCATCCTATTTTTTTGTTGCGAAAAAGATGCGGTTGACGTCATCCATCGTCAAAGGGATGTAATCCATCATCTTGTGGATCTGCGAGATGGTGAAGTCCCCATCCTTCATGTGAAGGTAGAACGTAGAGCGAACCATGCCGAGAGCCCGGCTCACGTCTTCCTGCGTCCGGTTGTGGTACTTCATGCAGGCCCGGAGCATCTGCATATCGGTCTCCATCCCGCTCACCCCTCAACAACCTGCATATTGTGTCTAGCCGCGTATCCGGCCAGGTCTTTTTCTGCTTCTTCCCTGGTATCCCGCCATGGCAGCGTCCTGACGCATTTCCATGTGTTGCCGTGCAGCTTGTTGTAGCGGCCCTTGAAGGTTGGCGGCGTGCCAATCCCCTGCATGACCTTGTAGCGCCAGCCGCGCTTGTCTTT
The DNA here is from genome assembly GCA_902364065.1 of Veillonellaceae bacterium SB90. GTDB lineage: Bacteria > Bacillota > Negativicutes > Selenomonadales > Selenomonadaceae > Mitsuokella. The sequence goes on from CABJCJ010000017.1 coordinate 38,655, forward strand.
ATACATCATGTCACTCACCTCAGTTCACTCCTCTTCGTCGTTGTAGTAGTCATGCATGAGCTTGGTTGCCATGTCGAAGCCGAACTTGAAGGCATCTCGCTCGGCTGTGCGGATTTGCAGGTCTATGAGATCTACCAGCTCTTTGCCTGCATCCATATCTATATCAATTGAGTCCAAGGCATCCCCGAGCCGTTCTGCGATTTTCTCAAACTCTAAGCTCCGGCCAAGCCTCACATCTACCATTGCTTCCATCTCGTTCACCTCAGTTCATGCTCTTTCTCAAGACGTCCAGGACGTCGGCGTTCCAGACAATCCGGTAACCTTTGTGTTTGGTCTTAGGGTCTGTGAAGGCGATTGACTCACCGTAAGCCTTGCCCTCTTTCGTCAACACCCAGTCCGTGTTCTTGAGATTGGCTCCCTTCGCGTCACGCGGCTTGTCCTGGAGGCCGCAGGACTGGAGCAGGCGGTTGACCTTCTGGCTGTCGGGATTGCCGCTCTTACAGAAGAAGCCAAGTGCCTCAGCAATCTTCGCAACTTTTATCGTGCTTGGCGAATCCTCGGCGGGAATGAGTGGCGCGATGGCCTTGGTATCGATGCCGTATGCCTCGCCGACCATCTCCGATGCCGTCGCCAGCGCCATGCCGTGACGGCAACCAAAGACCTTCTCGAGAGCTTCTGCCGTCTTGCCGATGTCTCGCACTGCCGTGCCGATCATGCGCGTGCGGTAGTGCGGGTTTGGCGTGAGCTGCGGCGTCTTGATGGCCTTCTCCATCGCGTTGAAGGCGTTGATATATTTGAGCTTCCACTCAAGGGCCTTTGCTCCGGTGAATCCCATGACGAGCAGGCTGAAACCATCGCGGTTCATCAGGTACATCTTGTAACTCTTGTTGTTCCCTTTAACCTTATAGGTGGTTTCATAGAACATTTTTCTGAGAGCCGAATTTTCGGCTTTCAGATTATCAATAGCTTCAAGTACATGCTTGTGCAGCTTCTCGAAATGCTCTGCCACGCTGCGACTGTCCGTGACAACCTGCTGGTTGTCGATGTGAACCAGTTCGTTCATTGCTATTCCTCCTTACGTTTCACTTGTATTTCCGTCATTTTTCTTTAAAAAATTGAGGTTGATGCCGAGAAGCTTGGCGAGCCTCGACATAAGTTTCAGGCTCGGATTGTAGCGCCCACGCTCTACATCGGCGTAGTACGCACGCGACACGCCAACGCTTTTAGCAACCTCAGTCTGCGTCAAACGCTTGCTCTTTCTAGCATCACGCAGAGTCTCTGCGATTTGATCCATCACATCACCTTCCTTCTTTAGTTTCAGTAGGCTTTCACTGGTATTTCCGTCTACTCCTATAATATACAGTATTTCCGTCATTGTGTCAATAGTATTTCCGTCATTTCTGTATAGTTTTTCCGTCAGAATATTATATAATGTAGATAACGACGGAATTACCATACAAAACAAAGGAGGACTGTCCCATGGCTAGTATTGGAGAGAAGATTCGTAACGCCCGGAAGGATGCCGGCATGACTCAGACCGAGCTTGCACAAAAAACCAGTTTATCGCGATCGTACATAGGGGATATCGAAAAAGACCGATACAACCCCAGTGTAGCAACACTGCAAGCCATTGCAAAAGCTACAGACGTCCCAGTAGAATCCCTCCTCGGCGGCAATACTCCTACCAACCCCGCCCCCGCTCAGCCGCCCGCGCAGAAAATCACCCACTACACCTACCGCATCCCCGTTGTCGGCCGTGTCGCAGCCGGCCAGCCCATCCTAGCGCAAGAGGAAATCATCGACTATGAGTACATCGACGAGCGCCTGCACCGAGGCGGCGACCAGTACTTCGGCCTCGTCGTCAAGGGCTCGTCCATGGAGCCGACCATCCACGACGGCGACACCATCATCGTGCGCGTGCAGGAGAGCGTCGAGAACGGCCAGATTGCCGTCGTGCTCGTCGACGGCGAGGATGCCACCGTCAAGGAAGTCAAGGAGACCGAGGACGGCCTGACCCTCATCGGCCACAACGTCGCCGTCTACGCCCCGCACTTCTATAGCCGTGATGAAGTAGCAAAGCTCCCCGTCCGCATCATCGGCAGAGTAATCCAGAGCATCAGCAAGTTCTGAGCACGCAAAAAAGGCCGTCCGCGCGGCCATGAAAGGAAGGATACTATGCAACTGTCACAAGAAGAAGCCGATACGCTGCGCATGATTGAGAAATACCTGACCAGCCCGGAGCTTGTGAAGCTGCCTCCGCCGATCGGCACAACCCTGCATCCAGTCCATTATAATCATGAGGGCCGTCGCATGGACAATATGAAGATCTCCACCTACCATGCGCGAATCAATGCCCGGAAGATATCCTGCCGACTGCTTTACAACGGCAATGTGATGCTAGTGCGTGTTGATACCCAAGATGCTACGCCGCACACTAATCCAGACAAGAAAACTATCATCCAGCCGTATCAGCCCCATATCCACATCTATCGAGAGGGATATGGAGATAAGTTCGCCTACCCGCTCCCAGATGATTTTCGAAACACTGAGGACATCTCAGACTTGTTTATGGACTTCCTATCCTATTCTCGTATAATAAATAGTAACGAGGTGAAAGTAGACATACAGGGGGTGCTGTGGAATGACAGCGAAATTTGAATGGATTGAAGAGTACTATAAATGGCTGCGTGGAGCGGCATCTGCCCGCCCCCTGCAGAACGGGTGGACCGAGATTGCCACGCCTTTCATGGACCGGCACAATGATGGCCTGACTGTGTACGCGAAGCTGGAGGGCGACAACATCACGCTGTCCGATGATGGCTATATTATCAACGACCTTCTTGCGGATGGCATATCACTGAACCGCAAGAAGCGCAAGGAACTGTTGGACAGTTTCCTGATGTCCTACGGCGTGCAGAACGTGAACAATGAGATGATCATGCACACTACGGTCTCTGAGTATCCGGTCAGCATGCACATGTTCATCCAGGCCATGCTTGCAGTGAACGATATGTTTATGCTGAGCGACAGCACCGTGAAGACCATCTTCCTTGATGATGTGGCGGCTTTCCTTGACGAGCAGCAGATTATCTACACGCCGAGCTTCATCGCCAAGGGCAGTACAGGGCTTGAATTCAACTTCCACTTCCAGATTGCAGGACGGAAGTCTGAGATACTGATCAACTCGTTCAACACCATGAATCGCGGAAACCTATCCTCATTCCTGTTCGACTGGCTGGATATCAAGGAAGCACGCCAGAAGCGCGCCAAGAAGAAGGTATCTGGCCTGGCCATCATCAACGATGAGAAAGGGGTCGACCAAAAGTATCTGGAAGCGCTGGCATCCAAAGATACGCAGTACATCCTCTTCTCGCAGCGCAATGATCCAAAGAACCTAAAGAAGTTGAGCGCGGCATGAGTATATACTGTCGCGCCGCCAAAACGGCAAACAAAAAAAGAGCAGGGCACCTTCTCATGACTCCTGCTCTCTTTCATCGCACCACATCAGCCGTGGCCGCTCCTGCTCTTCATCTACACGATGGATGCGTGCATGGCGTGGGCAGGTACGCCTTGGATAACTTTGTAGCTTTATTATACCACAAGAAGGAGGTTTTTGCTATGGCTACCGTCCGTGTCCGCAAGCGCGGAAAAACCTACAGCTACATCTTCGAGGCAGGCAAGACCGCAGAAGGAAAGCGCCGCGTCATCGAGAAGGGCGGCTTTGCCTTGAAGGACGATGCCTATGCTGCCGGCGTGGCTGCATATACGGATTATCGTCACGGCAACATCGGCATCACGAGTGACCGTATCACGCTCCGCGCGTTTTGCCAGAAGTGGATGGAAAATGTCGTGCGCAGCAATGTTCGTGAAAGCACTTACGACGTTTACAGCAGGATTCTCGAGCAGCACATCCTGTCTGTCATCGGCATGACGGATTTGCAGGATCTTACGCCTGCCCTTCTTGACGGCTTCATCCGTCAGCAGGCGGCTCTCGGCCTCTCCCACTCCTATCTGCTCCAGATGCGCCGTATCCTGCACCAGGCACTCGACTATGCCGTCTATCCTGCTGAGCTCATCCAGAGCAATCCCGTCAACTATATCAAGATTCCGAAGTCGGCACCGCGCAACCTCGTCAAGCGGACCATTATCTCGCCGGACGTATACGAGCAGCTCCTGCACGATCAACCGCTCGGGAAGCTGTGCCATATCCCCATCATGCTGCTTTACCACACCGGCGCGCGCATCGGCGAGGTGCTAGGCCTGTGCTGGGAAGATGTCGATTTTGACAGGCGGGTCATCCACATCCGCAGGCAGTATACCTACATCAGTGGATTGGGCAATCTGCTTGTCCCGCCGAAGACATCTACGAGCGTCAGGGACATCATCGTCGATAAGAGCCTGCTCGCCGAGCTCAAGCAATGGAAAGCCATGCAATCATCCTGGGAGCTTGAAGCAGGCGATACTTACCGTATTGTCGATGAACAGAATGACCATACACTGCGCTACCCGTCCAAGCGAGCCGCCCGCCTCGACGCCCGTCGCCGCTACATGGTCTGCACCGGCCGCACAGGAAAGCCCCTCAGCCGTGCCACGCTCATGCAGACTCTCAAGAAGTACGACCTCAACGCCCATTCCTTCCGTCATACCCACGCCACCATGCTCATCGAGGCTGGCGCATCCCTTAAAGGTGTAGCCGGACGCCTCGGCCACAAGCGCGTCGAGATGACAGATGAAATCTACACCCACAACACGGAAAAAATCCAGCGTGACACCGAGAAAGCCTTCGAGAAAACCCTCGAAACTATGCAGACAAAACGCTGATGCAGACAAATTGCAGACAAAAAGGAGCCTCACCCCTTGATTTGTAAGGGATGAGGCTTTCTTTACTTAAATTCGACGAACTCATCGATGCGGGCGCCGCCCTTAATCATGGGTTCGACGAAACTGCGCCATACGTTGAGAACGATGACGCGCGGATGTTTCGTATCGGCCAGGGCATCTTTGAGCGCCTCAGCAAATTCATCCTGCGTCGATACGGCCTCTGCATGGATGCCGAAGCATTCCGCATACTTGACGTAATCCATCGGATAATCGAGCTCGCAGGCAATGTAGCGTTCCTTGTACATGACCTTCTGGAGCTGGCGGATCATGCCGAGACTCCGGTTGTTGACGATCAGGGAAATGACAGGCAGGTTCAGGCGCGCGATGGTGTAGAACTCATTGCCCGTCATCTTGATGCCGCCGTCGCCGGCCACATGGATGACCCGCCGGTCCCCGCCATAATAGAGCTGTGCGCCCATGGCCGCCGGCAGGCCGAAGCCCATCGTGCCGAGTCCGCCGGAAGTCAGCCAGGTACGCGGCTCCTCGATGCGCAGATGCAGGGCCGCCCACATCTGATGCTGGCCGACATCCGTCGCAAAGGCATAAGGTTTCCCCTTCGTGCGCATCGCAACCTGATGCATGGCCCAGGGAACGGTCAGACGGCTCTGCTGGTAATCGTACTCGTACGCTTCCTGCCACTTGTGGATCTGCGTCCACCAGTCCGTCAGGGCCGAATTCGGCTCATGCTCCATCAAAAGGCCGAGAATGGTCTTCATGTCACCGGCAAGTCCCAGTGAATTGCCGATATTCTTATCAATCTCAGCAGGATCGATGTCGATGTGAATGAATTTCGTATTCTGTGTGTACTTGTCGAGATTGCCCGTCTGGCGGTCGCCGAAGCGGCTGCCGATGGCAATGACGAGATCAGCCGCCGCGATCGCATGATTGGCCGCCTTCTCGCCGTGCATGCCGGCAAAGCCCAGCGACTGCGGATGAGAATGCGGGATGGCGCCAAGGCCCATCAGCGTATGGGCAACGGGCAGATGATACTTCTCGATGAAGGCAATGACTTCCTTCGTCGCACCGGCCGATATGACGCCGCCGCCAACGATGGCCACGGGCTGTCTGGCCTTGACAATCTCCGCCGCCGCCTCAGCCGCACAGATGCGGAAATCCGCATTCGGCTGACCGTGATGCTCCGGTTCCGGCTGCTGCGGCTCATACGCCACCTCGGCAAAGAACAGATCGCGCGGCACATCGACGAGGACCGGCCCCGGGCGGCCATGGCGTGCCAGAGCAAACGCCTTGCGCACAGTCGGCACGAGGAGTTTCGGATCCTTGACCTTGAAATTATGCTTCGTGATGGGCATGGTAACATCGAGAATATCCGTCTCCTGGAATGCATCACGCCCCAGAAGCGTGGTATCGACCTGCCCCGTGATGGCCACGACAGGAATGGAATCCATGAACGCCGTCGCCAGCCCCGTGACGAGGTTCGTCGCACCGGGACCTGAAGTCGCGATGCAGACACCGACCTTACCCGAAGCCCGCGCATAGCCATCAGCAGCATGTGCCGCATTCTGTTCATGGGTGACAAGGATCTCCCGGAACTCGGGATTCTTGTAAAATACATCGTAAAGGGGCAGGATCATGCCGCCCGGATAACCAAAAACCGTATCGACTCCCTGCTCCTTGAGACAGTGAGCCACAGCCTGTGCTCCCTTCATCGGTCGTCCCCCTTCCGCCGCTCTTGCGGCCCTTGACTCTCTTCGCATATCCTCCTGGGCATTCTGACCTTACCGAGCGGTCAGATGCGCGCGCAGATGACCTTCGTGATCTCTTCCGTATTGGCCTTCTTGAAGCCTTCCTTCCAGAGATCCGGCGTGCGGTAGCCATCGGCCAGGGCCTTGTCCACGGCCACCTCGATGGCCTTGGCCGCCTCTTCCTCATGCAGCGAATAGCGCAGCAGCATGGCAGCCGAGAGGATCGTACCCATCGGATTGGCAATGCCCTTGCCGGCGATGTCCGGCGCGCTGCCATGGATTGGCTCATAAAGGCTCGTGCTCGTGCCGATGGAGGCCGACGGCATCATGCCGATGGAGCCGCCGATGACAGCCGCCTCATCCGAAAGAATATCACCAAACAAATTGCCCGTGACAATGACATCGAACTGCGTCGGATGGATGGCCAGCTGCATGGAGCAATTGTCCACATAAAGGTTGTTGAGCTCGACATCCGGATAGTTCCCGGCCATCTTGGCTACCGTGCGACGCCAGAGGCGCGACGTCGCGAGCACGTTGGCCTTGTCGACCGACGTGACCTTGCCGCGGCGCAGCTTTGCCGTCTCAAATGCGAGCTTCGAAATGCGCTCGACTTCGGGAACCGAATAATTCTCAAGATCCCAGGCGCGTTCTGCGCCGTTGTGCTGCTCCGACTCGCATTTGTCACCGAAATAAATACCGCCAATGAGCTCGCGCACGATGACGAGGTCAACGCCGCGCACGAGTTCCGGCTTCAGCGGGGAATATTCCACAAGAGCATCTGCTACCTTGACCGGGCGCAGATTGGCGTAGAGGCCGAGGTTCTTGCGCAGGCCGAGGATAGCTTTCTCCGGGCGCAGTGCCGGATCGACGTTGTCCCACTTGTCGCCGCCGACCGCACCGAAGAGTACGCCATCCGATGCCTTGCAGGCCTCGATCGTATCTTCCGGCAGCGGCGTGCCGAATTTATCGTAAGCTGTGCCGCCGGCATCCTTGTACGTGTACGAAAGCCCCAGGCCAAATTTTTCATCCACTTTCTTGAGGACTTCCACAGCAGAATCCGTGATTTCCTTGCCGATACCATCGCCCGGTATCACCGTGATTTTATATGACATAGCTGATTCCCTCTCTACTCTGACAAAACGCCAAACACAGCCCATCCGACATGCCTGCGATTTCCAGGCACGTCAGACAGGCTGATGCATGCTCAGTCCTTCTGGCCCTTGATGTAATTGATCAGGCCGCCGGCTTTGGCAATATCCTGCACGAATCCCGGCAGCGGATGTGCATGGAACACATCGCCCGTCGTCAGATCTTCGATCGTGCCTGTAGCCGTATCCACGCGCAGCTGATCGCCAGCCTTGATCTTCTCCACCTGATCGCCGATTTCGAGCAGCGGCAGACCGATATTGATACCGTTGCGGTAGAAGATACGCGCAAAGCTTGCAGCGATGACGACTGGGATGCCTGAAGCCTTGATGGCAACCGGCGCATGCTCACGCGAAGAGCCGCAGCCGAAATTGCGGCCGCCGACCATGATGTCGCCTTCCTTGACATTGGGTGCAAAGCTTTCATCGATGTCGACCATGCAGTGCTTGGCAAGCTCTTTCGGGTCAAACGTATTGAGGTAACGAGCCGGGATGATGACATCCGTATCGACATTATCGCCGTAGCGCCATACTTTTCCTTCTAATTTCATGTTACTGTACCTCCTCCGGTGTTGCGATGCGTCCTAAGATTGCACTCGCGGCTGCAACATGCGGGCCGGCGAGGTAAACTTCACTGTCGACATGACCCATGCGGCCGCGGAAATTGCGGTTCGTCGTCGAAACGCAACGCTCCCCCGCAGCCATGATGCCCATGTAGCCGCCGAGGCACGGGCCGCAGGTCGGCGTCGAAACGGCACAGCCGGCATCGATGAAGGCATCGATGTAGCCGCGTTTCATGGATTCCTTGTAAACGGCGGGGCTGCCCGGGATGACGATGCAGCGCACGCGGTCCGCAATCTTATGACCCTTGAGGATGGATGCAGCGATTTCCATATCCTCAAGACGGCCGTTTGTGCAGGAACCGATGATGACCTGATCGATCTCGATGGGCTCCTTGATGTCCTCGACGCGTTTCGTGTTGCCCGGCAGATGCGGGAACGCGACAACTGGCTTGAGCTCGGACAGATTGATGTCGACCTCGCGGCAGTACTCGGCATCGTCGTCAGCGGCCACCGGCTCATATGGTTTCTTGACGCGGCCATCGACATACGCTTTCGTGATTTCATCAAACGGGAAGATACCGGCCTTGCCGCCGGCTTCAATGGCCATGTTGGAAATCGTCAGGCGGTCCGTCATCGTCAGGGCCTTGACGCCCGGGCCGGCAAACTCCAGGGATTTATAAAGTGCACCATCCACGCCGATCATGCCGATGAGCGTCAGAATGACGTCCTTGCCGTTGATATTCGCCGGTTTCTCACCCGTCAGATTAACCTTGATGGCCTCCGGCACCTTGAACCAGGCCTTGCCCGTCGCCATGGCAGCGCCGAGATCTGTCGAGCCGACGCCCGTCGCAAAACCGTTGACGGCACCGTACGTGCAGGTATGGGAATCCGCGCCAATCGTCAGCATGCCCGGAGCCACAATGCCTTTTTCCGGCAGGATGACGTGCTCAATGCCCACGCGGCCCTGTTCAAAGTAATTGACAATCTTGTGTTTATGAGCAAAATCGCGGACTGTCTTGGCAAGCTCTGCCGACTTGATGTCCTTGGCCGGCTGGAAATGATCCGGCACGAGTGCGATTTTCGTATTGTCAAAGACAGGGCGGCCAATCTCCTCGAATTTCGCAATGGATGGCGGCGCCGTGATATCGTTCGCGAGTACCATATCGAGCTCACACGTGACGAGCTGACCGGCTTTCACGGAATCAAGGCCGGCGTGTTTCGCGAGGATCTTCTCGCTCATAGTCATACCCATAGTATGCCCTCCTAATCTATATGATCCAATGATGTCCAGTGATTGGAAAAAACTTCCCCGACGCAGTATTCGCCGGGGAAGCGTTCATTTCCTGTTCAGTTGCCTGACGGCGAATCAGTCTTTGGAAAGATCTGCGCCATCTTTGAGCCACGGCATCATAGCACGCAGTTCTTTACCGACCTTCTCGATCGGATGCTCAGCATGGAGGCGGCGCTCCATGAGGAAGTTTGCACGGCCAGCCGACTTGTTCTCAAGCAGCCAGTTGCGAGCGAACGTGCCGTCCTGGATCTCTTTGAGGACTTTCTTCATCTCTTTCTTCGTGTCTTCCGTGATGATGCGCGGGCCAACCATGTAATCGCCATATTCAGCCGTATCGGAGATGGATTTGCGCATCTTCGTGAAGCCGCCCTCATAGCAGAGGTCAACGATGAGCTTCATCTCATGGAAGCACTCGAAGTATGCCATCTCTGGCGGATAACCTGCCTCAACGAGGACATCGAAGCCCGTCTGCATCAGCTGGCAAACGCCGCCGCAGAGGACAGCCTGTTCACCGAAGAGGTCTTCTTCCGTCTCATCACGGAACGTCGTCTCAAGAGCACCGGAACGCAGAGCGCCAAGGCCCTTTGCATAAGCAAGAGCGAGGTCGAAGCACTTGCCCGAAGCATCCTGGTAAACAGCGAAGACAGCCGGAACACCGGAACCTTCCGTGAACGTACGGCGAACGAGATGGCCCGGGCCTTTCGGAGCAACCATGAAGACATCGACATCAGCCGGCGGGATGATCTGCTGATAATGGATGTTGAAGCCATGTGCGAAGACGAGAGCGCTGCCCGGCTTGAGGTTCGGTCCGATTTCCGTCTTGTAAACATCAGCCTGCTTCTCATCCGGGATCAGGACCGTCGTGATATCAGCCTGCTTGACTGCTTCAGCGACCGTGTAAACCTTCAGGCCGTGCTCTTCTGCGACCTTCTTGGACTTGGAGCCTTCATAGAGGCCGACAATGACGTTTGCACCGCTGTCCTTCAGGTTCAGAGCATGTGCATGACCCTGGCTGCCATAGCCGAGGATTGCGATCGTCTTGCCATTCATGAGTTCCCAATTTGCATCCTGATCATAGTAAGTTTTTGCCATAATACTCTCTCTCCTCACAATGTTCATAGATTGTATGTTCCCCGCGTTCCAGCGCTATGAGGCCGGTGCGTATGACTTCGGCAATCCCGTAAGGCTTCACGAGTCTCAGGAAAGCCGTCACTTTGTCATCGCTGCCCGTAATCTCAAAGACCAGTGTGTTGGACTCGACATCCACCACATGAGCCCGGAAGAGTTCCGCCATCTTCAAGACATCGAGACGGCTCTGATCATCCGCCTTGACCTTGATGAGCGTCATCCCGCGGCACACAGCATTTTTCTCATCCAGCCGCTGTACGGCACGCACAACCGGCATCTTCTCGAGCTGCTTGATCATCTGCTCAATCAGATTCTCATCTCCGTGCACCACCATCGTGATGCGGGAAAACTCCGGCGCTTCCGTCACACCAACAGACAAACTGTCGATGTTGAATTCGCGTCTGGAAAACATACTTACAACACGCACCAGCACACCCGTCTGGTTCTCGACAAAGACCGACAAGACATGTTTCATAGATTCATCCCCTTCTAAGAAAGCGTTGCTGTCACATCATCGCATTTCCGATGCAACTCACTTGCCTTTCAATGTGTAACGCTGTAAATATGTATACATTATTACTCTACGGGACGATTTTGTCAACATGTTTTTGTAAATTTTATTCTGTTTTTTGATTTGAATAAAACCGCTTCATCTTTACATAGTAGACATAATCCCCCGGCATACCATTATTTTCTATACCATTGTCTTTCTATACAGGATAAAACAAGATTCCTGTTTACATTTATTTGTATCGGTATTATCGTCTTTTTCACAAAGACACTTCCATGCTACAATGGATAGTATCAGTCAACGATGGAAAAGAATCCACAGGCGACTGCATGAAACCATAATAAAAAGGAAACGATACAGACCATGAAAGCAACCATAAAACTCCCTCATCCGGATATTCTCAGCCAGCTGCCACGCCCCCTGCTCACCTGGTACCAGGGACAGTCGGCAGCACGCGAGCTCCCCTGGCGCGAAGAGCCGACGCCCTATCACACCTGGCTGTCCGAAATCATGCTCCAGCAGACGAGAGCCTCTGCGGTCATCCCCTACTACCAGCGCTTCCTTGCGGCCCTCCCGGATATCGCATCTCTCGCCGCCTGTGACGACGAGACGCTCATGAAGCTCTGGCAGGGACTCGGCTACTACAGCAGAGCCCGCAATCTCAAGAAGGCCGCCATCGTCCTCACGGATACCTTCCACGGCGAGATGCCAGGGGATTTCAATGATTTACTGGATCTCCCCGGCATCGGCCGCTACACGGCCAGCGCCATCGGCTCCATCGCCTTCGGCCTGCCCCTGCCCGCAGTCGACGGCAACATCCTGCGCGTCGTCATGCGCGTGCTCGGCTGCCGTGAGGACATTGCAAAGCCCGCCGTGAAACGCGCCGTAGAAGATGCCCTCGCTCCCCATTATCCCACGGGAAAAGATGCCGGCGACCTCAATCAGGCCTTCATGGACCTTGGCGCCACCATCTGCCTGCCCCATGGAGCTCCGCACTGCGCCCGCTGCCCGCTCGCCCCGCTCTGCCTCGCACACGACGAAGGCTGTGAGCAGGAACTGCCGGTCAAGCAAAACAAAAAGCAGCGCCGCCAGGAAAACCTGACGGTGCTGCTGCTGCGCACCGGAAAAGCGATTGCCCTGCAGAAACGCCCGGCCAAGGGCCTGCTGGCCGGACTATGGGAACTCCCGCATCTAAAAGGACATCTCACGGCAGAAGAAGTCCAGGCGCATTTAGACGCACACGGCCTCTCCGTACAGGAAATCCACCGCCTGCCAGACGCCCGCCACATCTTCTCCCATGTCGAATGGCAGATGCGCGGCTTTGAGGTCCTGCTCAAAAACCCGGACTCTGGCATCGTAGCCGAAGACAACACGCCGCTCGTCTGGGCCTCCCCGCAGGAACTCGCCGAAACCTACAGCATCCCCGCCGCTTTCCAGTATTTTCTCAGGACACCTGCCTACAACATCAGGACCTCCTCCGGATCATAAGTATGCTTTGCACCATAATGGTCAATCTTCGATTGATATTTTGCACCCAAATTATAGAAGCGAATGCTGTCTTGTTCCGGATCCATGATTTTCAATAATTGATGCTTCAGCAAAACGAGTTCATCCGGCTGCAACAGGCACTCAAATACAGAATTCTGGACGCGCTGCCCGTACTGCTCACATCGTTTCGCTACCTGATGAAGTCTTCGTTTCCCCGCATTATCCTGCGTACTCACATCATATGTCACTAAAACCAGCATGTTCTCATCTCATTTCCACAAAAATGCCGGATACATATCCAGATCGCCACGTAATACCTTGGCCAGCAATTGCGCTTGAACGAAAGGAACCAGCCCCCACGGTATCTTTTCGTCTAAAAACGGGTGACGTATCGCATCTTTTTTCCTGTTCTGCCAATCGGTAAGAAAAACTTTACGTCCTTGTTCATTCAACAATACAGCACCATTTTCCTGTTGATCAAACGCATTCACATTGATTTTGCGATTATTGATCAAGGTCAGAACAAACCGGTCAGCATAAATGCTGCGCAACTCTTCCATCAAGTCTAAAGCCAGAGACATTCGTCCCGGGCAATCGCGATGCAGGAAGCCGACATAAGCATCCAATCCTACCGACTCCAAAGCTGACGCACAATCATTCGCTAAGAGGGTATATCCGAAAGAAAGCAATGCATTGACCGGATCTCTGGGAGGACGTTTTATCCGCTGTTCGAAGGAAAAAACCTTTTTATTCTGCAAGATAAGATGATCAAATACCGAAAAATACAAGCTTGCAGCTTCCCCCTCATAACCACGGAGGTGCTTCAAATCCTGACATTCCCTGGCCTTCTTGGCCAGCTGCCATAAGGCAGCACTTACTTCCTGCAACGACTGCGTATCCACGCTCAATGGATGATCGCGCTTTGCCCGTTCCAGCACGCTTCGTGCATTAAATATCTTGCCAACAATAAAGTATCTGGCAATTTCACAGCTCCTATCCTCGCTGTCTGAACACCGGTATTGTTCTTTCCGCAGCAAAACATTTCCCTGAGTTACTCCCACCACTCTGGCCAGAAATCTGCCGCTTTGACGGTAAAAGCATAAGCCTATATTCCTTTTGGCGCATTCTCCAAGCAAGGCTGGTGATGCTCCTTTATAACCAAAGTATATGATTTGTTCCAACGTATGAAGCGGAATCCTGCCTTTTACCTGATCATCCAGCAGTACCAAAACATTTTCATTTTCTAAAGCCAAATATGTTTCCGGAGTCATCACATATAATGTGTTGAATAACTTTCTCATAGCAAATCATCCTCGAATACAGCATTATAGTATGAATCAACTGACTTCTTTTTGCAAATTACAGGCAAACAAAGTTCCTTTAATGAACAACTCGAACAACCTTTCCTGGGACGTACTTTAGGGACATAACCAGTTTGAAGATAATGGTGCATTTGATCCAGCATTTCTTTGACTTCCTTACGCAAATTTTCTGTCAATAAAACGCGTTCACGCCGATGTGTTTCATGGTAATACAATGCCCCTTCTTCTATAGGGACACTCAACATTTCACTTAGACACATGGCCTGACAGCAAAGTTGCAGACGGTCCGCATCAATCTGCTTCGATTGACCTCGTTTGTATTCAATGGGAAATTAAACTGTTACCAAATTTTATATAAATCAATAAATATCTGGATAAATTTATCGATAGAATATCCTTCACGCTGGGAACGAATGAGGAATCGTATTAAATGGTTTCAATTCCAATGTCCCTCTCATACCACGAACGGATAAATCTATGTAAATATAATTAAATATTGTAAACCTATTCGCCTTTTGGTAAAATAATACTAGGAGGTGAATGAGATGAAACT
>CABJCJ010000018.1 GCA_902364065.1 Veillonellaceae bacterium SB90
GCTTGGGGAAATCGTGTAAGACGCCAATTCTTCGGAGGCGGTGCAGTGGTTGTCGAACCAAGAATCTCCTGCCTTCAGGCATGGGGAGTGTCAAGGTCTGGGCTATTATCAAGCGGGCGTGTGGTCAGGACTTGCATTGGCATCGATTTGGGATACATATTGATGTAACATGGAAATGAGAATGTGTTGTATTGACGGGAGGTGATATTATGTGGCGAGCGAAGCTGCAGATTGAAATCTATCGGTTTCAGGATGGTGATGGCAACGTCATCCTGAAAGCTGTGAATCGAAAATATGCTCAATTTATTTTGCATGCGTTCCGTAATGCTGGACTGGATGTGGAAGCTGGTGTGTTCCTGGATGCAGAGAATACGCTGCGCCTGCGCTGCCTGCCGGAGCCTGCCCGCACGTATTTTCAGAAGGAACAGCAGGAACACCGGGTGGACTGGTACAGAGTCCTGATGGCTGATATGAAAGAGCACCTGGCGTCTGACCGTTTTGAGGATGAGGAGACGATGACAGCGGCTTACGAGCGTTTGTTCCCAAAAGAATACTGGCCGTATTTTGAAGTCATGGTGCGTTATGCGTATCGTCGTTTTTATCGCGGCATCACGGCAGGAACGTCATGGCAGCAGGACTTTTATGATATGACGGACGGGCGGTGCCTGCGTATCTGCCGCTGCTATGATGAGGTTTGTCAATCTTTGCTCGAGCAGGCCTGCCAGCGGGAATATCCTCATGGCAGCTTTGCCTGGCTGGATACTTCGACGAATGATACGGCTCTGCAGGACGAGCAGATGCTTGCGCTCATCCTGCCGGGAGAAGATGAGCGGGCGAAGGAGTTTTATCAGGAATTGCTCCGCTGGGTACAGAAAAACAAAAAGAAGTACAATTCAATCTTGTCGCTGCAATCGGCTTTTGATGAGCAGGCAGCTATCCTTGCGTATGATTTGGATTTTCCGGATTTCAACGCTGTTGCTGCGAAAGCCTGGCTGCGGATTTTTGCCTTATATCAGGAAAAACAGAATGAGGAGAAAGTCCATCATGTACATACATCCAAATTACGGGAACAGCTGGAGCATTATTTTAACGTAACGGATTCTGGCATATATCAGCCGGCGAAGACTCCGGATTCTGGAGCCTTGCCTAAGCCAATCGTGAAAAAGGAAAAAGAAAAGGAAGAGGATGCAATGCCGCAAACGTTTGGTCAGCGCCGCTATTATGCCGTGGCACGGGGGAAGGTTTGCGGGATTTTCCTGAATGAGGAATTTTACCAGCAGGCTTTGGGCAAAGATGAAGACTGTGTCAGTGAGATTTTCTATTCGTACAAAGAGGCCAAACGCTGGCTGCGTGAGAAGCGTGAAGAGCTGCGGGCAGACAGAAAAGAAGCTGCTGCCGGGACGCGTGTGCAGCAGTCGCTGCTGGATATCGCGCCGGTTCCCCAAAAAGCGGACGGGGAAGCCGCACTGACGAAGAAGAACATCAGCAGTGACAGGCATCAGTATCTCTTGGATATCCTTGCGGATATGCCGCTGGGCTCCGAGATCCTGCCCGATGATCGGTATTTGCCGAAAAATAGAGCGGCCATGCGGCAGGAGACGTGCGATTTCCTTACGCATGCCCGTCAGCAGGGCGTCGCGGTCATGGCACGGCTTCAATATTTTGCCAGCCAGCATGACGATGCCAGGCATTCTTCCAAGCAGCTGGCGACGGCATTCCGCAAGGAGAAACAGATCCCGGCGAGCTACAAGCTGCTGCTGCAGGATCTCTTTGCGCAGTTGAATCCAGCTCCTGACGGGAAGGGGAAAGCTCCTGCCGTGACTGTGGAGGCTACCGATAAAAACGATGCGGAAGATCAAGCATTCCTTGTACAGCTGGCGGCAGACCGAACATATTTCCTGACACTCGCTGTTGATGCGGATGAAGCGGTGAGCCAGGCGGATGCCATGCGCGCTTATGAAGTGTCGCGTCACTGCCCGCTGCGGACGGCAGCGGATGCGTATCTGTTTGCCGCTTCCTTTTCGCTGCTGTTCGCGTATAACGGGCGGCCGCAGCAGCTCCCGCGCTACATGACCTGCATGCTCAACCGTTTGAAGACGGCGCGCTGTATGCGGACGCATGAAGCTATTTACATGTATCGTCAGGATTTTTGCTACGTGGTGGTCTACGGCCTGCGGTTCTGTATTGCTCCGGTCGATCCGGATGATGCGTTTTCTCCGCTGGCAGATTTGCTGGCGCAGAGCGAGAAGCTGGATGTCAGCGCGTTCCCGCTTCGTGCCTGGCAGCGGGCGTTGGCTTGCCAGAAGGTTTGCGGGAACAGCATGGTGACGCAGAACATCGAAACGGCCCTCATCCGGCTGAACGATTTTATCGCGCAAGGACGCATCAGTTTGAATGAGCGCGGCTTCCAGTATCTCTGGCAGCCGGATCCGCAATTTCGCGCGCGGGCGCAGCAACTGTTGCCGTATCTCGTGTGCGATGCGGCGGACCACTCTGTGCTCGGCTGGTTCCGCTGCCGGCAGGAAGCGGAACTCTTCCGGCAGGTGCTCTTCATCTGTCTGTCCGCAAAGCATTGTGATGTCCTGGATGCGGCGGACCATCGCGTTTCGCGGCCTCCATCTTATGGTGTGTATGAGACGAGGGGTCAAAGACATCTTCTGATGGCTGCAACACTTGGAGAAGATACCGCCCAGCAGATCCGGGCGGCCTTCAAGATACAGCGCAAGAACCGGGGCTATCGTGTGATCCTGCTCGACCAGGAACGCGAAGCGGCGATTGAGGCGTATTATACCTGTTTTTCCAATGACTTCCTGCATTTGCCGGGGTTCCTTGATACGAGCCGCAGCCTTTATGAGGAGCTCTATGATTTCGTGTCCGAGCAGGAGCCGAGGCTGGTGAGTGAGCAGTCTGTGCCGGTACTGACGGAACAGTACCGTTCGTTGCTGACGGCTGCTGATCAGGAGGACTGGCCACAGGAAATCGAGGCACTTCTGACGGCTATTGTAAAGCGTGTCCGCTATGAGCGAAATTATAAGCCTGTCCCGTTCACGCCCGGACTCGCGGAGAAGGAAGCATGGAGAACCCAGGCGCGTGCACGATTCTTTGCCAGCACGGACTCGGCGGATGCGGAGCAGGATGCTGCGGGCGAGCCAAATTCGGCAGCAGAACTTTTGGATGTGCCGGCGGAGCCGGCGCGCGGCAATTCCGAACAGCTCGGACAGATTGAACAGACTGAACAGACTGAACAGGCTGAGCGGCAGGATGAGTCCGTCTCGAATCCCGCTCTGTCCGTTTTTCGCGGCATCCAGTTTGACAAGCATATTTTCCGTCATGTGCCGGCTGCGTATCAGGAGCGGTTCCGGCGAACATTTGCGAAGCGTCTCATCAAGATGCAGAAGATCTTTTCCGGAGAAGCCCGGGCGGCCGGCAACGATTTCAAGTTCGTGGCAGGCAGGAATAAACGGCGTGTCTTCAAGCGGCGCGTCGGAGATCATCGTCTCAGCATGGTCTATAAAGACGGCATCCTGACGCTCCTGGCTTTGAGCAGCCACGACCGGCAGATGGCGGATATCCGCAAGCTTAAGGGCAAGAGCATCGGCTATGTCTACTATGATACGGCGGACTTCCTGCGGCAGCTATCTTCCTGGCCGGAGCAGGGCAGGAAACACCATCTGTCGTTTGGAGATTATCTGGCGACGCCGACACATTTTGTCTTCGACGACGATCAGAAAGCGGCGATGGAGAGCGCCAAACGCGCTGAGAATCTCTCAGTCATCGGCAATGCCGGCGCGGGCAAGTCGGTCATCGGGCTCAAGTGGCTGCGCCAGGAGCTGCGGCAGCCGCATCACGATGCGCTTTATCTGACGATGTCGGAGAATCTCGTCTACACGCTGTCGTTTGAGTTCGAGAAGGAGCAGCTTGAGGACGGCAAGGTCCTGCCTTCCAAGGCTGAGATCCGCACGACGTTTGATTTTCTGCGGGCGGCAGTCAAGGCCATCCATCCGGAAATCCCCGAAACACAGCTCTTGAACGCCGCGCAGAGCTACGCGGCCTTTTCTGCTTTCTGGGCTGAGCATGTCGATTGGACGCAGTTCTGGCATCGCAAGGACCCAGACTTTGCCCGGCAGACGGAAGAGATGACGCGGCTCGCGGCTTGGCGGGAGATTCACGGTATCATCAAGGGGGCCGTGCCGGAGGATATCGATTACGGGCGGCTCCAGAAAATACGGGAGGCCTTGTCTCCTGCGGAGTATCAGGACCGGCTGCGCCGGGAGAAAAAGGCAAGCAGGAGCACGGTGCTCTGGGAGACGGTGCTCTACCGTGTCTATGAGAGGTATCAGCAGTATCTGCACCGCCATCATCTCTTTGACGACAACGACATGGCCCGGCTGCTGCTCAAGAGCACGAAGCATCACGAGTATCCATACGGTGCCGTCTTCGTGGATGAATGCCAGGATCTCACACAGAGGGAGCTGCTGGCCATCTTTCATCTGCTCAGCGGCACGCGCCATAAGCGCATGGCTTCCGACCGCTGCCAGATGGTGCAGCCGACGTATTTTGACGAGGGCTGGATGCGCACGACCTCGAACGCGTATGACCGGGCACAGGGACATCATGTGGAGGCCTCCGGGCTCCGGCCGCGCTTTTTGCATTACAATTATCGCTCGAGCCGCAGCATCATCGACTTCCAGAATTATCTGGTCCGGTATTTCCGTACGGCAGGACTTTTGACGCTGCGTCAGGATGAGATGCATGAAATCACGGTGCCGCCCATGACCATGCAGGGCATGCGGCCCGTCTGGGTGGCCGCCGGCGAGAAGAACCGGCGGCTCCTGATCGATGAGCTCTGGCGCAAGGTCCCGCAGAGCGATCTGCAGACCATCTTTGCCTTTGAGGGAGCCCGCGGCAGGCAGGACTTCCCGCTGACAGAGGAGGATGCCGTGACCGACATCCTCCACTGCAAGGGCATGGAATATCCTTCGGTGCTGCTCTACGATGTGCTTTCGGAGACGGGAGGCAATCCGGCGATGGCCTGGAAGTATTTCTATGTCGGCGCCACGCGCAGCAATGCCTGCCTGATTATCTATGAGGAAGATGCCGTTCCGGGCACGAAAATCTATGAATTCCTCGAAGATGCTGTTTGTGAAGGCCTCATCGATTATGCGGATGACCTCACGGGCAAGGCGGATTATGGTGAAATGACCTGGCTCGGCTATCTGTATCAGGGCGTCCGCGAGAATGTGGCGGAAAACCGGCTGGAGACGGCCGAGCATGCCCTGAATTTCGGTCAGTACGACCTGGCCCTGCGTATTTACGAGGCCGAAGGACGCGACGCCAATATGATTGCCTATTGCCGCGGCCGCCTGCTCGAAAGCCGCGGGGCGTATGCCGCGGCCCTGCGGGCGTATGCGGGGATCGCTGCCGACTGGTCGGATCATGGCCGCACGCGCCGTCATGCACCGGAAACGATGATGGCGCGCCCGGATATCGCTGGTAGTGAATTTCTGGCGGCCTATGCGCTTACCGGCAGGGCCGGCAAAGATTTCATCACCGCAGCGCAGCAGGCCTGGCGCTATAAATACGGCATGGGCGAGGAGCAGGGCAGCAAGGATGCCGCGAACTTCTATGAGGCCCTGTTCGAAGGCCTCCGGGTGTATCCATGGCTGCAGACATCCCTCGCTGGCTGGGCGGCCAATGCCGCGCAGCGGATCCAGTCGGATTACCGGCAGGTGCATCAGGCTGTCTGTCAGTGGCCGCTGCACGAAGCAGAATAAGAGAAAGGAAATGCCATATGTCAATGGATTTGGACAGCAAAGAAGAACTCAGCCGCGTCTGCGAAACGATTATCGGCTATCAGAAGGGGCTGGAGGACATTGAGAAATACATCAGCCGACTCAATCAGTATGTATCTGGACTCGATGCGGATCTCAAGGCATCTGACCCCGCGGGAACATTTGCCGCCTATGGGAAATCGCTTGAAGAACTGCAGAAACAGGTCGAGGCAGTCAAGGCATTGACGGAAGCGATGCGCGACGGCCAGCACGGGCTCATCGCCGAGTCGCGCGTCATCAGCCGTTTCAACGAGCGCGTCGAGCGCTTCGAACTCGCCATGAAATCCTTCAACCAGCGTGTGGACAGCCTGAGCCAGAAGCTCTACAATAAGGATTTCAACAATGCCATCAAGGCAATGCACACCATCGCGGAGGACAGCCGGCAGTCGGCGACATATGAATACCGTCATGTGACCAATCACGACTATGAGATCCTTCGGCATGAATACGAATCGTCGCTGCAAAAATGCCGGCAGAAGGGCGTGGTCATGCGGTATCTCGCCGCGATGACCGAAGCCCTTGTCGATACGCGGCTCAAGCGGGAAGAGTTTGAATCCCTGCAGCGCCTGACCGAAAAAATGCTGCACAGCGACAGCAGGGCATTGAAGGCGTTCCTGCAGGATGTGCAGCAGGAATGAGAAGATAAAATGGCAGCAGCCCGCAGGAAACGCAGGCTGCTGCCATTTTGGTCATCGGTTCTTGTGCATGACGTATTTGTCGGTGGCGATGTCGAGCATCTCCTGCCAGGAGGAGAACTTCGTGCTTTTCCTGACCCAGGCGTCCATCTGC
The DNA here is from genome assembly GCA_902364065.1 of Veillonellaceae bacterium SB90. Taxonomy (GTDB): domain Bacteria; phylum Bacillota; class Negativicutes; order Selenomonadales; family Selenomonadaceae; genus Mitsuokella. The sequence goes on from CABJCJ010000018.1 coordinate 6,621, forward strand.
TCTTCGGGCAGGGCTTCGAAGTCGCGCTGGCTTTCAATGCCGAACCTGCCGCCCTGCAGAAATTTCTCGAAGGTGCGGAATTTCGTATAGCGGCGCATGAAGGAGGTGTTGAAGACCTCGTCGAAGTCCACGAGTTCCGGCGTGGTCTGGTGCGGGAGCTTATAGTAACCGGTGATTTTGATTGACATGATGATCCTTCTTTCTGATGTTTGGATGTTCGGATGCAATGCGGAAAACGTTATCGTGATAATTGTATCAGAAGCGGCGCATTTCTGCCATTCGCAGACTATGACGGACTGAAAGAGAGAATGAGTCTCTCAAAAGGATTTGACAGTTGTCCGGAAATCATGTAGGCTTAGATTGTATTACTGGATATTCTGTATCCATACCATTCTATACGATTTGATTTTGGAGGGACAGCTTATGAAAAAATCAGCACTGCTGACGGCGGCAATGCTCCTCGTCAGTTCTTCCTGCGCCTTGGCGGCGCCAATCAATCAGATGGCCAATCATGAGACGGCCGTCGGTGTTGGCACGAAAGAGAGCTACATCGAGCATAAAGTCACGAACAAGGCCACGGTCGGCTTCCAGTATGCAGACCGCGATGAGAAGGGCGACCACAAGGACGCCTATCTGCAGTATGATGTCGTTGGTTCCGAGCTCAAGGTAATCGGTGGTTACCGTTGGAATCTGCCGAACGATAAGGACAATGCCTTTGCCGGTGTTGCAGTCAGCACGCCGAAGATCATGGGCTTTGACGCTTATGCATCGTACGTGTCAGGCAAGGATTTCAATGAGACGCAGGTCGGTATCAACAAGAACTTACTGCTCAACGTTGATCTCAACGTCAATTATCATAACTTCAAGCCCGATGAGGGCAGCCGTGAAAATGGCGTCGGTGTCGGCGTGACGGTGAAGTTCTGAGTACTTTGGCGACCAGGTCCGATCTTCATTCCGTGAGGATGGTGGAGGACGGGAAAAGCCGCCGCGTGAAGCAGAAGGATCTGCTCCACGCGGCGGCTTTTTGCAAGACGGGTCTAAGGTGCCGGCTTACTCGGCATCGAAGAGCGGCAGCGGCTGGAGGTAGATGATGTCCTCGCGCTGGGCGGCATCGCCTTCGGCGAGCACGCAGGCCTGGCCGATGACATGGCCGCCGGCCTTTTCCGTCAGCTCGACGAGGGCTTTCATCGAGCCGCCCGTACTGATGACATCGTCGAGCAGCAGGATGTTGTGACCCTTGACGCGTTCAATGTCGGCGCCGTCGAGGCAAAGCTTCTGTGTGCCCTTGGTCGTGATGGAGACATCCTCGACCCAGAGTGCGTTTTCCATATAGGCTTTGACGGATTTGCGGGCCACGATGTAGCGGTCCATGCCGAGCTCGCGCGCCAGTTCTTCAGCGAGCGGGATGCCTTTTGTTTCGGCCGTCAGGATGTAGTCCGTGCCGGCGGGAACTTTTTTGGCGAGCTCGTGGGCGCAGGCACGCGTCAGGCTCACGTCGCCGAGCATGACAAAGCCGGCGATTGCGAGCTTGTCATTGATGTTGAGTACCGGCAGGTCGCGTTTGCAGCCTGCGATGTTTAACGTATAGAATCTATCTGCCATGTTTGCACCTCTCCATAATGGTATATCTTCATTATACTATGATTAGATGGGAGGTGCAATTGTGTTCAACCGGGCAGGAATGTAGAAATCAGAAAGGAAGAGGAAAAATGGAAACCCATCAGGAAGAATCATTCCGCGAGGAGCAGCGTGCCGTGGAGGAGATCACGCATATGCTGCTGCATGCCCTGACGGAGGACGGCATCGGTGAGCAGCTCGACGCGGCCAGATCCCAGCAGGAGGTCTACGACGTGCTGAAGACCCTGCCGTACTTCACGCTCACGATGGAAGAATTCCGCATCGGCATCGAGGCCCTGCGCCAGCAGCAGGCCGAGATTCATCAGCATGAGGATTGATTCCGGGCATACGAAAGCCGCAGCGATGAGATGCTGCGGCTTTTTCGTATGCAATTGCTCGGGCAAGGGCACCGGCAGACGGCTCAGAGTTTTTTCTCCGTCAGCACGAGCTCGAGGGCGTTGAGCACATCGTCGATGTTCTGTTCGGTGATGACGAGCGGCGGCTGGAAGGCCATGACGTTGCGGGCAACGCCGTTCTTGCCGATGATGAAGCCGCGGTCCTTGAGCGTTTCGAGTACATCGTCGAGTTCCTCGGCGGCCGGGCTCTTGTCCGCGTGGACGAATTCCGCACCGGTCATGAGGCCGAGACCGCGGATGTCGCCGATGATCGGATGCTTCTTCTGAAGCTCGCGCAGGCCGGCGCGCAGCTGCTCGCCGCGAGCTACTGCGTTATCGGCGAGATGGTGGCTCTCGATGTAGTCGAGCACGGCGAGGCCGGCTGCCGTGGAGACGGGGTTGCCGCCGAGCGTCGAGGCACCCGGTTTTGTGTAGGTGTCGGCAATTTCCGCTGTCGAGATGAAGGCCGAGATCGGTGCGCCGTTGCCGAGGGCTTTGGCGACGGCCATGATATCCGGCGCCACATCGAAATTCTCGATGGCGAACATCTTGCCCGTGCGCGCGAAGCCCGTCTGGACTTCGTCGGCGATGAAGAGCGTGCCGTGGGCAGCAAGGATCTCTTTGACGCGCTTATAGTATCCTTTCGGCGGCACGATGATGCCGGCATTGCCCTGGATCGTCTCGGCGATGAACGCGCCGGGGCGGCCGCTCGTGGAGGTCGTGATGACATCCTCGATGGCGTTGGCACAGGCGAGGTCGCATTCCGGATAGCGCTTGTTGAGCGGGCAGCGGTAGCAGTAGGGGTTCGGTGCGAAGTGGATGCCGCCGACAGGCTCCGGATCCGTGCGCCACATGCCGATGCCCGTGACGCTCATGCCGAGCTTCGTGCGGCCGTGCAGGCCGTTGCGCAGCGCGATGATCTCGCTGTTCTTCGTGTAGATGGAAGCGAGCAGCAGGGCACCTTCCGTCGCCTCGGAGCCCGTGGAGCAGAAGAAGGTCTTCTGCAGGTCGCCCGGAGTCACTTCTGCGAGGCGCTCCGCCAGGTTGACGAAATTCTCCGTCAGGTAGATGTTGCAGACATGCTGCAGGGTTTCCACCTGCTCGACGACTTTCTTCGTAATCGCCGGGTTGCAGTGGCCGCAGTTCATGACCGAGACACCGGCGAAGCAGTCGAGGTATTTCCTGCCTTCACTGTCGTACAGATACTGCATGGAGCCTTTGACGAGCTCCATCGGCTTCTTGTAGAAATGGCCGAGGCAGGGCATGATGTACTTCTTCTTTTTCGCGATGATGGCTTCCGGGCCGATGTACGTTTTTTCTCCCAAGATGAAAGACCTCCTTGTAAATTGATGTCGTTATGGAAATCAAGCGCACGGGTCAGATGGAGTTGCGGCTCTGGCGGAACCGGTAGGTGCCGAGGCCGAATTCACGCGGGCTCTTGTCCTTGACCGTCTCAAAGGCGGCGGCATCGAAGGCGTCGGCTGCGGTTTTGCCCGCAGCGAGCTTGTCGAGTGCCTCGCGATAGAGTTTCGTCACGAGCCCCGTGAGTTCCGGCGTGTAGTCCTGTGCTTCGATGCGATAGGAAGCGAGGCCGTTGAATTTTGCGAGATACGGATAGAGGCAGAGGTCCTTGGCAAATTCGATGTGGTTGCGGCCGTACTGGTCGATGCGGATCGGGTGCTTCTCGCCGGCCGTGTCGAGGAAGGCGTAGTGACGGTCGAGGACTTCCGGGTTGTCGAGTTCGTTGAAGGCTGGCAGGCTCATGGCCGGGAAGTCATGGTCGCAGATCATGGACTCGTAGGCGCCGTGGACGACCGTCTCAAGCGGCAGTTCGGCACTCTCGACGATTTCGCGCAGCTGCTCGAAGGAGAGCTCGTACGAGGTCGCTGCCATGACGAGGCCATTTTCCTTGAGGAACTTCGCGGCCAGATGGTTGAAGAGATTGAAGGAGACGTCAGCCTGGACCGGGAAATCCGTGATGCTCTTGGCAAGCTTCAGGGAGCCGAGGTTGCTGACCATGATGCCATCAGGGCGGATGTCCTTGAGGGCCGTGAAGAACTGTTCAAGCTCCCCGCATTCGCGGCGCATCGTCGTGCGCGGCGTATTGACGACGACTTTGGCTTTGCCTTTGGCATAGGCGAGGATGTCTGCATAGTCGCCGAGCTTCCAGGGGCGCAGCGGGCGGAAGGCTTCGCCGCCGACATAGACCGTATCGGCGCCGTTGTCGATGGCGGCTTTGGCAGACGCGGGCGTATTGACGCGGACGCTCAGATGGCGGTGCGGCGCGTTCTCTTTCTCGATGTCGCGTTCCTGCTTGAGCACTTCATCCTGGAAGCCTGCTTCCTTGACGGCATGGCTGAAGAAGCGCGGCTCGCGCTCGCCCGTGAAGCCGATGTCCTTTTTGCCGGGCTGGCCGAAGGCAAACGTCGTCGTGAAATCGCGCGCGCGGTTGTCGTAGAGATTTTTCCAGCCCGCTTCGTCCGTCGTGTAGCCGTTCGGGTCAGCGATGTAGGCATCGATGGCCTTGCGGTACGTCGAGACGATGCGGCGGATGAAGCCGGCGGGACGCATGCGGCCTTCAATCTTGAAGGAGTAGACGCCGGCCTGGATGAGCTGCGGGATGGCGCGGTACATGCACATATCCTTGAGTGCGAGTTTGTAGGCGCCGGGGCCGTCCTGGTCGAGCACTTCGCCCGTCTGCTCGTCGATGAGCTTGTAGGCCCAGCGGCAGGGCTTGAGGCAGCGGCCGCGGTTGCCGCTCTGGCCGAAGAGGACGCCGGAGTGGATGCACTGGCCCGATTCGCTGATGCACATGTCGCCATGCATGAAGTATTCGACTTCGATGCCCGTGCGCTCCCGGAAGAGGCTGAGTTCGGAGAGCGTCATCTCGCGGCCGACGACGATGCGTGTGATGCCGTATTCCTTGAGCTTCTCGATGGCATGTTCATTGTGCGTGTTCATCATGACGGAGGTGTGCAGGGGAATCGAGAGGCCCATGTCATGGATGAGCTCGAGAACGGCAAAGTCCTGTACGAGCAGGGCGTCGGGGTGGATCTCGTTGAGATACGTGAGGTATTGGCGCAGCGCCGGGATCTCTTCATCGCTGATGAGGTTGTTGAGGGTGATATAGAGGCGCACATCGTGTGCGTGGGCGTAATCGATGGCTTTTTTCAGCATTTCGTCGCTGAAGTTGAAATCGCCTTCATGCATGCGCATGTTGAAGTGTTTGCCGCCAAGATAGACGGCGTCGGCACCGGATTCCACACCAGCGACCAGGGCGTCCCAGGTACCGGCTGGTGCCAGCAGTTCTACGGATTTGCGGTTTAAGATCATAGTATTTACTCCTTTTATCGCGATGTCAAATCGTCTAAATATTAATTATAACAGGAATATATCCCGTCAGCAAATACGCAATGGATATTCTTGCACGGGATTATAATAAACATACTTTTGTTCGGCATGAATCGTCAGTGGTCCTGACCGGCATACATGATCTGACGGGCCGTGTCCATGAAGGCTGCGAGGAGGCTCCAGTCATGCAGTTCCCGGCGGTAGCAGAAGGAAATCAGGCGCTCGCCGGTACGCAGCGGGATGCGAGTGAGGCGCTGCCGCTGCTGCTTCGTGAGGTTGCGCGCGATGAGGTTGGCGGGGCAGAACATCAGGCCGCTGCCCGCGGCGCAGAGCTCGAGCAGCAGGCGCAGATTGTCGGATGATACGCGGACGAAGGGCTCGATATCAGCTTCGGCGAGCAGCCGGCGGGCAAGGCGTCCCGGCACGGTGCCGCTCTCGGAGAGCAGGAACGGGGCACGGGCGAGCGGTGCAAGGCAGCCGGCCGTGCCGCTGCTGAGGCGCTTCAGCAGGCTGGCAAATGGCAGCTGCTGCACCTCGGCCAGCCCGATGAGCAGCTGATTGGGGATGAGCAGGACCATTTCCTCCTGATAGAAGGCTTCTTGCGTGATGCCGGCGAGCGGCTGCTCCATATGGACGATGGCAAGGTCGAGCCCGCCTTCGCTGAGCTTTTGGATCAGGTGGCGGTTGATATCCTCCGTCATCTGGATGCGGATGCCGGGATGCTCTCTCGTATAGCGTTCGAGGATGGCGGGCAGGATGGCGTGCTCGCGGTTGGGCGCGATGCCGATGCGCAGGCAGCCCGTTTCCTCCTGGCAGGCATCGGCGAGCGCCTTGCGCATGGCGTCTTCTTCTTTATGGAGTTTCAGCGCGTGCTGGTAGAAGACCTGACCGGTCCAGGTGAAGGTCAGCGGCACGCGGCGCACGACGAGCGGCGAGCCAATCTCGCGTTCGAGCTGGGCGATGTGCGCGGAGAGCGTCTTGTATAATGTATACAGAAAGAGCTGTGGAGGTGCGGATGATGCATTTTGATAAAGAAACGTTGAAGAAGCTGTGGTCGGGGCCGCTGGCGTTTCTGCTAGCCAACCTCATCTTGTCGCCCCTGACGGGCTGGGCGGGTGCACTGGCGGTGGGAACGGCCTTCTGGATGGCACTCTGGTGGATCTTCCGCCCGGTGCACATCGCCGTGACCTCGATGCTGCCCATCGCCGTCAATGCCGTCTGCTCCCTGATCCCGAACAGCCATGTGATTTCCCAGTATTTCACGGATATCGTCGTGCTGCTGCTCGGGGCCGATCTCATCTGCATGGCCTGGAGCACGACGGGGCTCGACCGGCGCATTTCGCTGCGCGCCATCTGCTTCATCGGCACGTCCATGCGCCAGCAGATCTTCGTTTGGCTGGCTGCCTCCGTGCTGATGTCGGCCTTCCTGCCGAATACAGTCGTGGCGGCCATCCTCTGCCCGATTGCAGCCGGCATGCTCAAGGTCACGGGGCAGAAGGACATCAGCACGAGCGCGGCAGCCGTGCCCATTTTGCTTGCCATCGGCTGGGGCAGCGGCATCGGCGGCTTCGGCACGCCCATCGGCAGCCCGGCCAATCTCGTGGCCATCTCGTATATCGAGGACCTGACGGGCCATGAATTCATGTACATCGAATGGATGCGCTGGTTCGTGCCGATTCTCTTGGCCGTCTCCATCTGCCTGCCCCTGACGGTTTCCGTCTGCCAGACGCTCGGCCTGCCGCCTGTGCCGTATGTCATCGGCACGATTGCGGCGAGCTCCTGTGCCTATATCCTGCCCGTGACGACGAGGGCCGTCCCCGTGGGCTACGGCCTCGATGCGAAGGTCCAGATGCATCAGGGCCTCCGGCTGTCGATCCTGACCATGCTGGTCAATACCTGTGTTTGCTGGGCCGCCATGACATTCCTCGCGGGCTGATGGATATGTACAAGAACATGAGTTCACGATGTGAGGATGTTTTTAGTGGATTTGTGTCAGATTTTGTTGTTGACAAGTACATTTTGTCATGCTATATTACAACTATCGTTCAACCAGGCAAAGGCGCCTGATGAGAGGATGGGCCCGTTCTCTCATCAGGCGCCTTTTCATCTGGTGGGAGATGAATTTTATACGTAATCGTAATAATAGAAATACTTCAGGCAAAGAAGCCAGTTGTTCCCGCCGTGCGGTTCGCCGCGCTGTGCAGGGGGACGACTGGCTTTTTGCAACAGGAGGGAATTTGTATGAGCAATCATCACAGCAATGCCATGGCGGTCGCCCGGCCGGCCGAAGCCGCGCAGGATGAAAACCTGACGCGCGTACTCAAGCCGATTCATCTGTGGTCACTGGCCGTGGGCCTTGTCATTTCGGGCAATTATTTCGGCTGGAGCTACGGTTTTGCCGCCGGAGGCGTCATGGGCCTTGCGCTGGCGCTGATCCCCGTCACGATTTTCTACGTGACGTTCATCCTTTCGTACTCGGAGCTCGCGACGGCCATCCCGCATGCGGGCGGTCCTTCCGCCTATGCGCGCCGCGCCATGGGCAAGTTCGGCGGATATCTCAACGGCATCAGCTGCCTCATCGAGTTCGTCTTTGCCCCGCCGGCCATTGCGCTGGCAGTCGGCGGTTACGTTCATGCGCTGATTCCTGCCGTCGATCCGATGGTTGCGACTGTGGCCGCGTTCTTCTTCTTCATCTTCCTCAATTACCTCGGCATGAAGACGTCGGCTACATTCGAGCTTACCGTCACGATCATCGCGCTGGCCGGGCTCGTCGTTTACTGGCTGCTCGCGGCTCCGCATTTCGATGCCTCCCGCGTGCTGACGACGCCGCTTTTGCCGAACGGCTTTGGCGGCGTGATGGCGGCGGTACCGTTTGCCATCTGGTTCTTCCTGGCCATTGAGGGCGGTGCCATGAGCGCCGAAGAGATGGTCGACCCGCAGCACGATATCCCGAAGGGCTTCCTGAGCGGCATGGCAACGCTGCTCATCATGGCTGCCCTGACACTTTTCCTGACGGCCGGCATCGCCGATGTCTCGGCCATCTCCGCCGTGGACTTCCCGCTGCCCATGGCCCTTGCATCTGCTTATGGCGACGGCTCTCTGCCCGTACTGCTCATGAGCGGCATCGGCCTCTTCGGCCTCGTGGCCTCGCTGCACGGCATCATCGTCGGCTATTCCCGCCAGACGTACGCCATGGCCCGCACGGGCTATCTGCCGAAATTCCTCGCGCATCTCGACGAGAAGCACCATACGCCTGTCTGGGCACTCGTGCTGCCGGGCATCGTCTGCCTGTTCACGGCCCTGACGGGACTCACGGACCTCGTCATCACCATTGCCTGCTACGGCTCCGTCGTCATGTATCTGACGAGCCTCGTCTCGTTCTTCATCCTGCGCCATAAGGAGCCGGCGCTCAAGCGCCCGTTCCGCGTGCCGAGCCTCGTCATCCCTGCTGTCAGTGTCATCATGGCCGTCTTCTGCCTCGTGAGCCTCCTGATGGCATCGAGTGCCGTGCTTCCTTACGTCGTCGGCATTTACGCCGTCGCGATTGCCTATTATTTCTTGCATGGCAACAGGCACATCCGTCCGTTCGAGGAGGAATTCGGCGTGCTCGATGATCTCGATGAGGATGCCTGATCATGCAGCAGGAAATCATCAGTGCCGGCATCGATATCGGCACGACGACTTCGCAGGTCATCTTCAGCCGGCTCACGCTCGAGGATCATTCCTATACGGCGGTGCCGGACGTCAAGATCGCGAAGAAGGAAATCCTCTATAAAAGTCCCATCCATTTCACGCCGCTGCGCGCGGACGGCAGCATCGACGAGCAGGCTCTATCCTGCCTGCTCGCCGATGAATACCGCCGGGCGCAGCTTACGCGCGAAGAGGTGACGACGGGTGCCGTCATCATCACGGGAGAGAGCTCCCGCAAGCAGAATGCCCGCCTGGCAGTGAAGAACCTTTCCGCGCTTGCCGGTGATTTCGTCGTGGCGACGGCCGGGCCGGATCTTGAGTCGGTGCTGGCGGGCTACGGTGCAGGTGCTGCAGCGTATTCCAAGCGGATTTCCAAGCCGGTCGCCAATTTCGATATCGGCGGCGGCACGACGAATGTCGCTGTTTTCAGCAATGGCGAGCTGCAGGATGCCTTTGCGCTCGACATCGGCGGACGGCTCGTGCGCCTGACGCCCAATCACCGCGTCTCTTACGTGTCGGAGCGCATCCGCCCGCTCGTGTCGGAGATGGGGCTGACGATACGGGAAGGGGAGGCGGCAGAGCTTGCGGATCTTCGCGCGCTGGCGGACCGCTTTGCGGATATCTGCTGCAGGCTCTGCCTCGGAAAGCCGCTGACGCCGGTGGAAGAGGCGCTTTTCATCAATCATGGGAAGCGGCCGCAGCCCTTGCCTGCCGTCATGTTCTCCGGCGGTGTGGCCGAGTGCATCTATGGGAATCAGCCCGAGACGCTCGGCTGGCAGCAGGTGCTCGCGTACGGCGATATCGGCCCGCTGGTGGGCGCAGCCTTTCGCCGCCGCTTCCGGTCAGAACCGGCTGTGACACTGCTGGAGGCGGAAGAACGCATCCGTGCAACAGTCATTGGCGCGGGCAGCCATGCCATCCATCTGAGTGGCAGCACGGTACTCATGCACGATGACTGGGCCCCGCTCAAGAACATCCCCGTCATCCGTCTCGACCACCCGGAGCGGCCGAGAACGATTGTCAGCGAATATCGCATGAAACGCGCCATCTATCCGAAAAATCAGCAGGTGGCCATCGCGTTTTCCGGTCCCGGACGCAGTGATTATACGGCGCTCAAGCAGCTCGCGCACAGCCTGGTTGCCGCGACGGCCGGCGAGCGCGGCCTGCTGCTCGTCGTTCTCGAGCAGGACCTCGCGAAGGCCCTGGGACTCCTGATGAAGCGTCAGGCCGGCGGGCGGCGCATCATCTGTCTCGACCGCATCCGCGCGCTGCCGGGCGATTACATCGACGTGGGCCATTCGGTGGCCGGCACGGTGCCCGTCATCGTTAAGACGCTGATTTTCAAGAGCTGATACAGTCTTTCCTGTATTTATAAGGAAGGCTTGCTATAAGGAAAGCAGGAAATTTTCATGAAGTTAAAGACAACACTTTTTGGCCAGATCTATGCATTCCGCGATGTCAAGGACGTGCTGGCCAAGGCCAATGAAGAAAAATCCGGCGATATGCTCGCCGGCATCGCGGCGCGCGGCAATGTCGAGCGCGTGGCCGCCAAGGCCGTGCTGGCCGATATGACGCTCCGGGACCTGCGTGAGAATCCCGTCGTGCCTTACGAGGACGACGATGTGACGCGCGCGGACCAGGACGCTGTGGATGAAGATGTTTACCAGAAGATTCAGTCGCTGACGGTCGGGGAATTCCGCGAATTCCTGCTGGCGGCGCAGCCAGAGGAAATCGCTGCAATCCGTCCGGGTCTGACGGCGGAGATGGTGGCGGGCGTCGCCAAGCTCATGTCGAATATGGATCTCGTCTATGCGGCGCAGAAGATGCATGTGGAAGCCACCTGCAACACAACCATCGGCCGGCCGGGCACGCTTTCGGCGCGCCTGCAGCCGAATCATGCGACGGACAACCCCGAAGGCATCATGGCTTCCGTCATGGAGGGCATCAGCTACGGCGTCGGTGATGCCGTGATCGGGCTCAATCCTGCCGTTGATACGATGGACAGCGTGGCGGATATCCTCAAGGAATTCAAGGAATTCATGAACAAGTGGCAGCTGCCGACGCAGAACTGTGTGCTCGCCCATGTCACGACGCAGATGAAGGTGCTCGAGAAGAACCTCGCGCCGATGGATCTGATGTTCCAGAGCCTGGCGGGTTCCGAGAAGGCGAGCCGCGCCTTCGGCATCAATGTCGCACTCATGGATGAAGCGTACGCCATCATGAAGGAGAAGAAGAGCTCGACCGGGCCGAACTTCATGTATTTTGAGACGGGGCAGGGCTCGGAGCTCTCGTCGGACGGCCATCACGGTGCCGATCAGCTCGTCATGGAGGCACGCTGCTACGCCTTCGCGAAGCGCTACCATCCGTTCCTCGTCAATACGGTCGTGGGCTTCATCGGTCCGGAGTACCTCTACGATGGCCGCCAGATGATCCGCGCCGGCCTCGAGGATCACTTCATGGGCAAGCTCACGGGCATCCCGATGGGCTGCGATGTCTGCTACACGAATCATATGCGCGCCGACCAGAATGATCTCGAGAATCTCGCGATGATGCTCGCCATGGCGGACTGCAACTACATCATGGGCATTCCGGGCGGCGATGACGTCATGCTGATGTACCAGACGACGAGCTACCACGATGTGGCATCCCTGCGGCGCCTCACGGGCAAGAAGCCCATCCGCGAATTTGCGCAGCGCCTGCAGGAACTCGGCATTCTCGATGAAGAAGGGCACCTGACCGGATTGGCAGGGGACCCGTCGATATTTTTCCACGTTGATCACATGATGCAGGGAGGCAAAGCCGTATGAATTGCGAACAGACTGTCGGAAATGATTTCGTGCCGGATGTTTCCCTGCCGGAAGTCAAGGACAAGGTGCTCGTCGACCATCCGCGGAATCTGGAGATGATCAGGAGACTCAAGCAGACGACGAATGCACGCCTGGGCATCGGCCGCGCCGGCGACCGGTTCAAGACGGAGACGCTCTTGAAATTCCGCGCCGATCATGCTATTGCCCAGGATGCCGTCTGGACCGATATCGATGAGACGCTCATCGATGAGATGGGCTTCTACAAGGTGCAGACGCTTGTAAAAGACAAGGAGGAATACGTCCGCCGGCCGGACCGTGGCCGCATTTTCTCGGCAGAAACCATGGCGGCCATCGAGAGAGACTGCATCCACGATCCCGATGTGCAGATCATCGTGGCGGACGGGCTCAGCGGTTTTGCCATCAATGCGAACCTTCGCGATATCTACGCCATCATGATGGATGGTTTCGAGGAAAAGGGCTATCGCGTCGGCACGCCGATTTTCGTGCGTTACAGTCGCGTGGCGACGATGGACAAGATCAGCGAAGCACTCGGCGCCAAGGTCACGATCCAGCTCATCGGCGAACGCCCGGGCCTCGCGACGGGCGAGAGCATGAGTGTTTACATGGCGTATGAGGCCAGCAGCGAGAAGCCGGAGTCTCAGCGCACGGTCGTCTCGAATATCTACGCGCATGGCATCCCGCCGCTTGAGGCCGGTGCGCAGGTCGTGCACCTGACGGAAATCCTCATGCGCGAGAAGAAGAGCGGTGTGGAACTCAAGATTTAACATGATTCAGAAGGGAGGGGCCAAGATGCTGATGGATAAAGCACAGCGCCTGACGGCGCGGATGGCCGTGCCGCCTGGCAGCCTGGGGCTCCTGGAAAAAGAGGTGCAGAAGCTCTTCAGCGCCTGGCCGCAGATTGAGTGGGAGCTGCGGCCGCATCATTTCGTGTTTGCGGCCGACAATGGCATCGTCGCGGCCGGTGTCGTGGCACAGGACCAGGATATCACGTATCTGCAGGCAAAGAATATGGTGGAGGGCCGCGCGGCCATCAGCTGCTTCTGCCAGGTCCAGCAGGTACCGCTTTCCGTGGTGGATGTCGGCATCAGGAGCGATGAAGCCGTCGGCATCGACCGCAAGATTGCGAAGGGGACGGAGAACTTTCTCGAGAGCCCGGCCATGAGCGAGCGCAGCTTCTGGCGTGCCTGCGATGTAGGCCGTGAGATGGTCCGGCAGGCACAGAAGGAAGGCTGCAATCTGCTTTCTTTCGGCGAGATGGGCATTGGCAATACGACGACATCGGCTGCCGTGCTGCATGCGCTGACCGGTGCGGACCTTGAGGATATCACGGGCTGCGGCGCCAATCCCGGTCATCCGGAGATCGTGCTGTGCAAGCGCGAGGTCATCGCGGCGGCCACGAAGCACTACCGGCCCCTGATGAAGACGCCGCAGGACATCCTGCGCTGCGTGGGCGGCTTTGACCTCGCCGCGCTCTGCGGAGCCATGCTGGCCTGCGCGGAAGAACGCATCCCGTTCCTGCTCGACGGCTTCATCACGGCCGTGGCCCTGGCCTGCGCCGTCCGGATCAATCCCGAAGTGACGAAGATGGCCATTCCGACACACCTTTCCAAGGAACCCGGCACAGCCGTTGCTTTGCGCGCGGGCGGCATCAGGCCGGATGACGCGCCAATCCATGCGGAGATGTGCCTCGGCGAGGGTACGGGCGCCATCCTGGGCTTCTCGCTGCTGCGCACGATGCTCTACACCGTGCGGCATATGAAGACCATGGAGGAACTGGTCAAAAGTTCCAATCAATAAAAATATTTATCAACAGGCCTCGCTGCGAAGGAATGAGGCCTGTTTTGTGATATTATAAAGAAAGTGGATGGCGATGCGAGGTCGAAAAGGAGCAAATCATGAAGCGGAACGCCAATCGTTATAAAAGAAGACTCATTCCTTTGGCTGTCTTTGTTGTCGGTCTCCTGATCTTCCTGCTGATCGTGAGCCGCCTGGCGAAGAACGAAGAGATGATGATGCGGGACCGCTGCTCCCTCAATGCCCAGATCTATGCCGATGAACTCGAGAAGGATTTCAACCGCAGCAGCATTGCCACGGACATGATGGCCTATATGATCATGGATGAGGGCGGCATGCCGAGGAATTTCGCCAAAGCAGCCGCCGGCATGATGCAGAGGAGTCCCTATATCGACAGCATCCAGCTGGCTCCTGACGGCATCATCGCCGATGTCTATCCGGAATCGGCCCGCATCATCGGCAAGGAGAACCTCTTCGCCCTGCCTGACCGCGTGCAGAGCGTCACGTACAGCCGTGACAACAAGGCCACGATCATCCAGGGGCCGTTTCAGCTCAGCGAGGGCCATGAAGGCCTCGCCGTGCGTCAGCCCATTTTCTTTGAGAACCCGGACGGGACGGAACGCTTCTGGGGCTTTTCCATCGTCGTTCTCAAGGCGCCGGACATCTTTGAGAGCATGGCAAATGATCTCAAGGCCACGCACAACGAGTACCGGCTTTCCAAGACGGAACCAGGAGATGATGAATATCATGTGGTCCTGGCCTCCAGGGAGTACCTGGACCGTCCGGAAGCGCAGACGTTTTTCTACGGCGGCTGTTACTGGAAGCTTGAGGTCATGCCGGAGAGGGGCTGGCAGCCTTCGTTTCCGCTCGTTCTGTCATTTCTGCTGGGCCTCGGGATTGTCCTCCTTCTGACGGGGATGACCATGCTCCTGCTCAAGCTGCAGGAACGGCGCAGTCATCTGCACCGCATGGCCAATACGGATTCCCTGACGGGACTCTACAACCGGCAGGGATTTGATGAAGCCGTTTCAAAATGGCTGCGCAAGCATCCGGAGGAGAAGGCGACGGCCGTCATCATCGATATCGATAATTTCAAGCTCGTCAACGATCTCAACAGCCACCGCGCCGGCGACGAGGCCCTGAAGAATCTCGCCCGCACGATGCAGCAGCATTTCTCGGATGTGGCTTTTGTCGGCCGCAATGGCGGCGATGAATTCTGCGCGCTGTTCCGCGGAATGTCAGCGGCAGAGGCAGGCCCGCTCCTGGACGGCTTTGCCACGCGGCGCCACCTGTTCCGCTATGACGGCAAAGTGCACTCCTATACGATTTCGATGGGGTACGCCGAATACCCGACACAGGCCCGTTCGCGCTCAAGTCTCTTCCAGTGCGCCGATGCCGCGCTCTACGCGGTGAAGCTGCGCGGCAAACAGGGGCTGTCCCAGTACCAGCCGCATGTCGGCGAAGCCGGCCGGAGCCAGCTGGCATTCGGCCTGCAGGATATTGCGATGCATCTGCCGGGAGCCATTCTCATCTACAAGGCCGATGAGCAGGAGGAGATTCTCTTTGCGAATCTCGAGCTCATCCATCTGTTCGACTGCGATACGCTTGAAGAGTTCCTCGCCTATACGAATGGGACGTTCCGCGGCATTGTGCATCCCGATGATTACGACCGCGTGGAAACGAGTATTGACGAGCAGATTGCTGCGTCCGGCAGCACGGGGACGGACGCCGTCGTTTACCGCATTATCACCAAGAAAGGCCGCTTGCGCCGCGTGCTCGACAAGGGCCGTCTCGTCGATACGGATTTCTACGGCAGGATTTTTTACGTCGTGCTGCTCGATGAGAGCAGCTGGGACTGAAAATAATACTCAAAAAGCGGCTTCCGCATGGTTTTTCGACCACAATTCCGGGGGCCGTTTTCTTGACACTGGATATAAAAAACTATAAAATGGAAAGGTATAGTTATGTCACGTATGCCAGGACGTACAACAACCAATACAAAAATAAAAGCATGAAAGCAAAAAAAGAAAAGGGGGGTGAATATTATCGTTACAATAATATTAGCGGTAATAGTAGCAGTATTTGTCGGTTCCGGCATCGGCTACGTGATGCGCAAGCGCACGGCTGAGGCACAGATCGGTTCCGCCGAAGCTGAAGCAAAACGAATTGTAGAAGACGCTGAGAAGAGGGGCGAGACGAAAAAGAAGGAAGCTCTGCTCGAAGCGAAGGAAGATATCCACCGTCTGCGTCAGGAACTCGATCGCGACACGAAAGAGCGCCGTTCGGAGCTCCAGCGTCAGGAGCGCCGTGTCGTGCAGAAGGAAGAGAACCTGGATCGCAAGCTCGAGTCCGTCGAGAAGAAAGAGGAGGCCCTGACCCGCAAGGAAGTCCGCCTCGACAAGAGCCAGGCGGCCATCGATGAGATGCACGAGCAGCAGAAGGCTGAGCTCGAACGCATCTCGAGCCTGACGGCTGAGGAAGCCCGCACGATGCTCATGGCAGAAGCTGAGGAAGAGCTCAAGCACGAGAAGGCCATGAAAATCAAGGAGTACGAGCAGCAGACGAAGGATGAAGCGGACAAGAAGGCCCGCGAGATCCTGTCGATTGCCATCCAGCGCTGTGCAGCCGACCACGTCGCCGAGACGACCGTCTCCGTCGTGGCCCTGCCGAACGACGAGATGAAGGGCCGCATCATCGGCCGCGAGGGCCGCAATATCCGCACGCTCGAAACGCTGACGGGCATCGACCTCATCATCGATGATACGCCGGAAGCCGTCATCCTGTCGGGCTTCGATCCCGTGCGCCGTGAGATCGCGCGCATCGCACTCGAGAAGCTGATCCAGGATGGCCGCATCCATCCGGCACGCATCGAGGAGATGGTCGAGAAGGCCAAGCGCGAAGTCGACCAGCGCATCAAGGAAGCCGGCGAGCAGGCGACGTTCGAGACGGGCGTCCATGGCCTGCATCCGGAGCTCATCAAGCTCCTGGGCCGCCTGCGTTACCGCACGAGTTACGGCCAGAACGTGCTTAACCATTCCGTGGAAGTCTCGCATCTCGCCGGCGTCATGGCAGCCGAGCTCGGCTGCGATGTCATGCTCGCCAAGCGCGCCGGCCTGCTCCACGATATCGGCAAGGCCATCGACCACGAGGTCGAGGGCTCCCATACGTCGATCGGCGGCGATATCGCGCGCAAGTATCGCGAGTCGAAGGATGTCATCAACGCCATCGTTTCCCATCACGGCGATGTGGAACCGACCTGCGTGGAATCCGTCCTCGTCTCAGCGGCTGATGCCGTGTCGGCGGCACGCCCGGGCGCGCGCCGTGAAAGCCTCGAATCGTATCTCAAGCGCCTCAAGAGCCTTGAGGAGATTGCCGAGTCCTTCGATGGCGTTGAGCGCTGCTTTGCCATCCAGGCCGGCCGTGAGATCCGCGTCATGGTCAAGCCGGACAAGGTGGACGATGCCGAAGCTGCTGCACTGGCACACAATATCGTCAAGAAGATCGAGGACGAGCTCGAGTATCCTGGCCAGATCAAGGCCACGGTCATCCGCGAGACGCGCGTCGTCGATTATGCGAAATAAGCAAAAGCAAAAATACCATGTACTGAGGGTGCGGGGCGTCTGCCCCGGACCCTCAGTCGCTTAGAGGGGATAATTATGTTTGGTTTCAATTGGCTGCGCTCCCCAGGCGCGTACAACAAAGTGCAGGACAAGGCCGGCATCCAGTTCCTGGCCTCGCTGCTCGTCTGCTACCCGGAGGTCAGCTCGGTGCAGTATGATCCGAAGATGGGGGACCTCGTCCTCGATTTCATCCTGCAGGGCGAGATTGACTGGGACAAGATCAATCCCTTCACGCATTTCCTGCAGGAAAGTCTCGATACCTACCATGCGCTGGAGGATGGACAGAAGCCATACCTGGCCATCACGGGCGAGGCCGTCGGGGACAAGACGGTGCTCCTGCACATCACGCGCGAAGTGGCGACGCTGCGGCGCGGTGAACTCACGCTCATCACCGAGCTGATGCAGACGACCTTTGGTCAGGCGCTCGTCGTGGACAATCATTCCCTC
This sequence comes from Veillonellaceae bacterium SB90, assembly GCA_902364065.1. Classification (GTDB taxonomy): domain Bacteria; phylum Bacillota; class Negativicutes; order Selenomonadales; family Selenomonadaceae; genus Mitsuokella. The sequence goes on from CABJCJ010000018.1 coordinate 24,363, forward strand.
GACAACCTCGAAAATGATTTCGCGACCGTCCAGAGCGACCTGCTCGACCAGATGCTCGGGCAGGCACAGGAGATGCGTTTCAGGAGCCGCATGGTCGGTGTGCGCGAAGGCGACCGCGTGGTCGTCTACAACCGCTGATCATCACGCGGCAAAAGAGAAAAGAGGAGATCATATTGCGAATCATGCTGGTAGGGGATGTCATCGGCCGTCCGGGCCGCCGCACATTCCAGAATTATACGCCGAAACTCCGTGAGGAGAAGAACATCGATGTCGTCATCGTCAACGGAGAGAACTCCGCAGGCGGCAAAGGCTTTACGCGCAAGGCACTCGATGAACTCTACCGCGCCGGCGCCGACATCGTCACGTCGGGCAACCACGTCTGGGACAAGAAGGACGTGCTCTCGTTCATCGACGATGAGCCCTTCCTCATCCGCCCGGCCAATTATCCGGAGGGGACGCCCGGCAAGGGCTGGTGCTCCTACCCGTTCAAGGCGAAGAACGTCGGCGTCATGAACCTCTCGGGCCGTGCCTTCATGCCGCCGCTCGACTGCCCGTTCCAGAAGGTTGAGGAACTCCTGCGCGAAATGAAACAGGAGTGCGACATCATCTTCCTGGACTTCCATGCGGAAACGACATCGGAGAAGATGGCCATGGGCTTCTATCTCGACGGCCGCGTCAACGGCGTCGTCGGCACGCACACGCACGTGCAGACGGCTGACGAGCGCCTGCTGCCGAAGGGGACAGCCTATATCACGGATCTTGGCATGGTCGGCCCGCGCGACTCGGTGCTCGGTGTGAAGACCGACATCATCCTGCGCAAGTTCACGACGGCGATGCCCGTGCGCTTTGACCTCGCGGAGGGACCGTGCATTTACTGTGCCGTCATCGTCGAGATCGATGATGCGACGAACCGGACGAAGTCCATCGAGCGCATTTTCCTCCACGAATAAGACATGCACAGAAGAATGACCGAGTGCAGAAAATAACAGGAAAAAGAAGGATTTGAGCGGCCTGCGACGAATTATAGACCAGTAGTAGGAATACTGGCTGTAAATATGACAAGTGTTTGTAGTGCAAGAACAAGCATCAGATTGAACAAGGAGGTCGTGCTCATATGGAAATCTTGAAAGTTTCTGCAAAATCCAATCCCAATTCCGTAGCAGGTGCTCTGGCGGGCGTCATCCGCGAGAATGGCAGTGCAGAGATGCAGGCCATCGGCGCAGGAGCCTTGAACCAGGCGGTCAAAGCTGTGGCCATCGCGCGCGGCTTTGTAGCACCTCATGGCGTAGACCTCATCTGTATCCCGGCCTTTACCGACATTAAGATCGATGGGGAAGAACGCACAGCCATCAAGCTCATCGTTGAGCCGCGGTGAAACATAGTATAGGAGTGACTTCAGGATGCCAAGCGATCTGCATACGCATACGACTTATTCGGACGGAAAACTGACGCCCGAAGAACTCGTAGCCGCAGGAAAAGAAGCAGGACTGACCTACATGGCCATCACGGACCATGATACGGTGGAGGGAATCAGCCATCTCTACGAGAACGGCCTGTACCCGGCCCGGGGAATCAAGCTGATTCCTGGAATCGAATTCAGCGCCCATCACCCCCTGCATGAGATTCATATTCTTGGATACAATATTGATATTTACTACGCCAAGCTGGCGGATAAGCTCAACGAGGTCACGGAGGCGCGCTGGACGCGCTTCAGTGAGATGGTCGAGAAGCTCCAGGGCCTCGGCTACGACATCAGTGAGACGGAAGTGCTGACGATTGCCGGCGACAGCCGCTCCATCAGCCGCTCCCACATCGGCCGCGTGCTGGTGGACAAGGGCTATTTCCCAACGGTGCAGGCGGCTTTTGAGGCCGTCCTCCAGAAAGGCAAGCCGGCTTACGTGCCGCACTATCATCTCGAGGTGGAAGAGATCATCAGCCTCATCAAGGAGGCTGGCGGCGTCTCGGTGCTCGCCCATCCGAAGCTCGTTGGCGATGATGAGCTCGTGCGCAGTATCTGCCAGCGTGGCATCGACGGCATCGAGGTCTTCTATCCGCGCCATGACCGGGAAGACACTGCGCGTTACCTGGCAATGGCCCAGGAATACCATTTGCTTCCCTCGGGCGGTTCGGATTATCACGGCTTCCCGACGCGTTACCCCGACAAGCTCGGTGTCTTCACCGTCGAGGATTCGTACGCGGAGAAGTTTTACCGCCCGACGCAGAAACTCTGAACCATGAATGTAAGGAGAACGTAAGATGGACGTGATTGCATTAGTAGGCCCGAGTGGTACGGGCAAGAGCCACCGGGCGCTCATCGTCGCGCACAAGAACCACGCCGATGCGATCATCGATGACGGCATTCTCATCAAGGATGGCAAGATCATCGCCGGTCATTCGGCCAAAAAAGAGAAAAGCAAGATCATGGCCGTGCGGCGCGCCATCTTCATCCTGCCCGGGCATGCCGAAGAGGTCCGACAGGCCATCGATGCGGTCAAGCCGCACCGCATCCTGATTCTTGGCACCTCGGAAAACATGGTGCACAAGATCACGAAGACCTTGCATCTGCCGGCCATCGCGAAGATCATCCACATTGAGGATATTGCGACGCAGTCGGAGATGGAGAAGGCGCGCTTTTACCGCCTGAAGCAGGGCAAGCACATCATCCCCGTGCCGACTATTGAGCTCAAGCCGCATTTTTCCGGCTATCTCATCGATCCGCTGCAGTCCTTTTTCAAGCGTTCCTCGACGAGGCGGCGCCGCCTCGGTGAGAAATCCATCGTGCGGCCCGTATTCAGCTATTACGGCAAACTCAGCATCGAGGATACGGCCATCAAGTCCATCGTGCGCAACGTCATCATGGAGAAGGGACCGTTCAGCAAGGTCAGCAGCATCCATGTTCGGCACTTGCTCGCCGGCGAGGAAGACCAGGGTATCTGCATTTCCTGTGAAGTCGTGCTGACGTATGGGAACCACATCCCGACGCTCATCCAGCAGGCACAGCAGCAGGTCCGTGAAGCGGTGGAGTTCATGACCGGCATGGTCGTGCATGAGGTGGATATCGCCGTTAAAGCGCTTTACATCAAGGCGTGATTCCTGCCCCTGCAGCCGTCGGCGCAGGGGCTTTTTCATACAGGAGGAGATGCTTATGAAAGAGGTAAAATCGCCGAAAAAACCCATGGCGTTTTATTACATCCTGGTTCTGTTCGTCATCCTGATGTTCAATGAGATGGCCAAGCCTTACTTTGAGGAGGCACAGATCCAGCCGGTGGATTACAGTACCTTCATGGAATGTATCGACGACAAGAAGATCGACCATGTGGAGATCCAGTCGAACCAGATTCTCTACACCTTGAAGGACGACAGCAAGAAATACAAGACGGGCATCATGAATGACCCGAATCTCGCCGAACGCCTGCAGGAATCCGGTGCGACCTTCACACAGGATATCAAGGAGGAGACATCGCCTCTCCTGAGCTTCTTCCTGGCCTGGATCCTTCCGCTCCTGATCTTCTTTGCCATCGGCCAGTATATGAGCCGCAAGCTCATGGACCGCGCAGGCGGCAATTCCATGATGTTCGGCGGTTCCGGCAATCAGGCCAAGATTTACGTGCCGTCCTCGGAGGGCATCCACTTCAAGGATGTCGCCGGTGAGGATGAAGCGAAGGAAAACCTTTCGGAGATCGTCGATTACCTGCATAATCCTGAGAAGTACTCGAGCATCGGTGCTTCGATGCCGAAGGGCGTCCTGCTCGTCGGTCCTCCGGGCACTGGTAAGACGATGCTCGCGAAGGCCGTCGCCGGGGAGGCCAACGTGCCGTTCTTCTCGATTGCCGGCTCGGAATTCGTCGAGATGTTCGTCGGCATGGGCGCATCGAAGGTCCGCGACCTCTTCAAACAGGCCAAGGAGAAGGCACCGTGCATCGTCTTCATCGATGAGATCGATGCCATCGGACAGAAGCGTACGGGAGCCGCGATGGGCAACGATGAGCGCGAGCAGACGCTCAACCAGCTGCTGACCGAGATGGACGGCTTCGAGGGCAATACGGGCGTCATCATCCTCGCGGCGACGAACCGTCCGGAATCCCTTGACCCCGCGCTCCTGCGCCCGGGCCGCTTCGACCGCCGCGTGCCGGTTGAGCTGCCGGATCTCCAGGGCCGTGAGGATATCCTCAAGGTCCATGCCCGGAAGGTCCGCATGGCAGCGGATGTCAATTTCCACACCATCGCGCGCATGGCAGCCGGTGCCTCTGGTGCTGAGCTGGCGAACATCATCAATGAAGGTGCGCTGCGCGCCGTGCGCGATGGCCGCCATGAGGTGACGGAGGCCGACCTCGAAGAAAGCGTCGAGGTCGTCATCGCCGGCTATCAGAAGAAGAACGCCATCCTCTCCGACAAGGAGAAGCGCACGGTGGCGTATCACGAGATCGGCCATGCGCTCGTCGCGGCCCTGCAGTCGCATTCGGCGCCGGTCCAGAAAATCACGATCATCCCGCGTACATCGGGTGCTCTCGGCTACACGATGCAGGTCGAGCAGCAGGATAAATACATCCTTTCGAAGGAAGAGCTCGAGAACAAGATTGCGACCTTTACGGCCGGCCGTGCCGCCGAAGAAGTCAAGTTCGGGCTCGTGAGCACGGGTGCGTCGAATGATATCGAACAGGCGACGAAGCTGGCCCGCGCGATGATCACGCGCTACGGCATGAGCGAGGAATTCGACATGGTCGCCATGGAAACGGTCAACAACCGCTATCTCGGGGGCGATACGAGCCTGACCTGCTCGGCTGCGACACAGCAGCAGATCGACAAGCGGGTTGTCGAGCTCGTGCGCAAGCAGCATGAGAAGGCCACCCGCCTGCTCCGGGAGCACATGGATAAGCTCGATGAACTCGCGGCCTTCCTCTATGAAAAGGAAACCATCACCGGCGAGGAATTCATGAAGATCCTCAAGGGCGATGAGAGCGAGGAGCAGCAGGTCGAAGAAGCCGAGAAGCGCCTGCTGGCCGACGAGCAGAAGGACGCATCTGACGAGGCGAAGAAAGCCGCAGAGCTTCAGTCACTCGAGCAGGAAAAACGGGAAAAGTCTCCTGCTGATGCACCTGAGACGCCAGCGGCAGCTCCTGATAAACAGGAATGATTTGCAGGAGAAGCGTCACAAATACAGCATAATAAACGGGAGGGTGACATCCGGATATGATGTCACCCTCCCGTTTTCTATGCCGTCAGGGCAATCGTATGTGATGCTGGTACCATCAGCCTCAGGCCTTGCTGGGCAGGGAGTCTTTTTCCGCTGCCTTGTCGCGAGATGCAGCTTCCCCGCCTTTGGCGTCGTCCTGGCCGTCCGGCGTTTCGTGGCGCGTCACGAGGATCTTGTCGATGCGCGCGCGATCCATATCGACGACTTCAAACGTGAAGCCGTTCCATTCGCATTTCTCGGCGACTTTCGGGATGTAGCCGAACGCTGACGTCAGGAAACCGCCCATCGTCTGGTAATGGTCGTGGTCCTCGTCCGGCAGCTCTGCGATGTCGAAGCGTTCCTTGAACTCGTCGATGGAGCAGAGGCCGTCGACGTACCACGAGTTCTCGTCGCGCGGCGTGAACTGGACCGGATCCGGCTCGACGTTTGACATCGAGTCACCGATGATTTCCTGCATGATGTCGTTGAGCGTGATGAACCCCACGACGCCGCCGTACTCATCGAGCACCATGGCTTCGTGGATGCCCGTGTCGCGGAATTTCTCGAGCACGCGGAACGTTTCCATTGAGCGCGGCACGCACATGGGCTTGCGGATGTACTGTGCGAGATCGAGCGATTTGCGCTCGAGCGAGGCGTTGAGGAGATCCTTGGCGTAGAGGACACCGCAGAAATCATCGAGGTTCTCGCGGCCGACGGGGAAGACATTCTGCGGATGCTCGCGGATGACGCGCAGGTTGTGCTTGAGGGAATCCGTGAGGTCCAGCCAGAGCATCTGCGTGCGCGGCGTCATCAGGGAATAGGCCGTCTGGTCGCTCATGCGGAAGATGCGGTCGACCATGGCCTGCTCGGACTTCTCGAAGGTGCCGTCTTCCGTTCCCTGTTCGATGAGGTCCTTGACTTCATCTTCCGTGACGGTATCTTCGACATGCGGGTTGACGCCGAGCAGCAGCAGGACGCCGTTGGCCGAGGTGGAGAGCACGGAGATGAGGGGGCGTGCCAGGCGGATCATGCGGCGCAGCGTCTTGTGGTATTTGAGCAGGACCTTCTCGGGCTGCTGGAGCGCCGTCTTTTTCGGCAGGAATTCCGAGAACAGCAGCGTGATGTATGTGATGACGACGATGCTCACGACGAGCGAAATGCCCCAGGCGTGCGGCACGAAGGAGATGAGCCCCGCAAGCAGCGGCGCGGCGAGCACGCCCGCCGTGATGCCCGTGAGGATGCCGGTCAGCGTGATGCCGACCTGCATGAGCGACAGGGCTTCCTCGGGGGACTCCAGCAGCTCGAGAGCGGCTTCTGCATCGGCATCGCCGTCCTCGGCCAGTTTTTCGAGACGTCCGCGCCGGCTTTCGGTCACTGCTGTCTCGAGCAGCGAGAAGAAGCCGTCCGTAGCAACTAAGAGTAAGAGTAAGACGAGCAAGAGGCCCGCGTCAGTACTATCCAAGAATTATACACATCCTTTTTGATCGTTTGTCTATCGGCAGATTTCTTTTTATTATAACACGATTTCGCCTTGGCGTCAGTCCGGCCGTTCAAGGCACTCAGTCATCGTACCAGGGGCCGTCGCCAATGATGATGCCGCCGTGCAGCGTCACCGGCGTCGAGCTGCCCACCTTGGTCGGCATGCGCGTCGTGAGCTTGTAGGGTGTATCGACGAGCCAGGCCGTCACGAGCACGGCGTCGTCCTTGATTTCACGGTATTTCTTGCGGTCGAGTTCGGCCGTGTAGACCTCGCTCTTGTGCGCGGACACGGAAGAACTCGTCAGCGCCTGCGTGAAGGCCATGCCGTCCGACCAGCGGTAGAGCGTCTTGCCGTTCTTGTCGAGGATGGCGAAATCGTAGACCTGTCCGTTACGGTGTGCGACGAAATAATCGCTGTCGCTGTCGTTCGTGACCTTGAGCTCCATGACGAGACGGCCATGCTTTTCTTCCACGGTCAGTTCCTCGATGACCTGGTCGAAGCTGAAGGCCGCATAGGAAGGCACGATCTCCGTGCTGTGTCCGCCCGAGGCCGGGAACGATACGCCGATGCCCGTGCCAAAAGAAGCAGAGGCCGTCGGCAGCGAAACAGCGCTGAGGCAGAACGCCAGTGCGGGGATGAATGCGTATGCAGCATGATGCAGTTTCATCGAAATCACTCCTTGAGAAGTAAATGGATTTTCTGTTCAGATGCTTTTATTTTACCATGTTTTCTTATGGATTTCGAATGATGAATGACGAAAATCGAGTAAGTCGTCTGAGCTTTACAAGGCGCGATAAGTCCGATACAATAAAATGAACAATACGTTACGCATCAATTATAAAATGGAAGGGAACAAGAATATATGGATAAAGAAGAACGAAATGATTTGCCAGGGATACAGTGGTTCCCTGGCCACATGAAGAAGGCGCAGCGGCTCATCGAGGAGAATCTGAAGCTTGTCGATGTCGTCATTGAGCTTTTGGATGCGCGCATTCCGGCGAGCAGCGCCAACCCCATGCTGGCGGAGATCATCAAGGATAAGCCGCGGCTCATCGCGCTCAATAAATCGGATCTGGCGGACCCCGCCAGCACAAAGCGCTGGCTGGCATATTTCCGCTCTCAGGGGATTCCGGCCGTGGCCATCGATTCGGTGAAAGGGCGCGGCATGAAGCAGCTCGTCGCGAAGGCAGAAGAACTCGCGCGCCCGAAGACGGACCGTTTCGTCAAGAAGGGCGGGCGCCCGCGCGCGGCGCGCTGCATGATCCTCGGCATCCCGAATGTCGGCAAATCGTCACTCATCAACCGGCTGGCCGGAGCCGTCAAGGCAAAGGCTGCCGATAAGCCGGGCGTGACGCGTGCAAAACAGTGGATCAAGATCGGGGCAGCGCTCGACCTCCTCGATACGCCGGGTATCTTGTGGCCGAAGTTTGAGGATCAGACGGTCGGGCTCAAGCTGGCATTTACGGGGGCCATCAACGATGAGATTTACGACCGGGAGCAGGTGACTGCGCTGCTGCTCTCCGTCATGCGCCGCGATTATCCGGAGCGGCTGATGGAGCGGTTCAAATTCAAGGGCGAGCTGCCGGAGACGGGGCTCGAGCTCCTGGAAGCCGTCGGCCGCAAGCGCGGCTGTCTCGTCAAGGGCGGCTTGGTTGACCTTGAGAAAGCCCAGCAGATTGTCCTCAATGAATTCCGTGCGGGCAAGCTCGGGCTCGTGACGCTCGATGAGGTCCCGGCTGCTGCCGAAGCACCGGCTGAGGAAGGGGCGGACGCATGAAGGACGTCAGGGACTCTACGATTAAAGAATTAACGGCTGTCTTTGCCGCAGGTCAGATCACGGAGGACTTCCTTGCGGCCTGCCGCGCTGATTCGCGCAAGGCTGTGGGGACGCTGGTGCGCCGCTATGAGCGGGCGCAGGCCGAGCACGAACGGCTGCTTGCCATGTACCGGTATGAGCATCTGGCCTGGGCCGAAGGCCGCGAGATTGTCGCCGGTGTCGATGAGGCGGGCCGCGGGCCGCTCGCAGGACCCGTCTCGGTAGCGGCTGTCATTCTGCCGCACGACCTCTGCATCCCGAAGCTCAACGATTCGAAGAAACTCTCGGCCAAGGTCAGGGAGGAGCTCTTTGATGAGATTCAGGCGAAGGCCATAGCTGTGAGCTCGACGCTGGTGGATGCGGCGACCATCGACCGCGTCAATATCTATCAGGCGACGATCAATGGCATGTATGAGGCCATCTTTGCCCTCAAGCCGCAGCCGCAGGAAGTCTTAATCGATGCCGTGCCGCTTGAGAATCTGCCGATGCCGTCGTCATCCATCATCAAGGGCGATGCGAAGTCGGCTTCGATTGCTGCCGCCTCGATCATTGCCAAGGTCACGCGTGACCGGCTCATGGACGAGTACGACAAGCTTTATCCGGAGTACGGTTTTGCGCAGCACAAGGGCTACGGCACGGCTCAGCATATCGAAGCGCTCAGGAAGTACGGGCCCTGCCCGATTCATCGCGTTTCGTTCGAGCCCGTGCGCTCTCTCGTGCAGCAGCTGCGCGGTTGACGTGCTCATGGGGATAGCCTATAATAAAAATAAGAATTGTAAGAAAATATTCGTGTGCATTCGTGTGAGGATCGTCTGCTGAAGCAGAATCCGGTGGAGGGCTTGACATGGACAAGGACGAACTCGGCCGTCAGGGCGAAGCGCTGGCGGCTTCTTATCTGGAAACGCGGGGGTATCGCATTCTCGCACGCAATTTCCGCGTGCGTGGAGCCGAGCTCGACATCGTGGCAGAAAAGAACGGGATGCTTGTCTTTGTGGAAGTCAAGACGCGCCGCACGGGCCGTTATGGTTCGCCGGCGCAGGCCGTCGGCTGCCGGAAGCAGCAGAAAATCATCTTTGCAGCACGCTGTTTCCTGCGGCAGAACGATCGGGAGGATTGCTTCTGCCGCTTTGATGTCATTGAGGTTTACGCTGCGGCGGGATGGCGGCTGCGCCATCTGCCCGGTGCGTTTGAAACGTGATGGCTGGAGGAGGGAAGCGGTTTGTTTGCAAGATCGTTTGGAGGAACTACGCTGGGCGTGGACGGGCTTATCATCGACGTGGAAGTCGATGCGGCTGCCGGCCTGCCTGCTTTTGACATCGTCGGCCTGCCGGATACGGCCGTGCGCGAATCAAAGGAACGCGTGCGCCGGGCCATCCGCAATTCCGGCGTGCAGCTGCGTCAGGAAAACGTGACGATCAATCTGGCGCCGGCTTCCATCCGCAAGGACAGTCCGGGACTTGACCTGCCGATTGCCATGGGGCTCCTGGCTGCCTACGGGCTCATCCCGGCCGAGCGCCTGTCCACGAGCCTTTTTATGGCGGAGCTCTCGCTGGAGGGCGAGTGTCGCGGTGTCCACGGCGTGCTGCCGATGACCATCGCGGCACGCAATCAGGGCCTCCGCGCGGTCTTTGTCGCGGCGGAAAACGCCAACGAAGCCCTGCTGGTCGAAGGGATTGCGGTCTATGTGCTGCACACGCTGAAGGAAGCCGTCGATTTCTTCCTCGGGGAGCGGGAGCTTTCGCCGGCCGTGCCGGAGGAGGCAGAGGCAATGCAGCAGGGGCAGGAGGATTTTGCCGATGTGCAAGGGCAGTTCCAGGCGAAACGGGCACTTGAGATCGCGGCGGCCGGCGGGCACAATGTGCTGATGGTTGGAGTGCCGGGGTCCGGGAAGACCATGCTGGCCCGCCGCATGAGTTCCATCCTGCCGCGGCTCACGCGCGAGGAGGCGCTCGAGGTCACGAAAATCTACAGCATCGCCGGCCTCCTGCCGCCGGGCGGCGGCCTCATCACCGAGCGGCCCTTCCGCAGCCCGCACCATACGACCTCGATGGTCGCGATGATCGGCGGCGGCAGCGTGCCGCGTCCCGGTGAAGTCACGCTCTCGCATCATGGCGTCTTGTTCCTCGACGAGCTGCCGGAATTCTCGAAACGCACGCTTGAGGTACTCCGTCAGCCGCTCGAAGACAGGGCTGTGACCATTGCCAGGATCCATGCGACGCTGACTTTCCCGTCGAACATGATCCTCGTCTGTGCGATGAACCCGTGTCCCTGCGGCTATTACGGCGATGAGGCGGGCGGCCATGTCTGCGACTGCACGCCGACGGAAATCAAGCGCTACACCCGCAAGATTTCAGGCCCCCTGCTCGACCGCATCGACATCCACATCCGCGTGCCGCGCGTCCGCTACGAGGAGCTTTCCGCCACGCGACGGGCGGAATCCTCCGCCGCCATCCGTGCCCGCGTGGAAACGGCGCGCAGGCGTCAGCGCGAGCGCCTGGCGCCGTACCATCTCTTTCACAACGCGCAGATGAACCATGCCGTCATCCGCGAGACCTGCCCGCTCAAGCCGGACGTCCAGAGCCTGCTCGAGCTCGCCTTCCGCAAATTCGACCTCTCGGCGCGCTCGTACGACCGCATCATCAAGGTGGCCCGCACGATTGCAGACCTTGCCGGCACGGACGAAATCGCCCCGGAGCATCTGGCGGAAGCCATAAAGCTCCGGAGCGACACGGAGCTGGATCTCGGATGAGCGCAGCCATGGGATGGCAGCGCGACAGAATTACAGTCAGGGAAGGATTTTATCATTATGAAAACCGCTGATGTTTTCGTGAATATACCCGTCAAGAGCATCGCCAAAGCGTATACGTACCGCGTGCCAGCAGAGCTTGCCTACATCGGGCCCGGCTGGCGCGTTTTTGTGCCCTTCGGCGGACGCAGGGTTGAGGGCTTCGTGCTGCGCACGTCAGAACTCGCCAGAGAGCCGGAACGGCCGCTCAAGGATATCGTATCTGCTGTCGATGAAGAATGCTGGTTCACGCCGCAGATGATCGAGATTGCCCGCTGGCTCGCGGGGTTCTACCTCTGCTCACTGGCCGAGATCATGCGCCTCTTCATGCCGGGAAAGAGCGGCCTGCGCATCACGGCCGTCTACGACGCCGTGGAGGAGGCTGAAGGCCATGTGATGCTCTCGATGCCAGCCTGCCGCGCTATCTACGACTACCTGCTGCGCGAAGGGCCGAAGAAAAAGGGGACCATCGCCAAGGCCCTGCCGGACTGGCAGGCTGACATCGAAGACTGGCTTGCGAAAATGCTGCGCTACCACCTGATCCGCAAGGAATACGAGGCCACGAAGCGCGATGTGGCACAGTACGAGAAGATCGTCTGCCTCAAGACGGAGGTGACTCCGGAGCTTCTCGCATCCTACGAGCGCCGCAGGGCCCAGTGCCACCTGCTGACCGTTCTGCAGGATGAGGGTGAGCAGACGATGCAGGCGCTGAAGGAAAAGAAGATTTCCGCGCAGACGGTCAAGCATCTTGAAGAAGCCGGGCTCGTCAAGGTCTGCAAGCGCCGCGTACTGCGCGACAGCTATCGCGACGCGAAGAGCAGGCGGCGCCATATCGAGCTCACGGACGATCAGGAACATGCTCTCCAGGCGATGATGCCCTTCCTCATGCAGCATCAGTATCACGGCTTCCTGCTCAAGGGCGTCACGGGCAGCGGCAAGACGCAGGTCTACATCGAGATGGCAAGGCGCGTGCGGGCGGCTGGCCGCACCGTCATCGTGCTCGTGCCGGAAATCGCCCTGACGGGACAGGTCGTCCTGGCATTCAAGGCGTATTTCCCCGATGATCTCGTCGTCATGCACAGCCGGCTGAGCCTCGCGGAGCGCAACGACGCCATCATCCGCGTGCGCCGCCAAGAGGCGGGCATCATCATCGGTGCGCGCTCGGCACTCTTTACGCCGGCCGATGACATCGGCCTCATCATCCTTGACGAGGAACAGGATATGAGCTACAAGCAGGATGAATCGCCGCGCTACCATGCGCGCGTGGTCGCAGAAAAGCTCGCCGGGCTCCACGATGCCATCCTGCTGCTCGGCAGCGCGACGCCTTCGATGGAATCGTATTACCGTGCCAGGACAGGGGAGCTCACGCTGCTCACCATGCCGAAGCGCATCGGCGATATGCCGCTGCCGGTCGTTCACTGCGTCGACATGCGGCAGGAGCTGCGCATGGGCAACCGCCACATCATATCGGGAGCGCTGCGCCAGCTCATCGAGCGCACGATTGCGCGCCATCAGCAGGTCATCATCATGCTGAACCGCCGTGGTTTCTCGACGTTCGTCATGTGCCGATCGTGCGGCGAAGTCATCCGCTGCCGTTACTGCGGCTTGCCGCTCGTCTACCACCGCAGCGGCAGGCTGCTCTGCCATCACTGCGATGTGCAGGAGCCCGTGCCCGACGTCTGCCCCAAATGCGGCAGCCGCTACATCAAGTATTTCGGCTCCGGCACGGAAAAGCTCGAGCAGGAGCTGCGCGAGCTCGTGCCATCGGCCCGCGTCATCCGCATGGACCGCGACACGACGACGACAAAATTCGCCCATCAGGATATACTCGCGAGCTTCCGCCGGCAGGAATACGACATTCTGCTCGGCACGCAGATGGTCGCCAAGGGCCACGACATTCCCAATGTCACGGCCGTCGGCGTCATCAGCGCGGATTCGAGCCTCAACATGCCGGATTTTCGCGCGGCCGAGCGCTGCTTCATGCTCATCACGCAGACGGCCGGACGGGCCGGACGCCACGGCCTACGCGGCGAAGTCGTCATCCAGACGTACAATCCCGACCATTACGCCGTCACCTGCGGCATCCGGCAGGACTACGAAGGCTTCTTCGCCAAGGAACTCACGCTGCGCAAGGAGCTTTTCTACCCGCCGTACAGCCGCCTCATCAAGCTGCTCTATCAGTCGGAGGATGAGGAGAAGGCCAGGCAGGAAGCCACAACGCTCATCCATCACTTCGAGCAGTTCTTTGCAGGTGTTTCCGAGCAGAAGATCATCGGGCCGTCGCCGGCGATGATTGCCTGCTTCCGCGGCGTCTACCGCTTCGTCGTGCTCATCAAGACGGGGAATCTTCCCGCCGCTCAGGCCTTCCTGCGTCAGGAGGGGCTGCATCTGCGCACCGATGTCGCCATCGACATCGACCCGCTGACGATGCTCTGAGACAGCCCGACATACTGGCGGCGGCCGCCTCGCAGCAAAAGCGGCAAACCCTCGGTTCTCATTTCCGGGGGTTTTGTGTTATAATGAGGGATGGATTCGCAAACAAGTTGATTTTGGATGGTGAAAACATGAAAGTTACGAAAGAAGATCTGGAAAACGTAGCAGTCCTTTCCCGCCTGTCCGTACCGGAAGGCAAGGCTGAGACGTACATCAAGCAGATGGACTCGATCCTGACGTATATGGACAATCTTTCTCAGGTCAATACGGATGACGTTAAGCCGACGACGTACGCGCTGCCGATGCAGAACGTGTTCCGCGAAGATGTCGTCAAGCCGTCGCTGCCGCGTGAGGCCGCACTCCAGAATGCGCCGCTGCAGGAAGACGGTTATTTCAAGGTGCCGAAGGTACTTGAGGACTGACGGGAGGAACGATTGTGAGATTATATGAGAAACCGGCGCATGTCCTCCACGACATGCTCGTCAATAAAGAAATCACCTCGGTGGAGCTGACGCAGGACGTCCTGCAGCGCATCGATGAGGTCGAAGGCGATGTCGAGGCCTACCTGACGATCACGCGTGAGGAAGCGCTGAAGCAGGCGGCAGCCGTCGACGAGAAGATTGCAAACGGGGAGGAGATCTCCTTCCTCGAAGGCATCCCGGGTGCCATCAAGGACAATATCTGCACGAAGGGCGTCAAGACGACGTGCGCCTCGAAAATCCTCGAGCATTTCGTGCCGCCTTATGATGCCACGGTCATGACGAAGATCAAGGCGGAGAACCCCGTCCTGCTCGGCAAGGTCAACATGGATGAATTTGCCATGGGCGGCTCGACGGAGAACTCCGCTTACCACGTGACGCATAACCCCTGGAACCTCGACTGCGTGCCGGGCGGCTCATCGGGCGGCAGTGCGGCGGCCGTCGCTGCCGGTACGGCCATCTGGGCCCTCGGCTCCGATACGGGCGGATCCATCCGCCAGCCGGCATCTTTCTGCGGCGTCGTCGGCATGAAACCGACATATGGCCGCGTCTCGCGCTACGGCCTCGTCGCCTACGCGTCCTCGCTCGATCAGATCGGACCGCTGACGCGCGATGTCACGGACTGCGCGCACCTGCTCAACATCATCGCCGGCCACGATGAAATGGATTCCACGTCGAGCACGGCAGACGTGCCGGACTACACGAAATCCCTCGTCGAAGACGTCAAGGGCCTCAAGATTGGCCTGCCGAAAGAGTATTTCGTCAAGGGCATGGACCCCGAGGTCGAGCAGGCCGTCCGCGCCGCCATCGAGAAATACAAGGAGCTCGGCGCGGAAGTCGTCGAGATTTCCCTGCCGCATACGGAATATGCGATTTCGACCTACTACCTCATCGCGCCGGCTGAAGCGGCCACGAACCTCGAACGCTATGACGGCGTCAGCTACGGTGAACGCGTCGACGGCGAGGATCTCGTCCAGATGATGACGAATACGCGCGATGAGAAATTCGGTGAGGAAGTCAAGCGCCGCATCATGATCGGCAACTACGCGCTTTCCGCCGGCTATTACGATGCGTATTACCTTAAGGCCCTCAAGGTCCGCACGCTCGTCCAGCAGGATTACATGGAAGCGTTCAAGAAAGTCGATGTCATCATGGCCCCGACCGCACCGACGCCGGCTTTCAAAATCGGCGAGATGATCGCTGACCCCCTGCAGATGTACCTGCAGGATGTCTGCACGGTTCCCTTGAACCTCGCCGGCCTGCCCGGCATCTCCATCCCGTGCGGCAAGAGCAGCAAGGGGCTGCCCATCGGCCTGCAGATCATCGGCAAAGCCCTCGACGAGGCCACGCTGATCCGTGCAGCCTATACGTATGAGCAGAGCCAGGACTACCACAAGGAAATGGCTGATCTGGGAGGGAACAACTGATGAAATACGAAGCAGTCATCGGTCTTGAGATCCACTGCGAGCTCAAGACGAAAACGAAGATTTTCTGCGGCTGCGCGACGGGCTTCGGCGCGGAGCAGAACACGCATGTCTGCCCGGTCTGCCTGGGCCTGCCGGGTGTGCTGCCGTCTGTCAACAAGCGCGTCGTCGAGTTCGGCATCAAGGCCGGTCTCGCCACGAACTGTACGATCAACAAATACAGCAAATTTGACCGCAAGAACTACTATTATCCGGATCTGCCGAAGAACTGGCAGACGTCGCAGTACGACCTGCCAATCGCTGAGCACGGCTGGGTCGACATCGATGTCGACGGTGAGAAGAAGCGCATCCGCCTGACGCGCATCCACATGGAAGAGGATGCCGGCAAGCTCGTGCACTCCGGCACGACAATCAAGGATTCCGCGACGAGCAACGTCGACTACAACCGCACGGGCGTGCCTCTCCTCGAGATTGTCTCGGAGCCGGATCTGCGCTCGGCGGAAGAGGCCCGCGCCTACATGGAGAAGATTAAGGCCATCATGGAGTACATCGATGTGTCGAACTGCCGCATGGAAGAAGGCAATCTGCGCGCCGACATCAACGTTTCCCTGCGTCCGGCCGGAACCGAGGAGCTCGGTACCCGTACGGAGATGAAGAACATCAATTCCTTCAAGAACCTCGAGGACGCCATCAACTATGAGATTGAGCGTCAGGAAGAGGTCCTTGAGGACGGCGGCCATGTCATCCAGGAGACGCGCACGTTCGACCCGGCCCGCGGCATCACGCTTTCCATGCGCAGCAAGGAAAATGCTCACGACTACCGCTACATGCCGGAGCCGGACCTGCCGCCCATCGTCACGAGCGAGGAAACCATCGAGAAGTACCGCAGCGAGCTGCCGGAGCTGCCGGATGCCCGCCGTGCCCGCCTCGAGAAGGAATTCGGCCTGTCTGATTACGATGCCGGCATCATCACGAGCTCGCGCGCCATGGCCGAGTACTTCGACGCCGTCGTGGCGACGGGGGCTGATCCGAAGCTCGCAGCCAACTGGATCATGGGCGACCTCGCCAAGAACCTCAACGAGGATGGCATCGACATCGCGAAATCTCCGGTCAGCGCGGAGCGCCTCGGCAAGATGATTGGCCTCATCATGAAGGATACGATCTCCGGCAAGATTGCCAAGAAGGTCTTCAAGGAGATGTGGACGAACGAGGACGACCCGGAGAAGATTGTCAAGGACAAGGGCCTCGTCCAGATCACGGACACGGGTGCCATCGAGGCAGCCGTCGACGCAGCCATCGCCGCAAACCCGAAGGCTGTCGAAGAGTACAAGGGCGGCAAGAAGAAAGCCATCGGCGCCCTCGTCGGCCAGGTCATGAAGGCCACGCGCGGCAAAGCCAACCCGCAGATGGTCAACAAGATGCTCGCCGAAAAGCTCGCTGACTAAAACAGGATAGACACAAGCAAAGCCTTCCCCTCTGGGGAAGGTTTTTGATAAACAGGAAGGTGAATCGCCATGAAATACAAAGCCGCTATCTTCGACCTCGACGGCACGCTCGTCGATACGCTCGAGGACCTGGCCATCAGTGTCAATGAAATGCTCACTTCGTACGGGTTCCCGACGCACCCGGTCGATGCATACCGCTACTATCTCGGCAACGGTTCGAAAAAACTCATCGAACGCACGCTGCCCAAGGAAAAAGCAGCCGATGAAGCCTTCGTGCTCGAGGCGATGAAGCGCTATCAGGCCATTTACGAGCATCATCGCGACCACACGGGGCCATTCCCCGGCATCCAGGCGATGCTCGACCGGCTCAAGGCACAGGGCATACCCCTTGGCGTCTGCACGAACAAGCATCAGCAGGCAGCTGACGAAATCATCGGCGGCATGTTCCCTGCCGGGACCTTCACGACCGTCATGGGCGACCGCCCGGGCCTGCCCATCAAGCCGGATCCGAAAAAAGTCCTCATGATGGCCAGGGAATATGGTGTGAACCCCGAAGAGGTCGCTTACTTCGGCGACACGAGCGTCGACATGGACACGGCTGTCAATGCCGGCTTCCTGCCCGTCGGCGTCCTCTGGGGCTTCCGCCCGGAGGCAGAGCTCCTCGAACACGGTGCCAGGGTCATCCTCGCCAGCCCAGAGGAACTCTTTGAGAAACTGACATTTGCAAAAGGATAAATATCATGAAACATAAAGTTCCCGTCGAAAAAGGAAAATCATATGAGATCGAGATCCGCACGCTCGGCACGAGCGGCGAAGGAGTAGGGCGTTACGAAGACTTCACGGTCTTCGTGCCGGGAGCCCTGCCTGGAGAGGCCGTGCAGGCCGTCATTGACGAGGTCAAGAAAACGTACGCCAAGGGACATCTCGTCAAGGTCCTGCGCGCGAGCCGCGACCGCGTCACGCCAGTCTGCTCCATCTATGAGCAGTGCGGCGGCTGCCAGCTCCAGCACCTCGACTACATGGCACAACTCAAGGCCAAGCGCCAGCAGGTCATCGACGCCGTCACGCGCATCGGCGGCCAGAAGGATCTCTTTGTCGAGCCGACCATCGGTGCCGAGAGCCCCTGGAATTACCGCAACAAGATGCAGTTCCCCATCGGCCGCGTCAAGGGCAGGACCGTCATCGGCTGCTTTGCCCAGGGCAGCCATGAGATCATCGATACGCGCGACTGCCATATCCAGAAGGAAGGCAACAACGAGATCGTCAACACCGTGCGTGACATCATCACGGAGCTGCGCATCCCCGTTTACGATGAAGATCGCCACACCGGCGTTCTGCGCCACGTCGTCGGGCGCGTCGGCGAAAAAGGGGAGCTCATGGTCGTGCTCGTCACCGCCACGAAGCAGCTGCCGCGCGAAAAGGAATTCGTCAAGGCTCTGCGCAGCCGCCTGCCGCACGTCGTCAGCATCCATCAGAACATCCAGACGTACCGCAACAACGTCATCATGGGACGCGAGACGAAACTTCTCTGGGGCAAGCCGACCATCCTCGACCGCATCGGCCGCCTGCAGTTCCACATTTCGCCGCGTTCCTTCTTCCAGGTCAACACGAAACAGGCCGAAGTCCTCTACGGCAAGGCTCTGGAATTCGCGAACCTCAAAGGCGAAGAAACCGTCATTGATGCCTACTGCGGTACCGGCACGATCACACTGTTCCTTGCCCAGAAAGCGCGCGAGGTCTACGGCATCGAGATCGTCAAGCCCGCCATCCTCGACGCACAGAAAAACGCCCGCGACAACAACGTCCGCAACGCCGAATTCATCGTCGGCGATGCCACCGAAGTCATGCCGCGCCTCTACAAGCAGGGCGTGCGCGCCGATGTCGTCGTCGTCGACCCGCCGCGTGCCGGCTGCACCGAGACGGTCCTCAAGACCTTCGCCAACATGCATCCCGACCGCATTGTCTACGTCTCCTGCAATCCCGCCAGCCTCGCCCGCGACCTCGCCATCCTCGAAAAACTCGGCTATAAAGCCAAAAAAGTCCAGCCCGTCGATATGTTTCCGATGACTTCGCACGTAGAAGTGGTCTCGTTGATCGAAAAGGTATCTGGACATGGAGAGCGGCACATTTGAATCGAGCGAATTTAGCGTGCAGGCTGCGGCGTCTTATGGCCGGGGCCCATTTTGCGCAGGGGCTGTTTTTCTGGCTTTGCCTGACGAATATGACGCAGTATGAAAAAGAGAAGAGCCTGCTGTTCGATTGAGTGCGGATAGAAAAAGCATCGCTTTGGCGGTGCTTTTTGTATCGCGGTCCTAATCGAGCAGGATTCTGCAGAGAGGCAGCGAATTTTAATCTTATAATAATAATAAATTCAAGTTCAAGGAATGAAGGAGTGATGAAGATGAAAGCGTCTTTCTGGTCTGCCATGCTGCTGGCAGCAGCGGTGGGTGTGTCGTCGGCATTTGTTTCCTGTCCGACCGCTTCGGCGAGTATCTCGACGGAGGTGGTGAAGACTGGGAATCAGGACTCGCAGTATCCTGTCGTTCACATCAAGGATAAGGCAGCGGTGGAAGCAGCGATAAATGCGGATATCCGCAGCCAGATCGAAGACATGAGGAACAGGCTTGACTATTCATACGATGAAGAAAAGGTATCGTATAAGCTGAAATATGAGGGAAAGGACTACGTTTCTCTCGTCCTTTGCCTCTGGACGTATAACCGTGGGGCGGCGCACGGGATGCCGTATTACCGCGGCGTCACGTACAGCAGGGTGAATGGTGCGCGCATGAGCATCCGTGATTTCGTGAGGATTGGCTCCGATGATGCCTGGCGGATCTACAATCAGACGGTATTCAGCGGCAGCGGGAAGGTGCTCACGAGGCAGCAGTTGTTCCGGGATTATGCCAGTCAGCCGCTCAGCGGCAATTTCTACCTCGCGGGACGCGGCCAGGTGGCACTCATCTACCAGCCGTATCAGCTGGCAGCATTTGCCTATGGCATGACGAGTATCATCTTGCCGGCCAGCCTGGTCGAGGAACTCAACGAGAAGAATCCGTGACAGGCAGGCTGTTCTGCCGCATGGAATGAAGGAACATGAGAAAGGATGCGTAAATTGGCTGAAGAAAAGAATCCATGGGAGGAAGTTGGGCGGCTCTGTGAAATCGTGGCAAAGCTGCGGGGGCCGGACGGGTGCCCCTGGGACCGGGTGCAGACGCATGAGAGCTTGAAGCCTGCCTGCATAGAGGAAGCGGCGGAGGTGATCGGCGGGATCGATATCTTGAAGGAGACGGGCAGGGCCGAGAATCTCAAGGAAGAACTCGGCGACCTCCTGCTGCAGGTGATTTTTCATGCGCAGCTGGCACAGGAAGAAGGATTCTTTTCACTGGCGGATGTTGCGGCTGCGGCGGCGGATAAGATGGTGCGCCGTCATCCGCATGTCTTCCACGAGCCGATGCTCGATGATGACGGCCAGCCGCTGACGGGGTGGCAGCAGATCAAGGCACAAGAAAAGAAGGGGCGCGAGTGGGAAGAAGCATATCTGCCGGTTGCCTTTGAGGAGGCCGCTGATCTGATTGAACAGGCAAAGAAGAGAAAGGGAATTTCATCATGATCCGTGACATTGTACGCGACACGTTTTTCCTGTCGCAGCCGTCCGTGGCAGCGGAGCGCAAGGATGTGCCGATTGCCGAAGACCTCATTGATACGCTCAAGGCCAATGCCGGCCGCTGCGTCGGTCTGGCGGCGAACATGATTGGCGAGCGCAAGTGCATCATCGCCATCTGCGTCGGCCATGCCTACCTGGCGATGCTGAATCCAGTGGTCGTCCGCCACGCGAAGGAGCAGTATGAGACGAGCGAAGGCTGCCTGTCTCTCGATGGAGAACGGCCAGTGAAACGCTATGCCTGGCTTGAGGTGGAGTACCGCGATCTGAAATTCAAGAAGCAGCGGCAGACATTTCGCGATTTTCCTGCCGAGATTGTCCAGCACGAACTGGACCACTGCGCAGGAATCCTGATTTGATGTGGAAGGGATCTCGATGTATTTCATCTGCTGACAGAACAACTGACAACTGGATACGGAATATAAAAATGGAGCCGTCCTTACTGGATAGCTCCATTTTTGCGAGGGAATCTTGTTTTATTTTTTCAGTTCCAGGATGGGGTCAAAGTAGGACAGCTTCGTGTAGTCCACGTTGCCGCCGTCGGTGATGGCCAGATCCGGGATGGCCGTGATGGGCAGGAACGAGAGATAAAAAATCGGGTCAGGGAGACGGCTGCCGATGGCTTTTGCTGCTTCGTCGAGTTCGTTTTCCTTGGCTGCCAGTTCCTCCGGCGAAAGGTCCGAGGCAATGCCGGCAATCGGCAGGGGCAGGAACGAGACGATCTTGCCGTCGATGACGACAATCTGTCCGCCGCCCTGCTCGATGAGCGTGTTGGCCGCCAGGGCCATGTCCTCGTAGTTGGCGCCGGCGACGACGAGGTTGTTGTCATCCGGTGCCGCCGTCGTGGCAATCGCGCCTTTCTGGAAGGACCAGCCGGAAATGAAGCCCTTGGACATATTGCCGTTCAAGCCATAGCGTTCGATGACCGATACGAGTGCCACATCCTTTTCGGCACTGGGGCGGACAATACCGCCGCGGACTTCGAGTTCGACATCGCGGCGCTTGCGCATGAAGGGGCCGATGCTGTTGATGGTCTCGACGACGGCCGTTCCTTCGTCGAGATCCACGTGATAGGCGAAATCATCCGCCGTCAGCGGTGCATGCTGCACGGTATGAAGCAGATTGTCCGCGCGATCCGGGATGACGTAGTGGAATTTGTTCTCGCCGTTCTCGGTGACCAGCATACCCTTGCTGACGACCGTTTCCACCTGGAAGGTGCCCGGCTGATCGACGAGCAGGATATCGGCATCCTTGCCCGGTGCGATCGAGCCGACATGATCGTCGATCTGGTAGGCTTCGGCAGCGTTGATCGTGGCCATCTGGATGGCTGTCATGGGCTCGACGCCGGCGGCAATGGCCAGATGCACCATGTGATCGATGTGGCCTTCCTTGAGGATGCCGCGGGCATTCACGTCATCGGAGCAGAAGCTCGTATGGCGGGCCATGCCAGGTGCGCCCTCGGTGATGGCGCGGACATTCTCCTTGAGGAATTTCGTGACGGCGGATTCCCGGATGATCGTATGAATACCCTTGCGGGCCTTTTCGAGGAACTCCTCGTGGTCGTAGCTCTCGTGATCGACGCGGACACCGCTCATGAGATATTCGTTGAGAGCCTTGCCGGTTGCCAGCGGGCTGCAGCCGAAAATGGGGCGATGGTATTTCTGTGCGAGCACCAGGGCTTCCATGGTGTCGGGGTCCTTCGTCTGGACGGCTTCGCGCACGAGCTCCCAGATGCCGTAGCAGCGCGGGTCCTGATGGTACTTGGCGTGATCCTTGGCCGTCACGTTATAGGCAATCGTCGAAACCGGGATCGTGTACGGCGTCTTGTACGGCAGCGCCCAGAACACCTTCAGTGGCGAGGCGTCGACCTCGTCGAAAATGGTCTTGAGGCCGTCGACGCCGATGACGGAGATGTATTCATCGAGGCCGCTGACGATGCTCGTCGTGCCGTGCGGGACGACGGCCTGGGCAAAGCGGGTCATGCTCATCTTGCTGCATTCCACATGGATGTGGCAGTCGATGAGTCCCGGCGCCAGATATTTTCCCGTCGCATCGATTTTCTGCGTATGTGCATCGATGTAGTCGGAAATATCGCTTTCTACGGCGACAATCTTTCCTTTGTAGATGGCTACGTCAGCCTTATAATATTCGCTCGTATTGACGTTGATCAGCGTGCCGCCAAGGATGGCCATGTCGGCTTTCCGCTTGGCCGCGCCGGCATCGATGTACTCGGATAACAGTTCTTTCGTAAGCATGTCGATTCTCCTTAGAATTTAAGCATGGTCAAGGTGTACAGCAGGACGAGGAAGAGCACGAACATCACCCAGATGAGGGGATTGAGCTCCTTGCGGCGTCCGGCAATCGTCATCAGGATGGGGTAGAACAGGAAGCCAAAAGCGATACCATAGGAGATGTTGAACGTCAGCGGCATGCCGATGATGACCATGAAGGCCGGGAACGCCACCTCAAACTGATCCCAATGGATCTCGCGCAGGGAAGACGTCATGAGCACGCCGACGATGATCAGGGCCGGAGCCGTGACCTGAGCCGTGACGACGGCCAGGAGCGGGGAGAAGATCATGCTGAAGGCGAAGAGGATGGCGACGACGATGGCCGTCAGTCCCGTGCGAGCGCCGACGGCAATGCCCGCCGAGGATTCGACGTAAGCTGCCGTAGGCGTCGTGCCCATGACGGCACCGCCAAGCATGGACAGGGAATCCGCCATGAGGGCGCGGCCGATGCGCGGCATCTTGCCGTTGCGCATGATGCCAGCCTGCTGGGCAAGACCGATGAGCGTGCCTGCCGTATCGAAGAATGCGACGAGGAAGAAGATGACGACGACGGCCCACATCTGCGGATCCGAAAGGATGGAGGTCATGTTGCTGACGCCAACGCCAAACGTCGGATCAAGGCTCGGTGCCATGGAAATGATGCTTTCCGGTGGTGGGATGATCTGAGTGATGAGGCCCATGATGGCCGTCAGGACGATGCCATAAAAGATGGCACCGGGAACCTTCTTTGCCATGAGGATGGCCGTGACGAACAAGCCGAAGATGGTGAGCCAGGTCGTCGGCACCTTGAACGAACCGATGGCGACCAAGGAGGACGGATCGGCTATGACGATGCCGCCGCCCTGCAGGCCGACGAAGGAGATGAAGATGCCGATACCGGCGGCCATCGCGTACTTCAGGTCCTGCGGGATGGCGTCGATGATGATCTCGCGGATCTTGAACAGGGAAACCAGCGTGAACAGGATGGACGCGACGAAGACGCCGCCCATGGCCTGCTGCCAGGGAATGCCCATGGCCAGCACGACCGAATACGTGAAGAACGCGTTATCGCCGAGGCCCGGTGCGATGGCGATGGGGTAATTCGCGAGGAAGCCCATGAGCAGGCAGCCCATGATGGCCGACAGGGCCGTGGCCGTGAAGACGGCGCCGGCATCCATGCCGGCATCGCCGAGGATGATCGGATTGACAAAGAGAATGTAGGCCATGGAGACAAAGGTCGTCAGACCGGCCAGGCATTCGCGCTTTACCGTGGTGTTGTTTTCCGACAGGTGAAAGAGTCTCTCCAGGACTCCGGTGGATTGGTTAGACATGAAAATAGATACCTCTTGTTTCGTTATGCGTTAAATGGGTTACGGGCGTTTCCTTAGTGAGTCCGCGCATATGCTTCGAGCTCGGCAATATAGATGGCCTTCTGCTCATCGCTGATCCAGGACGTTTCGAACGAGTTGCGGGCCAGCGTCACGACCTGTTCCTTCGTCAGATTGAAGGCGTCGGCCAGTGCGTAGTAGTTGTCGCTGATGTAGCCGCCAAAGTAGGCCGGGTCGTCGGAATGAGCCGAGACCTTGACGCCCTTGGACAAGAGTTCAAGCACTTCCGGTCCCTTCATCTCCGGGCGCACGAACGTGTTGGACAGCGGGCAGGTCGTGAAGCCGATGTGATGCTTGGCCGCATACGCAACAAGGTCCGGGTCCTCGACGATGTTGGTGCCATGGTCGATGCGCTCGACGCCGATGACTTCCAGCAGGTCACGGATGTGCTCGATGGAATCCTTCTGGTCGATGTCCGCATGTGCCGTGAGGTGCAGGCCGTATTGCTCCGCCTGCGTGAACTGGTTGAAGAATTTCATCGGCGGGTTGTTGTGCTCATCGGAATCCAGGCCGACGCCGATGAATTTGTCGCGGTAGGGCAGGGATTCTTCCAGCGTCTTGCGTGCCGACTCACGCGACAGGTCGCGCAGGAAGCACATGATCAGTCTGGCATCGACATGGAGTGCACGGGCGTCGACCGTCGCGCGGTAGAGGCCGTTGATGAACGTCTCAAAGGCGATGCCGCGGCTCGTATGGGCCTGAGGATCAAAGAAGATTTCCGCATGACGGACGTTGTTTTCTGCAGCGTGATGGAGATATTCCATAGCCAGGTCATAGAAATCCTCTTCTGTCTGCAGCACATTCATAGCCGGATAGTAGACGGCCAGGAACGATGCCAGATCGTCGTACTGATAGGAAGCGCGCACTTCCTCAATCGTCGTCTGGCCGATGTCCACATGATTCTTCTGAGCCAGTTTCAGCTTCAATTCCGGCTCCAGCGTGCCTTCGATGTGCAGATGCAGCTCTGCTTTCGGCATGCCTACGATAAACTCTTTCGTGACTTCTGTAGCCATGGATACCCCTCCTGTTAACGAAAAAAATAGACTGCCACACGCCATCAGCGTACAACAGCCACACAGTCCTCCAGTCCTCAGCGCCACTGAAGACCTTCTTATAGAATTGATTCTGTGTTCATTATACTCATATGGTTTTCATCTGTCAATCAGCAAAATTCTCAGCGCAGGAGACGTTTGTTCAATCTAAAATGACAGAATAGAAAATAGTATTATAACGAACGAAAAATTTGCTTAGCAGGATTTTTTATTACTTTATAGAAGAAATAAATCGTATATACATTATGCTTCAGAATGATCGTTATAGAGAAGGGGGTTTTGAATATGAGCGTAGAATTTTCTGGAAAGAAAGCGTGCATTGCGCCGGAGGGCGTGTTTATCATCGGGACGTATGACGAGAACGGCGTGCCGAATGCGATGAACGCGGTCTGGGGAACACAGTCGGACTATGATGAAATCACGTTGTTCCTGGCTAAGCATAAGACGACCGAGAACGTCAAGCATACCAAGGCTTTTACGGTCGCGTTTGCCACGAAGGATACGATGGAGATCGCCGACTATTTTGGCGTGGAGACAGGCAACAAGGTAAACAAGATCGAAAAGGCCAGCTGCCACGTCCATAAGAGCACGCATGTCAATGCACCGATCATCGAAGAGTTCCCGGTAACGCTCGAGTGCGAGTGCGTAAGCTACGACGATGAGACGGGAATTCTCGTCGGCAAGATCATCGCCCAGCAGGCGGATGAATCCGTACTCACGAACGGTGTGGTGGATTACGACAAGCTGCAGCCGATCCTGTTTGACATTGCCACGAGGACGTATCGCCTGGTAGGCCCCGTCGTCGGCAAAGCATTCCACGACGGCCTGAAGTTCAAATAATCGGATACGGTTGACTGCCGAGCCGCTTGGTTCCTTGGGGAGTGTTTTTCCAAGGTATCAAGCAGCTCTTTTATGATTAATGGTAATTACCATAAATAAAAATTATTTATTATAAAAAAGAAAATATTTTACATCGCTTCAAATTCATGTCATAATATACATAAATAATAAACAGATATATTAATAAATATAATAAATAAAAGGGAGCGATACGTATGATGGAGCTTTGGTACAATCATGTAAAGAGTTATACGCAGGATATCTTGGAAGAAAATGCTGACAATCTCAAACGATTTGAAGTTCGTCCCGGCATCTATTCCAATATCAACCCGGATGGCCTGCTTGACGTAAACGCTGCCGATTTCGATATTTCGGGACACGCCGTTTCCAAATAATGCAATCGTCTGTTTGGATGACGGTAAACGGAATACTAAGTATGGAAACATAAAATACCGCATCTCTTGTGACTGTAGTTCATAGAGATGCGGTATTTTTTGCTGTATCTTATGCCTGTGGTTTATAGCCGAGCACGATGGGGGTGGAGCGGAAGCCGACGCCCATGCGATCGATGCCCATATCGATGAGGTGCAGGAAGTGTTCGCGTGTGCGGATGCAGCCGCTGCCCTTCACTTTGATGCGGTCGCCGCAGGTATCGAGCATGACCTGGATGATTTCCGGCGTGGCGCCGTGATTTTCGTGACCGGTCAGGAAGCCCGTGCTCGTCTTGACGAAATCGGCTTTGGCCGCAATGGCGCATTCGCAGGCCTGCCGGACTTCCGGTACCGTCAGGGCATCCGTCTCGAAGATGACCTTGACTTCTGTGCCGTACTGGTGGCAGATGCTGACGACGGCGGCGATATCAGCGGTCACATCATCCCAGCGGTGGCTGCGGATCCAGCCGAAGTTGGCGACGATGTCGAGTTCCTGGATGGGATAGGTGCAGCAGTATTCCTTTGCCTGCAGGACTTTTGATGTCGTGGTGCTGTCGCCAAAGGGGAAGTCGCAGACGACGCAGATGCCGGTCTCTGTACCAGCCGTGAGCTCCTGGGCAATCGGCAGCGAGGAGGGATTGATGCAGACGGTGGCACAACCGAAGTCGACGCCTTCTTTGATGTAGCGGCGGATGTCATCGTCGGTGAATTCCGGTTTGAGGACGGACTGGTCGATGTAGCGGGCAAGTTCTTTCTGGCTCATTTCGCAGGCTTTTTTTTTCGGGATGTTTCATGGTGAGATGCTCCTTTGCAGTTGATTGACAGTTAATCGGCTGATGGTATCTCCCGCTTGACGTCGGGGCAGGGATTCTTGGGAAGCGCTTCGTTGAGTCTTATGATACGCTGCTGATAGCCACTCAGCAAGCAATATGTTTGATATCTAACATAAAATCGCAAAGAAAGTGCCTTTAATGTTATATTACCAACAGAAATATGTTATTATAACAACAGAATAACAATAATCATGCATTTGTTTCTGGGAAAGGGGTTCTTGATATGAAGGCAGGAAAGGCGGCAGAGCGGCGTCAGCGCATTCTGTCGTATCTGGAACGCACGCCGGTTGGTTCGACGGCGGAGCTTTGTGAGAAGCTGCAGGTGTCTGCGATGACCATCCACCGCGATTTCCAGGTGATGGCGGCTCAGGGACTCATTACGATCGTGCGCGGCGGGGCGGTGCGCAATCACGGGACAGCGGCGCTTTACGGGCTGCAGGTGCGCCAGATGAGCATGCCGCTTGAGAAGCGCCGCATCGCCAGGACTTGTGCCGGGCTCGTGCAGGAAGGCATGACGGTGTATCTCGACTGCGGCTCGACGATGGAGCTTATCGCGCGGGAACTGCGGTCGCGCAGGGGCATCACGGTGCTGACGGCTTCGCTGGATGGTGCGCAGATGCTCAGCGGGGCGGACGGGCCTTGCCTCATCATGGTGCCCGGCGTGTACCAGGCGGCAATACGGGGCTTTTCGGGGCAGATGACGACGGATTTCATGGAGCGCTTCCAGGTGGATCTTGCCTTTCTCGGGGCCAATGCTTTGGATATTTCCTGCGGCCTGACCTCACCGGATTATACGGATGCCGAGACGAAGCGCCGTCTCATTCGGCAGGCACGCAGAGTCGTTGTGGCAGCCGACCATACGAAGCTCGGCTGCCAGTGCTTTGAACGCATTGCGTGCTTGTCGGAACTCGATGTGCTCGTGACGGATACGGACGTGGCGCCGGAACTCCTCTCCTCACTGCGCCAGGAACTAAAAGAGGTCATCTGCTGCTGATTTCCTTCCCCAATCTGCCTGCTAGCGGTGTTAATGTAGAATTTATATAGACTTATATTACGCGGTTGATGCTTGTCAGAATGAAGTCACAGAAAGAGGAGAATATAATATACAGGAGGATATTATGATGAATATCGAAAAATTAAAAGGGTTCGTTGTAAAATGAAGTTGAACAGTTGATCAAAAATAA
>CABJCJ010000019.1 GCA_902364065.1 Veillonellaceae bacterium SB90
GATTTCCACTCACCCGGCTGCCCTTCCAGGCGCTCGTTCGTAGTGGCCGTATCTCTCAGCGACTTGTATTATAATACAGGATAGTGCTGCGTTTGTCAACACCTTTTTGTAAAAAACTCGATTCCCAGTCAACAAGTTCTCATGCGTCTTTGCGGATCGAACAGCAAGTCGGAATAAGCAAAAAGCCATCAACCGGAATAAAAAATCCAAGTTGATGGCTTTACGATGTCATATGGTGGCGGCACAGAGATTTGAACTCCGGACACTGCGGGTATGAACCGCATGCTCTAGCCAACTGAGCTATGCCGCCAAAATGGTGGGCAGGGATGGATTCGAACCATCGTAATCCGAAGATGACAGATTTACAGTCTGTTCCCTTTAACCACTCGGGCACCTACCCATTTCTTAACAAGCGCGTTAAGAACAGTATTTATTATAGCTGTACTTCACGCACTTGTCAACTACTTTTTAAAAATTATTTGCGGCGCATCCAGACAGGGATGTCAATAAAGCTGTCCGAACCGACCGTGCTGCCGACAGGTTTGTCGGCGGACTGCTGCGCAGATGGCTGCTGGTCCTGTGCTGCCTGCTGATCCTGGACACCGACTGGTTCTTCCGGGGCATCAAAGCCCGTCGCGATAACCGTGACGCGCACCGTGTCCCCCATGGAATTGTCAATGGATGCGCCCCAGATGATGTTCGCCTGCGAATCCGCAGCCTTCTCGATGGCTTCAGAAGCTTCCGTGACCTCAAACATGCTGAGGTTCTCCTCTGCACCTGTGACATTGAGCAGGACACCACGGGCACCATCGATGCTCGTCTCGAGCAGCGGCGATGCGATGGCCGCCTTGGCCGCCTCGACGGCGGCATTCTCGCCTGAAGCCTCGCCAATGCCCATGAGAGCAGACCCCGCATTGCTCATGATGCTCTTGACATCCGCAAAGTCGAGGTTGATGAGGCCCGGCAGGGCGATGAGATCCGAAATACCTTTGACACCCTGACGCAGGACATCATCAGCGATGCTGAAGGCCTGCGTAATTGGCGTTTTCTTGTCAACCACCTGCATGAGACGGTCATTCGGAATCGTAATGATGGTATCGACATGCTTCTTGAGGTTCTCGATACCGGATTCCGCATTGCGGCGGCGCTTCATGCCCTCAAAGGAAAAGGGGCGCGTCACAACGCCAACTGTCAGTGCACCAATCTCACGGGCACATTCCGCCACGACGGGCGCTGCGCCTGTACCCGTGCCACCGCCCATGCCGGCCGTGACAAAGACCATATCGGCACCACGCAGCGTATCGAGGATATCGTCACGGCTTTCCTCTGCCGCTTTCTGACCGATTTCCGGCTGTGCACCGGCGCCCAGTCCGCGCGTCAGTTTCTCACCGATCTGCATGCGCTTCGGTGCCAGCGACTTCAGCAATGCCTGTGCATCCGTATTGACAGCAATGAACTCCACACCCTGCAGGCCGAGATTGATCATGCGGTTTACAGCGTTGCTGCCGCCGCCGCCCACACCGATTACTTTGATTTTGGCCAGTTGATCTAACCCATTGTCATCCAATTCAAACACAGCGTTAACCCCCATCACGAAATATCTGGTAATGCCTGCAAAACTCCTCAGGCAATCGTCCTTTTTTTGCAAAAATACTATACCTCTACCAGTTTACCATCATTTTATCCCGAATGCCATAGCGAACAACAATTTTAATTCCCTGACAAAACAAATTTTTTATTGCGGGGTACTATTCTTCTCTTTTTTCTTGAGGATATGACGACGCAGGACCGCCATATTCTTGAAGATCCGAAAGCCGAATGCCAGGAGCGCTACGTAATAGAGGTCGATTCCCAGGCGGTCGCCAATGTAGACCAGGAAGGCCGCCATCAGGGCATTCGTGAAGAAACCGCTGATGAACACCGCCTGATCGAATGTATCGGCCGCCACGGCGCGCAGGCCGCCAAAGACGGCATCAAGCGCAGCCAGCAGGGCCACCGAGAAAAGCTTTGCATAAGCAAAGGGAATCAGCACGGGGCAGAGATAGCCCAGAATCAGGCCTGCGAGCAAGCCCAGGATTGGCAGGATCATTTTTCTCCCTCCCTCTCAGCAGTCTCGTGTGCATAGGTGTGCTTAAAGGAACCCTTGTATGGCGGCACGTAGACCGCATCACTCGTCTCCACTTCGAGTTTGATGCCCCATACCTTCAGTGTTTCTGCTACGCCGCCGCGCATCTTAAGCGAATTCTCAAGCGTCCCCTTGTCACCGATGGCCCGGATCTCAAATGGCGGTGCTGAACGCACATTGTTGACGGAGAGTGTCGGACCGGCACAGCGGATCTCAGAGGTACCGATCAGGCGCTGTCCATTGACGGATATGGCTTCTGCCCCTGCCGCCCGCAGTTCGTTGATGACGCGCAGCAGATCATCGTCATGGATGAGATACAGGTTGGGATTGTCCCCCGCCTTTGAAGCAGCCGTGCTGTCGTCAAGGCGCACGATGACGCCTTCTCCTTCCATCGCAGTCGTGCCCGAGAGGACGCGCAGTTCTTCCTGCTGCGCATCGGCAGGATTCCCCTGCCCGGACTGCAGCCGCTGCACTTCTTCCTTGAGTGCATCCCGTTCCTTCTCAGTCGCCAGCAGGCGTTCTGAAACGTCTTCGACGCGCTGGTAGGGCACGGAAGCCTTCATATCCTGGGTCGTGCGGAACTGTACGGCCAGCATGAAGCCGAGCACCATACAGACGCAGGCGATGGACCAGCTGCCCTTGCGGATCTTGATCATGGTTTGTCTCCTTCGTTGTCAGTATCAGCAGGCATATCCTTCATGCGGATAAAGGGGGCTTCATAACTGAAGTCAACGTACTCGATGATGTGACGGCTCGTCTTGAGATCGCTGACAAAATCATCGGTCAGGCTGGCTTTCTCATCGAGACGGTCCAGCTGTCCCAGGCGGATTTCCACAGAACCGTTCGTATAAGCCACGACAGCATCAGGCCGCGCAATATTGACTTCTGAGATCTGGTTCAGCGTATCCGCATTGAGATGATTGAGGAAGTACAGAACCTTCCTGACATATTCATCCGTCACATCATCCCCGATGTAGAGATTCGTGAGCTCCATACCCGTGATCAGAGGAATCGGGACATTGTGCAGATTCTTGTAGACCGACAGTACCTTGCCGTTGCGGTCGATATCGAGATATCCGTAATCGCAGGCCATGGTTGCCACAGGCTTGCGTTCCGTCACCTCGATTTCCACGGTATCCGGCAGGCGGCGGCGTACAACAGCGGATTCCACGCGCAGATCATGCAGGAGATTCTGCGTCACGACGTCCGTCTGCAGTTGAAAAAGAGGCTCCCCTTTGTGGATGCGGCCGATGTCCGTAATCTGTTCTTCCGTCAGGTATGTATTGCCGTGGAGCTCCACATGCTTCAAGGTGAAAAGCGGCGTGTAGATGACGATTGCCATGATACCGCCGCAGACAGCCAGGAACAGAAGCCCCCTCAGAAGCCGTCTGAAGCTCCGATGTTTCTTGTGTTCTTGTTCCACCAACTTCTGTTCCCCCCTTTATCCAAAAAAACGCCGGACAAAGCAAAACGTCCGGCGTCCGTTGATTGCCGTCAGGCAATCAGTTCTTGAACCCTGCCATTTCCAGGATGCGTTCGCAAAGCTCCGGGAACTCGATGCCCATCGCCCGGCCTGCATCGGGAACGAGGGAGAGCTCCGTCATGCCCGGTACCGAATTGACTTCGATGACGTACGGCTTTTCCTCTTCACTGAGCATCATGTCAACGCGTGCCACGCCCTTGCAGCCGCAGGCCGTAAAGGTCTTGACAGCCA
Source organism: Veillonellaceae bacterium SB90 (assembly GCA_902364065.1). Classification (GTDB taxonomy): domain Bacteria; phylum Bacillota; class Negativicutes; order Selenomonadales; family Selenomonadaceae; genus Mitsuokella. The sequence goes on from CABJCJ010000019.1 coordinate 3,840, forward strand.
GATCCTGTATCTCCTTCGTCTTTTCCGGCGATACGCGTGCCGGAATGATGTGCGTCGAAGCGCCCTTCGTGTACTTGCTCTCGTAATCGTAACGGCCCGACGTCGTCGTGATCTCGATGATGGGGAATGCTTCTTTCTGTTCCTCATTGCCCCAGACGGCAACCGTCAGCTCCCGGCCGCGGATGAATTCTTCGACGAGCACTTCATCGTTGTACGTGAATGCCTCCTGCAGCGCCTCCTGCAGCTTGTCCTTCGTTTCAACGATGTAGACGCCGATGCTCGAGCCCTGCGAAGCAGCCTTGACCACGACCGGCAGAGAGAAGTCACGCTCAATCTCACCGGCGAGATCGCGCTTCATCTCATAGCGGTGATATGTATGCGAACGCGGCGTCGAGATGCCCTCGGCCACAAAGACGCGTTTGGAAGCAGCCTTGTCCATCGTGACGGCTGCGGCGAGCACGCCCGAGCCCGTATAAGGGATGCCGAGCATATCAAGCGTTCCCTGCAGGACGCCGTCTTCGCCGAATTTGCCATGCAGTGCATTGAACACGATGGCACAGCCGCTCTTCTTGATGTCTTCAGCAAACGTCGGCGGATTGAGCTCCATGCCCTCAGCATTGTAGCCTTTGGACTGCAGGGCCTTGAGAATGGCCGTACCGGTCTGGCGGGAAATCTCTGCTTCCGTGGAAGGGCCGCCCATGACGACGACGATTTTTTTCTGATTCATCTCGTATAAACTCCTTTTCGATTCTTATTTCTGCAGCAGTGCGACAAGTTCTTCACCCGTCTGATAGATGTTGCCGGCGCCCATGGTGATGACGAGATCGCCCGGCTGTACAAAATCCTTCAGCTGGGCCGCGATGGCCGTGCGATCCTCGATGTAGCGGACGGACTGGCCGGACTGACGGCAGACTTCATCGACGATGGTCTTGCCGCTGATGCCCGGGATCGGCGCTTCGCCGGCCGCATAGACATCCGTCACGAAAAGTTCGTCGGCCGAAACGAACGCCTTGCCGAACTCCTCATGCAGCAGCTGCGTGCGGGAATAACGGTGCGGCTGAAAGACACAAATCAGGCGCTTCGGAGCCGTCTCTTTTGCGGCCTTGAGCGTGGCTGCGATCTCCGTCGGATGATGGGCATAATCGTCGACCACCCATACCCCGTTCACGCGGCCCTTCGTCTGGAAACGGCGCTTGGCGCCATGGAAGACAGCCAGGCCAGCCGCCATCTTCTCGAAGCTCACGCCGATGGAAAGGCCCGTGACAATGCAGGCCATGGCATCGAGGACATTGTGGCGGCCGGGGATGTTGAGATCGACATGGCCGAGCTCTTCCGCCCCATGGAAGACGTCGAAGGAAATGCCGGTACCGCTGTGCGTGATGTTCTTTGCCCGATAATCAGCCTCATGGTCGATTGCATACGAGATGTATCTGTGCTCGAGCGTCTTTGACATGCGGCGGAGGTTCTCATTGTCGAAGCAGATGACGGCATAACCGTTTTCCTTGTCGACATTCCGGATGAACTGCGTGAAGGCTTTGATGATGTTCTCCATCGTGCCGTAATGGTCCATATGGTCATCTTCGACATTCGTGACCACTGCGATATGAGGATGGAGCTTGAGGAACGAACCGTCGCTTTCATCGGCTTCTGAAACGAGATATTCGCTTTCACCGAGCTCTGCATTCGTGCCAAGATCCGGCACCTCGCCGCCCACGACGACCGAGGGAGAGACCCCGGCATGTGTCAGCGCGACGCCGAGCATCGAGGTCGTCGTCGTCTTGCCGTGCGCACCGGCCACGGCAATGCCCTTGTACTCATTGACGAGTGCCGCGTTGATGTCGGAACGATGAAGCTTCGTGATGCCGAGGTCTTTGGCTGCCAGGACCTCCGGGTTGTCAAACGGGATGGCCGTCGAGACGACGATGGCATCGGCGCCGCGCACGTTTTCCGCCTTCTGGCCGCCGAGGAAAATCTTCGCGCCCATCTCGCGCAGCTTCTCAATGATGCCCGAATCCTCGCGGTCGGAACCGGATACCTCGTAGCCAAGTTCAATCATCATCTTGGCCAGCGGGCTCATGCCTGCGCCGCCAATTCCTACGAAATGAATCTTCTTGATGCCTTTAAGCTCTTTCAGCTCTTTATGCACGCCAATCACCTTTGTCCTTTTCTAGCTATTTCGAGTACGAGATTTGCAATGTCAGCCGCAGCCTGCGGTCTTCCCATTTTCTTGCTGGCCAGAGCCATGTCGCGGAGTTTCTGCGGCTCGCTCAAGAGTTCCGTCAGGACGGCACTGAGCGTTTCAGAAGTCAGGTCCTTGTTGAGGATCATCCTCGCAGCACCTGCTTCCTCCAGAGCCCGGGCATTGTGCTCCTGATGATTCTCCGCTGCATACGGATAGGGAATCAGTATGGACGGAATGCCGCGGGCCGTGAGTTCCGCAAGGCCGGTGGCTCCGGCACGGAATACGGCGAGATCCGCTGCCGCCATGGCCTGCGGCATGTTGTAAAGATACGGCTTGACCAGGATGTGCGGGTATTTTGCGAGATCCACACCGGCTTTCTGCAGACGGGAACATACATCCTCGTACTCGTTCTTGCCCGTCACATGGAGGAACTGCACCTCAGGATGCGGGGCAGCGTGGGAGAGCACGCCGATCATGGCCCGGTTGATGGCGCGGGCACCGCGGCTGCCGCCCGAAACGAGCACCGTCAGCTTGGCAGGGTCCAGGCCAAAAGCAGACGCGCCCTCCTCGCGCTGAGCTGAGAGTACCTCGCTGCGGATAGGGTTGCCCGTGAAGACGACCTTTTCCTGCGGGAAATGACGCATGGCCTCTTTCGTGCCAGCCGCAATCTTCGTCACGAATTTGGCCAGGATCTTGTTCGTGATGCCCGGCACGACATTCTGTTCCTGGATGAGCGTCGGGATGTGCATGAGGCTCGCAGCCAGCAGGATTGGCCCGCAGACGTAGCCGCCGGTACCGATGACGACATCGGGATGAAAGCGACGCACGATGCGCGCAGCCCTGGCGACACCGACCATGGCACGGCCGGCACGCAGCAGGTTTTCCGGCGTCAGATGGCGCTCAAAGCCCTGGATATCCACCGTCGTGAACGGCAGCCCTTCCTTGGGGATGATATCCGCTTCGAGGCCGCGTTTCGTGCCGACGTAAAGGAATCTGGCATCCGGCACGCGCTGCTGTATCGTGCGTATGATGGTGATGGCCGGGTAGATATGTCCGCCCGTGCCACCGCCGGAAACGATGATGTTCAAGATGATCCCCTCCGGTCAATTCTGTTCGTAAAGATGAACGAGGCGTTTGAAATCGCGGCCGCGTTCCGCCATGCCATGGTACATGTCGAAGCTTGCACAGGCCGGGGAAAGCAGCACGACATCCGGCTCCTTCGCCAGTGCATGTGCGAGCTCCACGGCCTTTTCCATCGAATAACCCGCCGCATAGATGTGGGCCTCCGGAAAACCGTTTGCAACGGCCGCATCATAGAACCTTGCTGCGGCCCTGCCAATGAGAATGAGCTCATCGACGCGCTCGCAGACGAGCTTCATGAAATCCGTGAGGTCCGTCATCTTGTCGTCGCCGCCTGCGAGCAGGATGATGTGACCATCAAATGTCTCGAGCGCCTTGATGGCAGAGTCCGTATTCGTCGCCTTTGAATCATTGTAATACGGTACGCCGTCGATCGTCGTCACATACTCGATGCGATGCTCGACGCCCCTGAACGACTTGAGCACCGGCACCATCGCCGCAGGCTCACAGCCGGCAAAGAACGCCGAAGCGACGGCTGCCAGGGCATTCTCGACATTATGCGCGCCCTTGATGCCGAGCTCATTCGTATGGCAGAGCTCGTATTCCCCGTCATTCCAGCGGATGACGATCAGGCCGTCACGCACATCACCGCGTACAAAGACGCCTTCCGGCAGCTCCTGATGGCGGCTGAAATAGCAGACCCGGCCCTTTGCGCGGTCCTTCATGCCGCAAGTGCGTTCATCGTCGTAATTGAGCACAAGGTAATCTTCCGGTGTCTGCTCCGCAAACATGCGCTCCTTCATAGCCTGATAGACTTCCATGGAACCATGACGCACGATATGATCCGGCGTCACATTGAGAACAGCCGCGACATGCGGGTGAAAATGCTCCGTGGCTTCCATCTGGTAGCTGGAGATCTCAGCAGCCAGGCAGCCGCCCCTGCCCGTCTCAAGCGCCACCTCAGAAAGCGGTACGCCGATATTGCCGCCGACGCCGACCTTCTCATAATGCGTCTTGAGCAGCAGGCCGAGAAGCGTTGTCGTCGTCGTCTTGCCGTTCGTGCCCGTTACGGCACAAATCGGCGACTCCGCGATATCATAAGCGAGCTCAACTTCGCTCATGACCTTGATGTGCCGTGCATAGGCGGCCTGAAGCAGCGGAATGCGGACGGGTACGGCAGGCGAAACAATGACGAGATCAACGCCTTCCAGCATCGATTCCTGCTGTGGCCCGAAAACAAGCGTTACGCCAAGTTCACGAAGCTTGGAAAAATCATCTCCGAGTTTCTCGAGCTCCGCTTCTGATTTCGCATCGCTCAGCGTGACCTCTGCACCAAAGCGGCGCGCGAGGCGGGCAGCGGCAAACCCGCTGATGCCCGCACCAATGACCAATACATGCTTCTGCTTCCAATCCAATTCCATGACGAATCCCCCCGGATATTACAAGATGCGATTTGACTGCCGGACTGCTTACGGCATCATCAAGAGACCGACGACGCTCGCGGCGAAGCCCACCATCCAGAAAACAAAGACGACCTTCGTCTCCTTCCAGCCGCCGAGCTCAAAGTGATGGTGGATTGGGCTCATGCGGAACACGCGCTTGCCCGTCGTCTTGAACGAAATGACCTGGATGATGACAGACAGAGCTTCACAGACAAAGACGAAGCCGATAACAGCCAGCAGCACCTCCGTATGCGTGAGGATGCCAGCTGCCGCGATGGCACCGCCCAGTGCCAGAGAGCCCGTATCGCCCATGAAGACTTTGGCCGGATTGGCATTGAAGCGCAGGAATGCCAAGCAAGCCGCTGCCATGGCGACACAGAAGAGGGAGAGATCCGGATGGCCCGTCAGATAGCAGACGATGGCATACGCGCCGGCCGCAATGGCCACCGTGCCGGAGGCCAGGCCGTCGAGGCCATCCGTCAGATTGACGGCATTGCTCGTGCCGACCAGCACGAAAAGGACGAGGAAGTAGTAGCCGATGCCGATATCCAGATTGACATCCGCCACAGGAATCCAGATGCTCGTATCAATGCCGAGGACCCTCGTGCCGACCACCATCGTCACGATGGCGATGATGATCTGGCCGAGGAGCTTCTGTTTGGCTTTGAGACCCAGGTTGCGCTTCTTGACGACCTTGATGTAATCGTCGAGGAAGCCCAGCAGGAAATGACCGAGCGTGATGAAGAGTGCCAGCAGCACGGCAGGCGAAAGCGGCGCAGCCACGAGCGTCCCGAGCGTGAGGCCCAGGATGATCATGATGCCGCCCATCGTCGGCGTACCGCTCTTGGCCTGATGACTCTTTGGTCCTTCCTCGCGGATACTCTGGCCAAATTTCAGTTTATGCAGTTCCGGTATAAAAAACGGCCCCGTCAGCAGGACGAACCCGGCGGCAATGGCAGCCGCAATGATGATGCTTTCCAACTTATAACGTCTCCACTCTCTTATTTTGCATTCTCATCGACGGCAAGACTCAAAGCAGGTCGATGATCTTTTCCATCTGCATGCCGCGGGAGCCCTTGAAGAGCAGGGTATCCCCGGGCTGCAGGATCTCGTGCAGGCACTTGCCCGCTTCCTCATGCGAATCACAGGGGAACACGGCTTCGATGCCGCCCTCCCTGGCTCCCTCGGCGATGAATTTCCCCATCTCTCCGCGCGTCACGACAGCGGCAAAGCCGTGTTCGGCAAGTTCATGGCCGACTTTCTTGTGCGCTTCTTCCGAAACGCGTCCGAGTTCCAGCATATCGCCCATGACGGCGATCTTGCGCCCCGGAGCGAGTTCGGAAAGCGTGCTGATGGCGGCCGTCATCGACATCGGGCTCGCATTGTAAGCGTCGTTGACGACATGGTAGCCCTTGATCTCCTCCACCTCAAAGCGCATCTTCGTCGCCTCGAGGTTCTTGAGGCCTGCCGCCGTTTCCTCCGGTGACAAGCCGAGTGCAAAGCCTGCGGCAATGGCGGCCAGGGCATTGTAAACGTTATGACGCCCCACCATGGCAATCGTGTAATCGTACGTGCGGTCCTTCCAGATGACATGGAAGGATGTCGTATGGCCATCGACCGTCTTGATATCCGCACCGCGGACATCGGCCGGCTGCTCGATGCCGAACGTCAGCACGCGCACACCGGGCGCAGCCTTTTCCCGCATGGCGGCCACATAGGGATTATCGGCGTTGAGAACGACCGATCCGCCCTCTGGGATGGCCTCGACGAGTTCCGCCTTGGCCCTGGCGATATTCTCGATGGAGCCCAGGAGCTCCATATGCGTCTCACCGACATTCGTCACAATGCCGACTGAAGGCGCAGCAATCGGTGCCATGGCCTCAATCTGATGCAGGCCGCGCATGCCGATCTCGACGACGGCGGCCGTATGCTCCTTGCGCAGGCCCAGAAGCGTCAGCGGCAGGCCGATCTCATTGTTGAAATTGGCCTGTGTCTTGAGGACCGGGCCGCGGGCAGAGAGGACGGCTGCCGTGAGGTCCTTCGTCGTCGTCTTGCCATTGGAACCCGTAATGGCCAGGACGGGAAGCGTGAATTCCATGCGCCAAGCATGCGCAAGCTCCTGATAAGCCTTGAGCGTATCCTCTACGACGAGCACCGTGGCCTTGAGGCCGGCCAGGATCTCGCGTGGGCAGGCCGCGCTGACCATGACGCCGTTGGCACCCTTCTCGATGGCATCGCGTACAAAATCTTCTCCGTTGAAGCGTTCGCCCTTGAAGGCCAGGAACAGGACTCCCGGCGTGATCTTGCGCGTATCCGTCACGATATCCGTAAACGACTCGGCTTCTTCCCGATAGACGCTGGCACCCGTGGCCTCGCGCACTTCATCAAGCGTAAATGCTGGCATCAGTGTTCTCCCTTCTTGGCGGCCACCGCGTCGCGGGCCACTTCCTTATCATCGAAATGGATGGTCTTGTCCTTGAGGATCTGATAATTCTCATGGCCCTTGCCGAGGATGACGACGATATCATCCTTCTCGGCCAGTTCAACCGCGCGGAAGATGGCCTGGCGGCGGTCCGTGATCTTCTCATGGTGCTTCGTGCCGATGGCTTCCTTCACGCCCTCTTCGACCTGGCTCAGGATGAAGTCCGGGTCCTCGGTGCGCGGGTTGTCCGAAGTCGCAATGACGACATCGGCAAGTTCTGCGGCCAGACGGCCCATGATGGGGCGTTTCGTGCGGTCGCGGTCGCCGCCGCAGCCGAAGACGGCGATGATGCGTTTCTTGGCGATCTTGCGCGCCGTCTTGAGTACATTCTCCACGCCGTCCGGCGTATGTGCGTAATCGACGATGATGGAGAAATCCTGTCCGGCCTTGACGAGTTCAAAGCGGCCCGGCACGCTCGTGAAGGCCGTGAGCGCCGTTTTGATATGCTGCGGCTCGATGTGCTCGGCCAGCGCGGCTCCAACGGCCGACATGACATTGTAGACATTGAAGATGCCCGTGATATGAAGCTTCAGGGGCATCTTGCCAAAGCTTGCATGGTTCAGCGTGAATTCGGCACCGTTCGCATGGACGAGGATGTCCGTTGCGCGCAGATCCGCTTCCTTCTCAATGGCATAAGTCAAATGTGCGCACTTCGCATGCGCGAGCATCGTTTCGCTGGCAGCATCGTCGATATTGACGACAGCCGTTTTGCCCTGCTTCGTGCCAGGCTCCGATACGTGGTCAAAGAGCTTTGCCTTGGCCAGTTTGTAATTCTCCAGCGTCTTGTGATAATCGAGATGGTCCTGCGTCAGATTCGTGAAGACGGCCGTATCGAATTCAATGCCGGCCACGCGGTTCTGATCGAGTGCATGGGAGGAAACCTCCATGACGACGTAATCCATGCCCTTGTCCCGCATCATGGCCAGCGTGTGCTGAAGCTCCACGACATCCGGCGTCGTATTGTGGATGAGCAGCACCTCATCCTCGATCATGATCTGGATGGTGCCGATGAGGCCGACCTTGTAACCGGCCTCGCGCAGGATGGCGCGCGTGATATAGCTCGTCGTCGTTTTGCCGTTCGTGCCCGTGATGCCGATAACGCGCATCGTGCGGGCCGGATAATCATGGAAGAACGGCACGATCGTATCGAGTGCCGGCTGGAGCTCCGGTACCTGCAGGACGGCGATGCTCTCCGGCACCTCGATATCGCTGCGCGTCGTCAGGATTGCCTGTGCGCCCGCCGCCACAGCCTGCGGAATGAATTTATGTCCATCGACATGCACGCCGGGAATGCAGACAAAGAGCGTTCCCTTCCCGACCTTGCGCGAATCATGCTCGATGCCTGTGATTTCCGTATCTGGATTTCCCGTTACGACAGAGCCCGTCACGAGTTCTGCCAGCTGACCGATTGTTTTCATCTGATTTCCTCCTCAAAGCCCCTTCTAAGCAGTGCGGGCCGTACACTATTATAAACCGTATCTTAAAAATTTTATAGGCTTTTTTTGCGGAACGAAAAGAAGCTGCTTGCCAGGCAGCCTCTCTATGGGATGGAGCGGAACATATCGTACCTCTCTTATTCACTTTCATGTGCAAAATACGTCTTTTTCGGGACCTGCATGTTGAGCTGGCTCTCCGCAATCGACTTGATGCGCTGCGGGTTCTTGAGCTTGGCGATGTCCACGTTCAGCCGCTCATTCTCCTGCTCCAGCTGCTCGGCTTTCTGCTGTGTTTCCACGAGCTTGTAGCCGCGGCTCGCGGCGACGCCGCTGCCGATGGTGACGAGCATGGCCAGCACGGCAATGACCAGGAAGAGGACCTGGCAGTGCGAGCGCAGCGACGTATTGAGGACCTTGCGGATCACAGGAGCCTTGGGCGCGCGCGGCGCCGGCGAAGGAGCGCCTGCATACAGGCTGTGTTCCTGACGGTCATACTCATCTTCCTGTCTTGCCAGCATGGTCCTTCGCCTCCTTCTCTTCGTCAGCCTCTGCCACAGGCAGCTTTTCAGCCAGCCGCAGCTTGGCGCTCTTCGCGCGTGAATTGTGCACCAGTTCCTCACTCGTGGCCTTGATGGGCTTGCCGAGCAGCCGGATCTCCGGCTTGTGATGGCAAACGCAGACCGGCAGTTCCGGCGGACAGATGCAGCCCCGTGCCATCTCCTTCAATGTCCGCTTCGCAATGCGGTCCTCGAGAGAATGGAACGTGATGATGGCCAGCCGTCCGCCCGGTTTCAGATGGCGGACGGCCGCGCGAAACGCCTGCTCCAGGATGCCGAGCTCATCGTTGACCTCGATGCGGATGGCCTGGAAGATGCGCTTGGCCGGGTGGCCGCCTGCCGACTGGCGCACGGCCTTCGGCACAGCCTTGCAGATGATGTCGACGAGCTCACCGGTCGTCTCCACGGGCTTTTCCATGCGTGCCTTGACGATGAACTGCGCGATGCGGCGGCCCCATCGTTCCTCACCGTAATCGTGGAAGATGCGGTCAAGTTCCTGCTCGCTGTACGTGTTGACGACATCGTAGGCCGAGAATGATGCCTCGGGGTCCATGCGCATGTCAAGCGGCGCATCGTGCATGTAGGAAAAGCCGCGCTCCGCGGTATCAATCTGATGCGATGAAACGCCGAGATCAAAGACGACGCCATCGACCAATGGTGCATCTTCCTGCTGCAGGATCTCTTCGAGATGCGAGAAATTGCTGTGCACGATGTCCACATGACACGCGACATCCTGCAAGCGCTCGCGCGCGGCCGCAATGGCCTCCTCATCCTGATCGATGCCGATGATGCGCCCCGCCGGCGACAGGAGCTCTGCGATACGGTGCGAGTGACCGGCCCCTCCCAGGGTACAATCCACATAGATTCCCTCTGGATTTGTCACCAGTCCTCTGACCGTCTCTTCCAGCATGACGCTGATATGATGAAACTCCACGCTCCTGCCTCCATCTGCTACTACGAATCCTAATCAGAAAAGCTCAAACGGCTTATATGCCCAGTCCCGACAGCGAGGCTGCAATCGCCGTCACATCGGGCTCCACTTCAGCATTGTAACGGGTCCACTGTTCCTTGCTCCAGACTTCAATGCGGTTATCGGCACCTGTCAGCACCACATTCTGGCGCAGGGCAATGCCGGCATACGTCCGCAGATTCGCCGGCACGAGGAAACGTCCCTGCTTGTCACATTCCAGCGTCCTCGCGCCGGAAAAGAAGAATCGCACAATGGCTCTCGCCTCGGGTTTCGCCAGCGGCAGTGCTCGCAGCTTGGCCGCCAGCTCCTCCCATGCCTGCTGGCCGTAGAGGAACAGGCAGCAGTCCAGCCCCTTCGTGATAATGAAGGAAACGCCGAGTTCCTGGCGGAAATCAGCCGGCAGGATGACGCGCCCTTTGGCGTCAATCGTATGGGCATATTCTCCCAAAAACATCCTGCGCTTCCACCTTTCTGTCCATCTGTGACACGTTTCCCCACAATTCACCACTTTATCTATTCTTTTTTATAACAGATAATTCCTGCTTTGGCAAGCGAAAAATCCTCCTGATCAGCAAAATTCCCCTGAAACGCAAAAAACAGCCACCTGATCTGAGGTGACTGCTCTCTGCTTTCCTCAATGCTTGGTCCAGCCGAAATTTGCGAAAAGCGGTGTATAGCGGATGCGCTCGAGGAAGGAACGGTTCGTATTCTCCGTATGGAAAATGGGCACGCGTTCGAGTGCGTAGATATTGCTGCCCTTGTTCACACTGCCGTACTTGATCGTGAAGGCCGCCTTGTAGCCGGCCTCACGCACGAGCTGGGCAATGTGCAGGTTGTACGCACCGGTCGGATACGCCATGTAATCGACCGCATGGCCGAGCTCGGCCTCCGCTTTCTTCTTCGATTCGACGAGCTCTGCCCGCAGCTGGTCATCGGTGAGATCCGTCATGGACCTGTGGTCGACGGTGTGAGACTCGATGGTCATGCCATTCTGTTCCATTTCCCGGCATTCATCCCAGGTCAGATATCCCTTGCGCGTGCCCACGAAGCTCGTAACCACGAAAATCGTGCCCTTGAAGCCGTATTTCTTGAGGATGGGATACGCATTGTCGTAGTTGTCCTGATAGCCGTCATCAAAGGTGATCAACACGGGATTCTCCGGCAATTTCCCATTGCCCTCGAACGCGGCATAAAGCTCATCCGGCGTGATCGTATGATAGCCGTGGTCGCGCAAATAGCGCATCTGGTAGTCAAAATCAGCCGGGGCAATGGCCAGTGAAAGGAATTCGTCACTGACCTTATGATAGTTGAGCACCATGACATGGGGCCCGTTCTCCGCCGCCTGCGTTTCTGTCTCTGCCATTTCTGCCCGATGATTCCCCGACGGCCACAAAAACACCGCCAAAACGAGGCTCATCATGGTCAAAACCGCTGCCAGGCACTGGCCCAGCTGTTTATGCTTCCCGTTCATCCTGCACACTCCTTGCCTTGCAACTGCCAAAGCCTGCGCTTCGGCTGCATATGCTCCTTATTTTAGCGCGATTTCCTGGAAAAAGCCACCCTCCTCTAGTGCAAGCGCACAAAATGTGTTATAATTCCTGTGATGGATATACCCCATCTACGTATATTGTGATTTCATTACTCACAGGAGGTTTTCTTATTATGGCAATCACGAAAGATATGAGCATTCTCGAAGTCGTCCAGAAGTATCCGGATACGGTTGACGTATTCGTCAACGCCGGCATGGGCTGCCTCGGCTGCGCTGCCGCACACTTCGAGAACATCGAGCAGGGCGCTATGGCTCACGGCATCGATGTCGATCAGCTCGTCAAGGATCTCAACACGGTCGTTGGCGCCTGAGATTCACAACGGCAAATAAAAAGGCTGCACCAGCTGGTGCAGCTTTTTTATTTGCCGTTTCCTGATCAGAGGTCCTTGAGAAGCTCCTGAACTTTCTCGAGGTAGTCAGCACGACTGAAGTTGTAGACTTCGCCGGTCTTGCGGACCTTGACCTCGATGATGCCCTCATCGACAGCTTTCGGGCCGATGGTCACGCGGACCGGATAACCGATGAGATCGCAGTCCTTGAACTTGACGCCGGCGCGCTCCTTGCGGTCGTCGAGCAGGACATCGAGGCCGGCCTTGCGGCACTCCTCATAGATGCCCTCTGCGTACGCCAGCTGCTCTTCCTTCTTGGCATTGACGGCGACGACGACGACTTCAAACGGCGCAATGGCGCGCGGCCAGACGATACCCTGGTCGTCGTTGTTCTGCTCGATGGCGGCGGCCATCGTGCGGCCGACACCGATGCCGTAGCAGCCCATGACGAGCGGCTGCTCCTTGCCGTTCTCGTCGAGGAACGTCGCGCCCATGGCCTTGCTGTACTTCGTGCCGAGCGTGAAAACCTGGCCGGCCTCAATGCCGCGCGTCATCTTGAGCGGTGCACCGCAGTGCGGGCACGGGTCGCCTTCCTTGACCATGCGCAGGTCGGTGACGACAATGGCTTCCTTGTCGAAGTCGCGCTGCGGGTTTACGTTCTTGAGGTGGAAGTCTGCCTCATTGGCACCCGTGACGGCGTTGTGCATATTCATAACCGTCGCATCGACGAGTACGTGCGTGCCCTGCTTGATGCCGATTGGCCCCATGAAGCCCGGGCAACCGCCGGCGGCACGGATGGCTTCGTCATCCGCCATGCGCAGGTCGAGTGCGCCCTCGATCTGGTTGATGACCTTGACCTCATTGACATCGTGGTCACCGCGGATAAAGGCGAGCACGAGCTCATCCTTGTCCGTCTGGTAGGCAACGGCCTTGATGGTCTTGTCAGCCGGCACGTTGAGGAAGGCGCAGAGCGCCTCAATCGTGTTCGTGCCCGGCGTGCTGACCTTCTCGAGCGGCAGCTCTTCTTCAGCCGGAGCGCCAATTGGCTTGAGCTCGGCCTTCTCGTCACTCGCGGCGTAGTCGCATTTCGTGCAGACGGCGATATTCGATTCGCCGGCATCAGCGAGAACCGTGAACTCGTGGGAGTGACCGCCGCCGATTGCGCCGTTGTCGGCCTCTACCGGGCGGAACTCGAGGCCCATGCGCGTGAAGATGTTCGTGTAGGCGTCGTACATCTTCTTGTAGGACTCGTTCATGCCCTCGACGTCCTTGTCGAAGGAGTAAAGATCCTTCATGATGAATTCGCGGCTGCGCATGAGGCCGAAGCGCGGGCGGCGCTCATCACGGAACTTGTCCTGGATCTGATAGAGCATCAGCGGTAGCTGCTTATAGGAGCGCACTTCGTCGCGCACGAGTGCCGTGATCATCTCTTCATGCGTCGGTCCAAGGCAGAAATCGCGGCCATGGCGGTCTTTGATGCGCATCATCTCATCGCCGTAAGCGCCCCAGCGGCCGCTCTCCTGCCAGAATTCAGCCGGCTGCAGGATTGGCATCATGATTTCCTGGCCGCCGGCTGCATCCATCTCCTCGCGGATGATCTGCTCAATCTTGCGGATCGTGCGCCAGGCGAGCGGCAGGAAAGTGTACATGCCGCCGGCTGTCTTGCGGATCATACCGGCACGGTACATGAGCTGGTGGCTGGCTATCTCAGCTTCAGCCGGTGTATTTCTAAGGGTGGGTGCGTAAAGATTACTTGCTCGCATGCTTGCGTTCCTCCAATATTGCATCGATTTCTTTGAATAATTCTGGGACGAGGTCGGCTTCGGGAACCTTGCGGATGATCTCGCCCTTGCGGAAGACGAGTCCTTCCCCGTTGCCGCCGGCAATGCCGACATCAGCGCCGCGCGCTTCGCCCGGACCGTTGACGACACAGCCCATGACGGCTACCTCGATGGGCTCCTCGATGCCCCTGAGCTTCTCCTCGACCTGCGCCGCAATGGCCGGCAGATCGATGCTCGTGCGGCCGCAGGTTGGGCAGGCCACGAGCGTCGGACCGTACTCCTTGAGTCCGAGCGACTTCAAGATCTCATTGGCGACGCGGACCTCGACGACGGGATCGCCCGTCAGCGAGATGCGGAAGGTATCGCCGATGCCCTCAGCGAGCAGCGCGCCGATGCCGACAGCCGACTTGATGATACCCGTGTTGACCGTGCCGGCCTCGGTGATGCCGAGGTGCAGCGGATAGTCGACCGTCTGGCTCATGAGCCGGTAGGCGGCAATCGTCAGCGGCACATCGTGCGCCTTGAGGGAAATCTTCATGTCATGGAAGTCGAGCGCCTCGAGAATGCGCACATGTTCCATGGCGGACTCGACCAGAGCCTCCGGCGTGACACCGCCGTATTTCCTGAGGATCTTCTTATCCAGCGAACCGGCGTTGACGCCGATGCGGATGGGAATATGCGCCTCCTTGGCTGCACGCACGACGGCCTTGACCTTCTCCTCCCCGCCAATGTTTCCGGGGTTGAGGCGCAGCGCATGGATGCCCTGCCGGATGGCCTCCAGGGCCAGCTTGTAGTCAAAATGGATATCGGCTACGAGCGGCACCGTCACCTGGCGGATGATGTTGCCGAGATTCTCGGCTGCCGCCCTATCGGGCACGGCCAGCCGCACGATATCGCAGCCCGCGGCCTGCAGTGCGCGGATCTGCGCAACGGTCGCCTCAGTATCCGTCGTCTTCGTATTCGTCATGGACTGGACGGAAATCGGCGCACCGCCGCCAATGGCCACGGGTCCGATATGGATCTGTCTCGTCATCTTTCGTTTGAACAAATCATACACTTCCTTCTAAACACTCAGCCGCCCATAAAGACGCGCACGAGATCGTTCTTCGTCGCCAGCACCATGAGCAGGATCAAGAGGATGATGCCGACGCTCTGCGTGTACTGCAGGGCCTTCGGACTAAGCGGCTTGCCGCGCACCGCCTCGACGCAGAGCGTCAGGAAATGGCCGCCGTCAAGGGCCGGGATCGGGAACAGGTTGATGATGCCGAGATTGAGACTCAAGAATGCCGCAAAATTCAACAGCGGCACGAAGCCCATCTGTGCGACCTCACCGGCCATCTGCGCGACACCGATGGGCCCGGCAAGCTCTGCCCCCGAGAGCTCCATCAGGATCTTGCAGAGCGCAGCAATCATTGCATAGATGATGGCACCGGTCTGATGGAACGCCAGGGAGACGGATTCCACGAATCCCGGATACCGCGTATTGACCGTTCCCATGACGCCAACCATCGCGCGCTTCGCGCTGTTGTCGTACGACGGCGTCACCGTGACGGCAAGCTGCTCGCCCTGACGTTCCACCGTAAGGGCCACGGGCTCGCCGCCCTCATCCTTGACGCCATTGACAAAATCGGACCAGGTCGCAACCGGCTGGCCATTCACCGTCAGCACGCGGTCGCCGCTTTCAAGACCGGCCTCCGCAGCCGGCTTGCCCGCCAGCACCGTGCCGAGTATCGGCTCCGTGCTGGGCGTGTTGATGCCGGCAAAAAAGAAGATGCCGAAAAACAAGATGACCGGCAGGACGAAATTCATGAAGGACCCCGCAAGAATCACGATCATGCGCGAGCCCACCGGCTTGGCACAATAGCCTCGGCTGCCCGCATCATTCTGCTCGGGATCCATGCCGGCGATGTCATTGAAGCCGCCCAGCGGGATTGCCCGGATGGAATAGCGCGTTTCACCACGCTGAACGCTCACGAGCTTCGGGCCGAAGCCGATGGCAAATTCATCGACGCGCATCCCCGTCATCTTGGCCGTGATGAAGTGGCCGAGCTCATGCACGAGTACGAGCAGGCCAAAGACAAAAATTGCAGCTGCAATTGTCAGAACCATTGATTCACCATCCTTCTCGAAAAAGAGATTCGTCGAGCGTCGCCGCTCATTTCTTCAAAAGGGAAGCCGCATACGTGCGGGCCCACGCATCCTCCTCAAAGAGCTCTTCCAGCGTTGGCTCAATCACGCATTCGCGTTTGAGCATCGTCTGCTCGATGATATCGTAGATGTCGAGGAAGTGAATCTCCCCCTTGAGGAAGGCACCGGCAGCCACTTCATTGGCCGCATTGAACACGCACGGCATCGAGCCGCCCATCCTGCCGGCCTCATAGGCAAAGCGCAGGCCCTTGAACGTCTCCGTATCCGGCTCTTCAAATGTCAGGTCTTTGAGCTTCCAGAAATCCAGTCGTTCAAAATTCGAAGGCTGGCGCGTCGGATACGTCAGCGCGTACTGGATCGGCAGCTTCATGTCGGGGCAGCCGAGCTGCGCGATGACCGAGCCGTCGCAGAACTGGACCATGGAATGAATGATGCTCTGTGGATGGACGACCACCTGGATCTGGTCGTAATCGACGCCATAAAGCCACTTGGCCTCAATGACCTCAAGCCCCTTGTTGACAAGAGATGCCGAATCGACGGTGATCTTCTGCCCCATGTTCCAGGTCGGATGAGCGAGAACCTGCGCCTTCGTCGCACCGATGAGCTCCTCCCGCTTCCTGCCGCGGAACGGGCCGCCCGAACAGGTCAGCAGGAGTTTCTCGATTGTCTCCCGCTTCTCGCCCTGCAGGCACTGGAAGAAGGCACAATGCTCGCTGTCGACGGGCAGGATGGAAACACCCTGCTCAGCCGCACGGCGCATGACGATCTCACCCGCCACCACGAGTGTCTCCTTGTTTGCGAGTGCAATGTCCTTCCTGGCATCAAGCGCTTTCATCGTCGGCTCGAGTCCGGCAAAGCCCATCATCGAGGTGACGACCGTATCGGCCTCCGGGAAAGCGGCTGCGTCCACAAAGGCCTGACGGCCGCCCATGAGCTTCGTCGGACCGCTGTAGCGGGCCTTGAGCCGCTTGTAAGCCGCTTCATCCGACAACACGGCAAGTTCCGGTGAAAATTCGCGGATCTGCTTTTCCAGGAGCTCATCGCTTGCATTGGCTGCAAGCACGGAAATATGGAACATATCCTTATGGCCGCGGACGACCTCAAGCGTCTGCGTGCCGATTGAACCAGTGGCCCCCAAGACTGCAATATTCTTCATATCCTGCCCTCCATCACTTCAGGCCCAGGCCCGAAAGCAGCACAAAGTAATACACGAGCGGTGCCGTGAAGAGCACGCTGTCAAAGCGGTCCCAGACACCGCCATGTCCCGGGATGATGTTTCCGGAATCCTTGATGCCCGTATAGCGCTTGGCCACGGATTCCACGAGATCGCCGAGCGTTGCCAGGATGGAAATGCAGAATCCGAGCACTGCCATCTCGAGGAGCGGCAGGGAAAAGAAGACGCCGAGCCCCGCTCCGACGGCTGTCGTGCCTACCACAGACCCCAGGAAGCCTTCGATGGTCTTGTTGGGGCTTATCGTGCGACAGAGCTTGTGGCGGCCGATGGCCGAGCCCGTGAAATACGCAAAGGTATCGGATGCCCAGGTACAGAGAAACATCACCCAAATCATCGCGCAGCCAAAGGCCATCGGGCCGACGGGCGTCGCGAGCATCTGCTCGGGATAGAGAAACCGCAGCATGACCATATGGCCGAACGGATACCCGAAGTAAAGGATACCGCCGACTGAGAGACAGGCTGCAGGGAAGGAAACGCGCCCATGCAGCAGCACGGCCATGAGCAGGACGACGAGGACAATGCCCGTGCTGACAGCCACCGTCTCATCCGCATTGCCGAGCCAGGCACAGCCCCAGAGCAACACCAGGCCGACAATACCAAGAAGAAACGTCAGCCGTTCCCCCTTTCTGGCGAAGGCCCGCGTGTATTCAAACCAGGCCAGGAGAGAAAGCAGCAGGGCAAAGCCGGCAAACAGGGCTCCGCCCATCTGGATGACGGCCGCGGCCAGCACAATGCCGATCACGCCCGTGATGATTCTAGTAAGCAACGCAATACGCTCCTCTTCATGTAATCAGGTATTTTTCAGGCCGCCGAAGCGCCGGTCCCGCCCGGCAAACTCCACCATCGCATCCACGAAGCATGCGGGAGTGAAGTCCGGCCAATTCGTATCGGTAAAGTAAAACTCAGCATAGGCCGACTGCCACAAAAGGAAGTTCGAGAGGCGCTGATCGCCGCTCGTGCGGATAACGAGATCCACCGGCGGGTCTCCTGCCGTATCGAGCGAAGCTTCCATGAGCTCCTCATCGATATCCGCTGCTGAAAGTTCTCCGGCGGCCACACGCTGCGCGAGGCTGCGTGCAGCGCGCAGCAATTCGTCCTGGCCGCCATAATTCGCCGCCACATTGAAGCGGATGCCCGTATTGTCCTTCATGAGCTCCTCCGCTGCCGTCATCTGGCGCTGCAGGCTTTCCGGCATGCCATCCTTGCGGCCGATGAAGCGGATGCGCACGTTGTAGTCGTTCATCTCTTCAAGCTCCTTGATGAGATAATCCGAAAAGAGCTTCATGAGAAAATCGACTTCCGGGCGCGGACGCTTCCAGTTCTCCGTCGAGAACGCATAGACCGTCAGTGCTTCGAGGCGCAGGTCGATAGCCGTCTTGAGGACATTCTTGAGCGTCTTGACGCCGGCCTTATGACCGGCCGTGCGCACGAGGCCGCGTCCCTGGGCCCAGCGCCCGTTGCCATCCATGATGATGGCCACATGGCGCGGTAGACGTTCCCAGTTGATTCTATCGAACAGCGGGTTGGCGAGTTCCTCCTTGGTTGGCTGTGCCTTGCCGCCAAATATCTTTTTCCACATCTTTGCTTGTCCTCCATCCTGAGGATATCTACACAATAAGGAAAAGCCCCTCTCGACTTTCATAAGAGGGGCCGCTCATCATGCATCAAGGAGCTTCGATTGCGGATACCGGGCAGCCGGCAGCGCAAGCACCGCACTCAACGCATTTGTCTGCATCGATCTCGTAGTGCTCAGCACCCTCGCTGATTGCCTCAACCGGGCAAGTAGCAGCGCAGGAACCGCAAGAAATGCAATCATCCGTGATTTTGTATGCCATAACTCATTTCGCCTCCTTTCTCTGCTTAGCCGCAAGGGTAAGCATGATACTGCCCTGCGGCAGAGTCTTCTGCCGCACGACATAGAGACAGTGTTCATCTGTCTTGAAAAAATCACGCACAGGGCGTGTAATTTCCGTCTGCCAGGCACAGCCCGCCTGCGCGAGCAAATGCTCGGCCTCGTCAAGGGGTCTTCCCAGTACGTCTGGTATCATATCAGACTTCCATGACCTCTTTTTCCTTGACGGCCTTGGCGCTGTCGGCCAGTTTCACGTACTTGTCAACAAGTTTTTGCATGGCTTCCTGGCCGCGCTTCGACTCATCCTCCGTGATTTCCTTGGCCTTCTCGAGCTTCTTGAACTCTTCGTTGCCATCGCGGCGCACATTGCGCAGCGCAACCTTCGCCTCTTCCGTCTTCTTGTTGACGGCCTTGACGAGCTCCTGGCGGCGTTCCTGCGTGAGAGCAGGGATGGCCAGGCGAATGGCCGTGCCATCGGAGTTCGGGTTCAGGCCGAGATCCGATTTCATGATGGCCACTTCAATATCATGCAGAATGGATTTCTCCCACGGCTGAATCAGGATCATGCGCGGTTCCGGAACGGAAACCTTCGCAATCTGATTGACCGGCGTCGGCGCACCGTAGTAATCCACCATGACCTTATCGAGCAGGGACGGCGTAGCACGGCCTGCACGCAGGGAAGCGAATTCATGCTTGAGCGCTTCAATGCTCTTTTTCATGCGTTCCTCATGGGACGCGAGAATCTCATTGGTCATCTGTCATTTCCTCCTACCGTCGTGCCGATTTCCTCACCGAGGGCAGCGCGCACGATATTTTCATGATCGTCGATGTTGAATACAAGCAAGGGAATCTTGTTGTCCATGCAGAGGCTCGTAGCCGTCGTATCCATGACCTGCAGGCCCTTGTTGATGATCTCGATGTACGTCAGAGAATCGAACTTCTTGGCATCTGCATTCTTGTTTGGATCGCAGTCGTAAATGCCGTCCGTACCCTTCTTGGCCATCAGGATGACATCGGCTTCGATTTCGGCGGCACGCAGTGCAGCCGTCGTATCCGTGGAGAAATACGGATTGCCCGTGCCAGCGCCGAAGATGACGACGCGGCCCTTCTCCATATGACGAATGGCCTTGCGGCGGATGTAGGGCTCAGCGACCTGACGCATCTCGATAGCCGTCTGCACGCGCGTATCGACATCCATCTTCTCGAGTGCATCCTGCAGAGCCAGGGCATTCATGACCGTGGCCATCATGCCCATGTAGTCGGCCGTAGCGCGTTCCATGCCCTTGGCGGAACCGGCCAGTCCGCGCCAGATGTTGCCGCCGCCGACGACGACAGCGACATCGACACCGTGTTCGCGCACCTTCTTGATCTGCTTGGCGATATCCTCAACCACAGACGGATTGATGCCGAAGCCCTGCTCACCTGCCAGGGACTCACCACTGAGCTTCAGGACGACTCGTTTATATTTCGCTGTATCCAAAATGCTTACCTCCATCAACGCCAATGCGCCACTCGATACACTACTGCATCTTCCCTTATTATAACCTTTAAAAAAAGAGAACACAATCCATTATGTGTTCTCTTTCTTTCACCGTTTCCAGTCGATTATTTCATCTGAGCAGCAACTTCAGCAGCAAAGTTCTCCTGCTTCTTCTCGATGCCTTCACCGAGCTGATAGCGCGTGAATGCCGTTACCTTGACATCTCCGAGGATATCCTTGACCGTCTTGTCGGAATCCTTGACGAAAATCTGCTCGTTGAGGCAGACTTCCTTGTAGTACTTGTTGATGCGGCCTTCGACCATGCGCTCAACAATCTTCTCCGGCTTGCCCTCTTCGAGAGCCTGCTTGCGGAGAACTTCCTTCTCGTGCTCGAGAGCTGCTGCATCGACGCCGCTGCGGTCGATGGCTGCCGGAGCAGCTGCAGCGATCTGCATGGCAACATCCTTGCCGAGCTCTTCGTCGCCGCCCGTCAGGTCAACGAGGACACCAATCTTGCCGCCCATGTGGATGTAGCTTGCCACACGGCCTTCGCTCTGATAACGGACGAAGCGGCGCAGGGAAATCTTCTCGCCGATCGTAGCCGTAGCTTCCGTGATGAGGGCAGCAACCGTCTTGCCATCGAGCTCGCTGTTGTTCAGCGCATCGAGGTCAGCCGGATTCGTGTCAGCGATGTGCTTGGCAATCTTGGCGACGAGAGCGCGGAACTGCTCGTTGCCGGCAGCGAAGTCCGTCTCGCAGTTGACTTCGACGAGAACGCCGACCTTGGCATCATCGCTGATGTAAGCTGCGACAGCACCCTCTGCAGCGATGCGGTCAGCCTTCTTCTCAGCCTTCGAAATGCCCTTTTCACGGAGCCAGTCGATTGCCTTGGCCTTGTCGCCGTCCGTAGCCGTCAGGGCCTTCTTGCAGTCCATCATGCCTGCGCCAGTGGTCTCGCGCAGCTCTTTTACCATTGCAGCCGTAATCTTTGCCATTGGTTTTATTCCTCCTATTAAAAAAGAGGAGCAAGGGATAACTCCCTTACCCCTCCCGGTCTATTCTCGATATGGATTACTCAGCAGCCGGAGCTTCTGCAGCTTCCGCCTCGCCGTCTTCACCCTGACGACCCTCGAGGACAGCATCAGCCATGCGGCCCGTGAGGAGCTTGACAGCGCGGATTGCGTCGTCATTGCCCGGGATGACGTAATCGATTTCATCCGGATCGCAGTTCGTATCAACGATGGCAACGATAGGAATGTTGAGCTTGCGAGCCTCAGCAACGGCGATGCGCTCCTTGCGCGGATCGACGATGAAGAGTGCGCCCGGCAGCTTGTTCATGTCCTTGATACCGCCGAGGTACTTCTCGAGCTTCTCCATCTCATGACGGAGGCCCTGGACCTCTTTCTTCGTGAGGACTTCAAACGTGCCATCTGCTTCCATGGCCTCGAGTTCCTTCAGACGAGCGATGCGCTTCTGGATTGTCTGGAAGTTCGTCATCATGCCGCCGAGCCAGCGCTCATTGACATAGAACTGGCCTGCACGCGTAGCCTCTTCCTTGATGGCTTCCTGTGCCTGCTTCTTCGTGCCGACGAAGAGAACGCTCTTGCCTTCCTGAGCAACGCTGCGCAGGAATGCATAAGCCTCGTCAACCTTCTTGACCGTCTTCTGCAGGTCGATGATGTAGATGCCGTTGCGCTCCGTGAAGATGTACTTTGCCATCTTCGGGTTCCAACGACGCGTCTGATGTCCGAAGTGGACACCTGCTTCAAGTAACTGTTTCATGGAAATAACTGCCATGTTGGTGCACCTCCTGTTTTTTTCTTCCGCGATCTTCATTTCTCCGCACCACCCGCTTGGGGCACAGGGCGGCGATCGAATCGCGTGCTATTTTTACACCGTCAACGATTATATCATAATCTTGGAAGGAAGACAATCCACTTGAAAAATTATTTTTCATCCCATCCATCCTCTTTTCCTTATTATTATATATTATATTATAATTTATCATGCTCTTCTATGAAGCTTTGATGTATTTTTATGTATACCGTATACTTGCGTGCAGTTCGTGGACAAAACACAGGGTTTTCTCTATAATTGAAGATATAGACGGGGAAATGTTATCATAAATTATATTAATGTATTAAAAAGGAGTGATTACTATGAACCTCTCTATCAAAATCTTTATATCCCTGATCTTATCTGTCATCGTAGGTCTCATCGTGGGTGAATCCGCCCTGCCATTCATCAACTGGTGGATTGCACCAATCGGCACGATCTTCATCAACCTCATCAAGATGATGATCGTCCCCGTTGTCTTCTGCTCCCTCGTCGTCGGCATGACGAGCCTGGGTGACACGAAGAAACTCGGCCGCATCGGTCTCAAGACGATTGGCCTCTATCTCGTCACCACGGCCATCGCCATCGTCATCGGCTTTGGCATCGCCGGCCTCGTCCATCCAGGCGTCGGCCTCCAGATGACGTCGGATGCTGTCGTCAAAGTCAAGGAAGCACCGTCCATCATGCAGGTCTTCGTAGCCATGATCCCGGCAAACCCGGTCGCATCCATGGCTAAGGCGGATATCCTGCCGGTCATCGTCTTCTCGCTGTTTGTCGGCGTCGGCATCCTCAAGGTCGGCGGCGAACGCGCCGAGTTCCTCGTCAAGTTCTTCGATGCCTGCGCAGAAGTTTCCTACAAGATTATCGGCATCGTCATGCAGTTCGCTCCGTACGGCGTCTTTGCCCTGTTGCTGCCGGTCGTTGCCAAGAACGGCCCGGCTGTCCTGCTGCCGCTGATCTCCGTCATTGCCTGCGTCGCTGTCGGTTGTATCATCCATGCCGTCTGTGTTTATTCCTCGCTTGCCCAGATCTGGGGTAATCATACGCCGCTGCAGTTCTTCCGCGGCATGAGTGAAGCCATGCTGATTGCTTTCACGACCTGCTCGAGTGCCGCTGCCCTGCCAGTCAACATGAAAAACTGCCAGGAAAAACTCGGTGTATCCCGTGACGTATCTTCCTTTGTCCTGCCGCTCGGCGCAACCATCAACATGGATGGTACAGCCCTTTACATGGGCGTCTGCTCGCTCTTCGTCGCCAACGTCTTCGGCATTGACCTGACGATGGGCCAGATGGCCATGATTGTCCTCACGGGTACGCTTGCCTCCATCGGTACGGCTGGTGTGCCGGGTGCCGGCCTCATCATGCTCGCGATGGTCCTGCAGAGCGTCAACCTCCCGATGGAAGGTCTCGCACTCGTCGCCGGCATCGACCGTGTCCTCGACATGTTCCGTACCTGCCTGAACATCACGGGCGACGGTGCCGTTGCCATCGTCATGGATCAGGAAGAGAAAAAGCATGCCGCCAAGGTTGCACGCAACGGCTGATCAAATCCCCAAAACCATGCATAACAAAAGGAAGTATCCGCGCGGATACTTCCTTTTTTGTATCGTTCGTATAAGATGGTCTGTGCTTACAGCAGGGTGATCATGACCACAAACGCGGCCGCGATGGTAGGAATGGCATTGCGTTTTGCCAGTTCCATCGGATTGACACCGGCCATCTTTGCCAAGATAATGCCGGCACCAGCAACCGGGCTCATGCAGCGTCCAAGGCCTGCACCAATCTGAGCCATGGATCCAAGTTCCGCAATGCCATAGCCGAATTCATTGGCAAAAGGCGTGACCGCACCATTGAAGGCCAGCGCTGCTGCGTTGCCAGACCCCGAGATTGCACCAATCAGGAACGGGCCATACGCAGCTGCTACCTGTGCAATCTGCTGTGAACTCTTCATGGCCTCGATGAGTGCATCCGTAAGGCCGATGACTTTCATGCCGGCCGTAAAGCAGGCAGCTGCCGCAATCAAGCCCACGACATCACACATGCCATCGCCAACACCGCGGAAGAACTTGCAAGTCGTCTCCTTGATATTCGGACGCACGAGGAGCATGCCAAGCGCCACACCGACCAGCATGGCCACCGGCACCGAGATTTCCGGGATCACAGCCACCTGCTTGCTGCCAAGGACCAGCAGCACAAGCGGTACGACCGGCATGACGGCCTTTAAATAATTGACGTGAAAGTCCTCGCTGTCCTCAATATCCTTCGGTGCCACATAGCCTTTGTTTTCTTTGCGCACCCAGGCAATGACCGTCAGGAGTACCGCCGCAATCACGGCCGCAAACAGTACCTGGCGGGAAAAGAGCGCGATGACACTCATGACATCCATTCCCGCCAGCTGAGCGACCTGCGGATTGAACATGAGCCCCGGGCTCATCGTACTGCCCCAGGTTCCCAGGAATACGGCCGATGCCGCCATGGCCGGATGCACGCCCGTGCGGATCAGCGCCGGAATCAGGAGTGCGCCGACGGCCGCCGCACAGCCGGCTGCACTCGGCAGGGCGATGTTCACGAGGAAGGTGACGATGACAGCACCTGGTATGATGATGATCGGGACCCGCTTCAGTGCCGAGGAAATGCAGTAGACCATGTGGGCGGAACAGCTCGTATATTCCATGACATAGCTGAAACCGAGCACGGTGCAGATGGTCGGCACCAGGCCGGCGTTGGTGAATTCCTTGATGAACGCCGTCGTGCCGGCTGACAGCATGCCGCCGATCAGGCACATCAGCATGCCGGAAATAAACAGCACAAAGCGTGTTTCATATTTCTTGACGATCAGGACGAAGGTCGCAATGACGATGACGATACCTGCAATAATCATAAAAATCCTCCTCTTATCGGATCATGCCTCTCATTCCATCGACTTGCCCAGGAGCAGACCGGCTGCCGAGCTGGCAAGCATTTTCAGAGAATACACCAGAGCTGTTTCATCGAAGTCGAAATGTGCATCATGATGACCGGAAGCCAGATTTGCACCAATCATCATGTACGCGGCCTGGCCGCCATGAGACTGCACGCGTTCCATGAAGTACGAATAATCCTCACTGGCTCCGAACGGGCATTCATCCACGATCTTGTGGAAGATGCCGAGTGTTTTGGCCTGACGCATCAGATAAGCGGCCAGCTTTGGTGAATTGCTGCCGCCAGCTGCGCCGCCGACCTGCTCAATCTTGTACTGTACATCGTACATGGCGGCAGCTGCCTTGATGATGCGCAGGGCCTCCTCTTCCATATAGTGGTTGATGGCACTGGAGCCGCCGCGCGTCTCCAGCTTGATGAGGCCGGTATCGCCGATGATGTTGCGGCCGCTGCCGGCCTCAAGATGTCCTACATTGATGCGGGTAATGCCCTGCGAATGACGGGAAATGGCATGCAGGTTCAGCGTTGCGCAGGCGGCGGCCAGCAGGGCATTCTTCCCCTTTTCCGGTGCCGCTCCCGCATGAGCCGGTTTGCCGATATAATGGGCATCGTATTTGCTCGTGGCCAGGAACCCTGTTACATTGCAGGCAATGCTGCCCGTTTCCTTCATCTTGAAGCCGAAATGTGCGCCCAGCATGAAATCCACATCGTCGACCACGCCGCGTTCCACCATGGCACGGGCACCGCGCACGCCCTCCTCCGCCGGCTGGAAGACCAGCTTGATGGTTCCCGCCAGCTCATCCTTCAGCGAGGCCAGGACCTTGGCGACCCCGAGCCCCACCGTCGTATGGCCATCGTGGCCGCAGGCGTGCATGGCACCGGGATGCAGACTGGCAAAACCTTCGACATTCGGGCGATGCTTCTCATCCTGCGTTTCCGATACGTCGTTGCAGTCCATGTCAAAGCGCATGCCCACAACGGGCCCGGGGCGCTTGAAATGCATGATGCCCACGACGCCGGTCATGCCTCCCCGCATGCGTTTCACCCAGGCAGGATCCGCGCCCTCGCGGATTGCGCGGGCCTGTGACTGCTCCAGGACCTCGGCAGACGGCACCCCCATCATGTATTCTTTGGCCACGGCCTGTTCGCCCGCCAGCACCTCGTAACCGAGATCATGCAGCTGCTCCGCCACGAGTGCCGCCGTGCGGAATTCGGTCCACGCCGGCTCCGGATGCATGTGCAGATCACGGCGCTGCGTCACGAGCTCATCTTTCATGCCATCTGCCATCTTCATGATTGTTTCCTGGATATCCAATGTCATCTTCTCCTCTCTAAAACTATTTATATTTGTTATCATTTCATAACTCATATATTCATTATAATGAGAATTTCAGACGATATAATAAATAGATTGAATCACATCATAGAAGATGGCAATAGTACAAGGTATCATAAATGAGTGAAGTCTATATTATAAGCCGTTCTGCTGTTATACTAATAACATCATAACAAAACCATTACCGGAGGATTGGTCATGGAACTGAAACAATTAGAATATTTTTTAGCGGTCAGCAACACCGGGAGTTTTACGCGCGCCGCAGAACAGCTCTACGTTTCCCAGCCGTCCGTCACGACAGCCATCAAGAAACTGGAGGATGAACTCGGACTGGTCCTGTTTGACCGCAATAAAAAGCAGGCCATCCTGACGAGCGAAGGCAAGATCTTCTATCAGCACGCGGGCACCGTCATGAAAGATATTTCACTGGCCGCTCAGAAAGCTGCAGAACTCAAGAATTTATCCAGCGGCATCATCCAGATCGGACTTTCACCGCTGACCGGCTTATCCGTGAGTTCGTTTCTGCTGGCAAAATTCCACAATATGTATCCCACGCTGCGTTTCCGTTTTCTGGAGGCCAATACCAAGGAGTTGCGCCATGCACTGGAAGAAGACCAGATTGATCTCGCCTTTCTTCCTCTCCTGACGCAGGAACTGGATGCGGAACCCTCACTGGAATGCGCAGGCATCCACCAGGAGCATCTCTCCGCCTATCTTCCCCAGTTCCATCTGCTTGCGCACAAGCAGGAACTTCACTTCAAGGATTTGAGGCAGGAATTGCTCCTGCTGCCCCCTGAATCCTGCGGTTACCGGCAGATCATCGATCACTGCTTCCAGCAGCAAAATCTGACGGAACGCCCGATATTTGAAACGACATATCCTCAGATGATTGCCAGTCTCATCATTTCAGGCAGCGGCATTGGCATCCTGCCGTCCGGTGCCATCCAGAACAAAATGGTCAGGGAAGTGCCGCTGGCTGACAGTCCGGTCATCGTATTGACCATTGCACGCAAACAAAAACGGACGATTGCCCATGCCGCTGAAAAGTTATATGCATTTTTACAGGAATCCTATGATGGTTGAGAGAGGAAGGATCCACATGACAACTCGCATCATTGCTGCCGGCAGCAACGAACTCAACGCCGCAGAAGTATTGCACGTCGTACGCCGGATTGTCGGCGGCTCCGTCTACATACGTAGTATGGTCAGTGCGAATATCACCGGTCACGAAGACACGGATCTCTATGTATGCGCACTGACCCAACGGGAGAAAATGCTTTCACTCATCCCGCCCGAATCTCTCGTTGTCCTCGATTTGAGGCCTACAGCAGAGTTCTTCATCGCCCTTTCGCACATTCCTGCCGGTGAACGCGTCTACATTTTCAACTCCCATGATCGCTCGGCCAGGCTCATGGTAAAGATGTGCCGCGATTACCATATCAACGACATTGATTTCGAAACCATCGCCTATGAGGACATGCCGGCCAAACAGGTCATCCAGAAACTGAGGCAGGCCCGATACATTGTAGGTGTCGGTCACCTCGTCGATAAAGGTGTCCTGCTCTCGCCCCAATACAGTTCCTATCTGCGTAATGATGTCACGATCATCGGTTGCATGCGCATGGCCACGATGGTGTCAGCCTGCGAGCTGATTGAAAAGACGGCTTCCATTGAAGGCGATTCCTTGGACGGCAACCGCCTCCAGCGGCAGCTGCTAAATTCCCTGGCCGGCCAGTTTTCCGATACGCTCCATGCCGTCAACGGCTTCGATGCCAGCAAGAACAAACAGGCTCTGACCTCCATGCTCGAGAATCTTGAGACGATCATCAAGCAGGCTGCCCATAAAGAAAGCCATTAAAAAAAAGCCATTGCCCGGCATAATCAGGCAATGGCTTTTTTATTCAGTGGATACCGTATTTGGCATTGAAGCGGCGATTGATCTCGCGAATCTCCAGCTTGCCCTCGATGTACGGCTTGTACATCTCGAAAGGATCACCCGCTCCCAGTGCGCAGCCGGAGCAATTCTCACAGCCCGACTCACAGGAGAGCGTCCTGCGTACGATTTCCTCGCGCTCCTCACGCGTCGTATCCTTGATCAAAATACTCATGAAGATTTCTCCCTTCCAAATAGCTCAGCCCTGCTGAAGGATGGTATAGTTTTCCGGATGCATGCCCGGCTTGACCGTTACCTTGATATCCGTGCCGAACTCAGCCGCCAGATTCATCATGAGCTGATTCTGGCGCAGTTCTTCGGCCACGCTTTCGTGGACTTCGATCTCGTAGCCCTCCCTGGCGTGCGATGTGCGCTCCATGCGGCGGATATCACGGCTGATGCGAATGGATACCGTTTCCGGCGATTCCACGCGGCCACGGCCGTGACAGGTCGGACACTCACTGTAGACGATGCTGTCGATATTCTGGCGGGACTTCTTGCGCGTGATTTCGACGAGTCCGAGACTCGTGATGTCGACGATATTCGTCTTCGTGCGGTCATGCCTGACCTGTTCGCGCATATAGGTCAGCAGCTGCTCCTTCTGTTCCTCCTTCTCCATATCAATGAAATCGATGACGATGATGCCGCCGATGTCGCGCAGGCGGATTTGCTTGAGGATTTCCGCCGCGGCCTCGAGATTCGTGCGGTAAACCGTCTCGGCAAGATTCGATTTGCCGACGTATTTGCCCGTGTTGACATCGATGACGGTCAGTGCCTCCGTCTTGTCGATGACCAGGAAGCCTCCCGAGGGCAGCTCCACCTCCCGGTCTCCGAGTTTCTCGATTTCTTCTTCGATATGATAGGCCTTGAAAATCGGCTGCTTTTTGTCGTAGCAGTGCACGCGGTCCACGAGCTCAGGCGAAAGCCCTGCAACGAGGTTGCGTACCCGCTGGCAGGCCTCGGCGTTATCGATGACGAGTTCATCGATGTCCGCCGTAAAATTGTCCCGCACGAGCCGGATCAGGAGGTCCGCATCGCGGTAGAGCAAAGAAGAGCTCTTCAGTTTGTAGCGCGAAAGGATGGATTCCCAGAGCCGCACGAGATACTGCACGTCACGCCGCAGGCTTTCCTCTCTGTGACCGGCTGCCACCGTGCGGATGATGAGCCCCATGCCCTCCGGGCAGATGCGTTCTGCTATCGCATGCAGGCGCTGGCGTTCCGCTTCATCCTCGATGCGGCGCGACATGCCGATGTAAGCGGCAGTCGGCATCAGGACGACCGTACGACCCGGCAGGGAGATATGCATGGTCGCCCGCGGCCCCTTTGTCCCGATGGCATCCTTAACAATCTGGATGGGCAGACTCTGGCCGATGTGGATGCGCGTGTGCGGCGGCATGGCTTCGATTGTCTCATGGGGAAGGCCATCACCGATGTAGAGGAAGGCGTTCTTCTCCATGCCGATATCGATGAAGGCTGCCTGCATACCGGGCAGGACATTCTGCACCCGCCCCTTATAGATGTTGCCGACGAGATGGGAATGCGAGGCACGTTCCATCTCTACCGCTTCGAGTTCGCCATCCTCCAGGATGGCCATACGCGTTTCCTCCGGTACAATATTCACGATGATGGATTTCATCTTTTCACTTCCAATCACGAAATCCTGCTCAAACCAGATCGATGAGCTTGCGCCCCTTGCTCCAGATGCCCTGGCGTTCAATCAGGGCTTCTGCGGGCTTGACGGCAAGCCTGTAATCCTGTTGCAGGAGGGTCAGGATTTCCAGAGGCTTGACGCTGCCCGATGGCGTAATCGCGATGTCCATCGTCAGGTCCAGAGCCCCATCCGTCCATACGGCAGTCACTGGTTTCTTCATGTACTGCTTCGTCTCGATATCGCGCGTCTTCTTCGGCGTCACGCGGTGCCAGACGGCTTCGGGTGCGGCGTTATAGGCGGCAAGCACCCGCAGTGCCTCCTTCTCCGTTCCCGCATACGGAACATGGAGCGTGTAGATGGCTTCATCGGCTTCCGACATCAGTGCCTTGTGCCGGCCCTTGATTTCCCGGAGTTTCAAGAGGCGCACGCCCGGCGGCAGTTCCGCCTGCAGGCGGTCGAAGATTTCCGGCTGGCAAAGCGGCTTCGTCAGCTCAAAATCCATATACTCCGAAGCGCTCGTCACGCCGAGAGAAAGCGCCGAGGCAAACGATACCTTCATATGCGGATTGAAGCCTTCGGAATAAGCCATCGGCAGCTTCGCGCGGTCAAAGGCGCGCAGGAAGATATTGGCATAGTCGAGATGCGAAACGTAACGAAGCTCCTCGCCCTTGGTGATCTCTGCACGCCAGGCAAAGAGCTGGCGCGGTCGGCCCGGCCCTCTCGGATCACGCTGCTGCGTCTCCGCATCGACGGCTGGTTCCGTATGCACCGGTTCAGATTCAGCCTCATTTCCTTTTTTCTCTGCCAGGCGCGCCATTTCCTGCCTCTGATAATCGATGACGTGAACGCCGAGGTTCGGGCAGATGCCGCAGGCGCTGCACTTGCCGCGGCGGCAGTCCTCGGTGAGCGCCGCGGCCATCGCATGATGCCATTCGCGCAGCAGGAATTCCTGATTGACGCCCGGCGAGGTGATCAGCCACGGCAGCGGCTCCTGGAAGCTGCGCGTGCGCAGATTGTAATAGCCCATGTCCACGCCGCATTTGCGGAATGCTTCATGCCAGATCTCATCCTTGTAATGATCAGACCAGCCGTCAAACTTTGCGCCATCCTGCCATGCCTGGTAAAGGACTCTGGCAAGCCGGCGGTCGCCGCGTGCGAAGACGCCTTCGATCACCGAAAGGCGGGCATCGTGGTAATTGAACGTGATGGCGCGGTCAGTGATGTGTTCCTTCAAGAGCTGCTGGCGGCGCTGGAACTCCTCGATGGGCAGCTGGCCGAACCACTGGAACGGCGTATAGGGTTTCGGCACGAAGCAGGCCACGGAGATCGTGACCTTGCAGCCGCGCCTGCCCTTGATTTCCGTATAGAGGTCGACGACCTTCTTGGCGAGCTTGGCAATGCCGATGACATCTTCATCCGTTTCCGTCGGCAGACCCATCATGAAATAGAGCTTGACCTGCTTCCAGCCCTGACGGAAGGCCGCGCCGCATGCCTGCATGAGGTTTTCCTCCGTGACGCCCTTGTTGATGACATCGCGCAGGCGCTGCGTGCCAGCCTCCGGCGCGAACGTCAGACCCGATTTCCGGACCTGCTGCATCTTGTGCGCCAGCTCGATGGAGAAGCTGTCAATGCGCAGGGACGGCAGGGAAAAGCTGACCTTTTCATCCTGGAAATCCGTCATGAGATCATCGACGAGGCGGCCAAGGCAGGAATAATCCGCCGAGGAGAGCGAGGTCAGGCTCATCTCATCGTAGCCCGTGGCATCGACAAGGCCGCGGGCCATCCTGCGCAGATTCTTTTCCGTGCGCTCGCGGGCCGGACGATAGCAGATGCCGGCCTGGCAAAAGCGGCAGCCGCGCGAGCAGCCGCGGAAGAGCTCCAGCATGATGCGGTTGTGGACGATATCCATGTACGGCACGACGGGATGCTCCACCGAGATCGCATCATCCATATCCTTGACCACACGCTTGTAGATGACGGGCTTCGCCTGCTCTGCCAGCGGGCGCATCTCCTGATAATTCCCCTTGTCGTCGTAAACGGGCTCATAGAAAGACGGCACGTAGATGCCATCGACGTCGAGCAGGCGCTGCAGGAAGCCGCGGCGGCCACCCGGCCGTCCTTCCTTCTTCCAGGCCATCAGCGCATCCGATACCTCGACGATGACCTCCTCGCCTTCCCCGATGATGAAGAAATCAAAGAAATCCGCCACAGGCTCCACATTGTAGACGCAGGGGCCGCCACCGACCACGAACGGCATATCCTCGCCGCGATCCTTCGCCCAGACCGGTATGCCGGAAAGATCCAGCATGTTGAGTACATTGCTGTAAATCATCTCGTACTGCAGGGAAAAGCCCAGGAAGTCAAAGGCGGCGATCTCCGTCTTCGTCTCCAGCGAGAAGAGAGGGATATGACGCTTGCGCATCTCATCTTCCATGTCGACCCACGGCGCATAGACACGCTCGGCTGCAATGTCCGGCCGGCGGTTCAGGATCTCATAAAGGATGGCCAGGCCGAGGTTGCTCATGCCGACCTCATAGACATCGGGCAGCGCCAGGGCCCATGTGCAAGCCACGTCCGCATGGTCCTTCCTGACTGCATTCCACTCCCCGCCCGTATAGCGGGAAGGCTTCAATACCGACTGGAGCACTTCATGTTCGAGTCGTACCATTCGTTCATTCCTCCGTTAATCTGTTTGCTCATATGTATTCATTCCGTAAAAAAGCCCTCCCCGATCCACACGATGGAGCCGGGAACGGCGGACGCAGCCGCCAGCAGATCCCGTTGCGGGGAAGGCTTTGCCGTGACGCCTGCCGCAATCGGTCAGACGTGCACTAGAACACCAATTTCTGTCTTCGCCTCTGGATGTTCAGCAGGATGGCGATGGACATGATATTTGTCGTCAGCGAGCTGACGCCGTAACTCATCAGAGGCAGCGGGATACCCGTGACCGGCATGATGCCCATGGTCATGCCGACGTTGACCAGCACGTGGAAGGCCAGCATCGAAGTGATGCCGACGGCCAGCAGGCGGCCAAAGGTATCGCCGGCATCACGGGCTGTCACGATGCCGCGCCAAAGGACCAGCAGGTACAGCAGCAGCAGAAACGTCACGCCGATGAAGCCCAGTTCCTCGCCGACTACGGCAAAGATGAAGTCCGTATGGTTCTCCGGCAGGAAGTTCAGCTGGCTCTGCGTGCCATGGAAGAGGCCCTTGCCAAAGAGCATGCCCGAACCGATGGCGATCTTGGACTGGATGATGTGGTAACCGGAACCAAGCGGATCGACATTCGGATTCATGAAGACCGTCAGACGCATCTTCTGGTAGTCCTTGAGGAAATGCCAGAGAATCGGGCAGGCGGCCACGCCCGCGGCAAAGATGCCGCCCAGCAGGCGCAGGTTGATGCCCGCCGCAAAGACCATACCGAAGAAAATGGCCATGAAGACGAGTGACGTGCCAAGATCCGGCTGCTTGAGGACCAGCAGGAACGGGATGCCCACGTAAATGGCCACGGGCAGGAGATCGCGCAGCGTATTGAGTTTTCCGACCTTGTCGTCGAGCATCGTCGCCAGCGAGATGATCATGATGAGCTTGGAGAACTCCGACGGCTGTATGCTGATTGGGCCGATCATAATCCAGCGCTGTGCGCCGAGAGCCGACTGGCCGACGAGCATAACGGCAACCAGCAGGATCAGGTTGAACACGTAAAGCTTGTTGCCGTAACCTTGCAGGACCTTGTAGTCAAAATTCATGAGAAAAGCCGCCAGAGCCACATTGACCAGGGCAAAGATGCCCTGCCGCTGCACAAACCAGTAACGTTCCTCACTTGGTGTATTGATATGCGTCGCACTGCCGATGATGACCAGGCTCATGATGATGATGCCTGCCGTGGCAGCGATGAGAATGAAATCGGTACGACGCCAATAGCGTTTCTTCATCATTTATGCTGCACTCACTTCTTGCCCGCATCATGCTTCATGCGGTTTACCGGGATATTGGCCACGAGGGCAACAGAGTCCTCATCGTTCTCGAGGGCGATATCCATATCCTGCTGATTGATCTCCATGTAATTCGAGATCACCTGAATGATGTCATTCTTGAGATTTTCCATGACTTCCGGAGAAATATTGGCGCGGTCGTGGATCAGGACGACCTTGAGGCGGTCATGCGCAATGCGGCCCGATTTCTCCTTCTTGCCAAAGATCTTCTGCATCAAGTTGTCAAGCATGCCTGTCTCTCCTCCTTAATCTCCGAATACACGGCGCTTGAGGCGCTGGAAGAACGTTTCCTTCGGGAATTCCATAAACGGAATTTCCTCGCCGCAGATGCGGCCCACGATATTGCGGTAGGCCTGGCCTGCCTGGGAATTTTCCATCGTGATGCAGGGCTCGCCCTTGTTCGTGCTCGTGACGACCATCTCGTCGTCCGGCACCTGGCCGATGCAGTCGATGGACAGGATGTCGTTGATGTCATTCATGTCAAGCATGTCGCCGCTCTCGACCATCTGCGGGCGAATGCGGTTGACGATGAGCTTGATGTCTTCCTTTTCTGCACGCGCGAGCTCACCGATGATCTTGTCAGCATCGCGCACGGCCGAGATTTCCGGCATGGTCACGACGATGGCCGTATCGGCGGCGGCAATGGCCGTCTTGAAGCCCTGCTCAATGCCAGCCGGGCAGTCGATGAGGATGTAGTCAAACTCCTTGCGCAAATCCTCGCAGAGCTTCACGAGCTGCTCTGGATTGACGCTCGTCTTGTCCTTGACCTGCGAAGTCGGCAGGAGGAAGAGCGTCTCATACTTCTTGTGGCGCACAAGGGCTTTCTTGTAATTCACGCGGCCCTCGGCCACATCGATGAGGTCGTACATGATGCGGTTCTCGAGGCCCAGCAGCAGGTCGAGGTTCCGGAGGCCCGTATCCGTATCGACGAGAACAACCTTCTTGCCACGCATGGCAAGGCCAACGCCGAGATTTGCCGTGGTCGTCGTCTTGCCGACGCCTCCCTTGCCCGAAGTGATTACATAAATTTTGCTCATACCCCTTGTCCTACCTTTCTATCGGTTCGATAACAATCTGGCCATCCTTGATGGAAGCGCGCTCCGCGCGCTCAGTCATCTCCATGTGATCGGGCGATCTGGCGATGAGATTCGCAATGCGGATCTGTGTCGGCATCAGGTGATCGGCGATGATAAAGGAACTCGTATCTCCCGCCGCACCGGCATGCACGAGACCGCGGCAGGTGCCGCGGATGTCAATGCTGCCGCCCGCAATGATCTGCGCGCCCGGATTCACATTGCCGCAGACAAGCACCGAGCTGTCCGTGCGGATCTCCTGTCCACCGCGCAGCGTGCGGTTGACGACCACCATCTCCTGTACCTGTTCCGCCGCCTGTTTGGAAGCTGCGGCCTTGCGGGCAGCTGCCGGCTTCTTCGCAGCCGGTGCCTGCTGCTCTTCCTGCGGAACTGCAGTCCGGCAAATCAGGCCATGTGCATGGAACAGCTTCTGGAGCTTTTCGAGTTCCTCGTGCAGAAAACGCTCACGCGGCACCAGCACCAGGGTGCCGCGCAGGAAAAAACCGGAACCGGACTCGAGCTTTTCCTCGATATGTGCCCGGATATCCTCAAATGATGCATCCTCTGCAAAACTCAGCTGCAGTCCCCGTTTTCCGCCTTTGATCTTCACAATCTCATCTTGCATGACGATTCGACGACTCCCCTCTCCCTTACCTCAAGGATCTTCTCTGCTTATTTCTTTTCATCGCCGTTGTCCTGGTTGAAACCGAATGCAGCCTCGAGAATCTTGCGGCCAATCGGTACAGCCGACTGGGATCCGTAACCGCCATTCTCGACGATGACGGCGACGACGATATTCGGATTGTCAAACGGGCCATATGCCACGAACCAGCCGTGGTCGCGGCCCTGCGAGTTCTCAGCCGTACCGGTCTTGCCGGCGATATCGACGGTAAATCCGCGGAAGCTCGAAGCGGCCGTACCGTACTTCGTGACATCGTGCAGGCCATCCTGCACCAGCTTGATATCTTCTTCCGGCACGTCGAGTTGCGACAGCAGCTCTGGCTGGAACTCCTTGACGACACTGCCGTCTGGTGCCAGAATGCGGTTGACGACATGCGGCTTATAGCGCTTGCCGTCGGCTGCAATCTCGCCCATGACCATCGCGGCCTGCAATGGTGTCACAAGGTTGAAGCCCTGGCCGATGGCCGCATCGAACGTCTCGGACAGATACCACTCACCGTCATCGAAGTTCTTTTCCTTATATCGGCGGTTGGCGACAAGACCCGTGGCCTCATAGGGAAGATCGATGCCCGTCTTCTGGCCGAGCCCGAACATGCGCGCGTACTTCTCGAGGCGGTCGATGCCGAGGCGGTTGCCCATTTCATAGAAATAAACGTTATCGGAGTGTGCAAGAGCCGTGCGGAAATTCAGCCAGCCGAGCGCTTCGCCGTCGGCGTTGCCCTTCGGGATGATCCAGTGGTGACCCGAGTCAAAAATCTGTTCATCCGGCGTCACGACGCCCTCGGTCAGAGCCGCTGTGCCCGTGACGATCTTGAATGTGGACCCTGGCGGATATTCGCCCGTGATGGTCTTGTTGTCCATCGGATGGTACGGATTGTTGTTGAGCTGATTCCAGTCCTTCGACGAGATGCCGTGTGCAAAGAGATTTGGATCAAAGGCCGGACGGCTGACCATCGCGAGGATCTCGCCAGTCTGCGGGTTCATAACGACAGCAGCCGCCGCATGAGCGCCGATCTGCGTCAGCTGATCGTCGACAGCCTTCTCCGCAGCCTGCTGCAGTTTGATGTCAATCGTAAGCTCGAGATCATCACCCGGCACAGGCTCCTTGCGGCCAAGGATCTGCACGGGTTTGCCCGAAACGTCGACCTCGACCTGCTGGCCGCCGTTCTCGCCGCGCAGCTCCTTGTCGTAGACCTTTTCGAGGCCGAACTTGCCGATGATATCGCCGGATTTATATCCCTGGTCCTTCATCTTCTCAAGCTCGGTGTCATTGATCTCACTGACGTAGCCGAAGGTATGCGCCCCCTCCTGCTTGAGAATATAGTCGCGGATTGGCGTGACCTCGATGACGACGCCGGGGTACGAGCTCTTCTGTTCCTCGATGATCGAAACGATATCCGGCGTGACATCCGTCTTGATGCGGATGGGATCAAAGCCGCTGTGTCCGGCTATCTTCTTCTTGATATCCTCGGCCGGTACCTTGAGCAGGCTGGAAAGGCGCTCAATGACATCATCCGAGATTGGTGCCGTCAGCGGCAGCAGCGACACGGAAAAACCCGGACGATTCGTGACGAGGAGTTCGCCATTGCGGTCGTAGAAGGTGCCGCGCGGTGCCATGGCCGGCACGATACGGATGCGGTTGCCGTCGGCAAGGCCCGCATAATACTCACCCTGATAGATCTGCAGGTAGGCGGCTCGTCCGATAAGCACGGCGATGACCAGGACCGACACGATCATCAGAGTCCTCAATCTGCTGTTGAAATCGTCTTTATCACCCAAAATAGTACCTCTTCCATAACGAAAGGCACCCCGCAAGGTGCCTTAATCATTGCCAAAAACCGTTGCCGCCCGCAAGGGCCGCCATCACGCCTTTTTCCGGTATCGCTTGTCAAGCTCATAGGCCAGACGATGGACCGGATAAGCAAAGGCCAGCTGATAAGCGAGCATCGGCAGCAAGGTATACTGCAGATGTGCCATCAGATTAAAGCGATACCCTAATAATAGCATAAGTAACGCCAAAATAAAATAGTTCGCGAGCGTCACAAAAATCGATGCGAATACCGGCAGAAAAAACTGCTCTTTAAAGACCTGATCGGAGAACTTGCCTATGAGATAACCGAGCAGGAGGCGCGTAAACGCATTCATGCCGAGAAACGTACCACTTGCCAGATCCTGCAGCAGGCCGACAGAGAAACCGGCCAGCGCGCCAAAGCGCGAGCCCTTGAGAAACGCCGTCGACGTCACGAACAGCAGCATGAAATCTGCCGTCACGCCATGGTAAGCGATGCGTGGCATCAGAGAGGTCTGAAGCGCATAAAGAACGATGACGAGCAGCGCCGTCATGCCAAACTTCTTCATTGTGCCGTTCCCTCCCCGGCTGCCGTACTGCTGCTGTCTGCGGACGCATCCGCCGCCGTATCCGAACTGCTGTCATCGCTGCCTTCCGCAGCCGCCTGCGCAGCTGCGGCCTGTGCTGCCGGATCCGTTTCTGTTCCCGGCGTCTGCGGCGGCGTCTTCAGCGGTGCCGGCGGTGCTTCACGCGAAGCCGTGATGACCATGACATCTTCCAGGCGCTGGAAGTCGACGGCCGGCTCCAGGATGGCAATCTTCAGCAGACCGCCCTCATCGTTGCGCATCTCCGAGACCGTGCCCACCATGAGCCCTTTCGGATAAACACCGCCGAAGCCGGACGTGACGATGATATCGCCTTCGTCCACATCAGCCGTCTTCGGGATGTTGACCATGCGCGGCATCGTCGGATTGTTCATATCGCCTTCCACGATGCCGGCCACGCGCGAATCCGCGCGCTGCACGAGCGTGCCGACCGACGAACGCGGGTCGAGGATCAGCTCGACCTTCGAGGAGGTCGGTCCGGCCTCGATGATGTGACCGACAAGGCCCTTATCCGTCACGACAGCCATGTCGACATCAACGCCGTCGCGCGTGCCGCGGTTGATCTCGATGACACTCGACCAGGTTGCCGATTCACGGCCGATGACCCTGGCAGCCACGAGGTCAAACTGCGTCGCCGACTGCTTGTAGCCGAGCAAAGCCCGCAGGCGCTGGTTCTCCGCATCGTATTCACTGGCGTGAAGATTCTGGATGCGCAGCTGCTCGACCTCATTGCGCAGCATCTTGTTCTGCTGGTGCACGGTGACAATCTCCCAGATGTTGCTCGTCACATAATTGAGCTGGCTTCCCACCCAGGAGATGGCACTCTGGAAAGGCGTCACAATGACGGAGACTGCCTGATTGAGCACGGGGGCCTGGAACCTGCCGCGTGCCGAAAAGAAGATAATGCAGAACAGGCTGATGAGGACAACGATCAGGATGCCGATTTTCTTGCCCGTGCCTCTGTTTTTCCGATACTTGCCACTCATTGTCTCAGCTTCTTCGAAGTCATGACCACGCGTTTCAGGAGCTCGATGTTCTCGAGCGATTTGCCCGTACCTTCACCGACGCAGGACAAAGCATCCTCGGCCACGAGGACCGGCATGCCCGTCTCATGGGCCAGCAGCTGGTCGAGGTTCGTCAGCAGCGCACCGCCGCCCGTCATCATGATGCCATGGTCCATGACATCAGCAGCGAGCTCCGGCGGCGTCTTCTCGAGCGTGGCCTTGACCGCATCGACAATCTTGTAGATTGGCTCGCTCAGGGCCTCGCGGATCTCCTTTGCCTGGATCGTCAGCGTTTTCGGCAGGCCGCTGACGAGATCGCGGCCGCGGATTTCCATGGAAACGTCCGTCTCCGGCGTCACGATGGCCGTGCCGATGTTGATCTTGATCTCCTCAGCCGTGCGCTCGCCGATCATGAGGTTGTACATGCGCTTGATATACTGGACGATGGCAGAATCCATCTCATCGCCGCCGATGCGGATGGAGCGGCTCGTCACGATGCCGCCGAGCGAAATGACAGCAATCTCCGTCGTACCGCCGCCGATATCCACGACCATGTTGCCCGTTGCCTCCTCGACAGGGAGTCCGGCACCAATGGCTGCTGCCATCGGCTCCTCGATGAGATACGCCTCGCGCGCACCAGCCTGCTGGGCAGCATCGATGACCGCGCGCTTCTCTACTTCCGTGACACCTGAAGGAACACCGACCACGACGCGGGGACGGACAAAGGACTTCGTATCCATGGCCTTGCGGATAAAATATTTAAGCATGGCCTGCGTGACATCGAAATCGGCAATGACGCCGTCCTTCATCGGACGGATGGCAACGATATTGCCAGGCGTGCGGCCAATCATCTGTTTGGCCTCTTCACCAACGGCCAAGACATCCCCCGTATCACTCTTTATGGCGACAACAGAAGGCTCACGCAGGACAATCCCCCTGCCTTTCACATGGACGAGCGTATTGGCCGTGCCAAGGTCAATACCCATATCGTGAGATAAACCACCAAAAAGACTCCACATTGTACTGATAAACTCCCTTCAGATTTCCTATCGAAACAATACATACTATTGTAACACATCTCATAGATGAATGTAATGGGAAAGACCTGGAATTGTCAAGAATTATTTAAGAAAGCATGCCTTTTTCTTTTAAACTCAGGAACCGGTCATCCCCCAGGATGATGTGGTCGAGGACCGGGATATCCATGATGCGTCCGGCCTTGACGAGACGGTTCGTCACGGCCAGGTCTTCCCGGCTCGGGCTCGGATCGCCGCTCGGGTGATTGTGCACGAGGATCATCGCCGCAGCCGCGTAGCGGATGGCCATCTGGAACACCTCGCGCGGATGCACGATGGAGGCCGACAGGCTGCCGACCGATACATCCCGCAGGCCAAGCACATGATTCTTCGTGTTGAGCAGCAGGACGGCGAAATGCTCCTTTCGCTCATAACGCAGATGCGGCATCGCCACACGGGCCGCGTCCTCCGGGCCATGGATGGCCTCCACCTGACGGGCCGCGCGCGTGGCCAGCCGCCGTCCCAGCTCCACGGCGGCCAAGATGGTCGCCGCCTTGGCAAGGCCGATGCCCTTGACCTCCGTCAGCTCCTGCGGCGACATGTGGACGATGGCCGGCAGCCCGAGGTCCTGGTATTTCGCCAGGACACCTTCAGCCAGATGCAGGACGGACGCTTCCTGCGTGCCCGTCCGCAGCAGGATGGCCAGGAGCTCCGCATTGCTCAGGGCCGAGGCACCGTAAGCCAGCAGTTTCTCACGCGGGCGTTCCTCCCGCGGTAGGTCTTTCACCATGATGGTCATAGAGATCGATACCTGCCTTTCTGGCCAGCCGGCAGACATCAAAGAGAGGCAGTCCGACGACATTGGAGAAGGAACCTTCGATCGACTCGATGAACGCCGCCGCCCGGCCCTGCACGGCATAGGCCCCGGCCTTGTCCATCGGCTCGCCCGTCCGGATGTACGCATCGATGTCCGCATCGCTCAGCGTGCCGAAGAAGACACGGGTCGTCACGACTTCCGTGAGGACGTCGCTGCCATTCACCCAGGCAAAGCCCGTCGCTACCTCGTGCTCGCGCCCCGACAGCGTGCGCAGCATGTCTCTTGCCTCCGCTTCATTCTGCGGCTTGCCGAATACCCGGCCGTCCAGGAAGACCACCGTGTCAGCACCGAGCACCGGCAGCCCCGGATGCTCATGTGCCACGGCCTCAGCCTTGCGGACGGCGTTTTCCTTCACCAGTTCCCCGGGCGGCAGCGAAGCGCCGGAAAGCTCTTCGGCCTCGCTCACCACCACCTCAAAACTGGCGCCGATCTGCTGCAGGAGTTCCCTGCGGCGAGGAGAACCAGATGCCAAGATAAACAATGTAATCCTTCCCTTCCTCAACTTCAGCAATATTTCCGATACAGGACGACGGCCACGATGATGCCGAGCATGCTCATGATATTGGGCGTGAACGACAGGGCCAGCGTCAGGCGAATGACATAGAGGTCAATCGTCACGGGTGATTCCATAGCAAAAATCGGGAAGGATGCCGTAAGAGACGGCATGACGCCAGACAAAGCCGAAACGCTTTTCAAAAGCTCTCCGAGCATGCCGCCGAGGACTGCACCAATTACGACGAAAAGGATACACATGCCGTATCCACGCCCACCAAACCTAGACAAATAGAACCCCTCCAAACATATCATACTGTATCATTATATTCTTGTCACGCCTGTAAAATCCTGCCAATACGGCAAAAACTTATCACAATCCGCCACTCCCTGTCATTCCCTGCCATTTTCGCCATTCCCCGTCATATTCGAGGATGGAAAAAGGCCTGCATGATGCAGGCCTCAAGGGCACGTTTCTCAGATAAGATAACGCAGATAAACGTAAATGGTCGAGAGGACGATTGTCAGGATCATGATGGGGAAACTGATCTTGAAGTAATTCAGGAACGAGATCTTGATGCCCCGGTCAGCTGCCATGCCGGCCACGATGAGATTGGCCGATGCACCGACCAGCGTGCCGTTGCCGCCCAGGCAGGCGCCAAGCGAAAGGCTCCACCATACAGGTTCGAGGTTATCAACACCCATTGCCCCCATGTTCTGGATCAGGGGAATCATCGTCGCCACGAACGGGATGTTGTCGAGGACGGATGAAACGAGTGCCGAGAGCCAGAGCACGAGCAGCGAGGTCTTCGTCACATCGCCTTCGGTCAGCGCCACAGCCTGCGTCGCGAGATCACGGATGATGCCCGTCTCGCTGAGGCCGCCGACCGCCACGAAGAGTCCGACGAAGAAGAAGATCGTCGCCCATTCCACCTTGCGCATCGAGAAGTCCACATCGTGCTGGCTGCCGCCGGCGAGCAGCAGCAGCAGGAACGCGCCGAACAGGGCGACGACCGACGATTCGATATGCGTAAAGGAATGCGTGAAGAAGCCCAGGATGGTCAGGCCGAGCACGAAGAGCGAGCGCGCCAGGAGCTTCCTGTCCTTCAGCGATTTTTTCTCATCCATCTGCATGATCTCAGCCTGGAGTTCCGGCTTCGTGACCATCTGCTTGCGGTAGAGCACATCCATGACCAGCAGGACGGCGATCATGCAGACGATGACAATCGGCGTGAGGTTCTCAATGAACGCCACGAATGTCAATTCTTTGACAGCACTGCCGATCATGATGTTCGGCGGGTCGCCGATGAGCGTGGCCGTACCGCCGACATTTGAGGCCAGAATCTGCGTGAGCAGGAACGGAACAACGGGGATGTGGAGCTTGCTCGTAATGGCAAAGGTGACCGGCACCATCAGGAGCACCGTCGTCACATTGTCCAGGAAGGCCGAGAAAATCGCCGTGATGAAGCCGAGATAGATGAGCAGGCGGCGCGGCTTGGCTTTGGCCGCCTTGGCCGTCTTGATGGCCACGTAGTCAAAGAGTCCCGTCTTGGCCGTGATGCTCACGAGGATCATCATGCCGATGAGCAGTCCGAGTGTGTTGAAATCAATATGGTGCAGGGCCGTTTCCACCGGCATGATGCCGACGATGATCATGAGGATGGCACCGAGCATGGCGACAATCGTGCGATGAACCTTTTCTGAGACGATCAGCACGTACATCAGCACAAAGATAATGGCTGCTAAAGTTCCCATTCCGAAAAAATTCCTCCTTTGATGGCAAATGACATAAACTTTTCTTCCCCGCATCTGCAAAAATAGACGGAGCCCATGGTTGAACAGACTCCGCCTAAAATT
The DNA here is from genome assembly GCA_902364065.1 of Veillonellaceae bacterium SB90. Classification (GTDB taxonomy): domain Bacteria; phylum Bacillota; class Negativicutes; order Selenomonadales; family Selenomonadaceae; genus Mitsuokella. The sequence goes on from CABJCJ010000019.1 coordinate 47,426, forward strand.
TACCTATGCAATTCTCTTATACCATCATACCATAAAGTCATACTTCATAGCAAGAAAAAGATCCGGCACATACAAAAAAGCCCCGGCTGCGCCGGAGCTGTCGTATACATGGTGCGTCTGGCAAGATTCGAACCCGCGACCCACGGCTTAGAAGGCCGTTGCTCTATCCAGCTGAGCTACAGACGCACAATAGATGGTCGGGATGACAGGATTCGAACCTGCGACATCCTGCTCCCAAAGCAGGCGCGCTACCAAACTGCGCTACATCCCGTTAAGTACCTTACTATTATAACGGGTTCTCATTCGCTTGTCAACGCTTCTATTGGGAAAAGACTGGCATCTTTGCTGCCGTATTTGTCCTTTCCTTATCATATGGCGGGCAGGTCAAAAGCATCTTGTTGACAACGTTACACATGAATGGTAAGGTTAGCAGTAACAGCCCCTGACTTTGAACAGGCAGGAAGAATGGAGGCACAGTATGATTAAAGAAGCGATTGAAAAAATTGTCAGCAAGGAAGACCTCAGCTATGATGAGGCGTATACCGTCATGAACGAAATCATGAATGGCCAGACGACGCAGGTGCAGAATGCCGCCTACCTGGCTGCCCTCTCGACAAAGAGCACCAAGGCGGAGACCATAGACGAGATTTCGGGTTCGGCCATGGCGATGCGCGACCACGCCCTAAAAGTCGAGCACGATATGGATGTGCTCGACATCGTCGGCACCGGCGGCGACCATGCACACAGCATCAACATCTCGACGACAGCCGCCATGATCATCGCCGCGGCCGGCGTCAAGGTCGCCAAGCACGGCAACCGTGCCGCCTCCTCCAAATGCGGCGCCGCCGACTGCCTCGAAGCACTCGGTGTCAACCTCGACCAGCCACCTGCCAAGGTAGTCGAAGAGCTCGATAAAATCGGCATCTGCTTCATGTTCGCTCAGAAATACCACGCATCCATGAAGTACGTCGGTGCCATCCGCAAGGAACTCGGCATACGCACGGTCTTCAACATCCTGGGTCCCCTGACTAACCCGGCCCATCCGACGCGCATGGTGCTCGGCGTTTACGATGAATACCTGCTCGAGCCGCTGGCCAAGGTTCTCTTGAACCTCGGCGTCAAGAACGGCATGGTCATCTACGGCCAGGACTGCCTCGATGAACTCTCTTTGAGTGCACCGACGAGCATCTGCGAGTTCCGCGACGGCTGGTACCGTCGCTACACGATCAAGCCGGAGGACTTCGGCTTTAAGCGCTGCACCAAGGATGATATCAGGGGCGGCGACCCCGCTGAGAATGCACAGGTCACGCTCGATATCCTCAAGGGCGCCCAAAGCCCCAAGACCGACATCGTCCTGCTCAATGCCGGCGCCGCTATCTACGTCGGCGGCAAAGCCCGGGACATCGCCGAAGGCATCGAGATTGCCCGCCAGATGATTGCATCCGGCGCCGCCCTGCAGAAGCTCGAAGAATTCAAGCAGCTCTCGCATGAGGCCTGACCACATACGAAAGCCGGATATACAATCAAAACCACCAGTTAAACTGGTGGTTTGCTCTGGCC
>CABJCJ010000020.1:0-28575 GCA_902364065.1 Veillonellaceae bacterium SB90
TCATCAATAGACTATGGCTTTTTATAAGTTTTCAGTAACGGCGTGAGCAGCCATACAATGAAATTAAGGAACGACAAAAAGCGAGCGGCACGTGCAGAAAAATACCTGTACGTGCCGCTCGCTTTTGTTTGTTGTTTTTATGGAAAAGCCAAGCTTTTGATCAGGAGAACCGGAAGTCCGCGCGGGCGGCCTGCCGGACCGCCTGCTCCAGCAGTTTGGCGACCCGGCCGATGTCCGTAAGCTCAGCGCTCTCGCGCGGATTGTGGCTGATGCCGTCCTTGCAGGGGATGAAGAGCATGCCGACCTGGGTGTAATCGGCCCAGTGCATGGCATCGTGGCCGGCGCCGCTCGGCAGGGTCATGCAAGAAATGCCGTCCTTTTCGCAGAGCCCCGCGAGGAAGGATACCATCTCCCTGGAGATGGGCGCCGGTGTGCCGCAGCCGAGGTGCTCGATGGTCAGGGGGATGTGGCGCGCCGCAGCCGCCTGCCGGGCAAAATCCTCAATGTGCGCAGCGGCAGCAGCCTTGGCCTCGGCGGAAATGCTGCGAATATCGACGCCGATGGTCACTTCGCCGGGGATGACGTTCATGGCGCCCGGTTCGACGTCAACTGTACCGACTGTACCGACGACGGGCGGCTCCACATGCGATCTGGCCTCGCGCTCCACGGCCAGGATGATCTCCGCCGCGGCGCAGAGCCCGTCCGCGCGCAGATTCATGGGCGTGGCGCCGCTGTGGTCGGCACGGCCGTGCAGGTGAATGCGCATGCGTGTCGGCGCGGCGATGCCCGTGACGATGCCGATGTCCTTTTTCATGCTCTCGAGCACGCGGCCCTGCTCGATGTGTACCTCAAAGAAGGCCTTGAGCGGCTTGTCGTAGCGTGCGGATGCCAGCGCCTCGGGATGGAGATGGCGCGACAGCAGGGCCTCGCGCAGCGTCACGCCGTCCCTGTCTTTAAGGCGGGTCAGGTCCTCTTGCGTGAGCTTGCCGCGCATGGCCCGGCTGCCGAGCGTCGCCGCGCCGAAGCGGCTCGATTCCTCGCACATGAACAGGACGATCTCGAGCGGTGCATCCGTCTCGACGCCGTCTTCCTCGAGACTCTTGGCGACCTCGATGGCCGAGAGGATGCCGACGATCCCGTCGAAGTTGCCGCCGTGCGGCACACTGTCGCCGTGTGAACCGAACATGACGGCGGGCAGGTCCTCCCGTCTGCCCGCCCGGCGCGCGATGATGTTGCCGAAAGCATCCTCGCGGCAGGAGAGGCCGGCGTCCTTCATCAAAGACAAGAGATACGCGCGGCAGGCCCAGTCGCTGTCGGTAAACGCCAGCCGCATGATGCCGGCGCCGCTGTTTGGGGCCGTGAGCGAACGGATATGCGCGAGCCGTTCTTCGAGACGAGATGCAGATATCATAAAGAAACCCTCCTTGCAGCCATTGCTTTTGTTTCGTCAAACGGAACCGTATTCCAAAATATTGCGGATATTTTCATTATAGCATAAATGCGTTTGGTCGCGTGCAAGCTTGTAATCCAGGACCCGTCGATCAGGAAATAACTTCATTTGCATTTGCGGGTAAATCCATCTGAAAAGTGATGGCGCGTGTGATTGGCGATGCGCACGAGAGTCAGCATGACGGGGACTTCAGTCAGCACGCCGACGGTCGTCGCGAGGGCGGCCGGGCTCGTCACGCCGAACAGCGCGATGGCCACGGCAACGGCGAGTTCGAAAAAATTCGAAGCGCCGATGAAGCCGGCCGGCGCGGCAATGTCGAAGGGCAGATGCAGCATATAGCAGGCGCCATAGGTCAGGCCGAAAATCAGGAATGTCTGGAGAATGAGCGGCACGGCAATCAATACGATGTGCAGGGGATTCTCGAGGATGACCTGTGCCTGGGAGCTGAAGATGATGACGAGTGTCAGGAGCAGGCCCCAGGTTGTCACGCCGTCAAAGCGGTGTACAAAGACCTGGTCGAAGTAGGTCTGTCCCTTGCGGCGTATGACGGAAAGGCGTGTGAGGACGCCGCCAATCAGCGGGATGACGACGAAGAGGAAGATGCTCAGGAACAGCACATCGTAGGGCACCGTGACATGGGAGACGCCAAGCAGGAATTTGACGATTGGTACGAAGGCCACAAGGATGATCAGGTCATTCGTTGCGACCTGGATGACCGTGTAGGCGGGATTGCCATGCGTCAGTGTGCTCCAGACGAAGACCATGGCTGTGCACGGAGCCGCGCCCAGAAGAACGGCGCCGGCGAGATAGGCCGTCGCGAGATCTTCTGGCAGCAGTGCACGAAAGACGACAAAGAAGAAGACGCAGGCGAGCGCGTACATCGTGAACGGCTTGATGAGCCAGTTGGCAATCCAGGTCACAAAGAGGCCCTTCGGCGCCTGTCCGACGGCCTTGATACTCTCGAAGTCAACCTTCATCATCATCGGGTAAATCATGAGCCAGATCAGGATGGCAATCGGGATGGAGATGCCGTCGACCTGGAGTGTTGAGAAGAAGGCGGGCACAGACGGCAGGAAGTGGCCGATGGCGACGCCGACGATCATGCATAGAAGGACCCAGACGGTCAGATAACGCTGGAAGAAATTAATGCCGCTTGCTTGTTCATGCTGCATAGAAAACACCTCTAAATAAATAGATAGATAGAAATTTATAAATACATCATCTGAAGAAAAACTGCCGTTATTCACGGCAGTGGCAATCGGCGGCCGGGGCGTCCGGCGGCACTTCCTGGCCAAGCGCCTGGAGATAGGCGGCAATCTCATCGAGCGCCCTGGCCTGGCGTGTGTAGTAGATCCACTTGCCTTCCTTGCGGCTTGCGACAAGCCCCGCATCGCAGAGGATTTTCATGTGGTGCGAGAGTGTCGGCTGCGAGAGTGCCAGATTCTCGAGCAGTACGCAGGCGCACTGTTCTCCGCGTCCCAGGAGCTTTAGGATATGCAGCCGATTGACATCGGCCAATGCCTTGAGGACTTTGACGGGTTCAACAGGAATCATACCATCACCTCTTTATATATTGATATATTTCAATCTGATAAACATCAGTATAGGACGGACATGAGGCCGTGTCAAGTCTCGCAGGAAGATAGCACTACACGGTGCTATACAAAACTCTTGAATGAATATTTTCACATTAATCCTTCTTTCAATTAGAATATGTTGTGCTTTGTTTTTCATATGCTGATAAAATAATTCGGTACAAGAGCGCTGGAGTCCTACTTTTAAAGTAATGTTTTTGAAGGAGAATGAATATTTTTGGCGAATAAAATATAGGAAATTTATCACAATAATGCAAGGAGGAGACAGAAATGGAGCGTTTAGAAGAAATCCTGGCTGCCAACAAAGCATTTGTGGCACATGGCAAGCATGATTATACAGAGGAGGACATTGCCGCGAGCAAGCTGCCGAAAAAGAAAATGGCTATTTTCACCTGCATGGACACGAGGCTGACGGAGATTCTGGAGCCGGCCATGGGCATTCAGCGCGGTGATGCCAAAATCATCCGCACGGTCGGCAACTATCTCACTGGTGAATTTGACACGGTGATTCGCAGCCTGATGGTGGCGATCTATGAACTGGGCGTCGAAGAGATTTTTGTCGTCGGGCATTATGAATGCGGCATGGCCAAGACGACAGCAGACAGCCTCGCCGCTGCGATGCGTGCTCATGGCGTAAGTGAGAGCGCCATTGACAAGATCCATGGCGAGCTCGAGGCCTGGGCCAACGCGTTTCGCGACCCCGTCGAAAATGTCAAAGATGCCGTGGCCAAGATTGCCGGCAATCCTTACATCCCGAAGAACATCAAGGTGCACGGCCTGATGATTCATCCACGCACAGGAAAGCTCGATGTCATTCAGAACGCGTAAATATATACCTGATGGCTGGCGATGATAGCGGCGATGCCGAAGCGCATATTTTCCCTGCATCGCGAATCCGCAGATCTTCCAGCAGATGGCCGTTGATCGTCTCCATTCTTATGCGGCTTTACGGGCATTTGAGTGGTAAATAGGATTGTGTTCTAAACACCGATAGGCTATAATAAAAGTAGGAGGCGAGGAGCATGAGTGCGATTCTTGAGCAACTGATACAACGCAGGAAAGAACTGCATATCTCCCAGCAGGAAGTGGCCAAACGCATGAACACAGGACAGACGACAGTCGCCCGCATTGAGACGGGTGCCCGCTCACCAAAACTGGAAACCGTAGAACGATTTGCTCGGGCTTTAGGGTGTGACATCGTCTTGAAACGAAACGATTGATGCTGCTGAGGCAGGCTGGAGCAAGTAGAGGAGGGAGGCTTTTATGAATGAAGATAGCTTTTCCTATATCGTATATATGATTCATGCTTGCGCAGACCGCTGGAATACAACTCCATCAAAGGTCTACCAAGCAATAAAGAAAAGTGGATGCTTGGACGAATATCTGATTCCCTACTATGATATACTTCATACGCAGAGCACGGATTATATCGTGCATGATATCAGTGAGTTTCTGAAAAATAGGGGGATGACTGTATGATTGTTTACCATGGATCCAATATGATTGTAAATCACCCAGATGTCATCCATTCCTTTCGTGACCTGGATTTTGGACGGGGTTTTTATGTGACAACAAATAAGGATCAAGCTCAACGCTGGGCCAAGCGCAAAGCGCTCTTCGCTAAGGATTCAAAGCCGATTTTGAATGAATATGAAATGTCATCGAACATGGAGGGACTTAGCGTCAGGGACTTTGGGGATGATCTGGACACTTGGATTGACTTTGTATGTCAATGTCGTGATGGTAACTTAGCGTATCAGCAATATGACATCATCATAGGTAAGGTAGCAAATGATAAGGTGTTTCGTGTTGTTGATATGTATCATTCAGGAATCTGGGACAAAGAGCGTGCTTTAAAGGAAATTCGGGTATATCCAGGTTATGATCAGATTGCTTTCATTACAACGAGAGCAATCAATCGGGTCCTGGTGTTTATCAAAGCATCGGAGGTCGCTTCATGAACGAGGATACTATCGAAAAATTTTATCAGGAAGGATTAGAAGAGCGCCTGATATCATATCTCGCAAAAGAAAATGGTATTCCACTGGAAAAAGCTATGGATATTTACTACCGTAGCAATATGGCTCAACAGATTCATGAAGGGTCATATGGTGTGCAGTATCTGGATTATAAGGTGTTGGCAAGAATACTGATGATAACGGAATCTTACCTTTTTGAAAATGGATGCACGAAATCGAAGATTGGAAACTCATCCTGCACGCCAGAGATATCCTGAGACATCCTGCGTCGTGGCTTTGTCACACAAAATTGGCCAAATAGAATACTAGCAGAACGCATACAATGCCAGACCATACATTTAGCGATCACATAAATTACTTCCGATAAGTATAAATTATCGGAAGTTTTATTTTACCCAAAAACCAGCCGTAATTTTTACTTTTGGTATTACCATAACTATCTATTGAATACCTGTTTTCATCTTGCCGACATTCCTTGTAATCCTTGATATTACTTATTTTAACTGCAACTATTCCGTTTTGTCCCTCCAGTAATACCGTATAATACTACATAATACCAGTATTAGTATTACTCAAGTACTGTGACGAGTATTTCCCAAGGTGCAAATGTGTAAGCAACTGCATGGACATACAAAAAGCCATCCGGTCGCGTGTCGGCATGCATCGCGTGATGCGCCTTTGACTGGATGGCTTTTCCGTTATAATTATATGTATGGTATGGTTTTGTGAGGTTCAGTCTCTTTGGTCAGTTCTCGTGTCGGACTGGTATGCTGCCAGGAACCGGCTTCTGGCTTCGTGGCGGCTGTGCACGAGCTTTTCGATGAGGCGCTGCAGGCCCTCGTATTCCTGCTGGGTCAGGCTGGTTTCTTCCAGGAGCTGACAGGCGGCCTGCAGGAATGTGCGGACGTTTTTTCTGGCTTTTGCCTGTTCCGCCTCGTCCTGTGCCTCGTCCCGCACGTGCTCAGTTGTTTCCCGGTCCTGAGGCTTGTCTTGCTCATTTGAGGGCAAAAGGCTGCCGAAGGCCGTCTGGTATTCGTGCATGAGGATCTCGTAATCGTGGTCCGTCAGATGGCGGTACGCATACGTGCCCTGGCTGCGGCTGTCGGCGGCCAGTTCGTTCATGCTTTTGAGCGTGGCCTGGAAGTCGCGGTTGTAGAGCTTGCGGTTGAGATTGCCGGCCTGCTGCTGGTAGCGTCCCATGGCCTGTTCGAAGAGCTGCATGGCCGCGCGCAGCTCTTCAATCTTGGCAAAGGACTGCGAAAGCCCTTTCTGATGATGATGGATGACGGCGAAGGACTGTGCGCAGGCTTCGACCTGGCTCGTCAGGCGCTCGATGGCCTGTTCGCAGGCGGTGAAGCGGCCGTGCGTTTCCTCCATCCGGAGGTCTTGTTGTAACTTTTTTAGTGACGTCATGAAGTCATCGAGGCAGGCGTCGATGGCCGCAAGTCCCTCTTGATATGCCATCATGGCCTCGCAGGCGTCCTGCAGGGATATGGAGGGTGGCGAAGCCGTTGAAGCCGTTTTCGTATCGTTGCTGTTTGAGCCGTTATTTGCGTCGTTTGTATGATTCATTGTTTTCTGTCCCTTCTCTGCTGTCACTGCCGTTTGACTCACTGCCTGTCCCGGTCATTGCAAGCGGCTGCGCCGTCAGCTGCCGGACGGCGGCCCTGGCCCGCTCGATGCGCGAAAGGCTGTCCCTTGTCCCCTGCTGCACCTGCCGGTTCCACGCAAGGAGCGAAGCACCCGCAAAGTCGTAGCGGCCGAGGGCCGTTTGCAGGGCCTGATAAAACGCTGCGTCCCCGGGGCCGTAAGCTTCTTCCCAGGCGGTCCTGGCCTCCTGCAGCAGATGCGGCGCGCCTGCACGCGCGAGCAGGAAGGCCGCCACGAACTCGGGTCCCTCGATGTCCGGCTGATGCAGAAGCGCGGCGGCACCATTGCTGCGGCTGCGGCCATGGTCGCTCCAGCCGGCGGGGATTGCCGCATGCTATACAGGGCTGCGGCAAAATCGCCGCGGTTTTCCTGCACCTTGCCCCGGCAGTAGGCAATCATGTCGGGATCACTGCCCTCGCGCAGATAGATCTTGAGGGCCAGTTCGTACTGTCCGAAGTCCAGCGCGCGCTCGGCCGTCTCGAGACGCTCGTACTGGTCCCCCGCCGAAAGCCTGCTTTGAAGGCAAACGAGCCAGGTCTGGTGCTGATACGGGCTCGTATCGCCGAGGTCTGCCGCACAGTCGATGAGGCCGGCCGCTGCAGCTTCCTGCAGGAAGGCATAGCTGGGACTGCCGGGCCGTGCGTTTTCCTCATAGATCAGCAGGCCGCGGTTGGCCCGCGTCGCGCCGACGTAGAAGTATTTCCAGGCCATGGCGGGATCGAAGGCCATATCGCTGAGGATGTCGCAGAGCAGGACGGCCGGGTACTCCATGCCCTTGCAGGAGAGCACGTCGGTGACGGTATCCTCCGCCGTCATGCCGAAGCGGCCCTGCGTCCCGGCACCGGCACTGGCACTGGCACCGGCATTAAAATGAGAAAAGGCGAAAACGGGCATGAGGCTGCCCGGCTCGAGACGGCGCCAGAGGTCCTGCGTGAGCAGGCGGCGGTTCTTCTCCGACGGCAGGATCCAGACTGGCTTCCAGCCGGCAGGCGTCAGCGGCGGCACCTTAATCTGCTGCAGCTCGGCTTCCTTGAAGGTCAGGATGTGGCGCTTGCGGAAGTGCTGCAGGATCATGTCCTGGAACGCGATGATGCTGCGGCTCGAACGGTAATTGTAGCGCAGATAGCGTGGCCGGCAGGCCTCTTCCGGCAGCATGCGCCCATGCATGGCATCGAGGCGGTTCAGCGTCGTGCGCATCCACGACTCCTCGAAGTATGTGGGCTGCACCATCTGGCAGCGGTCCGAAGCCAAACGCTTCGCGCGCGTGCCGCAAAGCAGCTTGAAGATCGCCAGAAGCTCGCGCTGCGTGAGGTCCTGGCATTCGTCGATAAAGGCGGAGGTATAGGCGGCCGCCTCAGGCGCCGGGGCCCGGAGAATCAGGCTGGCCACGTCGTTGTCGTCGAGCAGGCCGTGGCGTTTGAGGTACGCCTGATACGCGGCAAAGACGCGGTAAAGCGCGCGGACCCAGAAGGCGTCGCGGCGGCTTGCCTTTTTCTCACGCATGAGGAGCTGCTGGTATTCGTCTGCGGTCAGGAACGCGAGCAGCGGCTCTCTTGCGTCACCCGCGCCCGCCTTTTCGCCCCCGTCCGCCGGCAGGCGCGCCGCGCCCTTGATGATGCCGTGGATCTCGCGCCAGGCCATGAGCAGCGTCGCTTCTTCCTCGCCGCGGGCCTCGGCCGGCCAGAACTGCCGCCAGTCCACCTGCTCCTGCCAGAAGCGGCGGAAGACCGTCAGGCTCTGCGCCGCGTTCAGCAGGCAGCGCTCGGGCAGGCGCGGATACCGCTCCTTGACGTGCTGGCGCAGGAACGCAAACGTCGTCATGATGACGGGCTCCCCGTCCGGCTGCTGCGGCGCGTCCGGACGCATGACATCCTGCCGGAATTCATAGGCAAGGGTGTAGACGAGGTTCTCGGACATCGTCAGATAGAGGCAGCGATGGCCGGGCCTCTGCCATTCGTCCTGGATCCACTTGAGCCCGACGACCGACTTGCCCGCGCCGGCATTGCCGACAATCGAGAGATTCGAAGCCGCCTCGGCCTGCCTGCCCTCTGCAAGCAGCGACTGCTGCACCTCGTCGTAGACGAAATGCTGCGGCGTCGCGAGGTATTCGCCGAAAGAAAGCGCCTTGTCCCGCTCGTGCACCGCCTGCCAGGATTCGAGCTGCTGCAGGAAATCGTCGACGTCGTAATACACGTAGCCGATGCTCTTGCCGCGAATCTTGCGGATGTCGACCATCTGGCGGTCGTGGCTGCTCAGGGCCAGCAGCGTCAGGATGCCGTCCTGATAGACCATGCTGAGGCGGTGGTCGCCGATGCGGCGCTTGAAGACGCGCTTGCCCCTGGCTCCTGCCACGAGTTTGAAGTCGTTGCCCGCCGCCTGGCGCTCGCCCGTGAAGATGCGTTCCATCTTGCGCAGGCGCGGCAGGAAGGATTTGCGGAAGCGTTCCTGATACGCGCGCGGCACATGGCGGAAAATATGCTTGTCAAACTGGATGCCGCGAAAGAGGCCCTGTCCCGGCTTTTTGCCGCCATCGCCCGCAGCAGCAAAACCGCGGCGAGGCGTGCCGTCAGGCAAGGCCTCTCTTCCCCGCCCTGCAGGGGCTGTGTCCGCCCTGGCCGCGGGATGATCGCCCCGGGATGCGTCAGCCGGCGCCGAGGCTGCCTTCGCCCCAGGCGCCGCTGGTGTTGCCGGCGTCATCATGGCCGGCGAGAGCGGCCCATGTCCCGGCAAAGCGGCATGAGCTGCCGGCATCGAGGGGGCAGGCTGCGCCGTCTCCCTGGCGGCGGCTCGCGCGAGCTCCTCTTGGCGCCTGGCGCGCAGCCAGGCCAGCACATCGTCGAGCTCCCTGCCCGTATAGAGCACCTGCAGCTCCCGCCCGGACGCTGATGATCCCCCAGTGGCCGCGTCAAACGCCTCGACCGTGAACTGACGCCCCCTGCGGCAGACGGCATACCGGATTGTCTCGCCGCGCGGCCAGCCGCAGGCCAGGAGCCATGCTTCAGCCGTGCCCTTGCTCGTGAATTCACACGAAAGCGCGTGCGGGAAGCCTTCAGAGGCCCGGCGCGCTTCTTCCGCCGTCCGGAACAGGCCGGTTTCCCAGCCCCGGGCCACGGCAAAATACGCATGATCCGAGCCGAATGCCCGCTTCTCCTCATCTGTCTCCGCCTGCAGCGGTGCGTAATGCGCCTCGTACGCGAGCCGCCCCCAGACGAGGCGGAAGAGGCGCCGCACGGCCCTGCGGTTTTCCTTATCCACCGGGCAGGCGGCAAGATACCGGTCCTCCCAGTCGGCAGGCATATGATGGGACGTTTCCATGCGCGTGCGGATGAACGCCTCCATTTCCTCGTAAAGGGTCCAGTCCGGATGTGCGAAGCCCTCCTGCAGGCGCAGGGCGGGCGGAAGCTCCGCGCGGCAGGCCAAAAGCTCATGTTCCCGCCGCTCGGAAAGTGTCTCGAGCCGGTGCTCACGCCGCTTGAGATGCCCAAAAGCCTCGGCAAGGGCCGCACCGATCGGCTTTTCCCAGCAGACGGCCAGCAGAAGATGCATGCCGTCTGCCACGTCATAGACGCCAAAGCGCGGCAGAGGTGCCATGTTCTCCTGCGGCCTAGCCTGTACGATCAGCCGGCCGCCCGCGCTGCCTGCCGGCATTTCCGGCTGATGGGATGAAGACGCGGCGGCCGAAAGCGCCTCAAAAAGCGCCCGACCGTCTGCGGCGAGCCTTGCGGCCTGCTCGGGATAACGCAGGCAGGCAAGGTACGGGCGTGTCTGCCAAGAACGGCCAGCCGTATCTGCGGCCGACTGCGCGCCTTCGTGGTCAGGCTCTACAAAAAGCGCACACGTCATTTGCGCAAGGGCCTGTTCGCAGCATTCCCGCCGGGCGCGCCAGCCTGGCTCGCAGCCCGACGCCGTCAAGCGCAGCTTGCCAGCTTCCCAGGCCGTCTGGGTCGCCTGCAAGATCTCCTGAAGCTTTGGCCAGCCCGCTTCGTCAAAGTCACGTTTAGCCGCCAGCGCGCGCTGCCAGAAGAGTTGCGGCAGGCGCCGGGCAATGGGCAGCAGAGCCTGCCAGTCCGGCCCCTGCCCTTCTGTGTCAGCCCCTTTCGCCTCATTCCACACGGCCTGCCAGCGCGCAGCCATCGCCTCGAAAAAGGACGAAAGCCCCTCGCCTGTCAGTTGTTCTTCCGCCGAACGTCCTGCGCGGATCACGGCCAGCGCCGCCAAAGCCAGGTAAGCATCCGGCAGCGAACGCGTGTCGAGCCCCGGCAGCACGGCACAGGCCTGGGCCAGCACCACATCAGAAGATGCTGGCCCGGGCTGGCTCTCCCCGCCCGCCGCAGCCGCTGCAATCATGGCAGCCGTCTCCGCAGCCGACGGCTCTGCCAGTTCGCCCGCCTCTCTCTCCGGTGCCAGGAGGGCAGCCGCATCCTTCTGCACGCGGCGCCGGAAGCGTTCCGCCGTGCTCATGTGCGCGGCGTTGTACGTCCGGGCAAAGGCCGCACGCTGCGCCTCGCCGCCCGCGGCCGCGCGCACGAGCTGCGGATACCTCTCATCGTACGCCAACCACTGCTGCGCGCGTGCCATATATTCCTGCAAAGCGCCGCGGTACAGGGAGGGAATGCGGTAGGCCTTACCGAAGGACGCGGCCAGCTGCTTGGCCGACTGCCGGCGAAAATTCGGCCAGTCCTCCCGCAGCAGCGCGGCAAGCGCAGTGAGCAGCCTGCGTTCCTCCTCCGCCAGCGACGGCGGGAACGTATCTTGCGCCTTGCCGTCAGACCCCTTGGCAGCCTGCGGCGGCATGCACGCCGCATCGCCATCAGCCGCATCGGCGCGCTGAGGAAACGCCGTCCCGGGCATCACCGCATACGGCCGGTCGTATGCCGCCCGCATGACATCGGCTGCCAGCGCAGCCAGAGCCTTTCCATTCGACTGCGCCGCCTGCGCCGGCTCAGGCAGGGCGAGGACCGGCACGGGCAGCCCCTCGCCCAGGTCACAGACGAGCAGACAGGAAGCGGCAGCCTGCCCCGCTGCCGCCCGCTCGGCCACCTCCGCCCATTCGCGTCCCGTGAGGACGGCTGCGAGCAGCCTCGCGTCGGCGCGGCTCCGCGCATAAAGCAGGACATCCTTTCCCTGCGACAAGCAGGCTGTATACGAAAGCCCCAGAAAGACCGATGCCGTGCCGTCCGGCAGATACCGGCACAGAGCAGCAGCCAGGGAGACATCCCCCGCCTGCCGCGCACCATGCTGCAGCATCCCCATTTTCCGTTCACTGGTTCGTTTTGATAGCGATCGTTGATGTTTTTTCATAGCAAGATCCAATCCTTTAGCAGTTCTTATTTATAGTATACCGCAGGGCCTGTCCTTCCCACAAGGATGGCCGGGGCCCAATCCCTTCCTTCCCAGGCCTTCCCAGAAAAAGAAACAGCCCTTGGAGCGCCATATCCTCCAAGGGCTGTTTTGTTCCTGTTACATGTTGCAGAGGCGTGGAGCCGTTGCTTTCACCGAATGCCTTTCATCGTGCAGTAATCCTCGATGCCCTTCACGACGGGCGCGAAATTCTCCGCGACATTCGCGATGCGCACGACCCGGTACTGGCCGTCCGGCTGCCGCAAAAGCGTAAGCTTCAGCTGCATCTTCGGCACGAGCTGGCCGTATGCGCTGGAATCGCCCGTGATCTCGACGAGCGCGCTGGCCTGCGCCCCATCCTTCTCGGGTGTGACCGTGAGAAGCTCCGCCTTGTAATGCGGCACGATATCCTGAGCTTCCTTTGCCACAAAGGCCGCGTCGTCCATATCGTCGGCATTGGGCACGATGGCATCCGGCTGCAGGAAGAGGCTCCAGGCGCGCTGCATGAGCTCTAAATCCTGCGTGCGGCGTTCGGCGATATAGTGCTCCATGAACGTCGTATCGTGGCAGAAAAACCAGTCCTGCGGGTACATCGCATGAAGCTTCTCAATGTCGCGCGCCAGGATGGCCGTGCTCTCATCGTAGGCCGACGCCGCGATGGCATCGATGTCGGCGTAGCGCGCAATCGCCTTCTCGTCGCGCTCCGCGATACCTGTCATCAGCGCCTGCATCGCGTATTCCGGCGTGCGCTTTGACTCATACCGGTACCCGCTGACGCCAATCATGACGAGCACGAGCAGCAGGATGCCGGCGATGAGGCGGTGGTTCTTTTTGGCAAACATAATTGTCCTCCCAAGCGAAGTGTCAATCAGCTGGCGCCGCCTTCGTTGTTGGCTTCGCCGCTGCTCCAGACCTTCTGGGCGTAGACGGCGTTGAAGAGCAGGGCTGCCTGCAGGGCGACCTGCGAGAGGTTGGCGCCGAGCGTGCCGATCGTGTTGTCGCCCATCATCATCTGGACCGAGAGAATCGACCAGTACAGGAAGTTCGCGATGTTGACGAAAATCCAGAGCGACCAGTTCTCGTTGTACTTGAGGACGTAGAGGATCTGCGCGATGAAGCTGATGACGAAGTTGATGGAATCGAAATACGGCAGCTGGCCGCCGACGCCGGCGAGCACCCACCAGCCGATGGCCCAGGCGATGAAGGCGCCGAAGAACGCCTTCTTGCGCGTGCCGGGCTGGAACGAATGCGTCTCCTCCTGGCGGCCCCAGAGATACCAGCCAATCGGCTGCGAGATGACGTAGACGATATCCATCGCAAACGAGCCGTAGGCATGGCTGATCCAGGCGATGTACGTCATGGCCACGCACTGGATGAAGCCGAAGATGAACGAGATCTTGCGGCCCTTCATGCCGTAGACGAGGCAGATGACGCCGGCCACGCCCGAGATCATGCCGATCGGGCTGTCCGGCACGATGGCGAAGACCACGAGCTGCAGCAGGATCAGCACGGAGACGTAGGCGACTTCAAATTTCTTCCAATGCGTGAAGAGCTGGCTGTAGAGCCAGCTGTGTTTTGTTGCGGTCATAGGGTTATGCCTCCAGTTCGGTATCGGTCAGGATGTTCAGGGCCGCAAGGAGCGACGCGCGCTCGCCCGCGGCCACGAGCTCGGCACTGTTGACGAGGCTGTTGACGCCCTCGGCGAGGTCCCCCTGATAGAGCACGACGTTGTTGAGGATGGACAGCGTCTCCATGCCGCGCAGCCGCCCGATGACCATGAGGATGCCCGACTCCATGTCGTCGGCCTTGATGCCCTTCTTCGACCAGAAGGCCTCGACCTCGGCGTTGTCGTCCATGTAGAAGCCGTCATGCGAGCGCACGATGCCGTAGGTGGCATCGGGGGTGTTGTCACTGTCTTTATTTTACTACGATTTTCCGGCGTGCGCAAAAACTGCGGACGTGTTCAAGCCCCGGCCGCCGGCATTGACAGCGGGAACCCGGAAACGCTAGAATGAAAGGTACAACTTGATGCAAACACACAAAGGAAGCGATATACATGCAAAAACAAAAAGCCGGCATGGCCGCGGCGCTCGGGACCTACATTCTCTGGGGCCTGCTGCCGCTCTACTGGAACCTCCTGGCCGCAGCCACGGCCGATGAGATCCTCGCACAGCGCGCCTGCTGGTCCTTTCTCTTCATGCTGCTCGTGCTCGTCATCACGAGGCGCTGGCAGGCCTTTAAGCGCGACTGCCGCGAACTCTGGCGCGACAAAAAGCGCGGCCTGCTGCTCATCGCCGCAGCCGTCCTCATCACGCTGAACTGGCTCACCTACATCTGGGCCGTCAACAACAACCACGTCATCGATACGAGCATCGGCTACTACATCAATCCGCTCATGAGCGTCCTCTTTGGCGTCATCTTCTTCCGCGAGCGGCTGACGGCGTCCAAGAAAGTCAGCTTCGCTCTTGCGGCCATCGGCATCCTGCTCATGACGTACGAGCTCGGCAAACTGCCGTGGATTTCCGTGGCGCTGGCCCTGACGTTTGCCGTGTACGGCGCCGTCAAGAAAAAGCTGCACCTCGCGCCGTTCTCGAGCATCACGCTTGAGACCCTGCTGATGCTGCCGGCGGCCATCCCCTACACCATCTTCCTCATGCAGACGCCGCAGAGCCACTTCGGCCCGGCGTTCCCGCTCCTGACGCTGCTGCTGGCCGGCACGGGCGTCATCACGGCCGTCCCGCTGCTGCTCTTTTCCTATGCGGCCAACACCCTGCCGCTAAACGTGCTGGGCTTCTTCCAGTATCTGAGCCCGACGGTTGCCCTGCTGCTCGGCATTTTCTTCTTCCACGAGCCGTTCGGCCTCCAGCAGCTCTTCGCCTTCGGCTTCATCTGGGCGGCCCTCCTGATCTTCACGCTGTCCGAGAGCCTGCATCACCGCGCAGCCAAGCCGCCCGAAACCGCACCCTCTGAATGAAAACAGCCCCCGGAGAGATGAAATGCCCGCTGCTCCTGCCGCAGGGAATCCAAATCCAACTCCTATAGAAAGAGGTATATCATGGACACTGAACTACAGCCGCAGGCGTCCGTGTCGACGCTCAGCATGACCCTCGGTCTCTTCGCGCTGGGCATCGCCTGGCGCAACGCGGCCCTCCTGCTCGACTTCCCCGCTGCCATCGGCGAAGGCATCCTTGGCGCAACCGGTCTGCTCTGGCTTTTCCTGCTGCTGCGCTATATCAGGCAGGTCATAACGAGCACGAACGGCGCCGCCCGCGAATGTATCCTGCAGCTGGGGAATCCCTTCCTGACGCTCGTGCCGATCACCACGAGCCTCGCGGCCGTGGCCCTGCGCCCATATGCCCCTTTTCCCGCCTGCATCCTGCTGCTCCTGGGCGTAGCCGGACAGCTCCTCTTCAGCTCGTACCACATCGGCGGCCAGTGGCACGGCAGGACCCCCGCCGAAATGGAGACGCCGGCCATGTACATGCCGACAATCGGCGCCAACTTCGCCTCCGCCATCGCACTCGGCGCCTTCGGGTACGCACACTGGGGCTATCTGTTCTTCGGTGCCGGCTTCCTGTCGTGGATGAGCCTGGAATCCTCCTTTCTCCATCACCTGCGCGCCGATGAACCCCTGCACCCGCAGAAACGCCCGCTGCTCGGCATCCAGCTCGCGCCGTCCTTCGTCGGCAGCTCGGCCTACCTGTCCTGCAACGGCGGGCAGATCGACGCCGTCGTGCTCGGCCTCGTCGGCTACGGCCTGCTCAACCTGCTGTTCATGGCACGCCTCATGACCTGGGTCCTGCGCGTCGGCCTCTCGATGTCGCTCTGGGCCTTCTCCTTCGCCATGGCCTCCATGGTCAACGTCGGCTTCCGTATCTGGCATGCGGGCTTTGACGACTCCTTTGTGCTGCTCGGGCAGTTCTTCACCATCTTCGGTACCACCGTCATCTTGCTGCTGCTCGCCGAGACGGCCCTGCTCCTCGCCCGTTCCTTTTCAAAACAATAAGCGGCCCCCGTATTTGACTTCTCCCTCCTCTTGTATTACAATGTATTACAAAGGGAGGGATTTTTATGACCGTATCCGTTCGATTGAATGATAATGACGCCATGCTCTTCCGCAAATACGCTGAGATGCATGGCATCTCCATGTCGGAGCTCGTGCGACGCTCTGTCCTGGAGCGGATCGAAGATGACTTCGACATGAAATGCTATGAAAAGGCCATGCAGGAATACCGAAAGGACCCGAAGACCTATACGCTCGATGAAGTGGAAAAGGAGCTGGGCCTCGCATGACCTATCACGTGCTTTTCACTGCAGCTGCCAAGAAATCACTGAAGAAAATGGACCGTCACACCGCCGCCCTAATCCTCGGTTGGATTCGCAAGAATCTGGAAGGCTGCGAGAATCCCCGTCAGCACGGCAAGGGGCTTACCTCAAACCGCAGCGGCGAATGGCGGTATCGTGTCGGTGATTATCGCCTGATTGCTGACATCCAGGATGAAAACGTCGTGATCCTGATGCTTGAGATTGGGCACCGCCGAGACATCTATTCCTGATGCCCAACCATCAAGTAGAAGAGCGGTCATTCGTTGGCCGGGCGCAAGAAAAAGGAAGCAGCCTGTCTATCAAAGACAATGGCTGCTTCCTTTTTTCTGTTGTATCTATTCTTCGCACCCCAAATATACATTCATCAGCTGTTCTATCGCCGTCTGATCCGCTGCGCCCATGGTTTCGCGTGCGGAATGCATGGCTAAGATGGGAACACCGATATCCATGGTACGAATTGGCAATTGAGCGGATAAAATAGAACCCAGCGTTGACCCACCGGGAATATCCGAGCGATTGACATAATACTGATATGGAATCTGATGCTCTGCACAGAGTGCGCTAACGATGCCAATGGCTTCCGCATCGCCCGCATATGATTGGCTGCAGGCCATTTTTAAGGTCACGCCTCCATTGAGTACCGGGAAATTCGTTACATCATTTTTCTCCGGATAATTGGGATGGAAGGCATGTGCCACATCCAAAGACAAGAAGAATCCACCAGCGAGTTTCCGCTCATACAGTTCTCCCGATGGATCCATCTTGCTGTAAATCCGCTTCAGGATCATGGGGAGAATCTGAGAAGCTGCCCCCTGCTTCGTGCGGCTGCCAACTTCCTCATTATCGAAAAGCGCGATGACAGACAGGCCATTTTTACTAGTGCCATTCAGCATACCGGTCAGGCAAGCCTTCACTGAAGTCAGATTATCCAAACGAGGCGAAGATAGAAACTCGTTCCTGGCTCCCAGTAAACAAGGTTCCTCCCAAGGATAAACGGTAAGATCATAAGAAAGGATCTCTTCTTTTGGGCAGCCAGCCGCTTCCGCCAAACAAGACAAGACATATTTTTCGTCGAGATTGTCCCCCAGCATCGTCATGAGCGGCAGCATATCTTTCTGGGGATTGAGTTCCACCCCTTTATTGACCGCCCGGTTCATATGGATGGCCAGGCGCGGGATTGTCATAACAGGACGCTGCAGATCGACCAAGCGGGTATTCGGTGCATAGGGATCCTCTGTTTTCAAGACGACCTTGCCTGCCAGGGACAAGGGGCGGTCCAGCCAGCTTTCCCGGATCATACCGCCGTAAATCTCGACATTGACTTTCCCGTAACCGCGCACAGCCACTTCCGCCGAAGGCTTTACGCGCAGGCAGGGAAAATCCGTATGAGCCGTAGCCAGATGCAACGGACCATCTTCTTCACCCAAACGGAACGCAATCAGGGTAGAACCATACACCTTGACGAAATAGGCACCACCTTGATGAAGCTGCCAGGCATCTTTAAGATCCAGTTCCAAAAATCCCGCCTGTTTCAGTTTTCTGCTGCAACAGTCCACCACATGATACGGTGATGTACCGCTTTTAATGAACGCGAATAACTCTGTTATAGCCTCGTCTTTCATCTGATTCCCTTCTTTTGCTTTTGGTAAATTTATCCGAATAATTCTGCTGCGATACGTGCAGCAACAGTCCTGCCCAAGATGACAGATAAGCCCGTCTCCCGATGAACGATGTCTTTCATATTCTGTGTATATCCGATACAATCCATGACGATGAGACTGGCTCCCTGCTCCTTCAAACGCAATCCGGCTTGAATGACATCCTGTTCCGATAAATAAGGAGACGCTGCTTCAACGCATACCCGGGAAGCACCATATCCCAGCCATCGTTTCCTGGCCTGCTGGACCTGAGATGAATCTGGCGTGAGTATACCCAGAGTCTGATGTTTTTCCAGAACGGCCATGGTTACCGCTTTCAATAATTTCTGCGGATAAAGCAAAGGGATATGACTGGTAAAGTGCGGAAACTCTCCCGTGCAGAGCATCAAGATTCCTTCCACGCCCTGCCGATTGAATGCATCAATGTATTTCTGGATGATGGGCAGAATGAATTTCTCCGACATTCGTACGGATGAGCCATCCTGCAGCCGTGAAACCAGGACATAATCTCCAGGCTCCGGCTCAATCTTTTTCATTTCTTCCCGCGTCATGCCATCCAAGGCGCCCTTTTGAATTACACGAATTCCCGATAAAAGGGGCTCCAAGTCCGGCATCACATCCACCCGGGGTGACTGACCGACTGTAATCGCTCCAATTTCATGCAACATGCGAATCTCTTCCTTTCTCATGGCATCATGACGCATGCAACCTTGCTGCTGATGCATCCCCGGGGACTCATTCCTGGTGACCCATGGATTGCAACTGCGTCATGGATCCATACAGGGCCTGAATGCGCTCAAATTCTTCTGCGTCATAAAAAATGCATGTCCCAGATGTATATTCTTTTGCTACTTCTATCAAATACTGTACAGTTTCAGCCACATCGACCTCATGCGTTGCGCCCGTACCACATCCCGGGACAGCCGATTTCGTCGTAATCGCCACACCGACCGTGGGCGCCTTTGTGCCGCAGCTCGGCTGCAGGATGCTGTTCATGTGATATAACCCATTTCCGTACGGCGTAATATCCTGTGTCGTAATGGGAATTGTTACGGGCAAGTCTCCTGTGGTCTGCTGCATGATCCGCAGGAGGTCTTCGCTGACGCGCAGGATATACCCTTCTTTCACGGTCGGAGAAATGGCAAAGCCTTTATGATTCACAATGCGGTTGCCTTTGGTCGTATCGACAGAAAGGATGGCATCCATGGCGGAATCTACGGTGTGCTTCACATTCGTGGACATTTTGACCGGCGAACCCATGAACGGGACCGGATCATGGGGCATCGTAGGGGCCACCGGACAGATATGGGTCGTGATGATGACATCACCCGGCAGGGCATCGCCGCGCTGCGACATTTCTGCCAGTTTGATTGCTGCAGACACAACGGCCAAGGCGCCATCGCCATCCGAAACAAAACCGATGCGCTCCGGGCGGGCGCCAATGCCGCCGAGCTGACCAATCAGTCCCAGCGTCGGAGCCTTGCCGCCTTTCGTCTTGCCTTCTGTGCCGGGAATCACGAAACGAACAAAATCTGTCCAATGACCATCCGTCACCACATGTTCATAGCCTGCGTCTGCAATGCCAGCTTTCTTTGCGTAATCGACAACAACCTGTCCATTCACATGGATGTCATCCAGAATATGATACGTATCGAGAACTTGTTTTAAAGCCATGATTCTATCCTCCGTATTATGTGCTGTGTGGAATGTTTATGAAATGGATATAGTTGACGTGTTTATTTTTTTAATCCTACTTTCAATAAAGAATTAAAGAAACCGTACAACGCGTCACCGGCGATGCATCCCGCTGCCATAACGGTAACAGGGATCATAGCATCTTCGCCTTTTATTTTAATGACAAGCAGACGGACAATCAGACCGGCTATAACCGTGAGGCCGGCAGCGGGACTTACGATCAGCAGGCCCGTCGACATCATGATACCCATTTGACGGCTCGAGCCGCCCACTGCCTGCAGGATGGCACCCGGTACGGCCCACAGGAGCAGATTCCGGATAATGGATGGATCTACGCCTGCCATGATGGTGGTGACAAATACTTTGGCAACAGGTGGGAACAGGTTCTGCGAAAAATACATATCATGACTTAGTGCTACTGTTATGGCACCCACACCAAAACCAACAAATGCCGAAATGAACTGATGATAGCGGCCCATTACTTCAAATTCAGGATTCTTGCCCATGCCGCGCAGAATCCAGCCGCTGCGAAAATCGAAGCCGCCATCGGCAAAAGCCGGACCGCCGCTGGCGACGAAGCCGACCAGCAGCGCCAGTGCCACAGGTGGGAAACCCAAGAGGGTACCGATGATGAGGAAAATCAGCGTCGTGGCAAAAGCCGGGAACCATCCAGAATGCATAGCCGACAAACCGATGATGAATTCTGCCATGATGCAGGCGAACGCAGCAAACATGATCCAAAAGACCAGCATTCCCATGCTCATCTCGGTATAAAGACCAGAAAGAAGTGCCAGGATACAGCCGGCCAGGATATAGAGTACAAATCCGCGGATAATGCTTACCTTGACACTGTTGTCATCGCGTGTATATGGCGTTTCATCGGCAGGCTGCGTGTTCTCATCAGAAGTTTTGTGCTTGCGCAAAAAGATCATCAGGATCTGGACACCTGCCACCAGTCCGGCCCCAATCATGAAACCATGAGGAACGTACATGGCATTCAAATCAATGCCAAACCACGCGATGGAATAACCGCGCAGCAAAAGTCCAATCGCAAACATCAGCATCGCCCACATATTGGCGATCATTGTGATGCCCAGTGCCGACATGGGAATCTTGAAAAAGGAACCAACGATTCCGCCCAGAATACCCCAGACCAGCAGCATGGCCTGCTTGCCGCCCTTATCGCCGGCCTTGATGGCTTCTGCAGCTGCTATGCCGGCTGGCCAGGCTGCTTTGCCCGGGAATGCTTTTGAATCGAACAACCAGTACAACATGCACATATCGATGGACATGCCAAGCGTGGCACCAATCAGCATAGGCCAGACCAAATCCACACGGCCTAAAATAAAGGGAATCGCCACCGGCAACATCAGGGAATTGGCTGCACCGAAGGTCGCACTGGAAATCGCGGTCTGTGCCAGATTCTGGCGATGTATATTCCGGAACTTTAGGAACGCGGAAAACGGGATTCGGGATATGATCAAAGCAATCAGGACACCGATGATTGAAGTATTCGGCGTAACGCCCAAAGTCGTAATGATCTGCAAACCGATAATCGCACCCAAAAAGGACAAGCATACATTCATGAGCATCATGCTGGGCTCAAAGGCACTGGGATGCTCTTCATTTCTCAAAGCAGGCATTTTCATCATCTCCTAAAAACAATTGCTTGGCAATGGCACCGCTTGCCTCGATCGGATCCACAATGGGAATGGACAATAAGGGCCGCATTTCTTTGGCCAGGCCCATCGTATTGAATCCCGTACAGGCTAAGGCAACGACATCGCAGCAGGTCTCCAACTCCCGCAGGGCAGCAATGGCGGCGGCTTTTCCCTCTGGCGTCTGTAACTGTGTGGTATTTTCAATCCCCTGAGGGGCAATTTCCTTAAAAAACGCATCGCCAAGTACCTTCCGCAGCGATGGCGGAGTTGTCCCCGTCAGATTCAATACACCAACATGCGTTCCCAGCGATTGAGCAATCGCTGCCACACAAGTCCCTGCCCCCAAAACAGGAATCTTTACGGCGGCTCTTGCCTCCGCCAGCCCCGGATCTGCCGCACAGCTGATCAGCAAGGCTTTGGCGCCGTACTGTTCCAATTCTCTTGCTAAAGCAACAATCTTCGGGATTGCCTTGGCTTTTGTCGCTTCATCATGGACCCCCTGATACTGGTCTGGTATACAACGACTGATGGTCGGAATATGATAAATCGAAGTGATGGTTTTTCCGTGCATATCGACAAATTCTTGGTCTTTATGCGTCAGAACTCGTATGATTCCCAGCATCTCATTTCCCTCCCTGGCATAAAAATAGTAAAAAATACGGTAAAATGTACACTGTGAACATTCACTGTGTATATTTTACCGTATAAATCCCAGTTATTGTAGGGATAACTTAAATGAAAAAATATATGGTTTTTGTGCAAACTGAACAAAAATCAGGAATAATGCAACTTCCTCCCCTTCAGGAGCAGCCATAAAAATACGCGCGTCTCCGGGTCATCCAGATTTCTTCCCAGCAATTTTTGAATTTGCTGCAGCCGATACCGTAACGTATTCCGGTGAATAAATAATATTGCTGCTGTTTGCGAATGATTTCCCTGGCATTCCAAATAAGTCTGTAGGGTCAAGAAATACGCCTTGGCATGTTTGGACTGGATGATATCGCGAAATGTATCCTCGAATATTGCTTTATGGTCAATTTGTTCCAGGATGAGATATAATTCGGCATCTTTTTCCGATAACGTATGACCCGGGCCATACAGTTTCCTGCTCAGATAGATTAAGTGGTTTGCTGTTTTGTATGCCTGCGGGATTTCTTCTATTTTATGAATGGCTTCGCTTATGCCAATTGTAACAGTCAAGGATGGTTCCAGATGAAAAATTTGTTTCCGGATTTCTGGTATGATTTTCTTCCAGGAAATCACATGAGCAGAACACAATAAAATGATTTTATCGTTCTGTTGTGCGGTCAAAAAATTGCGATTCCCGGCCTGCGTTTGCAGGATCAATCGTTGAATACAACGAAACAAATCGCGTCGCAACGCCACAGCCTGCCGCTCTGATACCTGCTTCTGCAAAAGATACGAAGCAAAGTTATCCACATTGAAGATTGCCAGTTCCTTTTCTCCTTTCAGAGAGAAACCGAATTCCTGTGCCCGCAGCTGTACCAGATCATAATTGGTAAATCTTCCACTGATTAAATCATCCAACAGATCTCTGCGTTCATTCCAGCCAGACTCTGCGGCCAGCCGGTAACTCATGAGTTGTAAGGCAACAATCACACTGGCATGGCGTACGGTCACGATTTCCCGTTTCGATAAGGCACCCTGCGATTGGATGGCCAGATATCCGTAGGTAACATGTTTTACCTGAATGGGAAACAACTGCCACCCCACCAGCTGATGAATCGCTTGTTGCGTCAGGACATAAGGATAAATCCGCGCTTTCTTATGGATCAATTTCTCGATTGCTTGAGAAATCTCTTCCGTACTGTTGGTCTCCAAGGCAATTTTCGTCAAGGTCTCGTACACCGCTTCGGAATATTCCAAATCCTGAGCTTGTTCATTGACAATACGCTGCATGATTGGATACGTAATATCGATGAACGGGACGTTATTGGGCAGCGAGAGTAATGGCAGGTTTACGCGATTGGCCAGTTCGACCATCGCACTGGGAATATCGCCAATGAACCGTCCAAATTTTATAGCCAGTGCGGCACCTCCCACATCGGCTAACGATTGCACCAGTGCCAGTTGCTTGGATAAATCGCCGCAAATGGAATATCCAGTCGTAATAAGGAATTCTTTGGGACGAAGCCATTCATTAGAATCCGGCGTTTCAGATATATCGACACAACCGACTTCCTGATCGAGGCCGGAACGGCCTGCCAGCAATGTCGCTTCCTTTAACGAATCCATCTGTAACGCATCTCGTACGGTAAACATCCATCATCGCTCCTGTAGTCTTTCGAATCTGATTTTTTTTATTATACTACAATATAGGCATAGAAGACACGTATATCATATGGAAAAAGCCGGCCCTCGCGGCGCGATTTGCTGCGAGGGCCGGCTTTTTCTTTATACTGCTGTCTTACATCTTCTGATGGGCGCGGCGCGCGATGACATCGAGCTGCTGCTGGCGCGTCAGGTCGATGAACTTCACGGCGTAGCCGGACACGCGGATCGTGAAATTCGCGTACTCCGGTTTCTCCGGGTGCTCCATGCAGTCGATGAGCTTATCGACGCCGAAAACATTGACGTTGAGGTGATGCGCACCTTGGCTGAAGTAGCCGTCCATGACGCGCACGAGCGTCGCGACGCGGTCCTCCTCCGTGTGGCCGAGCGTCTCGGGCGCGATGGTCTGCGTGTTCGAGATGCCGTCGAGCGCGTACTCATACGGCAGTTTCGCGACGGAGTTCAGCGAAGCCAGGAGGCCGTTCTGCTCGGCGCCGTACGACGGGTTCGCGCCCGGGGCAAACGGCGTGTAGGCCTTGCGGCCGTCGGGCAGCGCACCCGTGGCACTGCCGTAGACGACGTTCGACGTGATGGTCAGGATGGACGTCGTGGCCTCGGAATTCCGGTACGTGTGATGCTTGCGCAGCTTCGTCATGAAGGTCTTGAGCAGCCAGACGGCAATCTTGTCGGCACGCGGATCGTCGTTGCCGTATTTCGGGAAGTCGCCCTCCACCTTGTAGTCGATGACGAGGCCCGATTCGTCGCGGATTGTCGAGACCTTGGCGTACTTGATGGCGCAGAGGGAATCGACGACATGCGAGAAGCCGGCGATGCCCGTCGCGAACGTGCGGCGCACATCGGTGTCGATGAGGGCCATCTCGGCGGCTTCACATCCCTGAGCTGATTTGGGATGCCGAGCTCCTCCCACTTGTAGAGGCCCATGCTGTGATACGGCAGCACCTCGACTCGCTCGACATTCGTCAGGGTATCGAGGAACGCCCGCGTGCGCCGAAGCATCTGAGGATCATCCGTATAGTCCGGCACGAGCACGCCCTCCCACATGACATCGCGCTCCACGAAGACGCCGGCAATGCGCTCCTGCCCGTCCGCATCGTAAACGCAGAGCTTCACGCGGCCCTTGTGAACGATGTAGATGGCATCGCAGGGATCCCCGGCGTGGAAGATGTAGGCCCCCTTCGGCAGCTTCAGGCGCACCGAGCGGCGCAAGAGTTCCCGCATCTTGTCGGGCGGCATGCCCGCGAGGAAATCCACCGTCTTGAGGCAGTCCCCCCGGCAGTCCTTGCAGGGAACCGGTGCGGGGCCAGTCATTTCGTCTCTCCGTAAAGGGCGTCGTAGATGGCCTGGAGCTTCTTGTCGCGGGCGGCCGTCGCCTCCTTGGCTTTGTCACCGCTGTAATCGTAGAAGCCCTTGCCCGTCTTGACACCGTAGTCGCCGGCCTCGAACTTCTCGCGCAGCAGCTGCGGTACCTCGTGCGAGTCCTCAAGGTCCGGCACGAGATACTCGCTGATGTGATAAAACACGTCGAGCCCGCCGAAATCGATCGTTTCCAAGGGGCCGAGGCAGGCCCAGCGGAAGCCGAGGCCGTACTTCATCACGGCGTCGGCCGCCTCCACGCTGACCACGCCGTCGCGGACCATGGCTAGCACTTCGCGCAGCACGGCCAGCTGGATCCGGTTGGCCGCAAAGCCCGGCACATCCTTCTCGACGAGCGCCGGCTTCTTGTGGATGGCGAGGGCCAGGTTGTAAATCGTCTGCGCGACATCCGGGCGCGTCTTGTCGTTCTTGATGATCTCGATCAAGGGAATCAGCGTCGGCGGATTGAACCAGTGCATGCCGAGGAAGCGCTCAGGCCTCGTGACGGCTGCGGCGAGCTTATTGATGGAAAGCCCCGACGTATTCGTGGCAAGAATCGTATCGTCATCGGCGAGCGGGCTCATCTCGCGATAAAAGGCCAACTTGGACGGCAGGTCCTCGACGATGGACTCGACGATAAGATCGCGTCCCTTGAAGGCTTCAAGGCTCGTCGTATAGGTGATCTTGTCTGCGGCTGCCGCGGAAATCTTCGTGCGCGCCCGGTCGAGCGTGGGCTGACGATGATTCCACAAAATCACGTCGTACCCGTTTTGCGCAAAGATATCCGCCATGGAATACCCCATGGTACCGGCACCTGCGATGGTGATTTTCTTGATGTCCATGGTCAGTAACGCCTCGATTCTGTGATAATGAAGGAAATCGTCGTGTGCGCCGAGCCGGCGGATCTCCGCGGGACTTGCCAGGCGGAAGCTCTCGACCTCATCCTCCTGAATCCGGACATCCTCCTGCGTGAAATCGCCGCGGAATTCATAGATATCCACGAAGTAATTGTTCTGCTCGGCCGGGCTGTCGCTGCGGTACGTATGGATGCAGCGGCCCTGCTGCATCGTGAAATGCAGGCCCGTTTCCTCCGCGACCTCCCGGAGCACGGCCTGCTCCGACGTCTCGCCGGCGCGGACGCCGCCCCCGGGAATCTCCCATTTGAGCGGGGCCCATTCCTTGTCGGCCTTGCGCTGCGTGATGAGGATGCGCCCCTTGGCATCCCGGATCAGGGCCAGCACCGTCAGATGGTAGTCCCCCGGCTTCATATGCCAGTCATTGCGCTTCATCCTGCGCCCCGTAACCCGCTTTCCGCTGTCATAAATATCCCAGTATTCCATGCAATCACCTCTTCATCGATTTGTTATATTTATTATACCACCAGGAATGCCCGGCCACCAGTTATAGCCGGCAGAAAGAGGCCATAGAAAAAAGCCAGCTCCATGATATACTGAATATACCGGCGAAGCTGGCTGCCCTTTCTCTGCGAAAGGGGGCGTTGCCTTTGAGCTTGTACGAAGGGCATCGGCGCTTCGACCCGCCGGCCTTTCTATATGTTGATTGTATCTTGACACTCCCCATGCGTAAACGCAGGGGATTCTTAATTCAACGACCGTTGCAAATCGACCTAAGCCTATTCGTCTTACACAATCTCCAAAAGCGTGAATTCCCGCGTGTCCCACGGTATTTGTGTATGTGAATGCTTGTTATCTTTACAGCCGTAAGGTCTTTAAATTACGACAGGTTGATACACGCAACCTCAACCCGCTAAGAACTGGTTGCTCGCAATGAGCCTTGGTTTTCGATTCGTCCAGTATCTATTGTGGCGGGGCTTCTCCTTTCTTTCGTATTCTTTAGGTTAAGTTCATTATACCACGAAAGTTAGCAGTTGTCCGCCTTCAATTGCTTACGCAAATTCGGCGGACGCGCCTTATCCCCCCAGCCCTGAAGGGCGGGGTTTTACGGCGCTTTTGATAAGCGAACCATGCTTGCAAGCAGGCACAATTCATTGCGTCTCTTTCTTGCCTTCGCCCAGAAAGCAGCCGGGCTCGTGCGATTCGATGACGCCGACGGCCTGCAGGTACGAATAAAGCGTCGTGGAACCGACGAATTTCATGCCGCGCTTCTTGAGGTCCTTAGCGAGCGCATCCGAAACGGGCGACGTGGTCCGGCCGTACTCCCGGAGGCTTTGATTCCCCGTCCACTGCCAGAGATAGCGGTCAAAGCTGCCAAACTCCTGCTGGATTGCGCGGAAGACGCGCGCATTCCCTATCGCCGCCTCGATCTTGCGGCGGTGCCGGATGATCGCGGCATCCTGCATGAGCCGCTCGACATCCTCCGCTGTGAACGCACAGACCTTCTCAAGCTCGAAGCCTGCAAACGCCCGCCGGAACCCCTCGCGCTTGTTGAGGATACATTCCCACGAGAGCCCGGCCTGAAAGCATTCGAGCAGCAGCATCTCAAACAGCTTGCCGTCGTCATGCACGGGCTGCCCCCACTCTTCGTCATGATAGCGCACGTAGCGCTCATTCTTCGGATTGGCCCAGAAACAGCGGTGTTTGCCGTCCGGCCATTCAAGATTTTCCATCATATCCCTCATTTCTCTGCTTCTTCATCCAATGCTTCCAGCAGGAAACTTACCGGACGAAAGCCGTCGTTGCACGAAATCATCGCCGAGCGCGGATCCTTCATCCATCCCTCATAGAAGTCCACTGCTCCGTGTGCCAGCCCCATGACAAACGGCGACATCGTCTCCCAGGCACTCTCACAAAGCCCCTCCGGCCGCCGCCAGCCATCCGCGATGAACACCTGCCCCTCCTCCACCGTGCAGGCATCCTCAATCGGATTCTCGTATCTCGCCATGAGGTCCTCATAACAAGCCCTGCGCATCACCGTGATCCGCACCTTTTTCATGATAATCCCTCCCGATTAAACATTTTGCCATCTTCGTGCAGGAACTTCAAGATATTTCTATTTATACGCGAAATCTCGCCCCTGGACCTCTTCCGGCCCTTCGGGCCACCTTCTCTGGGGATGGCTCCCGGCATCCCGCGCTTCGCGCCCGTGCGCGGGGCTACGCCGCTTGTGAGGACTTGCGGTCAAGCATTGTTTGTGCCCACCAGTTCAAGGACCTCTTCCACCGCTTACGCGGTCCCCCTTCTCCGTGCGCGGAGAAGGCTTGGCGTCCCCTTTGGGGAAGCTGTCAGCGCAGCTGACTGAAGGGGTAACGGCTCGCAGAAGCTTGCTATTTCCATATAAATCGAAATATGTGCAAGATCTCGTCCATGGCCCCCTTTCGGCCTTGCGGGCCACACCCGGGGATGCCACCGGCATCCCGCGCTTCACGCCCCCGTGCGCGGGGCTGCGACGCTTGTGAGGACTTGCTGTCGGGGATTGTTCTTTCCCGTCCGTCCATGGACATCTTCCACCGCTTACGCGGTCCCCCTTCCCCGTGCGCGGGCTACGACGCTTGCAAGGACTTGCAGTCAAGTATTGTCCTTGCCTGTCCGCCCATGGACCCCTTTCGGCCCTGCGGGCCACTTTCCCCGTGAGCGG
>CABJCJ010000020.1:28585-48828 GCA_902364065.1 Veillonellaceae bacterium SB90
AGCGGGGACAGCACGCGACTTGCTGTGCTCGTTGTTCTGCCGAAGGGCAAGAGCCTGAGCGGAGGGATGTATTCCGCCTGGAGGCGCGCAGCGATTGCCCGCAGGGATGAGGCCCCACACCAAAGGCGCTTCACTCCGGATGTCAGAACGCCGCGGCAGGCGGCGAAACTTCTTTGCTGCACGCAGCAGATTGGGTCACATTTAGCTGCGCGCTGAAGCCGGAATATATCCCGCAGCGCCTTCCCCCTCATCTGCCAGTTTCCAGATGAATGGGCGTCGTTCAAGCAGCGCGCGTTTCGCACATTCGTCGGGCTTCGTAAAAAAGGAAAAAATCCCTTTAGCCAGCCGACTTCGCGCAGCGTTGCTCCCTTGTCACCGCCTTTCACATTCAGCTGCGCGCTGAAGCCGGGATACATCCCGCAGCGGCCTTGATTTCCTCCTTTCATCAAGCAGAAATTCAACTGCCAGCAGTTCCCCTATCGACCCTGCGGGCCACGCCCGGGGATGCCACTGGCATCCCGCGCTTCGCGCCCGTGCGTGGGGCTACGCCGCATGTAAAGACTTGCGGTCAAGTATTGTTCGTGCCCACCAGCTCAAGGACCTCTTCCACCGCTTACGCGGTCCCCCTTCCCCGTGCGCGGGACTACGCCGCTTGCAAGAACTTGCAGTTGAGTTTTGTTCTTGTCCGTCCATGGACCTCTTCCACCGCTTCGCGGTCCCCCTTCCCCGTGCGCGGGGACGGCTGTGCATGAAGATTTCAGATAGACCGTTTATAATGAAAAAAGATTCATCAACAAAAAGAATATGTCAAAGGAGATGATCGATTTGAAACAAGTATTTGCATCACTGGCCGCAGGGGCCATCTTAACGGCGGGGACAACAATCTGTGCGGCATCGGTCGCACCCGCTGCGCTCGTCGCGGGCGGCATCGAATACGGCGCTTCGGCTGACTATGTCCAGCAGGTATATGGCACACCTTCTGAGATTGAGACGAAACATTATCACGAACTCTTTAGCGGTGCGGTCATGAAATACGAATACGGCGATTCCTTCGAAGTGACATTCGTAGACGGCCTGGCACGCCACATCGAGATTTCCCGTCACAATGGCATCAAGACGGCGGCCGGCATCGAGGTCGGCTCCACGCTGGAAGAAGTAAAGGCCGCTTACGGAGAGCCGGACAAAATCCACGGCGACAAGTACATCTATCTCTGTGATGATAACTCGGATCTCGGCATCGTGTTCGAGGTGGAACACAACAAAGTAGACGAGATTGAGATTGGCTATTTGGACTGATCGTCATCATCGCAGACGAAACCAATAGAAACCAATAAATGGGCGCATCCTGCAGATTCAGCCGCTGCGGATGCGCCCACTGTCTTCCTTTCGTACCTCTCCAGCACTTATGCAAAGTATCATGACGACGCTGTTAAACAATACGTATTGAATTAATACGTATTGTCTGCTAAAATAAAGGAGGATGGATTATGACGCCAAAAGAAATGGAGAAACTTATAAAAAAAGACGGTTGGAAATTAATCCGAATCAATGGATCCCATCACCAATATCGCCATACGACTAAACCTGGTATCGTGACCATTCCGTTTCATGACAAGCCAAAAGATTTACAAAAGAAGACCATTTCTTCTATTTTAAAACAAGCAGGGTTGAAATAAGGGAGTGATAAAATGTTAAGCATGTATCCGGCTATTTTTTTCCACGAAAAGGATGGCGGCTATTCTGTCGTATTTCCAGATTTAAATCATCTCTCTACCTGTGGAGACACGTTCCAGGAAGCGATGGAAATGGCCGTAGATTGTTTGGCGGGTTATCTTTATACCATGGAACTGGACGGAGAGCCTGTTCCGGCACCTACCCCCATTAAACAGGTAAATCCGCATACCGAAGAAGACCCCGATGATCCGTACGCTGATGCGGACATCCTGGTCAACATGGTATCCGTCGACGTTCCGGAGTACGCCAAGCAGCATTTTACGAAATCGGTTAAAAAAACGCTGAGCATCCCGCAATGGATGAATGACCTGGCCATCTCGAAAAAGATCAATTTTTCCAAAGTCCTGCAGCAGGCGCTGTTGAAAGAATTAAACATCAAGAGCACATGATCAATACGGAGGTTTCAATAACATGTCATCATCCCAGCTTTTACCGTTTGCGTCCGACTATATGGAAGGCGCGCATCCCGCGATCCTCAAGCGTCTGGCCGAGACGAACCGCACGCCCATGCCCGGCTACGGCACAGACACCATCAGCGAGGCGGCGCGCGCGAAGATTCGGGCGGCCTGCCAGTGCCCGGAGGCCGACGTCTATTTCCTCGTCGGCGGCACGCAGACGAATGCAACCGTCATCGACGCGCTGCTCGCCTCGTATCAGGGCGTCGTCGCGGCGGATACGGGCCATATCAGCCTGCATGAGGCCGGCGCCATCGAGTTTGGCGGGCACAAGGTCCTGACACTGCCGCATACGGACGGCAGGCTGCGCCCGGAAGACGTCGATGCGTATCTGACGGCCTTCGCGGCCGACGGCAACCGCGACCACATGGTCATGCCCGGCATGGTCTACATCTCCCATCCGACGGAGTACGGCACGCTCTACACGGCCGAGGAACTGCACCGCCTGCACGCGATCTGCCAGGCCCACAAGGTCCCGCTCTTCCTGGACGGCGCCCGCCTCGCCTACGCGCTCGCCTGCCCCGAGAACGACGTGAGCCTATCGCTGATTGCTGCCTGCTGCGATGCCTTCTACATCGGCGGCACGAAATGCGGCACGCTCTTCGGCGAGGCCGTCGTCTTCCCGCAAAAGAACCGCGCACCACATTTTTTCACGATCATGAAGCAGCACGGCGCCCTGCTCGCCAAAGGCTGGCTGCTCGGCCTGCAGTTTGATGCGCTGTTCACGGACCACCTGTACGAGCAGATTGGCGAAGCTGCCATCACAGCGGCCGATGCCATCCGAAAAGCCTTGCAAGCATACGGCTACCGCCTGTTCTTCGAGACGCCGACCAACCAGATCTTCGTCATCATGGCCAACGAACAGCTCGAGCGTCTCGCAAAGAAAGTCTCCTACAGCTTCTGGGAAGCGTACGATGCCGAGCATACCGTCATCCGCCTGGCGACGAGCTGGGCCACGACGCCAGAAGAAACAGATCAGCTGCTCACTGCTTTAGATGAAACAATCCGTTGAGAATACAGCGTAACGAAAAAACCATTGCTTCACCGTTATGGTGTGCACCCCGTCAATAGGACACGGAAAAATAAAATACTCAAACTTCGCAGTTGATAATCCGCTGATTTATTCTTAGCGGCAGTCTGCAAAATAAAAATAGCATAAGCTCATTCCGTTTTGTATAATGAAAGTAACCAAAATCCACAACACAAACGGAGAGCTTATGCTATGAATATTGTACCACATCATCATCACTCCTGTGAAGTCACTTCTTCCAAGATTCATCAATTCTTTGCCGAGTTCCACATTGGCCAGATCCTGCGGAGCTGCAATGCCTACAAGCTGCGCGGCATTGCCGTCATGGCCATCTTCCTTGTCGCATTCGAGGCGGTATTCCAGCGTCGGTCTTTCTACCAGCAGAAGAAGGATGCGCCGAAGTCCATCCCGTTCGAGAGGGACACCTTCTACCGCTTCCTGAATTCCTACGCCATTCATTGGCGCAAGTTTACGCTGCTTTTGAAGCACGGCCATCATCCAGAAGGCCATCGCGCCGCTGACAAAAAGCAAGGCTCCAGAGGTTGTCCTGACCTTATTGCAAGAAGCGCGTGAAGCAGGTGTCCCGGCTCAGTACGTCATGTTCGACTCTTGGTTCTGCTCGCCGGCATCGCTGCACCAGATCCACGAGTTCTGCTACGACGTTATCGCGCGTGTCAAGAAAAGCGAGAAGATGCACTTCCGCTTCCAAGACCGCATGCAGGACGTCAAGACCATCTACCGAGGCCGTAGGAAGCGCCGCGGGCGCTCCGCTTACCTGCCCTCCGTAGAAGCTGAGGCCGTCAAGAATGGCAAGCGCCTTCCCATACGGCTGGTCTACGTCCGCAACAAGAAGAAGCGCAGTGACTACCTTGTCCTGGTCTCAACAGACCTGACACTGTCGGAAGAAGAGATTATCCAAACTTATGGCAAGCACTGGAACATCGAGGTCTTCTTCAAGATGTGCAAGTCCTATCTGAAATTGGGCAAAGAGACGAGATCCATCTCCTACGACGCTCTGACCGCTCACACGTCTATTGTATTCGCGCGCTATATGATGCTCGCGTTAGAGCAGCGGCGCAACATAGATGACCGAAGCCTTGGCGAGCTCTTTTACCTGACGATAGATGAGCTGGAAGACTTGCATTATCTGGATGCTTTGGCCGCATTGCTGAGCCTGCTGATGGACTGCGCTCAAGAAGCAGAGATTCTTGACGAAGAGCAGATTAACCAACTGCTCGATCTGTTCGTGGCCAAACTGCCCGCTCTATGGGAAAAGTGTCTGAAACAGTGTGCATGATGTGACGATGATGCATGCCTGAAATCCTGATAAATCCTTATCTCACAAGGGTTTTAGGTGTGCGAAGTTTGAGTTATACAATAAGTACAACGCCAAAGCATCAAGCGGCTTGCACCGTTTTGCCCGAGCGGATCTGTGTTATCGAGGAATGTTCCCAGTGATACCACCTCGTATCATTTACACCGTATCAAATAAATGTGGCAATTTGCATTTCACCTGTAAATCTGATATAATAGAGAAAAACATATTGGATTACAAGGCGGAGTCTGTTCACCGACAGGCTCCGTCTATTTCTTTGTAAGGGGGCTTTTTATTGTATCGAACAAATTTACAGAAAAATATCGTTATACCGAGTCTTATCATCATTGCATCTGTTGCACTGGGATGCATCGCCGTGCCTGAGGGTGCGAAAGCCGTCCTGACGTTTCTCAAGCAGGAACTCTTCAATTCCTTCAGCTGGATCTACATCCTCAGCGTGGCCTTCTTCTTTCTGTTCCTCGTCGTGCTCTGTCTCGGCAAGCTCGGCGATATCCGCTTGGGCGACGATGACGAGGAGCCCGAGTATTCATTCTTCTCCTGGCTCTGCATGCTCTTTTCTGCGGGCATGGGCATCGGCCTGATGTATTTCGGCGTGGCAGAGCCGATATCACATCTCTCGGCGCCACTTCACAGCATGGCCTCGCCTGTCGTGCAGACAAAGGAAGCCATGCTCAACACGCTGTTCCACTGGGGAATCCATGCCTGGGCAATCTACGGGATCATCGGCCTCTCTCTGGCCTATTTCGGCTTCCGTTACCGTCTGCCGGTGACCATCCGTTCTGGCTTCTATCCCCTGCTCAAGCATCGGATCTACAGCACGCCGGGCACGGTCATCGACATCCTGGCACTCTGCGCCACGATCTTTGGCCTGACGACTACACTCGGCTTCGGTGCCATGCAGCTCCATGCCGGACTTCGGGAAATCGGAGCGCTGTCTGGTGCATCCTTCCAGAGCCTCGTCTTCATCATCCTGCTGTCCATCGGAGCTGCCGTCTTGTCCTCTATCTCCGGCGTTGGCAAAGGGGTCCGTTACCTGAGTCAGGGCAATCTGATCCTGGCCATCTCCCTCATGCTTTTCGTGCTGCTGACAGGACCGACCGTCTACATCCTGGCCGCCTTTACCGAGAACATCGGCTACTACCTGACGCACATCGTAGAGCTGTCCTTCCGCACCTTTGCCTATGAGAGCACCAAGGAAGAGTGGTTCACGAGCTGGACCATCATGTACTGGGCCTGGTGGATTTCCTGGGCACCGTTCGTCGGCCTGTTCATCGCCAAGATTTCCCGCGGGCGCACGATCCGCGAATTCGTCGTCTGCGTCCTGCTGATCCCGACTGTCTTCAACCTGCTCTGGATGACTGTCTTCGGCAACGGCGCCATCTGGATGGATGCACAGACGGCAGGCATGCTGACACAGGCAGCCGAGGAAACAGACCGCCTCTTATTCCTGTTCCTCAACCAGCTGCCGCTTCCTGCCATCACATCGCTTATAGCCATCCTGGTCATTGCGATCTTCTTCATCACGTCGGCCGATTCCGGCATATTCGTCATCAACTCCATCGCCTCGCAGGGTAAGAGCACTTTCCCGAGATGGCAGAGCATCCTCTGGGGAAGCATGCTCGCCGTGCTGGCCATCGGCCTGCTCTACTCTGGCGGGCTTGAAGCATTGCAGACCATGACGGTCATCATGGCACTGCCGTTCTCCCTCATCATGGTCGTCATGGCCTTCTGCCTGCTGCGCGGCCTCTGGGTAGATGACTCGTATTTCAGCCGGAACCTCTCTAAGAGCACGGCCTACTGGGACGGCAAACACTGGCAGGCACGCCTGAAAAAGGTCGTCTCCACGGGAAAGCTCGAGGATGTGAGGGCCTTCCTGCGCGATGTCGCCGATCCCGCCTTTGAGGAACTGCAGGCGGAATTTGCGAAGAACGGGATTGCGGCACAGATCCGCAGCGGTGAAGAAGACGGGCTCCCGTACTGTGAACTCATCGTCGAAAGCGGCCGCCTCCGCGACTTCCTTTACGGTGTCGGCTGCAAGGAACACGCCGTCTCCAAGATGGTCGTCTCCTCCGACCTCCTTCCGAAGATGGATACGGTAGATGACTTCGAGCCGGTCTGCTACTTTGCCGACGGCAGGCGCGGTTACAGTCTCAAGTACATGCGCCGCGAAGAGATGCTGACCGATGTCCTGCGCCAGTACGAGCGCTATATCCGCATGATTGCCAACAGCAAGCACAATCTGTACCTATTCGACAAGAAGAACGATGAGACGTG
This sequence comes from Veillonellaceae bacterium SB90, assembly GCA_902364065.1. Taxonomy (GTDB): domain Bacteria; phylum Bacillota; class Negativicutes; order Selenomonadales; family Selenomonadaceae; genus Mitsuokella. The sequence goes on from CABJCJ010000020.1 coordinate 35,415, forward strand.
ACGTCTCCGGTGAAAGGTGATGTGAGATGAAATGATGTGGCGTGATCTATTCAATCTAAAGGGAGGCGCCGCCTCCATCCAAGAAATCAACCAGCGCATCCTTGCGGATGCGACGGTATCGGGGACAAATCTCGTCGTCCTCGTCATGGCCATCATGATTGCCTGTGTCGGCCTGAACATGAACAGCGTCGCCGTCATCATCGGCGCTATGCTGATTTCCCCGCTCATGGGCGGGATTGTGGCCATCGGGTACGGCATGGCCACATACGATATGCACTTCATCCGGCAATCCGTGATCAAGCTTGCCTTCCAGGTTGGCTTTGCCATCCTGACGGCCTCCCTCTACTTCGCCATCTCACCGCTAGCCTACTCGACGGACGAGCTTCTGGCACGCACCTCTCCCACCATCTGGGATGTCATCGTCGCCCTGTGCGGCGGCATTGCGGGGGCCGTTGGCAATACGCGTCAGGAGAAGAGCAATGTCATCCCCGGCGTGGCCATCGCCACCGCTCTGATGCCGCCGCTCTGCACAGCAGGATACGGGCTGGCATCCGGCCATTACCCCTTCTTCCTCGGCGCGATGTACCTCTTTTTCATCAACGCCTTCTTCATCGCACTCGCGGCCTTCCTTGTCTTCAAACTCCTCGGCGTCCCATCGCATGGTGATGTCGAGGCCTCACAATTCCAGCGGCAGCGCCTCATCCTGGCGGCTCTCGGCATCTTGATCACGGCGCCGAGCATCTATCTCGCCTATCAGATGGTCGAGGAGAATCTGCGCGACATGCAGGTCAAGAGCTTCATCAGCGAGGATATGGTCTTCCAGACGACGAGCGTTGTCTCCTACACCGTAAAGGACCACGTCCTCACCGTCGATCTCGTGGGCACGCTGCTGACCGAGAAAGAGATTGCCGCCCTGCAGGACGAACTGCACGCGCGCAACAGGCTCCAAGACCTCGAGCTCGTCGTCATACAGGGGCAGCGCGAACTCGACCGCGAGCAAGTCCAGAATCTCATCAATGCACGGCTTGAGAAGCAGAGCACTTCCGAAAAGGAAATCTCCTACAAGAACCTCTCCGCGCAGTATTACCCAGCCTACAAGCGCGCGAGCGCAGACCAGCAGACCATCGAGATCCTCACACAACAGGGCCCTCTTCTCTTCCCCGAGGTTCTCTCCATCCAGGGCGGCACATTGACATCCGTAACGCCCCAGAAGGATCAGCCAAAAACAGAGAAAAAAGTAGACCACAAGCGCTTCATGGTCGAGGTCATCGTCAAAGAGCCGCTCCGCCCAGAAGAAGCCGACCGCTTGCAGAAGTGGATTGCCGCCCAGGTCGAGATACCTGTCCTCATGACCGTCCAGACTGTAGATCATCCCAGTGACTTCTACGGCGACGGCATCGCCTGGCCGTAAAAAAAACTGCTCTCACCATCAAGGTGAGGGCAGTTTTTTTCTCTAGGCTCAGGCCGTCTGGCTCTTGGCGCGGCGGCTCAGGGCGAGGCCGATAAAGACGACGCCTGCGGCGAGGACGGCCTGGAGGGCGATGGCAGCCCAGTCGCCGACGGTGCTCGTGAGCATCGTGCCGAGGATCTTGTCGTGGGCGATCATGGAGCCCGCCGTCCACCCGAGGAGGCCGGCGCCGGCGTAGAGCACGATGGGGAAGCGGTCCATGATCTTGCCGATGAGCGTGCTGCCGCCCACGATGATCGGGATGCTGATGAGGAAGCCGAAGACGACGAGCAGGAAGCTGCCGTGCGACGCGCCCGCAATGGCCAGCACGTTGTCGACGCCCATCGCGGCATCGGCGATGATGATGGTCTTGACCGCGCCCATGAGGCTGTCCGATGATTCAACGTGCTCATCCTTCTTCTCCGGCACGAGCAGCTTCACGGCAATCGGCAAGAGGATCAGACCGCCGATGGCCTGCAGGTACGGGATGGTCAAAAGCCACACGGCCACGAGCGTCATGACGAGGCGGATGATGACGGCACCGGCCGTGCCGATGAGGATGGCCTTCCTGCGCAGGTTCTCCGGCAGCTTGTTCGCCGCCATCGCGATGACGACGGCATTGTCGCCGCCGAGCAACAGGTCCATCAGGACAATCGTGCCGAGGGCCATGAGGAATTGCATCGATAAGATTTCCATGGTGTAGATTCCTTTCTCTCTCAACTAATACACAGGCAACAAACAAAAAGAGACCTCCGCATGGTATCCGAAAACCGGGTATCATGCGAAAGTCTCACCTGTTACATCCGTAACGCTGCCACCAGCCGCTCGCGCGGCATGCTTGTTGACGGCAGACCAAAGAGGTTACTCCCCTTCGCTATTCGTTTGTAGCATCAGTATAACAGATGGAGGCACCTGCTGTCAATCCACGAAATCATCTGAGCTTGTGGAAAATAGGCTGCATATGCTCAAATGTCGCGATTTCTGTAAAGCCAATCTCATCACGGAGAATCGCATAGGCGTCCTTGATGTGGGCGGCTAGATAGGAAGTCTGATGGGCATCGGAGCCAACTGTGATGATACGTCCGCCAAGGTCTTTGTAGAGATGCAGGATGTCACGGCTCGGCTGTGTGTCAGACAAGCCATAGTGCCAGGATGAGGTATTGACCTCGATGCCCTTGCCATCTGCGATAGCCTGCTTGAGAATCTCAGCCACTAGGTCTCTCACGTTGTCAAAGGGATAGCGGCCTGCCTTATCATAGCGTACCAGGAGGTCGAGATGCGCCAGGACGGAGTAATGCTTGAAGACCTTCATCGTCTTGAAGATTTCCTCGTAGTACGCTTCATTGTATTCTTTCTGGCTCCGCCCGCACTGAAAGTCCTGATTCCAGAATTCTTTATTGTCAACCTGGTGCATCGAGAACAGCACGAAATCCAGCTCATCCTGATACTTGACAAAGAGTCGCTCATAATCGTCCACCGTGATGGACTGGATGCCAAACTCCAGTCCCGAGCGTATCTTGATCTTATCGCCATAGGCCGCCCGCATGAGCGCAAGCTTGGTAAAATAGCGGGGATAATCGACGTTGGCGAGCGGCTCGCGCTCCGCATCTCCTGAGGAAATGCCATCGCCCTGACGCCACTCGATACCGCGCGGGTCATCCCAGTCGCGCTTGATGCCGTAGTCGACATGATCGGTGAAGCACATCTCATCGAGCTCCAGTTCGATGGCCTTCTCGATCTGGCTCTCCATCAGTTCCTTGGAATCATCGGAAAATTCACTGTGTAAATGGTAATCTGCGTACAACTGTATCGCTCCTTTCGCTTGTCAGCCGCTTTGCTCAGCGAGTCTTCTGGATGAGGCGCTCGTGCATGAACGCCATGATGGCTAAGAGCACGAGCAAGTAGATTGGCAGCAGGGATATCGACAGATGGTTGGCCAAAATGCCGAACAGCGGCGGCATGAGCATCGTGCCGATGTAGGCGGCTGCCATCTGGACGCCGATGATCGCCTGCGACTTGTCCCTGCCGAAGTGTGCCGGAGTCGAGTGGATGATGCAGGGATAAATCGGCGCACAGCCAAGCCCAATCAGGATCAGGCCAGCCAATGCGAACGTCTCACTTGCGGGGAGCATCACCGTCACGATGCCGAGCAGGATCAGCACCTGCCCCATCCGGATCATGCTCTCGTCATGCATGCGCATCGCGAGAAAGCCATTGATGGCGCGCCCCACCGTGATGCCGATGAAGAACATCGCGCCAAAACTCGCCGCCTGTTCCGCCGAGATACCCTTGCTGAGATTCAGGAAGCTGCTCGCCCAGAGGCCGCAGGTCTGCTCGACCGCACTGTAGCAGAAAAAGGCGACCAGTATCTCACGCGCGCCCGGTATCCGGAAGATCTCGCGCAGTGAGAGCGGCTTGCGCTTATCCGCATAGGCTGCCTGCACGTCGTTCTTCCGCTCCTTCCAGAGCGGCAAGCTGGCAAACAGGATAATGGTCAGGACGACCTGCATCACAGCGATGATATGGTAGCCGGCCGGCCAGCCCTTCCCCATCGCCAGCGCCATGCCCATGATGTACGGTCCTGTCGCTGCACCGACGCCCCACATGCAGTGCAGCCAGCTCATATGCCAGTTCCTGTAGTGAAGCGCCACATAATTGTTCAGCGCGGCATCCACACCGCCGGCGCCGAGCCCATAGGGAACGGCCCAGAGACAGAGCATCCAAAACTCACTGGATACCGAGAAGCCAAACAGGGCAGCAGCCGTCATGGCGACGCTGATGGCTGTCACCTTCCCCGTGCCGAGCCGGAGCGTCAGCCTGTCGCTCTGCAGGCTCGAGACGACCGTCCCGAAGGCAATAATCATCGAGATGATGCCCGCATAAGACAGCGGCGCCCCCAAGTCTTCGTGCATGACCGGCCAGGCAGCCCCGAGTAGCGAATCCGGCAAGCCCAGACTGATAAAGGCAATGTAGATGATTGCTAAGAGCAAATGTACCATGTATTGTCTTCCTCCTCACTTGATGATATGATTATATCGTCTTTAAATATGAATTCATAGATAAATACAGGCATTTTATATGATGATACCGTCAATCTGAGATAAAAGGAGACGTAATATGGTCGACTTGCACTGCACCCTGCACACAGACAAGAATCAAAAAGAAATCACGCGGCACGGTAGTGTTCTATTTCCCGTGGCATGCTATGAAGATGATATGGCCTGTACAGGCGTTCCCATCCATTGGCACGATGAATTTGAATACATCCTAGCCTTCAATGGCACCATCCATCTCCATGTCGGCACAGAGCCAATCACGCTGCGGCAGGGAGCAGGCATCCTGATAAACGCAGGTGTCCTGCATTCTGTCTCGCATTCCCTTCACAAGCCGAGCGTCCTGCGCTCGCTCGTCGTCCATCCCGACCTGATTGCAGGCTCCCCGCAGTCGTGCTACTGGCAGGAGTTGGTTCTTCCCTTCTACAGCAGACAGGACCTGCCTTTCCTGCTCATGAAAGGGGACGAACCTTGGCATATAGCAATCGCCCATCTGATGATGCATGCCTGGGATGCTATCACGCAAGAGACCGAAGATTACACGATTGAAGCACGCTATATACTCTCCAAGGCACTACATATCCTATGCCAGAATCTTCCTTCAGCCCCAACCTCAATTTCTCGCAATGCCAACCTGCTTGAGCGGATGAAGCTTCTCCTGCAGTACATCGAGCAGCATTACGCAGAGACCATCTCGAATCAGACCTTGATGAACCTGGCCGCCTGCAGCGAAAGCGTCCTGCTGCGCAGCTTCAAGAAGACAGTCGGCACATCGCCGATGAACTACCTGCAAACTTACCGCATCCAGCGGGCATCATCGCTTCTCCTGTCCACCGATATGACTTCTAGCGAGATTGCCACTGCGACAGGCTTCCATGACATCAGTTACTTCACCAAGATCTTTCATCGTACAACAGGCTTGGCACCGCAACGCTTCCGGGCAGCCCATCGCATCCAATAACATCTGCCCAGCTATGATTGATAAATATGCAGCCAATAAAAATGACTCTCGAACGATGTCTCTGGATAGGCATCGAACGAGAGTCGTTCTTATATTGGTCGCTCAAGCGTGAATAACTCCTTTATTCATTTGACTGCATAGCCGTTTTCCTGCAGGACAGCCATCGCTTTTGCGAAGTTCTCTTCCTTGACCAGGATGTAGTCCGTGTTATAGGTAGAGACGGCAAAAATCCCGATCTTGTTTTCGGCGAGGATCGTGGAAAGCTTGGACAGGATGCCGATGAGCGAGAAATCCAGTGTGCCCTCGATGCGGAAGGCCCGCCAGCCATCCTCGCGCGCCGTCGTCTGAGAGGGCGCGTCCTCCGTCTTGCAGACCAGGGAGAGTTCCTCGTCTGTCTTGGCGAGGAAAAAGAAATCTGATTTTGTATCCACTTTGTCCATTGCATCCAGCTTGCATACCGTCAGCGGGAAATCCATCTTTTCCAGGTTCATCCGTATCCTCCTAAATGTATCAAACATGTATCAAAGGCGCTGCTCTGCGGCGCGCACGGCATGGCGCACGCAGTCGTCACAGGAGCAGAGCATTTTGCCCGTCTCGATGCCCTTGAGGTCTTTGCAGATGGTGGCACCAGCTTTTTCCTCGAACTCGTGCAGGATATCGCGCATGACGGCAGCCGTCGGCCTGCCGCTTTTATTGAGGAGCCCCATGACCATGCCCACGCCGCAGAGCGCGCCGCACGTCGCCTCCGTGCAACCCATGCCCATGCCGAAACCCGAGCCGAGTGCCCGGAGCTCTTCCTCCGATTTGCCGAGCTCCCCGGCAAAAGCCAAGAGCACCGCCTGCGCGCAGTTGCAGTTCTCGTGTTTATACGCCACGGCCTGTTCGGCCCGCTTATCCATATCCATGCTAATCCCCACCTGTTTTTCAATGTATTTGCTTCTCTATCATTATACGTGATTCCTGCCGTCTTGCAAGTCTTGTCTCATCCCTGGCGCCATGGCATTTCCCGCAACAAGCCAGCCATTGCCCGTGTGCCGCCCGACGCTGCTCCGAAACACTCACTTATCGTTGTACAATGTTAGCACATTGTGATATAATTAAATAAAAAGGAGATGATTTTATGGCTACAAACGCAACCATGACCATCCGCATTGATGCGGATCTGAAGCGGCAAGCAGAAGCAATCTGCGAAGAAATGGGACTTACGATGTCAGCCGCCGTTACCATTTTCACGAAACGCCTGGTCAAAGATCGCGCAATCCCGTTCCGCGTCACGGCCGGTGACCCATTCTACAGTGAAACCAATCAGCGGCATCTCCAAGCGGCGGCCCAACGCATGGATGCCGGAACCGAAAATACATACATTCATTCGTGACATCAAACGGCATGGCTATGATAGCAGCGGACAGGATGAACCATTACGCTATTTGGACGGCGGATGGCACAGCAAACGTATCGACAAAAAGAATCGCTTCGTTTATCGAATCTTGGATGACCGCTTGGAAATCATCCAATGTCGCAATCATTATCAGGATTGATGGAGAACAGGAGGTTTTTTATGTTTCGCAAGATGAGACGATTCAAGCAGCAGCTTACAGACGAAGCGTGCATCCAGATTCTCAAGCACGAAAAGCGCGGCGTGCTGTCCGTCCTCGGGGATGACGGCTATCCCTACGGCGTGCCGCTCGACCATTACTACAATGAGGAAAATGGCAGACTCTATTTCCACTGCGCAGTGGCCGGCCACAAACTCGATGCCATCCGCGCCTGCGACAAGGTGTCGTATTGCGTCACGGGCGAAGGACATCACGAAGACGGCGTTTCCTGGTCGCTGACGTTCCGCAGCGTGATCGTCTTCGGCCGCATGAAGGTGCTCGACGATCACGCAGCAGCCCTGCACCTTGCCCGCCTGCTCGGCGAGAAATTCACGCAGGATAAGGCGTATCTCGACAACGAAATCAAACATGCCGGACCGCGCATACTCATGCTGGAACTGACGCCCGAGCACATCACCGGCAAGCGCGTCAACGAATCCTGATCGCATCGGCGCACCGGATGGATAAAAAGACCGCCAGACTTTTCCCATTTTCCATCAAAAAAGGCACTGCCAAGCGAGCAGTGCCTTTTTTGATGGAGTCCGTCCTCCTTTATGCGTAGAGACTCTTGAGCAGATCCACATCGATATTGAGGTCGGTATCCCCCTCTTTGACATACGCCACGACCTTCACACCCGTCAGGACCTCGATCATGGCGGCGTTGTCATCCTGCATGAGGTCACCCGGCACGTAATGATTGAAAATCAGTCCGCGAATCGGGATCTCCCGCGCCCGCAGATGCTCGATCGTCAAGACGGCACTGTTGATGGTGACAAGGCCGGCATGCCAACGAGGCCGAGCAGGATACAGGCACCGACCGCGAGGGCCCCGAGCCGCGCGCCGAGCATCAGGTCCGCGAGCAGCGTAAACAGGAATTGCAGCGTGTAGACATCCGTTCCCACCGGAATGCGGATGAACGTGCCGACCGTAATCAGTGCGATAAACAACGCACACAGCACCATTTCGCGAAGTTCGAGTTTTTTCATGGCATACCCTCTCCTAATCGTAGAATTTTCACGATTCATTGGATACGCCTTTATCCGGCTATCGTCAACTATAAAATAATAATCAGTTAATAATCGGAGTGCAAACTCCCTTTCTGAAACGACAGGCAGAATCCATTTGCGAAGAGATGGGGCTTACAATGTCGGCTGCCATCATTATTTTTACCAAACGTCTCGTCAAAGATCGTGCAATCCCATTCCGCGTTACAGCTGGCGATCCATTCTACAGTGAGACCAATCAATGTCATCTTCGAGCGGCAGCAAAACGCATGGATGCCGGGAATTTCGTTGTTCATGATCCAACCGAAACGGATGGTGTCCAATGATTATCTGCTGGGACGAAGAAGCGCAGTTTTGTTTCCTGTGACATGGGCCGATTTTTGTCTGTCAAAAGACTGTATACTGTACACTTTTACGGTTCAAGCAGGAAAATTCCCGTTCATGGTGAATGCTAGAACTAAAAGGTATATTTTGTATTTCATTCAGGGATACATAGAGGTGATTATTATGTCAAATGAAAAAACTGCCACTTCGTTTTCGAAGAAATACGGACTCCTCTTTGCGGTCCTCGCGATGCTCGTCGTCTTCCTGCTACCGACACCAGCCGATCTGACCACGGCCGGCCATCGCATGCTGGGCATCCTGATCTTTGCCATCATCGTCTGGATCACGGAGGCCGTGAGCTATCCGGTCAGCGCCGCCATCATCGCGACACTGATGATCCTCTGCCTCGGCATGAGCCCGAATCCGCAGGACCCCATGAAACTTCTGGGAACCTCAAAAGCCGTCGGCATGTCGTTCGGCGGCATCACGAGCAACGGCGCCGTGCTCGTCGGTGCGGCGCTCTTCCTCGCGGCGGCCATGATGCACACGGGGCTTGACCGGCGCATCGCCCTCTTCATCCTCTCGAAGGTCGGCGCGAAGACGAACCGCATCCTCGCGGGCATGATCTTCGTCGGCTTCATCCTCGCCTTCTTCGTGCCGAGCACCACGGCGCGCGTCGGCTGCATCGTGCCGATCGTCCTCGGCATCATCTCGGCCTTCAAGATGAAGAAAGACAGCCGCTTCGCCGCCCTGCTCATGGTCGCAACCATCCAGGCGGCGAGCATCTGGAACATCGGCATCAAGACGGCGGCCGCGCAGAACATGGTCGCCCTCGGCTTCATCGAGAAACAGCTCGGTGCGACGATCTCGTGGGCCGAATGGTTCCTCGCGGCGGCGCCGTATGCCGTCATCATGTCCGTCATCCTCTACTTCGTCTGCCTCAAGATGCTGCCGCCGGAAACGATGGAAGTCGCGGGCGGCGACGAGACGGTCCGTAAGGAACGCGCGGCCCTCGGCCCCATGAAGCCCGCCGAGAAAAAACTCATGGTCATCTCGCTCGCACTGCTCTTCCTCTGGGTGACGGAAAAAACGCTGCACCCGCTCGACACGACGACCTCAACGGTCATTGCCGTCACAATCATGCTGCTACCGGGCATCGGCATCATGAACTGGAAGGAAGCCCAGGCCCGCATCTCGTGGGGCACGCTGATCCTCTTCGGCGTCGGCATCAGCATGGGCTCGGCACTGCTCTCGACGAAGGCCGCCGCCTGGCTCGCGAACCAGCTCATGGACGTTTTCGGACTGGCCAGCATGAGCGTCTTCATGGTCTTTGCCATCCTCGCGCTCTTCCTCATCGTCGTCCATCTCGGCTTCGCGAGCGCGACAGCCGTCGCCTCCTCCATGATCCCGATCATGATTGCCGTGCTGCAGGGCCTCGGCAACGACGCCCTGAACATCGTCGGCATCACCATGGTGCTGCAGTTCGTCGTCAGCTTCGGCTTCATCCTGCCGGTCAATTCGCCGCAGGGCATCCTCGCGTTTTCGACCGAGACGTTCTCGGCCAAGGACTGCATCAAAGTCGGCCTGCCGCTCACGATCATCGGCTACGTCCTCATGCTGATCTTCGCCCAGACCTACTGGCATGTGCTCGGCATCTTCTGAGCACGCGAAGCACTCATGAAACACACAAAAATGGTTATGAACCGCCACGGCAGTACATAACCATTTTTATGTTTTATGTTATTTTGATGCACACATGCTCAATAGACGATGACCGGGGTATTCTTGTCGACGTTCTTGTAGATGGCGGCGGCGTTGGCGGGCGGGAGATTGAGGCAGCCGTGGGAGCCGCTGCGCTTGTAGATCTGGCCGCCGAAGGTCTTGCGCCATGGAGCGTCGTGCAGGCCGACGTTGCGGTTGAAGGGCATCCAGTACTTGACCTTGGAGTCGTAGCCCTGGCCGCTCAGCATGGCGTCGCGCGTCTTGTACGTCAGGCCGTAAATGCCTTTCGGCGTCGCGTACCCCTGCGTCGGATTGCCCGAGACGAAATAGCTCTCAAGGATGCATTTGCCGTCCTTATAGAGCCAGAGCTGCTGCGCGGAGAGGCTCGCCTCGATGTAAGTCGTGCCCCAGTCCTCCTTGGCATGGACGGCCGCCGTCTGCGCGTAGACGGGCTCGCAGGTCGTGCTCTCCTTCGCGGCGAGCAGCTCCAGAAGATGCGTCATTTCCTGCTCCTGATCGATGCGCCAGCCGTAATCGCCCTGCGAAATCTCGATGTCCTGCCCCGTACTCGTGTGGAATTTGCGCACGGTATAGGCCGTGTCGTATTTGTCGGCCAGCTCCTTGATGAACGCCTTGACCTGCTGCTGGTCAAAGGAAACGCCGGACGCAGCCGTATCGTCCTCCCGGAGCCATGAGACGATGCGGTCGCCCGTGAGCGTTTCGCTCTTGTCGCCAAACGTGTAGGTGATCGTGACGCCCGCGTAATCCTGCTGTGCCTGCTCGAGCGGCGTCGGCGGCGTCAAAAGCCGGTTTGCGGCCGAACTGCCCGAGAGGCGGCCGCCGAGGAATACGAGGCCGACGACGAAGCAGGCCGCGAGGAATCCGGCGACGCTGGAGAATAAAAGAAGTTGTTTTCGCTGCTGTTTGCGTTCCTGTTTGCGTTCCATAGAAGAATCCGTCCTTTGTGAGCATCTCATATGCTGACCTGCTGACATGCGTATGCGTACATGCGTGCATGCGTGCCAGGAGTAAAATCTAATTTACAACTAATGTACCACATTCTGCGCTCAAATACAAAACTTCTTCCCGATTTTTTCGGACGCTTCCTTAGCGCGGCAAGCGGCGCAGCAAAAAGGAGCATCTCCCAAATGCATGGAGATGCTCCCTGGCAGTCGGCGCCGCCCGCGGACTCACGGTGTGCACGGCCGTCCAACCGCTTCATTCGGCATTGTTGCGGCGGTTGAAATAATCGATCCATTTGGCCGTCAGCTTGATATGCGTGACGCCGGCGGCATACGGGGCCAGGTCGTAAGGCTGGTAAATGAGCGCGAGGTCGCCGTTGCCGAGCATGTAGTAATTCGTGCTGATCGCATTATCCCAGCGGTACTGGCTCAAGTCTTTGTCGGGGATGACTTCATCGCGGGCATTGTAAACTGGGAAGCCCAGGACCTGCACGCGGTCAGCAGGCGTCAGTCTGACAAAGTACGATAGCGGCAGCTTCTCCCCTGTCGCCTTGTCGTAGTTGAGGCCGATGTAATTCGGCATGCCGTGCGCGCCGCCCGTCCATTTGTACTCGCAGATGACGAGCGAAACAACCTGCTCATCCTCGTACTTGACCTCATACGAGAAACTGCCGTCGATGAAGTCGCCGCGCTCATAAGCCGCGCGGAAGTCCGCGATATACGTGTAGATATCCGAGTTGATCGCTTCCTGCGCGTCCGGGTTCTGCGTGTAGACGAGCGGATAATTCATCGTGTAGTTGATTTTCGTGTCGGTGCCCGTTTCAACGGTGGCTCCGGCCGGCAGCGGCACGCCCCAGAGCGAGATCGTGCAGAGCCCGGCCAAGAGCAGCCTGGTCAGTTGACGCTTACGCATAAAAATCCCTCCTCTAACGCATCGTACCACATGTCAGTATGTAGTACCGCCCTGCAACACAGCAGCTGCAGGGCGGTTCTTGCACATCAGTAACCCTTTTATCTAAACATAGCATATCATAAAAATAAAGAAAAATCAATCAACTCTGAAGTATGTATCAAGCTTTTCTCGGTGAATGATTTACCCTTCCGCTCGCATCTCCCCCTATCGGCCCCTTGGCCACTTTCCCCGTGCGCGGGGCTGCGACGCTTGTGCGGACCTGCAATCGAGTAACGTTGCTGCCCGTCATCCATGGACCTCTTCCACCGCTTCGCGGTCCCCCTTCCCCGTGCGCGGGGACGGCTGGGGGCTTGTACAGATGGCGTCCCCTTTGGGGAAGCTGTCAGCGAAGCTGACTGAAGGGGTGCCTGCTCGCAGCAACTTGCCATTTCCATGCAAATCGAAATATGCGCGGAACCTTGCCCATGGCCCCCTTTCGGCCCTGACCGGCCGAGACGTTTCACCGAAGGACATCACGATCACAACCTTGCGCGGCGTTTTCTTCAATGACATCAAGAACGACATCAGCTTCCGCATCGGTGACCGCGACATCATCATCATGGAGCATCAAAGCTCCTGGAACCCCAATATGCCGCTGCGCATGCTCTGGTACATCGCCAAGCTTTACAGCCGCCAGCTCGACTCCTTGGAACTCATCTACCGCTCAAGCCTCATTCACATTCCCGCGCCGGAATTCTATGTCTTCTACAATGGCAGCCAGGATGAACCCGACGATCAGAAGCTCCGCCTTTCCAGCGCCTTCTCCCATGCGGCTGACTCCTTGGAACTTACTGTCAACTGCTACAACATCAACTACTCCACCCAAAATAAGCTTCTCGACTCCTGCTACGAGCTGCGCTGTTACAGCATCTTCGTACAGAAAGTCCGTGATGGCATCCAGGACGGACTCGAGCTCAAAACCGCGATCCGTCAGGCCATCACCTATTGCAAGACACACGATATCCTGGCAGACTATTTCCAGAAAAATGAAAGTGAGGTGTTCGATATGGTCAACTTCAAATGGGATCAGAAACGCGCACTCGAAGTCGCGAAAGAAGACGGCTTCGCCGACGGCATTGCAGTTGGCGAAATACGTGGCGAACGCAAAGCTACAAGGAAAATTGCACTTTCTCTCTTAAAGAAAGGCCTTCCCGTAGGCGTCATAACCGATTCGACCAATCTCTCACTCGAAGACGTCCGCAAAATCGCAAAAGACAACGGCTTAGCTTTCTGACTAGCCGAATAAAATCCAGACACCAAGAACGAGATGCTCATGACCGGGCATCTCGTTTTTAGGTAAACGCTAAATCACCCGGTGTATATGACAAGTTCGCCCTTTAACACGCCATCACACCGCTCCATCTGGATTGCTCGATGCGAAATGACGAGCTCTT
>CABJCJ010000021.1 GCA_902364065.1 Veillonellaceae bacterium SB90
ATGATTCAGATGATCAAGTCAATCCGAGTACAGCTGTTGCCGAACAACAAACAGAGAACTAAGCTATTCCAGTTCGCTGGTGCTGCAAGATGTGCTTACAATTGGGCATTGGACAAGCAGATGGATAATTTCCGTGAAGAACGCAAAATCCAGACGGACAGTGAGCTTCGAAAAGCATTCACGATTCTGCGCCATTCAGAGGAAAACAAGTGGCTCCTGAATGTATCAAATAACGTCACGAAGCAGGCCATCAAAGATTTATGTATTGCCTACAAGAATTTCTTCTGCAAGCAGAAGCAGCCCGGCTACATTAAGTATTTCTCGAAGAAAGTTACTCATTATACTCGCATCGGCAAGAGATTGACCGTCTATGACATGAACGGGCATCCCAAGTTCAGGAGCAAGAAGAACGGGGACTTCCGCTTCTATCAGGACAATGTCAAGATCCAATTCACAGGGACACATGTCAAGCTGGAAAGCCTTGCAGGAAGCAGGCGGAAGAACCGTCAGCGTTTGAACTGGATCCGGCTTGCTGAAAGGAACAGGATTCCTGTCCGAGCGAAATACACGAACCCGCGGATTGCGTTCGATGGTGAGCGCTGGTGGCTCTCGGTAGGGATACAGACAGCCCGAAAGCTGGAACCTTTGCGCGGACTGTCGTTTGTTTGCAAGAAATGGCGATATGCTCGCTCAGAAGGAATTGGCATTGATTTAGGCATCAAGGACTTGGCGATACTCTCTGACGCCACTAAGGTCAAGAATATCAACAAGACCCGTGCAATAAGAAGACTCAAGAAAAAAAGACGCCGGTTGCAGCGTCTTTTTTTCTTGAAAATACCAGATGAATAAGAAAGGAGATAGTTACTGCAAAACGAGCAACCTTATAAAAAGTGAAAAGCAGCTTTTGCGGATCAATCACAGGCTGGCATGCATCCGCCAGAATCACGTTCATCAGGCTACGGCGGCAATCATAAAGCGAAAACCAAGCTTTGTATGCCTCGAAGGCTTGAATGTCCGTGGTATGATGAAGAATCGATATTTATCCGAGAAGATTCAGGAACAGAATCTTTATGAATTCCGCAGACAGATTGAATACAAGGCACACTGGGCCAAGATACCCGTTGTCATAGCAGATAGATGGTATCCGAGCTCCAAAACTTGTGTTATCTGCGGTCATGTAAAGAAAGAACTGAACCTATTGGAAAGGACGTATATTTGTCCTGCATGTGGCAATATAATCGATCGTGACTTCCAGGCAGCGCTGAACCTCAAACGTTATGGGGAAGCAGAGCAAGTGAAATTGGCAAACTACTAGAAAGAAGTCCATGCAGATATGTACCGATTCGTTAGTCGGGAACAGACGTGCCTTCTTGCGATGGTAAGGAGTGTCATGTCAAAGCCTCCGGAGCATTATATCAAACGTGAGTAGCTTGTCCTTCGGGATGGCAAAAACGAATGCGATGAACGAGGAATGAAACGTAAAAGTCAGTTTTTCATCAATAGACTATGGCTTTTTATAAGTTTTCAGTAACGGTACCGCAGTCTTGAAACGAGTTGTTGTGATTGATGATGAGCAGATCCAGCGACAGGGGCTGGTTTCTATGACGCCCTGGGAAGAAGTGGGATGTCAGGTTGTAGGAGAAGCTGCCAATGCACAGGAAGGCATGGAAATCATGCGGAAATTACAGCCGGATATTGTAATCGTCGATATACGCATGCCGGGTGAATCGGGCCTGGAACTAATCGAAAAGATGCAAAGAGAGATGCATGTTGAATATATTATCTTATCGGGGTATGGAGAATTTTCCTATGCACAGCAGGCGATTCGTTTAGGGGTGCGTAACTATCTGTTAAAACCCGTTGATGATGATGAGTTGCTTGAAGCTGTTCGGAAAGCGGCTTCTTACGTGGATGAAGAAAAAAGGCGCAAGAAAATAGAGCTGGCAAATGGAAGCCAGCTGGATATATTTCGTAACTTTGGAGAAGGTAAGAGTAAAAATCAATATCTGGAAAAAGCTATCTGTTATATGGAAACTGAGTGTCAAAACAATATGACGATCCGTGACGTAGCCGACATAGTAAAAATCAGTCCGTCGTATCTTCATCGTCTTTTTGTTAAATATACGAATTATACGTTTGGAGAATATCTGACCATGTGCCGTATACGGCGGGCAATACGTCTGCTTCATGACGGTGACCGCAAGATTTATGAAATTGCGGAGCTTTGTGGCTATAAAGATACTCGTTATTTCAGTATGGTATTTCGACGCATAACAGGCCTGACACCTTCTGAATATAAAGAAGGACGTCAGGCCTGATGTAACGGCAATGTGTTCGTTTGTACGTTCTATTTTGAGGCAAACTCGCGCATCATGGCGATTTCGCGGGCGTAGCCAGCGGCATCGTTTGGTGTCTCGAGAATGAAGGGGAGGTGGCATAACGCCGGATGGCGCACGACGCGGGTCAGGGCTTCGAGGCCGATCTCGCCCTCTCCGAGGCGGGCGTGGCGGTCCTTGTGGCTGCCGAGCCCATTCTGGCTGTCATTGAGATGGATGGCGCGCAGGCGTGAAAGCCCTATGATGCGGTCAAATTCCGTGAGTACCTCATCGAGATGGTTCTGGATATCATAGCCGGCATCCCAGACGTGGCAGGTATCGAGACAGATGCCGAGCAGCTCCGCGTGTTCCACGCGGTCGATGATGGCGCGGAGTTCTTCGAAGCTTCGTCCCACTTCCGTGCCTTTGCCGGCCATGGTCTCAAGCAGCACCGTGGTCCTTTGCTCCGGGTGCAGGACTTCGTTGAGCTGTTGCGCAATCAATTCGATGCCAGTTTCGGCGCCCTGCTTGACGTGGCTGCCGGGATGGAAATTGTAGAGGTTGCCCGGCAGATGGTCGAGCCGGTTTAAGTCGTCGTCCATGGTCTCACGCGCGAAGGTCCGCAGATTCTCCTTGGCGGCACAGGCATTCATGGTATACGGTGCATGGGCGACAAGCGTGCCGATGCCGTGTTCCTGTTGAAAGGCGAGGAAGCCCTCGATATCCGCGGGATCGAGCTCTTTGGCTCGGCCGCCGCGCGGATTGCGCGTGAAAAAGGCAAAGACATCAGCTCCAAGTGCGACAGCCTCTCTGCCCATGGCGAGGAAGCCCTTGGCCGAAGACAGATGGCAGCCGATGTGTAAAGTCTGTTCGTTCATGATGCTTTATTTCACCGGGACGCAGTGAGCGGCATCGATGGCCTTGACCTTCTGGATGCGGCGCTGGTATTTTTCAGCCGTCAGGGGTTCCGTGTGCATCCAGGTCTTGACGATTTCCATGGCAATTGCCGGTCCGATGATCTTGCCGCCGAGGCAGAGTACATTGCTGTCATTGTGCTGACGGGCAAGTGCGGCGCAGAATGGATCCTGGCAGACCACGGCGAAGATGCCCTGCAGCTTGTTGGCAATCATCGCACTGCCATAGCCGACGCCATCGACAAAGATGCCGCGGTCGCATTCTCCCGTAGCTACAGCCTTGGCCGCCGGATAAACGAAATCCGACAGGTCGCACGACTCCTCGTCATACGTGCCGAAGTCCTTGACTTCATGTCCCTCGCTCTCAAGGTATGCCTTGATTTCTTCCTTAAGCTTCGTACCGGCATGATCGTTTGCCATTGCGATTTTCATGATGATGACACCTTTCTTTCCTGTATTTATATGGGGTGATTTTACGGCTCAGGCAGTTTCGATATGCATGAGTCGTTTTATATTGCTATGATACCATTGTACTACAAGAGTGCAAGATGAAGCGAGTTTTGACACGATCTCATGATGATGGGATGTACTTGGAAAATCCTGTCCATTGCAGTGGACAGGATAAAATGACCACAGCAGTGGACAACCAATAGAAATCGTAATAAAAATCGATTGATATAATATAAACATAGACGAAAGGGTGGTGCGAAACATGGAAGGGTTAAATGTTTTGGATGTGATTGATCCAAATACAGTGCTTACGCACTTGAAGGCGAATGATAAGAAGGAAGCATTACAGGAGATGACAGATTGCCTGGCACATGCGGGATATCTTAAAGATACAGATACGTATTTGAAAGATGTTTATCAACGGGAATCAGAAGGTGCAACAGGAATCGGCGGATATATCGCCATTCCCCATGGCAAGAGCGAAGGTGTTCAGAAGATAGGTGTTTCAATTGCAGTCCTCGATCACGAAATCGATTGGGAAACCTTGGATGACCATGGCGTGCGTGTGATTGTCCTGTTTGCAGTTGGCAGTGATGATGCATCTGCCCGGGAGCATTTAAAACTCTTATCTCTTTTTGCCCGCAAACTTGGCCGGGATTCTGTTGTCGAGGCATTGCTACATGCGGATACACCGGTTGATGTCCGCAATGCATTCAAGCATTGATACGTTTTATTAACAACATGGGAGGAATCATCATGAATATCGTTGGAGTTTCTGCTTGCACGGTTGGTATCGCACATACGTATATCGCTCAGGAAAAAATTGAAGCTGCCGCACAGAAAGCAGGAGATCAGGTCAAGATTGAAACGCAGGGGACGATTGGTATCGAAAATGCTTTGACAGAAGATGAGATTGCCAAGGCGGATATTGTTCTGCTGGCAGTGGATGTCAAAATTGCCGGTGAGGAACGTTTTGCGAATAAGAAGGTTGTAAAAGTTCCGACCCAGGTAGCCATTAAATCTCCGAATAAGCTGATTGCGAAGCTTCATGAATTAGTCGGTTGATTTTGAAAGAAATAGGATTGTAGGGGGAATATCATCATGTCGATGAAAGAGGTATGGAAAGCGGCTAATCCAAAGGGGCATCTTTTAACGGCCATTTCATTTCTGATTCCAATTGTCTGTGGTGCAGGCTTTATCATTGCCATTGGCATGGCATTGGGTGGAACGGCAAAAGATACATTGATAGCCGGCCAATTTACGCTCTGGCAGGCTATGGCGACCATGGGCGGTAAGGCGCTGGGACTGTTGCCGGTTATTATCGCTACTGGTATTTCTGGTTCTATCGCTGGCAAACCAGGTATTGCACCGGGCTTTGTTGTTGGCTTGGCGGCGAATGCAATCAGCGCAGGCTTCATTGGTGGCATCATTGGTGGCTACATGGCTGGCTATCTGGCTCTTGGTATTATCAAGAAGGTTAAAGTACCAAATTGGGCACGCGGCTTGATGCCGACGCTTATTGTTCCATTTCTTGCATCCCTGATCAGTGGCCTTGTCATGATTTACATTATTGGTACGCCGGTTGGCGCCTTCACGGATGCGCTGACGGGATTCTTGAAGAATATGGGTACTTCCTCGAATCTGATTCTTGGCGCGGTACTCGGTGCACTTTGCATCGTTGACTTTGGCGGACCAATCAACAAAACTTGCTTTGCTTTCGTACTGACCTTACAGGCACAGGGCGTCAATGAGCCTGTAACGGCTTTGCAGCTCGTCAATACGGCAACGCCAATCGGTTTTGGCCTGGCTTATTTTATGGGAAAGCTTTTCCGCAAGAATATCTATAATGAAGCTGAAATTGAGACGCTCAAATCCGCTGTGCCGATGGGTGTTGTAAATATCGTAGAAGGCTCTATTCCAATTGTCATGAATGATATTGTTCGTGGTATTGCAGCAGCTGCAATCGGTGGTGCTTGCGGCGGTGCAGTCACGATGGTTTATGGTGCAGATGCAACCGTACCGTTTGGCGGTTTCCTCATGATTCCGACGATGTCTCATCCTATGGCCGGCATCATGGCACTTGCCGTTAACATCGTGGTAACGGGTACCGTATATGCTCTGATTAAAAAAGATGTTCCGGTGGAAGTTCCAGCAGATGACTTTGGTATGGACGAAGAAGAAGACATCAATATGGACGATATCAAGATCAGCTGAAGAGATCTTGAAGAAAGAGAGGTCTTTTAATCATGGAACACATACGTATATCCCCGTCACTGATGACGATGAATCTCGATAAATTCAAAGAAGAAATTACTTTTTTAGATCAGCACATTGATTCGTTCCACGTCGATATCATGGACGGCCGTTTCGTCCCGAATCTCAGCTTGTCTCCCTGGTTTATTCAAGAAACAAGGAAGCTGACGTCAAAACCAATGTCTGCCCATTTGATGGTCATGGATCCCAGCTTCTGGGTACAGCAGCTGATTGACATTCGGTGTGAAATCATCTGCCTGCCGGCGGAGCGGATTAACGGCATTGCTTTTCGCTTGATTGACCAAATCCATGCTGCTGGTTTGAAAGCAGGCGTTGTATTGAATCCGGAAACGCCGCTCGACACTATCATGCCGTATATCGATATCCTGGATAAGATCACGGTTATGACCGTAGACCCAGGCTTTGCCGGGCAGCGTTTCCTCCACAAGATGCTGGATCGGATTCGCGAGCTCAGAACATTGAGAGAACAAAATTCCTATCATTATGAAATTGAACTCGATGGTTCGACCAATAAGAGCCATTGGAAAGCGATTCATGATGCTAAACCGGATGTTTACGTCATCGGCAAGAGCGGGTTGTTCGGCTTGACGAATCACATTGAAAATTCTTGGGAACAGATGAAACAAGAGTTTGAAGAGACGACTGGTCAGAAATTTGCATAATAGAAAAAGTCCTGTCTGTATAAAAGACAGGGCTTTTCTATTATGCAAATAAAATATTGCGGATTTCTTCTGGCGATTTATGCATTTGAAGTTGCTGGACAATATCATCATTGGCTAGCCGCCGCATGATGTTGTGCAATTGTTCGACGGTTTTACTGCCAGGGACGGTAGGCAGTAAAATCATGAGGATGATATTTACCATGTTATGGTCGGTGTCCCAGATAATATCTTTTTTTAGAAGACTGACGGCAAAATACGGCTGGGACAGAAATGGCAGCTGGGTATGCGCCAGTGCAAGGTGAGAAGCGATGCATGTATCGCCGATTTTTTCTCGTTCGTCGAGTGATATGAGGATTTTATCCATATTTTTTCGGACATCATCAGGAGCATCCTTTAACATCTCTCGAAAGAAGCTGTCTTTTTTTTCGCGAGAAGACAATTTGCTCTGCAGGATTGGAATGCGGTTGGCCGGGATAAATCCTTCCTGGGATGAAGGCTTGTTCCAGATTTCATTCAGCATGTTTCGCACATTCTGCCGATCTCGGCTGATGAACAGTGTATTGACCAGAACACTCGGTACGGGCCATTCCTCTGGCGGCTGGATGGTGGTAAGAATCAGATCGATTCGTTTTTCTGTAATCCATTCTGGCGTCAAGGAACGGAGCGATGCTGTGCCAATGATATCCAGTTCCGGGAAGAAGCGCTCTACTTTTGTGCGCAGGAGCTCAGAAGTGCCCAAGCCTGTGGTGCATACAATAACGATACGAATTTTGCGTGGATGTTCTTCCATGTAACGGGCAAAGTATAGTGTGATGAATCCGGCTTCATCATCGTTGATGACAGGCAGTCCGAATTTATCGGGGAGCTGGTCTGAAATTTCTCGGATGAACTGGTAGATTTCCTGGTATTCCTGCTGAATGTCATCGAGCATCGGGTTGACGACGGATACTTTTGTAGTCAGGCGATGCAGCATAGGAGAAATATGGCTGGCTAATTCGGCTTTCAGAGAAGTGCTTTGAATCAGGATGCGGGATTTCCGTGAAAACTCATCGATATAATACTGTGTGACTTGGCGGGTCAATGGTGAAAACTGAATGTGTTGATCATTGGCCGTATCCCGTTCCGATTCGATGCGTGAACTGGCCAGGTAGTTGCAGATATTGACGGTTTCCGTATCCGGCAGTTGTTTGCAAATATATCCTTCTATATTTTGAGTAACTTTTTGTGCCAATGGGTAATAGATGCTGGAACTGGCTGAACTGTGGTTATCGGCCTGTATCTGGTCAAAATCACCTTTTCCAGCCCGGTACAACAAGATGTAGAGATGGGTTAAGAGATTGACATTATAGGGCGCAGGGATAATGCTGTTGATTTCCTTTTCGATGAGTTCCAGCTGGCTGATGATAAAATGCAGATCTCGTTGATTAACATTGACGTCCATATTTTTTAAATCATTGAAATCAATTAGATTCAACTTGGTCAGAAGATAAATCAAGGCTTGGCGAATTTGATGTTCCGGTCCCGAAATGGATAGCCGGGCATTCTTTTTCTGCAGGCTCAGGCCGTATTTTGCCAATCCTTTGCTGATAATGTCCTCATCCAGATAGATAGCAGATTGGCTCAGATAGTATTGGTCGAACAAATCGTCTTCTCTCAAAGAGAGTGGTGCGTGAAAAAGAAGCTCTTTCATGATATGCAGGCGACGTTCGATAGGGGAAAAATTATAATGAAAATCGTTGATTGCAGGCTTTTTCCCGCGAGATTTGTTGTAATGACTTTCCAGATAGACCTGATAGTTAATGCGGATGCCTTTGCCTTTTTCAGCTTCAATAAGAATGGCATCTTCTTCTTGATTTAATTTTTTGACCAGACGATAGATTGTCTTGGTAGATACATCCATCTGATTGGCTACATCTGCCACTGGTACAAATGATGATTGCTGGAGAAGCGTGTAGATCAGGATTTCTTCTCGTGATTCTGCCAATTCGGTCACCTCGTATTCCCAAGTCGTGGGGTATTGTGTCTTGATTCGTTCTTGTCATCATTATAGCATAAGAAAATTTACTTTCTCCAGCAGTGCTTTTCATAGGATAATTCCTTTTCATTGGCGAATGGTATAAAATAAAACTGAATATACAAAGGTACAAAGGAAAGTGGACTGGAGGGATTTTCATGGATACGTTATCCTGCATTGCCACGCGTCACAGCACGCGCAACTTTAAACCCGATATGGTGCCGGATGAGCTGCTGCATCAGGTCATTGAGGCTGGGCGGCTGGCGCCGAGCGGCAAGCATATGAACCAGAATCATTTCCTCGTCGTGCGCAAGCCGGAGGTGCTGGAGCGCCTGACGAAGCTCGTGCGCGAGGAGTTTGCCAAGATGGAGGTCACGCCGGAGAATGAGGCGAATTTCGGTGGGGCCATCAAGCGGTCGAAGAAGGGGGATTATGTGTTCCGCTACAATGCGCCCGTGCTCATCATTGTGGCCAACAAGGCATCTTATGGCAACAATATGGCCGATGCCTCGTGCGCCATGGAAAACATGATGCTCGCGGCCAATGCGCTTGATCTCGGCAGCTGCTGGATCAATCAGCTGCGCTGGCTCAATGAGAACCCGGTGCTGCTGTCTTATTTGCGGGAGCTCGGCATGGCTGAGGATGAGCGTGTCTACGCTTCCCTGAGCCTCGGCTATTCGGCTCTGCCCGATGGACTGCCGAATCGCCGTATCCTCGATGTGACGGGCAATCCGGTCACATACATTGATTGAGCAAGTGAACGCATAGAAAAACGCCGTTCCTTGCTGGTTGCACGGAACGGCGTTTTTATTGGAGGCGTCAGAGAAGTGCTTCGATATCCTTGGCGATGGCCGACGGTACTCTGGTTGGCTCAAAGCGGCTGACGACATGGCCTTCACGGTCAATGAGGAATTTCGTGAAGTTCCATTTGATGCCATCGCCCTCGAGAATTTCCGGGAAATTCTTTTCGAGGACATCTTTGAGGATCGGGGCGTTCGGGTGATCCTCGTCAAACCCGGCGAACCCCTTCTCTTTCGTCAGATACTGGAAGAGGGGCTGGGCGTGCTCACCGCGCACATCTCCCTTGGCAAAGATTGGGAACGTTACGCCGTAATTGTAACGGCAGAACTGCTCGATTTCGGCATTGCTGCCCGGATCCTGCTCAGCAAACTGGTTGCAAGGAAAGCCGAGAATCACGAGTCCTTGATCCTTGTAGGTGAGGTAGAGTTTCTGCAGCTCCTCGAACTGCGGCGTAAAGCCGCATTTGCTGGCTGTATTGACAATCAGCAGTACTTTACCTTTGTAGTCTGCCAGGGATTTTTCCTGGCCCTGGTTGGTCTTGACGGTGAAATCATAAATATTCATGTGTTTTCTCCTATATAATCGAGTTGTTGTTTTATTCATGTGAATTTATTGTACCGCACTTTTATAATTTTGTCAAATTAAATTTTACAAAATTGTTTAGACAAAAAAGGAGAATTATGGATTTTTTTTGTCGCTTTCGTGCGGATTCCTATGATTTTTGCCTTCTGACAGGGCAAATATACTCAATAAATAAGGATTATGACGATGACTTTTCAGAATAAATTTATTTTGAATAAATTTGCTGGAAAGCGTTTTACTTCTCTGTTTAAACAGTGTAGAATAGGGGTGTACGAGGAACCGTTTTCCTCATAAAACAGGCCGAGGCGGAGGTTGAGCAGCGACAATGACCAACAAAGTCAGCATCCGTCTAAATATAAGTAGAATAAAGGAATAGGTGGGGATTCACACATGTTAAAGAAGACGAAAATTATCTGCACGCAGGGACCTGCCACGGAGAGACCGGGCGTTGTCGATGCGCTGATTGCCAATGGCATGAACTGCGCACGCTTCAACTTCTCCCATGGTGATCATGCAGAGCATCTTGGCCGCATCAAAATGGTTCGTGAAGCAGCCAAGAAGGCAGGTAAGGTCATTTCCCTGATCCTGGACACGAAGGGACCGGAGATGCGTCTTGGCGAGTTCAAAGACGGTAAGGTCATGCTCGAGAAGGGCAACAAGTTCACGTTGACGTATGAAGATACGCCGGGCGATGAAACGCATGTATCCGTCAACCACAAAGGCCTTTATACGGAAGTGAAGCCAGGAGATACGCTGCTTCTCTCCGATGGTCTCGTTGCGCTCAAAGTCGATGAGATCAAGGGCAAGGACATTATCACGACGATCCAGAACAGCGGCAAGATGAGCACGAAGAAGCGCGTTGCTGCTCCTGGCGTTTCCCTTGGCCTGCCGCCGATTTCCGAGCAGGATGCGAAGGACATTATCTTCGGCTGTGAGCAGGATATGGACTTCATTGCCGCTTCCTTCATCCAGCGTCCGGAAGATGTCCTGGCCATCCGCAAGCTCATTGAGGAGCACAACGGCCACATGGAGATCCTGCCGAAGATCGAGAACCTCGAAGGCGTCAAGAATTTCGATGCTATCCTCGAAGTCTCCGACGGCATCATGGTCGCTCGTGGCGACCTCGGCGTTGAGGTTCCGGCCGAGGATGTTCCGCTGATCCAGAAAGAGATCATCAAGAAGTGCAACAAGGCCGGTAAGCCGGTTATCGTCGCTACGCAGATGCTCGATTCCATGGAGCGTAACCCGCGTCCGACGCGCGCAGAGGTTTCCGATGTCGGTAATGCCATCCTCGATGGTACGGATGCCATCATGCTCTCCGGTGAGACGGCTTCCGGTGACTATCCGGTCGAGGCTGTTTCCACGATGAACCGCATTGCTCGTCGCATCGAGGAATCTCTCGAGTACAAGAACCTCTTCGTTGAGCGTGGTTTCGAGCACAGCGAGAGCCGTACGCGTGCCGTTGCACATGCCACGGTACAGATGGCTTATGAGCTCGATGTTCCGGCTATTATCACGCCGACCGACAGCGGCTACACGACGAAGATTGTATCCCGCTTCCGTCCGAAAGCAGCCATCGTTGCTTACACGCCGCATGAGAAGGTTGTCCGTCAGCTCAACCTGCGTTGGGGCGTATACCCGATTCTCGGCACGCAGTGGAACGACGTCGACGAGATGATCACGAACGCCGTATCTGCGGCCGTCAAGGACGGTTTCGTCAAGCGCGGCGATACGACGATCATCACCTCTGGCATCAAGCTCCAGAGCAAGACGAGCGTTGGCAACAACACGAATATGATTCGCGTTTACAAGATTTGATCTTGTTTCTATTCTGACACTTTTATGAGGAGAACCGTCCGGTTCTCCTCATTTTTTGTTTCATCGCGGTTTTTCTTTGTCCTGCTTCAGAATATATAAATCTTTCTGTGATGAATATTTTTTATAAAACCGTATTTTATCTTGTTAAATAAGCCTGAATATGATATGATTGAGATAGAATTAGATAGAAAGGGGGACGTATCTATGGGTTGGCTGGATACGGCGAAACCGAAAAGAGAGTGGCATCAGGCAGAGTTCCATGTTGACGATGATGCGGCTGTTGTCCATGAGTCAATCTATTCGATTACGACAGCAGATGACTCGGTGTATCTTTCCGCAAAATATGTCAGCAAATGCTATAACGGCATTCCCTTGTCCAAGCAGAGAGCTGCTATGATGCCAGAAAAGCAGCAGTAAAATTTACAGAATCCTGCATGATGAATCGTACATGCAGACGGCTATGAGAGGAAAGGGGTATTCTGCCCCTGCTGAGATGCGCAGACCCGTTGTGGCCTGCGCATTTTTATTGGAGGGCGCAGGCCTTGCTTTTTCTTGCGGAAGGCGGTCCATCTATGGTATGATAGGAAAGAAAGTGTAAAGGAAATAAGGGAGGCCATACATTTGCTTACCATTTTGATGATATTGGACGCCATCATTGCGATCATCCTCATTGCATCCGTTCTGGGGCAGGAGGCAAAGTCCGCCGGCATGGGCGGTATGGGCGGTGGCGCCGATACGGTCTTTTCGAGCAAAGCCCGCGGCATGGATGCCCTGCTGGCTCGCGTGACGGTTGTCTTCGCCATCCTGTTTGCAGTGATTACACTCGTGATTGCCCGCATGACGAATTGATATCGGCTTATCTGTACCCCCTGCTGCTGAGCGGGGGTACTTTTCTTGAAAGGGGGGATTGCCCGTGATCATGTCCGGTGCAGAGCCGTTCTTCTTGCCGGGCGGCAGGACGGGCGTGCTCCTCATCCATGGTTTTACGGGCCTGCCGGCGGAACTTCTGCTCATGGGCAAATACCTGCAGGCACAGGGCTGCACGGTGCTCGGTGTCCGGCTGGCCGGACACGGCACGACGGCAGAGGACATGAGCCATATGACGGGCGAGGATTGGCTTGATTCCGTTCGCGATGGCTATGCCCTACTGCGCGGCTGCTGTGATCACGTGGTGGCAGGCGGTCACTCCATGGGTGGTCTGCTCGCCCTGTTGCTGGCGGCGGAACAGGAGGTCATGGGTGTCATCTCGATGTCCGCGCCCATCTACATTGCGGAAGAACGAGGCATTGCCAAACTGCCGCCGCGCCGCCTTTGTGCTGGAGTTTTCGTGCCGAAGGCGAGGCGTCGGTTGCGCAATGTACCTCCGGCTGTCAATCAGACGTATCGCTCCATGCCGCTCACAGGCGTCCATGAGCTGCTTGGGCTCATGGAGAGGACGAAGCAGGCTCTGCCGTCCATACGGGTGCCGGCACTGATCCTGCACAGTCTGAACGACCGCACGGCCGATGCCGAGAGCGCCATCTACATCCGGGAGCATCTCGGCAGCAGTGAAAAAGAGATTGTCTGGCTCAAGACCTCTGGCCATCTGATTCCCGTAGGCGAGGAGCGCAATCAGGTCTTTGCGGCCGCGGCCGCCTTCCTCTCGCGGCTGACGGGCAGCGGTCAGGATTTCATAGAACGTACACAAAGGAAGTAGTGGAGAGAAGAACATGGATTTAAAAGAACGTATTTTAGCCTACATGAAAGAGAAGGCTTATAAACCGCTGCTGGCGGAAGACCTGGCAGAAGGCATGCATTTGACGCAGGAAGAGCTCGTGGAGTTTGATGCTGCACTCGAGGAACTCGAGAAAGAGGGCGCGGTCATCAAAAACCGCAGCGATCTCTATGGCATTCCGAGCCGCATGCACCTCGTGGTCGGACGCCTGTCGATGACGGCCAAGGGCTTTGGTTTCATCATCCCCGATGTGCGTGCTTCCGAGGATGAGACGGACGTGTTCGTGCCGGGCGCAGATCTCAATACGGCCATGCATGGCGACCGTGTCGTGGCGCGCGTGGCGCCGGCCGTCGAAGAGGGCCGTTCGCGCGAGGGCGAGATCATCCGCATCCTCGAACGTGCCAATGAGAAGATCGTCGGCACGTTTGAGAGCAGCAAGACGTTTGGCTTCGTGACGCCGGACAACACGAAGCTCAGTCAGGATATTTTCGTGCCGAAGAAGGCATTCCACGGTGCGAAGACGGGCAGCAAGGTCGTCGTTGAGATCACGAAGTGGCCGGACCGCCGCCGCAATGCGGAGGGCAAGGTCATCGAAGTACTCGGCAAGGTGGGCGATCCGGGTGTCGATGTCCTCTCGGTTATGCGTCAGTATGATCTTTCCGAGACGTTCCCTGAAGATGTACAGGCAGCCGCTTCTGCCATGGAGCAGGAGCCGGCTCCGGAGGAGTACCGCGGCCGCCGCGACCGCCGCGATTTCCCGATTGTCACGGTCGATGGTGAGGATTCCAAGGACCTCGACGACGGCGTCTTTGCCCGCCGCAACGAGGACGGCTCCTTCTTCCTCGGTGTCTACATCGCCGATGTCAGCTGGTACGTGCGTGAGAACCAGCCGCTTGACCGCGAGGCGTATGAGCGCGGCACGAGCGTGTACCTCGTCGACCGCGTCATCCCGATGCTGCCGAAGGAACTCAGCAACGGCATCTGCAGCCTCAATGCCGGCGTCGACCGCCTGGCCATGGCCTGCGAGATGCAGATCTCGGTAGACGGCGAAGTCCTGAGCTATGAGATCGTGCCGACGGTCATCCATGTTTACCGCCGCCTGACGTACAACATCGTCAACAAGGTCCTCGTCGACCATGAGGAACCGTTCTATTCGGACAATCAGGATATCCGCGGCATGCTCGAAACGCTGGCCGACCTGCGCAATGCGCTCAAGGCCAAGCGTCATCGCCGCGGCTCAATCGATTTCGATCTGCCCGAGGTCAAGGTCAAGCTCGACGAGCAGGGCCATCCGGTCGCACTCCTCAAGCGCGAGGGTTCGCTGGCAGAATCCATCATTGAGGAATGCATGCTGATTGCCAACGAGACGGTGGCGCGTCATATGGATACGAAGAACCTGCCGTTCATGTACCGCGTTCACGAGCAGCCGTCGACGGAGAAAATCGAACGCCTCAACAATCTGCTCTCGACGTTCGGCCTGTTCGTCAAGCAGAATGAGAATGGCGAGATTGTCCCGATGGATGTCCAGCAGGTACTCGAGAAGGTCGAGGGCAAGCCGGAGGAGCGCATCATCAGCACGGTGGCCCTGCGCTCGATGCAGCAGGCGCGTTACAGCGACCTGAGCCTCGGTCACTTTGGCCTTGCAGCCCGCTATTACACGCATTTCACGTCGCCAATCCGCCGCTATCCGGACCTCATCGTCCATCGCCTGCTGCGTGAGACTTTTGCGACGGGCACGATTCCGCGCGAGCGCCAGGAAAAGCTGCGCTCCATCCTGCCGGGCATCGCCGAGCATGCCTCGGAGCGCGAGCGCATTGCCATTGAGGCGGAGCGCGAGACGACGGACATGAAGAAAATCGAGTACATGGCACAGTTCGTCGGCGAGGAATTCTCCGGCATCATCAGCGGCGTCACGGCCTTTGGCATCTTCGTCGAACTGGATAACGGCGTCGAGGGCCTCGTCCACGTCTCGACCATGGTCAACGATTATTACGAATACGTGGAAGAACAGTATGCGATGATCGGCGAGCGCACGAGAAAGGCATACCGTCTCGGCGACGAGGTGGAAGTCCTGCTTGTACGCGCCAATGTCGAGGAACGCAATCTCGACTTCGTACTCAAGGACAATGGCGCTTATGACCCGCAGGCCATGCAGAATGCCGTGCGCGGCGGCCGCAGCAAGGGCGGCAAGTCAGGCGGCAATGGCCGGGACAAGAAGGATGACCGCAAGGGCGGCACGCGTCCGCCGCGCCGCAAGGAAGACGACCTCATTGCGGAATCTCTGACGCCTGCAGAGGATGCCTCGAAGCAGAAGCGGCGCCCGAAGAACGGCAGCCGCAGGAAGAATCGCGGGGCCTCGGGCGAGAAGTTGCCGCAGCCGGAGCATAAACCGGCGAAAGGACGCAGGGAAAAGGGCCGTGAGAACCGCGGTCATGAGCGCCTGGAGCGCAGCGACCGTCCGGAGCGCAAGCCCAACCGCCGGGAACGCCGCGAGGAAGCACGCGGAGAGGAGAGCCGCGACTACCACCGCGTCAGGGTGACGGGGCTCAACAGTGCCGTCTGGCCGGATCCGCCGGGCTACCATGAGCGCAAGATGCGCGAGGAGGCCAAGGCTGAAAAGCAGAAGGCGGCGTCGGCTTCCTCGAAGCATCGCCCGCACCCGCACCGCAAGACGGAAGGCGGCACGGCACCCAATAAATAAGCGATAAAGAACCATTCAGGTGATACGATGGGAAGAAAGAATGCAGGAATCAAGACGGTCTGCGAGAACCGCAAGGCCCGTCACGATTACTTCATACACGAAACGTTTGAGGCTGGCCTTTCCCTTCAGGGAACGGAAGTCAAGTCCCTGCGCGCCGGACGGGCCAACCTCAAGGACAGTTATGCGAGCATCCAGAACGACGAGCTTTTCGTCGAGAACTTGCATATCAGCCCCTATGATCAGGGCAATATCTTCAACCACGATCCGCTGCGCCGCAGGAAACTCCTGATGCACAAGGCGGAAATCGTGAAGCTCTTTGCCAAGACGCGCGAAAAGGGCTTCACGCTCGTGCCCCTGAAGATCTATTTCAAGCACGGCCGGGCCAAGCTCGAGCTGGCGCTGGCCTCGGGCAAGCACAATTACGACAAGCGTCAGGACCTTCATGAAAAGGCCGCGAAACGTGAGATTGAGCGTGCCCTCAAGGACCGTCAGCGTTATTGACGGCAGACTGACAGCAAAGGAGCTGCCGGTCACGGGAACACCCTGTGGTCGGCAGCTCCTTGTCTTATTTTGATAAATTGTAAAGCGATGTCCAATAATGCTATAATGGAAGCATATTTTCTTGATTGGAGATGAATCTATGGAGGATGCAAAGAATATAACGATGAAGCGCGGACTCAAGAACCGCCACTTGCAGATGATTGCGCTCGGCGGCGCCATCGGCACGGGCCTGTTCTACGGTTCGGCTTCGACGATTGCGCTGGCGGGACCGTCCGTCATGCTCGCCTATCTGATCGGTGGCGTCGTGATTTTCCTCATTATGCGCATGCTGGGGGAAATGGCTGTCGATGAGCCGGTGTCGGGCTCGTTCAGCCATTATGCGACGAAGTACTGGGGCAGGTTCCCGGGCTTCCTTTCCGGCTGGAATTATTGGTTCAATTACGTGCTCGTGTCGATGGCGGAACTCACGGCTGTCGGCATCTACATGAATTTCTGGTTCCCGGACCTGCCACAGTGGATTTCGTCGCTGGTCTGCCTTGTGGCCATCACGGCGCTGAATCTCGTCAATGTCCGGGCCTACGGCGAGGCCGAATTCTGGATGGCGCTCATCAAGATTGCCGCCATCGTCAGCATGATACTCCTGGGGCTCGGCCTGATCTTCTCGAGCGGGCAGCCCTTCCCCGAGAACTTCAGCAACATCTGGAAAAACGGCGGCTTCCTGCCGAACGGCCTCTGGGGCCTCGCGCTCTCCATCGCCGTCGTCATGTTCTCGTTCGGCGGCATCGAGCTCATCGGCATCACGGCGGGTGAGGCGGAGGATCCGGACCGTACGATCCCGCGCGCCATCAACCAGGTCATCTGGCGTATTCTGATTTTCTATGTCGGCACGATGGTCGTGCTCATGGCGCTCTGGCCGTGGAATAAGGTCGGTATGGAGGCGAGCCCGTTCGTCCAAATCTTCAACAACGTCGGCATCCCGGCTGCGGCACACATCCTGAATTTCGTCGTGCTGACGGCGGCCATCTCGGTCTACAATTCTGCCATCTACAGCAACAGCCGAATGCTCTACGGCCTGGCGGGCACGGGCGAGGCTCCGGCCTTCTTCCGCAAGCTCTCGCCGCACGGCGTGCCGGTGCGCGGCATCCTGGTTTCCTCGGGCATCACGCTGATTGTCGTCGCGCTCAATTATTTCCTGCAGGGACACGTCTTCATGTATCTCATGATGATCGCGACCTGTGCGGCCGTCATCAGCTGGGTGGTCATCTGCATCACGCATCTGAAATTCCGCGCTTACTGCAAGGCGCATGGCAAGCAGACGAAATTCCATGCCATCCTGTATCCATGGGCCAACTACCTGTCGCTGCTTTTCCTGGCCGGTGTCGTCTTCTTCGTGTCACAGATCCCGGATATGCAGCTGGCAGTCCTGTTCCTGCCCATCTGGCTGTTCGTGCTCTGGATCGGCTACTGCCGCTATCGCCGGAAAAAATGAAGAAATAAAGAAAAGGCACAATCTCTTTCCCGGTGGGGAAGGGGTTGTGCCTTTTCCTGACATGTAAACAGAAGATACAAAAAAGGCTTCCGCACACGGAAGCCTTGCTTTTCCAATGGAGCTGATTATAGGACTTGAACCTACGACCTGCTCATTACGAATGAGCTGCTCTACCAACTGAGCTAAATCAGCAAGATATGGAGCTGATTATAGGACTTGAACCTACGACCTGCTCATTACGAATGAGCTGCTCTACCAACTGAGCTAAATCAGCATCTGTCGCTTTTCGCAACTGACAGAATATAGTATATCGGTTTTGCCGCCCGGTGTCAACTGGTTTTTTAAAAAATTTTACGGAGCGGGAAATTTATGCGTTTCTAATTGGAAAGCGGACGGGAGTTCCGTATAATAGTATTTGACGAGGTACACTATTACGAAGGATGGTGTTTCGATATGAGGAGAATAGGAACGGCCTGCCTGGTGCTGCTGACGTTCCTGGCCGTCTGCTGCCTGTGGAAGGGCGGAACTGTAGAGGCTGCGCCTCAGCGCATCGAGGCGACGGGCGTCTACGTCATGGGGGATAACGACTCCCCGAAGATCGCGCGTGATGCCGCGCGCCAGGAGGCCATGCGCGTGGCGGTGGAGAAAGCCGGCGTCTACGTCGAGAGCTATTCACGCACGAAAAACATGCAGCTCACGGAGGACGATGTCAAGATGATCTCGGGTGCCGTGCTCAAGGTCATCAAGGAGGATTCGGTACCGGAGCTTTCGGGAACGACCTGGAAATACACGGTGCATCTGGTCGCCGAAGTGGATACGGATGACATCGACCTCAAGGCCATGATGGACAAGAAGACGGAGCTCGAGAAGCTGCAGCAGGAGCGCGATGCCCTGAAGAAGCAGAATGAGGAACTGCTTGCCGAATACCAGAAGGCCAATGGCCAGGAGAAGAAACGGCTCGGCACGCGTCTCGAGTCGAGCTACGATTACGAGAAGATTTTTGACCGCAGCATGGGCTATATCCAGCGCAGCGAGTACACGCGGGCCATCGATGAGCTCACGACGCTCATCGAAGACCGGTCCGTCAAGGGTAATCCGCGCGCCTATGCCTACTATCTGCGCGGCCGGGCCTATTACGGGCTCAACCGTCCGCACGATGCCCTCGAGGATTTCAACATGGCCAACAACACGGACCATGACAATACGACATATCCCATCTGGCGCTGCCATCAGTATGAGGGCTTGATCTATTACGATGAGGGCCGCTACGACGAGGCTGTGCGTGAGCTCGAGATTGCCTGGAACTATTCCGATAAACGGGATCGGGCGCTTGCAGATGACCTGCGCACGGCGCGCATGGCCGCCGAACGTGCGAAGAATCCGCCGCCGGAGCCGCAGCAGGAATCCGGATCGGAAGGCAATGGCCGGATCAACTGGACGAAGATCCTCACGGATGTCATCATCCATTCGATTGACAAGGGCTCCAATGGCTGAACCTGTTTGAGCAGGATTCCCTCGCTTGCCGGGGGATATCTTTTTGCTTGACAGATACCCCCTGATGGTATAGTATAAAATACCGTTAGGGGGTATATTTTATGTGTGCATGTGAAAGGACAAAAGGCGCAGCTGCTGCAGAAAATGCGGAAAAGAGCTGCTGCGGCTGTGTCAAGCATAAATACCGCGACAAGGACAGCAAGGAATACAAATGCCTCGTCTCGCGGCTCAAGCGCATCGAGGGCCAGGTCCGCGGCGTCTGCAAGATGGTCGAGGACGACCGCTACTGCGTTGATATCCTCACGCAGGTCAGCGCGATCCAGTCAGCGCTCAATGCGTTCAATAAAGAGCTGCTCGCGCAGCACATCAAGTCGTGCGTCGTCGACGATATCCGCGCGGGGCATGATGAGGTCGTCGACGAACTCGTCGCGACGCTCCAGAAGGTCATGAAGTAAGTTATCCCATCGTTTTCCCAACAGCCACCAAGGAGGCTCAATTCCAAGATGAAAAAAGAAAAATTCACGATCACGGGCATGACGTGCTCGGCTTGCTCGGCCCGTGTGGAAAAAGCCGTCAGCAAGGTCGACGGCACGAAGGATGTCAGCGTGAATCTGCTGACGAACAGCATGCAGCTCGAGTATGATGAGTCGAAGACGAATGTGCCGGCCATCATTGCGGCCGTCGTTGAAGCCGGCTACGGCGCTTCGGTCAAAGGTGCGGAGAGGGCAAAGGCCGCCGCGCTTCCCGAGGAAGACCCCGTCAGGAAGAATATTGCCGAGATGAAGCATCGCCTCATCTGGTCCATCATCTTCCTGATACCGACGCTCTACATCTCGATGCACGGGCTCTTCCAGAAGCTCTTCGGCCTGCCGGTGCCGCAGCTCATCAGCCAGCTCTTCGACGGCCCCGAGAATGCTATCACGTTTGCGTTCTCCCAGTTTCTGCTCGTGCTGCCCATCATGTACCTGAACCGCCGCTATTATATCGCAGGCTTCCGCAATCTCCTGCACGGGGCGCCGAACATGGACAGCCTTGTCGGTATGGGCTCGATGGCTGCCGCGCTCTTCGGTGCCTTTGCGATTTTCCGCATGGGCTGGGGCTTTGGCCATAACGACTGGGCGCTTGTCACCGAGTACAGCACGAATCTTTATTTTGAGTCAGCCGGCATGATCGTCACGCTGATCACCGTTGGCAAATACCTCGAGGCCCGCGCGAAGGGGCAGACGAGCAAGGCCCTTGAGAAGCTCATGGATCTTGCGCCGAAGCAGGCGACCGTTGTGCGCGGTGGTGTGGAACAGGTCGTTCCTGTCGAGCAGCTCGCCGTCGGCGATGAGATTGTCGTGCGCCCCGGCGAGCGCATCCCCGCTGACGGTGTCGTGCTCTCGGGCACGACGAGCATCGATGAATCGGCCATCACGGGTGAGCCCATCCCCGTTGAGAAGCAGCAGGGGGATAAGGTGACCTCGGCGACCATCAACAAGCAGGGCTTCATCCATTTCCGCGCAGAGCGTGTCGGTGCCGATTCGACCATCAGTCAGATAATCCGGCTCGTCGATGAGGCCAGTGCTTCGAAGGCGCCGATTGCGCGCATGGCTGACAAGATTGCCGGTGTTTTCGTGCCGGCTGTCATCACGGTGGCCGTCCTTGCCGGTGCTGCCTGGCTCGCGATGGGCGCGAGCGTGGAATTCGCGTTCTCCATCGCCATCTGCATCCTCGTCATCTCCTGTCCGTGTTCGCTCGGCCTTGCCACGCCGGTGGCCATCATGGTCGGTACGGGCAAGGGCGCGGAAAACGGCATTCTCATAAAATCCGGTGAGGCGCTCGAGATCGCGCAGTCCGTCGATACGGTTGTCATGGACAAGACGGGCACGATCACCGAGGGCCGTCCGGAGGTCACGTCCGTCTTGGCAGCTGACGCCTTCTCGGAGCAGAAGCTCCTGGCGATTGCGGCAGGCCTTGAGAAGGGCAGCGAGCATCCGCTCGCCGAAGCCGTCATGAATTATGCCGAAGAGAAGAAGATCGCGGCAAAAGCCATGACGGATTTCAGGGCACTCTTTGGCCGCGGTGTTGAGGCCAGGGCCGACGGGCATGTATATTATGCGGGCAATGCCAAGCTCATGGCAGAGCAGCAGATTGATCTTGCCCCGTATGAAAGCCATCTCGGTGCGCTCTCCGATGACGGCTGCACGCCGCTGATCTTTGCCGAGGACGACCACGTGATCGGCATCCTCGCGGCTGCTGATGTCGAGAAAGCGACGAGCAAAGAGGCTATCGCCCGCTTCCGCGAGATGGGCATCGATGTCGTCATGCTGACCGGTGACAACGAGCGCACGGCGGAAGCCATCCGCCGCCGCATGGGCATCCCGAAGGTCATTGCGGGCGTCCTGCCGGAGAACAAGGCAGAACACATCAAGAAGCTTCAGTCTGAAGGCCACAAGGTTGCGATGATCGGCGATGGCATCAATGACGCGCCGGCGCTCGCGCAGGCAGATCTTGGCATGGCCATCGGCGCCGGCACGGATGTGGCCATCGAGAGTGCCGATGCCGTCCTGATGAAGAGCGACCTCCTCGATGCCGTCAGCGCCATCCGCCTTTCGAAGGCCGTGCTGCGCAACATCAAGGAAAATCTGTTCTGGGCGCTCATCTACAACGTCATCTGCATCCCCGTCGCGGCAGGCATCCTGTATCCGGCCTTTGGCATCAAGCTCTCGCCAGTCGTCGGCGCTGCCGCGATGAGCATGTCGAGCGTCTGCGTCGTCATGAATGCCCTGCGCCTGCGTTTCTTCAAGACCGATCGCGGCGAAGCCCAGGAGGCCGCCGTTGTCCATAAAGATGCCGCGCCGGCTGTACCGGCTGCGGCGGACCATCATTCTATCAAGCAGAAAGAGGAAGATACCATGGAAAAGACTCTCACGATCAAAGGCATGATGTGTGCACATTGCCAGAAGCACGTTCACGATGCACTCGCCAAGATGGATGGCGTCACGGATGTCACCGTCGACCTCGAGGGCGGCAAGGCCGATGTCAAAGCCAGCCGCGAGATTCCGCAGGAAGATTTCCGCAAGGTCATCGAAGAGGCTGGTTACGAACTCGTAGGCTGAGACTTTTGAGATTTTGAACTGGAAAAATCCTGGCAGATATGGAATTTATTTCGTATCTGCTGGGATTTTTTTCTTATCGAACGCGCCGTAAAACCCCACCCTTTAGGACTGGGGATATAAGGCGCGTCCGCCGAATTTGCGTAAGCAATTGAAGGCGGACAACTTTTTCCTCCTTAATTGTTGTATTAACTACTAAAGTATAGTATAATACAAATATGAACAGAGTATATCATTCAAACCGTAACATCGTATATTCCTGTAAATAATTCACAAAGCGGTGAAGACAATCAAGGGCAAAACGTCGAGGATACTAAGACAGGAATTTCATTGGCTGACAACGAAACTGCCGACACTTTGGACAAATTCCTATTTCTGCTCGACGGTTGGCGGTGCGCCGCTTGGAATCGTCAAGCAGTATATCGAGAACCAAAAGACGTCGCAAAGGAAGTGAGGAAAATGGAAACGCACACGCTCGGCTATAAGTTCTGCATCTATCCGAACAGGACGCAGGAAAACCTCATCAATCGCACGCTGGGCTGTGCACGTTTCGTATTCAACCACTTCCTCGCGGTGCGTCGCGACGAATGGAAAGCGAATCACAATTCGCTGACTTACGTCAAGACAAGCAAATTGCTCACTGACCTCAAGAAGCGCGAGGAAACTGCATGGCTGTCTGAGGTTGACAGCATGGCGTTGCAGGAAGCTCTGCGTGATCTTGACCATGCCTATGAGAATTTCTTTGCAAAGCGGGCAAGATACCCACGCTTCAAATCAAAGCGCAGCCACAGCCAGTCTTACCGGATGCGCAATCAGAGTGGTGGCATCCGTATCGAAGGCAATCGGATTAGGCTGCCGAAGGTCGGCTTTGTGAAAATCAAGCAGAGTCGGAAGTTTGGAGGCAGGATTCTGAATGCCACGGTCCGCCGTGCGGCATCAGGGAAATACTTCATTTCCCTTTGCGTTGAAACGGAAAAAGAATCCTTGCTCCGTCCGAACGGTGGTAAGCAGATTGGTATCGACGTAGGGTTAAGGGCATTCTGCTCGGACAGCGACGGCAACGTGACGCAATCCCCACACCCGCTGAAGAAGCTCAAACGCAAGCTCTGCCGAGAGCAGCGCCGCCTTTCCCGCAAGTTGCCGAAGTCCATGAACCGAGACAAGACGCGTGTTCGTGTTGCTCGTGTGTATGAACGCATCGCAAACATCCGCAGGGATTTCCTGCACAAGTTGTCCACACGGCTTACCCGTGAAAACCAAACGGTTGCCGTGGAACATCTGAATATCAAGGGGATGCTGCGAAATCACAGACTCGCGAAGTCCATTTCCGATGCAAGTTGGAGCGAGTTCTTCCGCCAGCTCACATACAAGGCGGAACTGCACGGTGGCGAACTGCTCAAAGTCGATACGTTCTACCCGTCGAGTCAGACATGCTCTGCTTGTGGCTATCAGAACCCACTGACAAAGGATTTGAGTGTTCGCGAATGGGATTGCCCGAAGTGTGGAATGCATCACGACAGAGATGTGAATGCTGCAAAGAACATCCTGTGCAAGGCTTTGGAAGATAAATCCACAGTGGCATAAACTGGAATAAAGTGTACCGTGGGGCACACGGGAATTCACGCTTGGGGAAATCGTGTAAGACGCCAATTCTTCGGAGGCGGCGCAGTGGTTGTCGAACCAAGAATCCCCTGCCTTCAGGCACGGGGAGTGTCAATAAGCTTCCTTGTTTCCTCAGGCTGTTCTTGCGATTGGAAGGAATCCGCAGGGCTGTGGCGATAGTATGTTTTGCTTCCTTTTTTCAATGTTGATATAATGGAAGTATCTCACTGATCGGAGGCGAGCAGATGAAGCGTGAGGAACGGATTTACGAATACATCCAGACACAGTCGCAGAATATGGCCGGGGACGACTTCAAGGGGCGCGTGGGGTTTGATGCCCAGGAAATCGCATCGGCGCTCGACATCCTGCGCAACAATGTCTCGAAGGAACTCAATTCCCTCTACCGTCAGGGCATGATCGTCAAGTTCCTCGGGCGTCCTGTGCGCTATTTTGATAAAGGGGAGCTCGAAAGCCGTCTCGGCGTGCAGCTCGGAGAGGGGCCCTTCCAGTTTGAGTCGGTCGAGGCAATCGCGCCATCGGACGAGGCGAAGCCGGTCAACCCCTTTGTGCGTCTCATCGGTGCAGACCGCAGCCTCAGGAAGCAGGTCGAGCAGGCCAAGGCAGCCATCCTCTATCCGCCGGATGGCCTGCACACGCTGATTGTCGGCCAGACGGGCGTCGGCAAGACCCTCTTTGCGCACCTGATGTTCGAATACGGCAAGGTCATGCATCGCTTTGCTGAGGATGCGCCGTTCGTCACGTTCAACTGTGCCGATTACTACAACAACTCGCAGCTTTTGATCTCACACATCTTCGGCCATATGAAGGGCGCGTTCACCGGTGCCGATACGGCCAAGGCCGGCCTTGTCGAGGAGGCGGACGGCGGCGTGCTCTTCCTCGACGAGATCCATCGCCTGCCGCCCGAAGGCCAGGAGATGATCTTCTACTTCATGGACACGGGCACCTTCAACCGCCTCGGCGAGACGACGCGCAGCCGCCACGCGAAAGTCCTGATCATCGGCGCGACGACGGAAGACCCCAATTCTGCGCTGACCAAGACGTTCGTGCGCCGCATTCCGAACATCATCCGGATTCACCCGCTCTCAGAGCGCACACTCGATGAAAAGCTCGATATTATTCGGCTGATGTTCCAGGATGAAGCGCAGCGCGTCAAGAAGCCCATCCGCGTCGGCGTCGAATCCGTCAAGGCGCTTGTCGGCAGCATCGGCAACGGCAATGTGGGCCAGCTCAAATCGAACATCAAGCTGCTCTGCGCGCAGGCCTTCCTCAACGGCATCGACAACCCGAAATGCATGGAGGTGGATTTCAAGATCCTGCCGACGCAGCTCAAGGAGGGCCTCCTGACGCTCTCGGCCAACCGCCAGGCCTTGATGGAACTGACGAAACGGCTTGGCGGCGAACAATTCCTCGTCATCCTGCCGCCGGGGCGCAAGCTTCAGCTCGAGGACGACGATGAAGCGCGGGAACCCTTCAATCTTTACCAGGTCGTCGAGGACAAGGTCGATCTGCTCAAGGAGGAGGGCATCAGCAGCGACCTCATCAAGCAGATCGTGGCCACGGACGTCAACGTTTACGTCAAGAATCTCTACAATAAGAAGAACTCCGTCAACATGACGACGCGGGAACGCCTGCTGAAGATCGTTGATGCTTCGCTCGTGGACTTCTCGGAGCAGATTTCGCTCTATGTGCAGAAGCGCATGAACCGAAGTTACCGGGATCGATTTCTCTATGCGTTCAGCCTGCATCTTTCCGCCTTCCTCAAGCGCGTCAAAGCCAAGGAAACCATCCCGTACACGGAGATTGAAGGTGCGGTGCCGCAGAATTCCCTGTGTCTGGCCGTGGCGATGGAGATCGGTGGCCTCATCGAGCAGCACTATCACATCAAGGTGCCGCGCGTCGAAATCGAATACATCGCGCTGCTGCTCGAATCAGCCGAAGACGATGACCTCGAGGACAAGATCGTCATCCTCGTGCTGGCGCACGGCAAAGGCACGGCCAGCTCGATGCTCGAGGTCGCCCAGCGCCTCTTCGGCAATACCGACAACAGCACGCTGGCCGTCGATATGCCGCTCGACGTCAATCCGCAGGAGGTTCTCGACAAGATCACGGCCATGCTGCGTGCCGTGCGCTGCCAGAAGGGCATCCTGATCCTCGCGGACATGGGCTCGCTCTGCAACTTCGGCCCGCTGCTCTCCGAACGCCTCAAGGTTCCCGTGCGCACGATCGACATGGTGTCGACGCCGCTGATCCTCGAGGCTCTGCGCAAGGTGGATGTCGCGGGCATGGATCTTGATACGGTCTATGATTCGCTGCGCAGCTTCCACGGCTATGAAGCTGTCGACATGGCCGAAGGAGAACGGCTGGCCGAACAGGCTCACGAAGTCATCGTGACCATCTGCTCGACGGGGCAGGGAACGGCGCTGAAACTCAAGGCCCTCGTCAAGGATATCCTGCGTCAGGCCGGCTGCGTCATGGAAGTCATTCCCGTAGGTCTCGTCAACCTCGAGGAGCGTCTGGCGGAAATCGCTGAAGACCATCGCATCGTGGCGGCCGTTGGCATGAAGAAGCCGAAGATGCGCATTCCCTTCATCCCGCTCGAGCAGCTCATCGACGGCGAAGGCGAAGCCATCCTGCGCGAGCTCGTCACGGGCCGCCGCCATACGATTCCTTCACCGGAAAACCGCAG
Organism: Veillonellaceae bacterium SB90; assembly: GCA_902364065.1. Lineage (GTDB taxonomy): Bacteria > Bacillota > Negativicutes > Selenomonadales > Selenomonadaceae > Mitsuokella. The sequence continues at coordinate 27,137 of CABJCJ010000021.1, forward strand.
CCCCGTCGTCAAGAAACTCTGCGAGGAATCCCTGCAGAAATTCCTGACGTATCTCAACCCCGCCAAGGTCCTGCCGTTGCTGCTCTCCTTTGACCAGCGGCTGGAGGAACGCCTGCAGAAGAAACTGCCGAACCCAATGCGCATCCGCCTGCTCGTTCACTGCGGCTGCGCGCTTGAACGCATTGTCACGCGCAGTTCCCTGACGTATACGGCCGACCGCAGCGAGCTTCCCATCGAAAAAATGGCCGCACTGCAGGCCGCGGCAAAAGTCTTTGAGGAAAGCCTGCAGCTGCATGTCCCTGAGGACGAACTCTGCTTTATGGCAGAAATGATCTGACTTTTGATACACTGAATACGCTATCGCTTGGATGTGCGCGATAGTGTATTTTTTTCGCATAAACATCCTTGATACTGTATCAAAACGCGTAGAAAATAATAGAAAAGAGTATTATTTGAACAGTAATAGTATTGTTTTATCTGTATCGAAAGCAAAAAGTTACGAAATCAGGCCGTTCGAGAATATCAGAAATCTTGATACACAAAGTTGGTATGAATCTTGCAATATAAAAGGGCGTGAGAACATAGCGTAAAATATTATGAAATCATTCGAGGTCATTCAAGGAGGTAATGTTGGATGTTTGCTATTCTTGTTGGCACGCATGGCCGTTTTTCCGAGGAACTTGTCAAATCCTGTGAGATGATTTGCGGTGAGCAGAAAAATGTTCGCGCCGTAACGCTCGTCCCGGGTGAAGGACCAGATGACGTGGTCAAGAAGTACGAGGCTGCGATCAAGGAACTGGACTGCACGGATGGCGTGCTGTTCCTCAACGACTTGTTCGGCGGCAGCCCGTACAACGCCGCCTGCCGTCTCGTCATCAGCAATGAATCGTACGGCATCGTGACGGGTGTCAACCTGCCGATGCTCATCGAGATGTGCAGTCTTCAGATGATGGATGATAAATCCCTTACGATCCAGGATATCATGGCAAAAGCCGTGGAAGCGGGCAAGAGCGGCCTGCAGGTATTCCATGCGAGTCAGATCGCAGAAGATGAGGAGGATGATTTATAATGAAAATCGTATTGGCAAGAATTGATGACCGCCTGATTCATGGCCAGGTCGCAACCGTGTGGTCGAAGGCAACGAACTGCCAGCGCATCATTGTCTGTGACGATGAAGTCGCCAAGGACAAGATCCGTTCGACGCTCCTGAAACAGGTTGCACCGGCTGGTATCAAGAGCCACGTTGTAGACCTCGCGAAGGCCGTGCGTGTCTACAACAATCCGAAGTATGAGAACGACCGCTGCCTGCTGCTCTTTACGAATCCGGCGAGTGTCCTGTACCTCATCGAGCACGGCGTGCCAATCAAGAGTGTCAACATCGGCGGCATGAGCTTCCACGAGGGCAAGCATCAGATCACGAGCGCCGTATCGGTTGACGACAAAGACATTGCGGCATTCAAAAAGCTCAATGAAATGGGGATTGAGCTTGAGATCCGCAAGGTGGACTCCGATAAGAAAGTGATGATGATGGATGTGCTGAACAAGCAGTAATCCATTTCATAAAGGAAGTGAGCGGCTTTGGCCGCTCACATGGGGGGTTATGGAATAATTCACAATGGAGGGGATAATCATGGAACTCAGTACAATTCAAGTGCTGCTCATTTTTATTTTTGGCACGATTGCCGGCATGGGATCCTGCCTCGATGAGCTGCAGACGCATCGCCCGCTTATTGCATGTACGATGACCGGCCTGATCTTAGGTGATATCACAACAGGTATTATCATTGGTGGTACTCTTGAACTCATGGCTCTCGGCTGGATGAACATCGGCGCAGCGATTGCACCGGATGCGGCACTGGCTTCCGTCATTTCCACCATCCTGGTCGTCGCCGGCCATCAGGACGTGGCTACTGGTATCGGTATCGCCATGCCGCTCGCAGCTGCCGGCCAGGTCCTGGCAATTTTCTGTAAAACGATTTCCGTCGTATTTCAGCATCGTGCTGACCACTATGCAGAGCAGGGCGACCTGCGCGGCATCGACCTCTGCCACTACGGCGCACTGATCCTTCAGGGCCTGCGCGTTGGCATCCCGGCTCTCATCGTCGCCGTTTCCGTCGGCACGGGCGCCGTACAGGCCATGCTCGACGCCATCCCGCCGGTCATCACGGGCGGCCTGCAGGTCGCTGGCGGCTTCATCGTCGTCGTAGGTTATGCAATGGTCATCAACATGATGGGCGCAAAATACCTCATGCCGTTCTTCTTCCTTGGTTTCGTCGTTGCAGCTTTTACGACGTTCAACCTCGTTGCTCTCGGCGTTATCGGCCTCGTCCTCGCCATCGTCTATCTGCAGCTTAACCCGAAGTATGCAGAGCTGGCCGCAGCACCCGCCGCCGCTTCCTCTTCGGATAAGGATGACGATTTGGACGACGAACTCGACTGATTGGTGAGGAGGAAGATCATCATGGAAAAGAAAATCACGAAAAACGATTTTTTCTGGACATTTATCCGTTCGAATTTCCTGCAGGGCTCCTGGAACATGGAACGCATGCAGGCCCTGGGCTTCTGCTTCGGCATGGTGCCAATCCTTAAACGCCTCTATACGGGCGATGAGCTCAAGCAGGCCATCAAGCGCCACCTCGAATTCTACAACACGCATCCATTCGTCACGGCTCCGATCATCGGCATCACGGCAGCCATGGAAGAGAAGCGCGCCAATGGTGCAGAAATCCCGGACAGCGTCATCAACGGCATCAAGGTCGGCATGATGGGCCCACTGGCCGGCGTCGGCGACCCGATCTTCTGGGGCACGCTGCGCCCAATCACCGCAGCACTCGGCGCCTCGTTCGCCATCTCCGGCAGCATTCTCGGCCCGATCATCTTCTTCGTGCTCTTCAACGCCGTCCGCCTCTGGGTACGCTGGTACGGCATCAAATACGGCTATGCCAAAGGCACGGACATCGTCCAGGATGTCGCTGGCAACCGCCTGCAGAAACTCACGGAAGGTGCTTCCATCCTCGGCCTCTTCGTCATGGGCGCCCTGGTCAACAAGTGGACAAGCGTCAACATCCCGGTCGTCGTCTCGCAGATCACCAATGCCAAAGGTGAAGTCGTCACGACGACGGTACAGACCATCCTCGATCAGCTCATGCCAGGCCTCATCCCGCTGCTCATGACGTTTGCATGCATGGCACTGCTCAAACGCAAGGTCAACGCCATCTGGATCATCTTCGGCCTCTTCGCCATCGGCATCATCTTCTATGGCCTGGGCATCATGAACGTCAAGTAATCCCATATCATACATCCAGGAAAGAGACTGCAGCCCCTGTGGCATGCAGTCCTTTTCTGTTGTGGAGCGGCGCATCCGCCGCGTTTGGTGAAGAAAGCAGGAAGTCTGTATTTCAGCTTTGTGCTGACGGTTCTTCTTTTGCGGAAACCCTTTACTTTTGCTGATGAATTACGTAAAATAAAAAAAGAAATAGGAAACTATCAATTAAGTATTCTCGTGGAATAGGAGAGATGTTCCCATGATCAAAAAAGCGATTGCTGTCATGACCTCCGGCGGCGACAGCCCGGGCATGAATGCTGCGGCCCGCGCCGTAGTTCGTACAGCACTTTATGAAGGCGTAGAAGTCTATGGCATCAACAACGGCTACCAGGGCATGCTCGACGATGACATCGTGCAGCTCACGAGCCGCAGCGTCAGCGACCTCATTCAGCGTGGCGGCACGTTCCTCGGCACGGCTCGCTGCCCGGAGTTCAAGACGCCGGAAGGCCGCAAAAAAGGCTTCGACAACCTCATGAAGCGTGGGATTGAAGGCCTCGTCATCATCGGCGGCGACGGCAGCCTCACGGGCGGTTCCCTGCTCTCGAAGGAAACGGGTCTGCCCATCGTCGGCCTGCCGGGCACCATCGACAACGATGTCTGGGGCATGGACTACACAATCGGTTGCGACACGGCGGCCAACACCATCGTCGACGCCATCAACAAACTGCGCGACACGGCCTCGGCTCACCGCCGTATCATGCTCGTCGAAGTCATGGGCCGCAACTCCGGCTGGCTCGCCATGATGAGCGGCATCGCCGGCGGTGCGGAATTCATCCTCGTCCCGGAAGTCAAATTCGACATGGAAGAAATGTGCCAGGAAATCAAGGACATGTATGCCAAGGGCAAACGCTACAGCATCATCGTCGTTGCTGAAGGCGCAGGCTCGGCCATCGAGATTGGCAAAGTCGTCGAGGAAAAGACCGGCATTGACACGCGCGTATCCGTCCTCGGCCACATCCAGCGTGGGGGCTCCCCGTCGGTCGAAGACCGCATGAAAGCCTCGATGCTCGGTGAAAAGGCAGCCCTTGCCATCATCTCTGGTGCTTCCGATGTCGTCTTCGGCTTCAACGAAGGCAAAGTCGTCAGCGTCAATCTCTTCGACGCCGTCAACAACACCAAGACTCTCAACCCCGAACTCGTGCGCCTCGCCCGCGTTCTGGCCTAAGGGATCCTGAACATAAAAAAATAAGCGGAGACTGTTGCCAAGCCGCACTTGGCAACAGTCTCCGCTTTTGATTTTTAAACGGCAGGATGTTACATGACGCTTCCCGGATACTTCAGCGTCGCAAAATAATCGTCGAGCGTCTGCGCACGGCGGATCAGTTCCACACTGCCGTCCTCGTGCAGCAGCAGCTCCGCGCACCAGAGCTTGCCGTTGTAATTGAAGCCCATCGCACTGCCGTGTGCGCCCGTATCATGGATGATTACGCGGTCGCCGATATCGATCTTCGGCAGCTTGCGGTCAATCGCGAACTTATCGTTATTCTCGCAGAGCGAACCCGTCACATCATAAACGTGATCGCACGGCTCGTTCTCCTTGCCGGCAATCGTGATGTGATGGTAAGCGCCGTACATCGCCGGACGCATCAGATTGGCCATGCAGGAATCGAGGCCGATGTAATCCTTGTACGTCTTCTTCTCGTGGATGGCCGTAGAAACGAGCCAGCCGGCAGGACCCGTGATCGCGCGGCCGCTCTCCGTCATCATGGCCACATCGCCGAGGCCCTCCGGTACCATCATCTCGTCGTAGAGCGCATGGATGCCCTCACCGACCGCCTTGAGATCGACCGGCTCTTCCTCCGGACGGTACGGGATGCCGATGCCGCCGCCGATGTTGACGAACTCGACATGGATGCCGAAGCGGCGCTTGAGCTCGATGGCCAGCTCGAACATGAGCTTCGCCGTGAAAACAAAGGCCTCCGTGCGGCGCTCATTCGAAGCGACCATCGTATGCAGGCCAAAGCGCTTGACGCCCTTTTCCAGTGCGCGGCGATAGCCCTCAAACAGCTGCTCACGCGTCAGGCCGTACTTTGCCTCGGTCGGCTTGCCGATGATATCGTTGCCTTCCATGAGGTCGCCCGGATTGTAGCGGAAGCAGAGCACCTGCGGCAGGCCGGCGTTCTGCTCGAGGTAATCGAGATGGGAGAGATCGTCGAGGTTGATGATCGCACCGAGTTCGATGGCCTTCTGGAACTCATCGGCTGGTGTATCATTCGAGGTCAGAAGAATCTCCTCTCCTTTGAAGCCCGCCGCTTCGGAGAGCACGAGCTCAGCGAGGCTGCTGTTGTCCGTGCCAGCACCCTCCTCATGGAGAATCTGCAGGATGCGCGGATTTGGCAGGGCCTTGACGGCAAACTGCTCGCGGAAACGCGGTGCCCAGGCAAACGCCTGCTGCAGAGCGCGGATATTGGCGCGGATGGCCTTTTCGTCATAGATATGGAACGGGGTCGGATATTTTGCGATGACAGCTTCAAGCTGTTCCTTGTTGAGTGGGAAGGTCTTTTGACTCATAAAATTGCCTCCTGTAATGCTTGTTCATGCAGAGAGAATTATTATCTTTAAAAAGGTAAGTAAATTATAACAAACAGGAATACTACTGTCAATTACTATAAAGAAAATGAATAAAAATATTTTGCCATCCAGTAGGATTTCATGACGCTGTTTGGAAGAATATGATAGAATAGAAACGAAATCTATTTTCTATCCTGTTTTACTGTTGTATTATGAAGAAAAATGAGGAAACCACATGGGAAGAATCTTAGGACTCCTGCGCCTGTTCCGGCGCGATATCATCGTCATGCTCATGGCGCTCAAGGAACGCGATACGCCGGGCAAGGTAAAAGGCCTTCTCTTACTCTCCATCCTGTACCTCATCAGCCCGATTGACATCATCCCCGACGCTGTGCCGTTCTTCGGCTTTCTTGACGACGCCGTCATCGTGCCGACGGCCATTTGCGGCCTCATGCATCTGCTGCCGCCGCATGTGCGCAGCCGCAGTGAACAGCAGGCAGACTACGTCCTGCGCCATGCCAAGCTCTTCGGCGCACTCGTGACTGTTTTCGTCATCTGCTGGGCCGTTCTGCTGGTCTGGGGAATCTATAAATTGATTGCATAATATAAGGAGTGCCAGATACATTGCGTTTATATATTGCCGAGAAACCGAGTGTGGGCCGGGAACTGGCCAAATGCCTGAGGGGGCCCGTTGCACGCCATGACGGCTATCTGACGACCCAGGACGGTGTCGTCACCTGGCTCTTCGGCCATATCCTGCGTCAGGCGGAGCCGGAGGAATACGACCCGAAGTACAAGCGCTGGCGGGCCGAAGACTTGCCCATCATTCCCGCTCAGTGGAAACTTTACGTGGACAAGGACTGCGAGAAGCAGTTCGGTATCGTCAAATCCCTCATCGCGAAGGCCGATGAGATCGTCCATGGCGGCGATCCGGACCGCGAAGGCCAGCTGCTCGTCGACGAAGTCCTCGACTATCTCGGGAACAAGAAGCCCGTGCGGCGCATCCTCCTGAATGCCCTTGATGAGACGAGCATCAAGAAGGCCAACGCGCATCTGCGGGACAACAAGGATTTCTTTAACCTCAAGCAGTCGGCACTGGCCCGCGCGCGGGCGGACTGGCTCATCGGCATGAATCTCTCGCGTGCCTACACGCTGGCTGCACGCCGTGCCGGACACGAGGGCCTCGTGCTGCCCATCGGCCGCGTCAAGACGCCGACGCTTTCGCTCGTCGTGCGCCGCGAGCGCGAGATCGAACATTTCAAGCCCGTTGACTACTACAACATCAAGGCGACATTCCAGCATGAGAACGGCAGCTTTACGGCGCAGTGGAAGCCGAAGGACACGATGGCTGGCCTCGACAGCGAGAACCGCCTCATCGACAAGTCCCTCGCCGAAACGAAGCTCAGGGAATTTTCCGCGGCACCGCATGACGGTGAGATCACAGCTTACCAGAAGGCAAAGAAGCAGGAGCCGCAGCCGCTGCCGTTCTCTCTGTCGACGCTGCAGGTCCTCGCCGGCAAGATGTACGGCTACGCACCGCAGCTCGTCCTCGATACCGCGCAGAAACTCTACGAGAAGAAACTCACGACGTACCCGCGCTCCGACTGCGAATACCTGCCGCTGAACCAGCACGGCGATGCGGCAAAAATCCTCTCGCACCTCTCAAAGGCCGGCGATTCCGAACTCGCCGCGTGGGTGCCGGCCGCGAAGCCGCAGCAGAAAAGCCGGGCCTGGAACGACAAGAAGATTTCGGCACATCATGCCATCATTCCGACGACGGTGCAGGCCGATGTCACGAAGATGACGGAGGAGGAGCGCAATCTCTACCACCTGATCGGCCGCGGCTACATCGCGCAGTTCTATCCCGTGCATACGTATGACCAGACGAAAGTCGAGGTCACCTACAAGGATGAGCTCTTCACGGCCAGCGGCCGTACGGAGCGCGATCTCGGCTGGAAAGTCATGTATCAGTCAAAGCGGCGCCAGGAAGCCGATGACGACGACAAGGATGACAAGGAGGAGAAGGATGACGAGTCGGGCAAGACGCTGCCTGCCATGAAGAAGCACGACCCGGCCAGCTGGAAACGCGGCCGCATCGTCAGCCGCGTCACGAAGCCGCCCGTGCGCTTCACGCCTTCGTCGCTCCTGGCCGGCATGAAGGAAATCCATAAATACGTCAAGAATCCCGAGGCCAAGAAACAGCTCAAGGATGTCTATGGCATCGGCACGGAAGCCACGCGCGCGACGATCATCGACGACCTCATCCGGCGCAAATTCATGAAGACACAGGGAAAGAAAAAGTACCTCGTGCCGACGCCGGCCGCGTATCTCCTCGTCGATGCCCTGCCGGATGAGATGACGTACCCCGATTCCACGGCTATCTGGGAGGATAAGCTGCATTCCATGTCGGAAGGAGAGGGGACGCTCGAGGAGTTCCTCAAGGGACAGATTGACTTTACACGCACCCTCTGCCAGAAGGCCTATCAGGCGGAAATCAAGGTCACGGGCGAAAATATCTGCCCGCGCTGCCACAAGGGCGTCCTGCTGCAGCGCAAGGGACGCAACGGCCTCTTCTGGGGCTGCTCGAATTATCCGAAGTGCCGCATGACCTGCAACGACAAGAACGGCAAGCCGGATCTTGAAGATGCCAAACGCCGCCTCGCACGTGCGCCGCGCGACATGGCGGCCGGTGCTGCAGAAAATGCTTCGCCGGGAGCTGCCCCGTACCGGCCGGCACAGCCCGCTGCCGTTTACCGCAATGAAGAACGTTCCGTTTCGGTCGGCGATGAGATCGCGGCGCTCAACCAGCTCTTTTCCGCGGCGGACTACGAGGCCAATCTGGCTGCCGACATGGCCAGCTACGTGCCGGAACGCCGTCAGGCGCCGTCTTCCTGGAGCGACAAGCCGAAGTTTTCCGCGAGCCCGATGGAGCATCTGCAGAAGGAAGGCGCAGAGGCGAAGGAGAAGAAATACTTGTGCCCGCGCTGCCGCGAAGGTCACCTGCGCCGCATCCAGGGCCGCAACGGTGTCTTCTGGGGCTGCTCGAATTACCCTCGCTGCACCGCCACCTTCGACGACGAAAAGGGCAGACCTCTTCTTTGAACTGAGGTCCTGGACCTCTTCCGCCCCTTCGGGGCACCTTCCCCGTGCGCGGGGAAGGCTGCGCGACTTGCTACATTCGTACGCTCTACCGAAGGGCGCGAGCTCCAGCCTTCTCTCCGCAGGGAGAAGGGGGACCGCGTCAGCGGTGGAAGAGGTCCATGGACAAGATTTAAGTCAAGTAACGGATAAAAGGAGTTTTTATGACCAGTTTTCAAGACCTCGGTATCGCTGAATCCCTGGCCGCCGCACTGGCGGCCAAAGGCATTGCGGCGCCGACGCCCATCCAAGAAAAAGCCATCCCCGAGCTTCTGGCCGGCCATGATATCATCGGACAGGCTCCGACAGGCACGGGCAAGACGCTTGCTTACCTGCTGCCCATCCTCATGGGGCTCGAGGCCAGCCGCCGCGAAGCGCAGGCCCTGATCCTCGCGCCGACGTATGAGCTCGCCATGCAGATTGCCGGCGAAGCGCGCCAGCTGAACGCAGACGCGTCTCTCGGCCTCAAGATCCAGGGGCTCATCGGCGGCGCCAACATCGCGCGCCAGATTGACAAGCTCAAGGAAAAGCCGCAGCTCATCGTCGGCTCCGCCGGCCGCATCCTCGAGCTTGCGCACAAGGGCAAGCTCAAGCTCGGTGGCATTCGCTTCCTCGTCCTCGACGAATTCGACCGGCTGCTCGATGACCAGAATGCCGAAAGCACGGCCGATGTTGTCAAGCTGCTGCCGGCAGAACGCCAGGTCGCGATGGTTTCGGCGACGGCGCCGAAAAAAGCGCGCGATCGTGCCTCTTTCCTCGGCAGCCCCGTGGAAATCCGGGTGGAGCAGGATGCCGCCGGCCTTGCCGCCTGCGAGCACTACTTCGTCACCGTACCCTTCCGCGAGAAAATAGAGCGGCTGCGCAAGCTCACGCGCACGCTGCCCATCAAGCGCGGCCTCGTCTTCATCAACAAGACGTTTGCCGCGGAGCAGACGCTCGCGAAGCTCCGCTACGAGGGCCTGCGCGTCGAATCCCTGCTCGGCCGCGACGGCAAGCAGGCCCGTCAGTCGGCCATCGCCGACTTCAGAAAGGGGGCGGCACAGCTTCTGCTCTCGACCGATCTCGCGGCGCGCGGCCTCGACATTCCGCAGATCGACTACGTCATCAACCTCGATCTGCCGGAAAGCGCGCAGGTCTACCAGCACCGCGCGGGCCGCACGGCCAGAGCCGGCGCGACGGGCGCCGTCATCACCCTGATTGACCTGAAAGAGGCTTACAAGCTCGAACAGCTCGAACGTAAGCTGGGCATCCATTTCGAGCGGCTGCCGCGCCAGAAATCCCCGGCCGGCAAGGCAGCAAAGGCTGTGAAGAAGCAGCCAAAGTCCAAGCCCAGACCGCAGCATTCGCATTGATTTATAGGAGGTTCTTGAATCGTGGACATTGTCCCCATATTATTTCAGCTTTTACTCGTGCTCTTCTTGATTTTCATGAATGGCTTTTTCGTGGCCGCGGAGTTTTCCTGCGTCAAGATCCGGCCCTCGCGCCTTGAGACGCTCATCCAGGAAGGCAGCCGCCAGGCCAAATACGCCAAGCGCCTCACGGATCATCTCGACGCCTCGCTTTCCGTGACGCAGCTCGGCATCACGCTGGCTTCGCTGGGCTTGGGCTGGGTCGGCGAACCGGCCGTCGCGACGCTGATCCTGCCTGTCACGCGCTTCTTCGGCCTTGACGACACCATTGGTCACACGGTCTCACTGGCAGTGGCATTTTCCATCATCACGGCTATGCACATCATCCTCGGTGAGCTCACGCCAAAGACCATGGCCATCCAGAATGTCGAGAAAATCATGCTGACGGTGGCGCTGCCGATGCTCATTTTCCATCGCGTCATGTATCCCTTCGTCTGGCTGCTCAACCATGTGGCCAACTGGGTGGCACGCCAGCTGGGCTTTGAGGTGGCCTCGGAAGGTGAGGAGGCACACACCGAGGAGGAAATCCGCCTGCTCATGGAGGAAAGTCATCGCAAGGGCCTCATCGATGATACCGAAGTTGACTTTGTCGACAATGTCTTTGATTTCACGGATCTCAATGTGCGCGAAATCATGACGCCGCGCACGGACATGGTCTGCGTTTACCTCGAAGATACCATGGAGGAAAATCTCAAGACCATCCTTGAGGAACAGCTCACGCGTTACCCAATCTGTCACGAGGACAAGGACCACATCGTCGGCTTCCTGCACGTCAAGGACCTCATGAAGGTCATGGCGGAAGGCCGCAAGCCCAATCTGCGCCGCCTGGCCCGCAAGGCTCTCGTCGTGCCGGAAAGCATGGATGTCAGCGTGCTGCTCAAGACCATGCAGAAGCAGCGCTCGCAGATGGCCATTGTCGTCGATGAGTACGGCGGCACTTCGGGCATGGTGACCATCGAGGATATCGTCGAGGAAATCGTCGGCGACATCCAGGACGAGTTCGATGAAGAGCGTCCGACGGCTGAGCGCCGTGGCCGCCGCGTTTTCTCCGTCGACGCCAAGATGCTTCTCGAGGAACTCGACGATATTCTGGAGGTCTGCATTGAAGATGAAGACGTCGACTCCGTGGGTGGCTGGCTCTACGATCAGATCGGCACGGCTCCGCGCGTCGGCCAGATGGCCGCAAGCGGCGGCAACACCTTCTACGTCGAGGAAATTGACGGCGTGCGCATCACGCGCGTGCTCATCCATCTCGGCCAGGACCTCAAGGAAGAACATGACGAGATCGTCTGACCTTCTGATATTGCTGACGGCAGCCGGGGCGTACGGGCGCTCTGCTGCCGTCAGGCGGGCCGCTGCACCTTTTTCGTGCGGCGGCTTGTTTGTTGTTCGTAAGGATTCGAACGATTGTATATCGTTTCATCTCCTGTACTATGATTCTTGATAAAAAGACGTTATAATAAATACAACGTCGGATACGAATAGGAAGAGAAGCATGATTATAACCCTTGAAAATTTCACCAAGAGCTACGGGGAGAAATGCCTGTTTTCCGGCGTCAACCTCAGCATGGATGAGGGCGACAAGGTCGGCATCGTCGGCATCAACGGCACGGGCAAATCAACCTTTCTCAAGGCCATTGCAGGCCTCGTGCCCGTCGACGACGGCACGATGGTCACCATGCGCGGCCTGCGCATCGAGTACCTCGCGCAGGACAAGGTCTTTGAGCCCGAGAACACCGTGCTCATGGAGGTCTTTCGCGGCATGACGCCGCTGATGGATGCCCTGCGCGGCTATGAGCTGGCTCTCTCGGCCGCAGCCAAGGCGCCCGATGACGAGGATGTGCAGCGCCGCATCATGCAGTATGCCGAAAAGATCGACGCGCTTGACGGCTGGCAGGTTGAGAGCACGGCCAAGACCGTCCTGACGAAGCTCGGCATCGGCGATTACACGGCGAAGGTGGGGACGCTCTCAGGCGGCCAGCAGAAACGCCTGGCTCTCGCGACGGCGCTCATCCAGCCCTGCGATCTGCTGCTGCTCGACGAGCCGACCAACCATCTCGACAGCGAGACAATCGCCTGGCTCGAGGAATACCTCAAGGCGCAGAAAGGCGCCCTGCTCATGGTCACGCACGACCGCTATTTTCTCGACAATACGGCCACGAAGATCCTCGAGCTCGACAAGGGCACTGCCTATACGTATACGGGCAATTACACCTCGTTCCTCGAACAGAAGGAAGCGCGCATCGAGCGCGAGACGGCCAGCGAGCAGAAGCGTCAGAACTTCCTGCGCAACGAGCTCAAGTGGCTGCGCCGCGGCGCTCAGGCCCGCTCGACGAAGCAGAAAGCCCGCATCGAGCGCTACGAGGAAGTCAAGAACAGGAAGGTCGACCTTGACCGCAGCACGGTGGAAATCGGTCTCGCGGGCAGCCGCCTCGGCCGTACCGTCATCGAGCTCGACCACGTGACGTACGAGGCGGGCGGGCGCACCATCGTCAGAGATTTTTCCTACACGGTGCTGCGCCATGACCGTGTGGCCATCCTCGGCCGCAACGGCACGGGCAAGACGACGCTCCTGGACCTCTTCGCCGGACGCCGCCAGCCGACGAGCGGCACGGTCACCATTGGCCAGACTGTCAAAATCGGCTACTTCACGCAGCGTGCCGTCAAGATGGATGAGCGCCTGCGGGCCATCGAGTACATCCAGGAGGCCGCGCGCGCCATCACGCTGGCCGATGGGTCGCGCATCTCCGCGAGCGAGCTCATGGAACGCTTCCTGTTCCCGGGCAGCCTGCAGTGGACGCCAATCGCCCGCCTGTCAGGCGGTGAGAAGCGCCGCCTCTACCTCCTGCGCATTCTCATGGAGGAGCCAAACGTGCTGCTGCTCGATGAGCCGACGAACGATCTCGACCTCGAGACGATGTCCGTGCTCGAATCGTTCATCGACGATTTCAGCGGCGCCATCCTCTTCGTCTCGCACGACCGTTTCTTCGTCGACCGCCTGGCTGACAAAGTCTTCGTTTACCAGCCGGATGGCAGCCTGCGCATGTATGCCGGGGGCTACAGCTACTACAAGACCAGGGAAGCCGAGGAAGAGGCGGCACGCGCCGAAGCCGCGCCCAAGGCGGCCAAGCCTTCGGGTGATAAAGAGGAGGCGGAGAGGGCCGCGCGCCGGGACCGCCCGGAACGCGCCGCGAAGAAGAAGCTGAGCTTTAGCGAGCAGAAGGAGTATGCAGAAATCGAGGGCGTTATTGCCAGCAAGGAAGGCGAGCTCAAGGTCGTGCGCCTCGAGATGCAGCAGAACGCCTCCGACTACACGCGACTTTCTGAGCTCGGCCGCGAGGAGACACGCCTGGCTGCAGAGCTCGACCACCTCATGGAGCGCTGGGCGTACCTCGAGGAGATTGCCGAAAATGAGTAAGATATTCCCCGCAGGGGGATTCTGATACATCCAGATCAACGTTCATCGGGGTATCTTTTGGGTACCGGGTAAACAATTGGAAAAGGGGAAGTTTGACATGGCATTCAACAAGGATCAGTTTGACAGCATCATCAACGAATTCACCGTCGACGGCGGCCGCCTGCACGAGGTTGCAGCCGATTTCCGCTACGACCTGCGCAAGGGCCTGCAGGACCCGGCAGAATCCTCCCTGCGCATGCTCAAATCGTACGTCGGCCTGCCCACGGGTGAGGAAACGGGCGAGTACTTGGCACTCGATTTCGGCGGCACGAACGTGCGCGTGCTGCGCATCCGCCTCGACGGCCACGGCAAATTCGAGGTGCTCAAGAAAGTTGCCAAGCCGCTGCGCGTCGAAGGCGTCTACGACTTCGTCGGCGAGGGCTCGACGGCAGAGCAGCAGTTTGACTTCATCGCCGAGCTCGTTGACGAGGCCATCGAAGGCGACCATACGACGAAATACCTGCTCGGGCACACCTTCTCCTTCCCGTCGGAGCAGACGAACCTCTACAACGCCAAGCTCATCATCTGGACGAAGGAATTCGCGACGAAGGGCGTTGAGGGCAAGGTCGTAAACGACCTCCTCAAGGAAGCACTGCACCGTCAGGGCATCGACAACGTCGAGCCGACGGCCGTTATCAACGACACCGTTGCTGTCCTGCTCGCAGCGGCCTATAAGCAGGCCGACACCTACATCGGCTCCATTTATGCGACGGGCCACAACACCTGCTACTTCGAGCCGTTTGCTGACCAGGCAGAACGCCCGATGATCCTGAACCTCGAATCCGGCGGCTTCATGAAGCTCGCACCGAACCGTTTCGACGCGGAATTTGACGCGCAGTCCGAGAAACCGGGCGAGCAGCGCCTCGAGAAGATGGTTTCGGGCCGCTACATGGGCGAGCTTTTTGGCATGGCCATTGCTGAGCTCCTCGGCGAGCAGGGGAAGAAATACGGCTTCACGAGCATCGACATGAGCAACACCATCCTCGATGAGACGCCGGAGCGCGGAGAGGTCAAGGCTATCGTCAAAGCCAAGACGGGCCATGAACTCGAGACGGCAGACTGCGAGCTCGTGCAGCAGCTTGCCAGCGCCATCGTCGTCCGTTCGGCACGCCTCGTGACGGCTACGTACGTCGGCATCATCTGGCAGCTTGCCGGCGACAAGAAGATTGAGAAGCAGCACATCGCCATCGACGGCTCCGTCTATGAGAAGATGCCGCTGGCCAAGGAAAACATCATGCGCGCCCTCTCTGAGCTGCTCGGTGAAGACGCTGCCGTCGTCGACACAGTCCTCGAAAACGGCGGCTCCGGACTCGGTGCAGCCATTGCGGCAGCCATGTCCCAGAAATAAATCGGACAAAATAATGGTGTAAAAACACACCGATATGCGGTATAATCAAAGGACGGCCACAATATCAGAAAGGATATTGTGAGCCGTCCTTTGACGTATTCGGAATTGAGAAATTCACGGTGCATCCCGCAGCGTGAGAAAGGAGGGGCTTACCATCGAAACGTCCTTGCAAATGAACCTGTCCCAGCGCCTGTCCATGACGGTGCAGCTGCAGCAGGCCATCCAGATCCTGCAATTTTCGGCACAGGAATTGCGTGCTGCCATTGAAAAAGAATATTTGGAAAATCCCGTACTCGAGATGGATTACCACGACGAGGCGATGCAGGCCGCTCCCGACGCCCCGCAGGATACGAGCATTGCCGCGCTCTCCGATTATCTCGGCGGCGACGGCAAGCAGCCCGGGTATTTCGTCGACGATAAAGAAAAGAATTTTGAGGCCGCTGCGCCACAGTACACGACGCTTGAGGATGAACTGCTCGAACAGGTCAACTTCACCTTCAAAGACGAGGCGGAACGCGCAATCGCGACGTTCATTGTCGGCTCCATCAGCAGCCAGGGCTATCTGACCGTACCCGTGGCGGAAATCGCGCGGGCCACGCAGTCGGATGTTGCCTTGGTGGAAAAGGTCCTCGCGCGCGTCCAGGAATTTGATCCCGCTGGTGTCGCGGCCCGTGACCTGGCGGAATGCTTGCGCCTGCAGGCCAAGCGGCAGGGCATCTATGAAGGGCTCGTCGCGGCCATCATCGATCGCCATCTTGACGAGGTGGCCGAGGCCCGCATCAAGGAAATCGCAGCAGCTGAGCACTGCCGTCCGGCCGATGTGCAGGTCGGCATCGACATCGTGCGCCGCCTCGACCCGAAGCCGGGCAGCGCGTACGGCGAAGGCTCGCCCGTCACCATCACGCCCGATGTCGTCGTGCACCGCGCCGAAGATGGCAGCTACAAGGTCGAGATCGAGGATCAGTACGTGCCGCATCTGCAGATTTCGGCACTCTACCGTCAGGCCGACAACTTCGATGCCTCGACGCGTAAGTACATCACGAAACGCCTCAATGCAGCAGCTTGGCTCATCAACAGCATCGAGCAGCGCCGCCAGACGATCTGCCATGTCGTCGAGGAAATCGTGCGCCGTCAGCACGATTATCTTGAAAAGGGGAGGGCATACCTGCATCCCATGACGATGAAGGAAGTCGCCGACGCCATCGGCGTCCACGAATCCACTGTCAGCCGCGCCGTGGCCAACAAATACGTCGAGATGCCCGGCGGCATCGCCGCCCTGCGCAGCTTCTTTACCGCACGCCTGCCCGGTGCCGGCAGCGAAGAATTCGCCGCCAGCCAGGCCAAGGCCGCCATCGAGAAACTCATCAAGGAAGAAGACTCAAAAAAGCCCCTGTCCGACCAGAAACTCTGCACCCTGCTCAAGAACCAGGGCCTCGACCTCTCGCGCCGCACCGTCATGAAATACCGCGAACAGCTCGGCTACGCCTCCTCCGTCAAACGCAAACGTTATTGAGCTCAAGGACCTCATCCACCGCTATCGCGGTCCCCCTTCCCCAATGGGGAAGGCTTTGGGCTTGAGCCCTTCGGCAGAACCTGCAAACCTTGCAAAGCGCGCAGCCTTCCCCGCGCACGGGGAAGGTGCCCCGAAGGGGCGGAAGAGGTCCTTGAGCTGGCGGGAAAGAACAATGCCTGACTGTGAGTTTTTGCATGCGGCGCAGCCCCGTGCACGGGCGCGAAGCGCGGGATGCCGGTGGCATCCCCGGAGAAGGTGCCCCGAAGGGGCGGAAGAGGTCCTTGGCATGAAAATCGAACCCTAACCCTGTATACCTTATATACGCGCACTGCATACAAAAGACGAACATAGAGGGAACTAGTGAAAAACGTATCAAAAACCCCGTACACAATAATAAATTTCGCAAAAATGATAGAAAAGGCTTGAAAACCATCAGAAAAGTGATATGATAATAGCCGTAGGCAAGTTAAGACCATCGTCTAGCCGAGTAAGTTAAAAAAAGCACGTTCTATGACTATGTGTATGTGTATGTAGCGGGAATGCGTGAAAGAGAATTACGGAATCATCCCTTTTTTTTGGACATAAAAGTTCATGTTTTCACTTTCACAAACTCTGCACCATTCTCGTTCCGGTATCTTAGGGAGGAAATCATCATGGCAGATCAGAAACCAAGAATCGTAATCGTCGGTGCAGGCTTTGGCGGCGTCAAAGCGGCAAAGCTCTTTGCCAAGCAGGATGTAAATGTCACAATCATCGACCGCCACAACTTCCAGCTGTTCCAGCCGCTGCTCTATCAGGTATCGACGGCTGTCCTCTCCACGGACGAAATCGCTTATCCGATCCGCACGTTCTTCCGCAAGAACAACAACGTTGAATTCTTTATGGCGAAAGCACAGGGCGTTGATCAGGCCCGCAAGGTCGTCAAGACGAACCATGGCGAGATTCCGTACGATTACCTTATCCTCTCGGCCGGCGCCACGACGAACTTCTTCGGCATGAAGAGCGTTGAGGAAAATTCCTACGGCATGAAGACGCTGCAGGAAGCCCTGCACATCCGCAACCACGTGCTGCACATGTTCGAGCGTGCCAACAAGAGCAAGGATCCGGAAGAACGCCGCCGCATGCTGACGTTCGTTGTCGTTGGCGGCGGCCCGACGGGCATCGAGGAATCCGGTGCTCTCTCCGAGCTCATCGAGATCCAGAAAAAAGAATTCCATCATCTCGACTTCAGCGAAGTCAGCGTCAAGCTCATCGAGGCTACGCCGAACGTCCTGCCGATGGTCGCGCCGAACCTCCGCGAGCATGCCGTCAAGGTCCTGCGCCATAAAGGCGTCGATGTCATGCTGAGCACGCAGGTCGTGGATTACGATGGCAAGGATCTTAAGCTCAAGGATGGCTCTGCGATTCCGACGAACACCGTCATCTGGGCAGCCGGTGTCAAGGCCGTGCCGTTCATCGCTGATTGCGGCGGCGAAGTTGACCGCGGTGGCCGCATCATCGTCAACGAGAAGCTGCAGGTCGAAGGCAGCGAGAACGTCTTTGCCATCGGCGACTGCGCACACTTCCAGCACGGCACGGAACGCCCGCTGCCGACGGTTGCGCCGGTTGCCATGCAGGAAGCACAGATTGCCTTCAACAATATCATGCGCCTGATTCGCGGCGACAAGAACCTCGAAGACTTCCACTACAAGGATCTTGGTGCCATGGCCACGATTGGCCGCGGCGAAGCCGTCGTCGATAAGACGAAGATCAACCCGCAGATGACGGGCTTCATCGCCTGGTGCGCATGGATGTTTGTCCATCTTCTCCGCCTGGCTGGTGCACATGCCAACTTCACGGTTGCACTCAAGTGGACTTGGAACTTCTTCTCGGGCACGCGCCTCGGCCGCATCATTACGAATATCCAGCCGTAAGTAATTCGCTAAACAGCATTACGGTTCATGCCATCTCCCGGCGAAAACCGGGAGATTTTTAGTAGAAACAATTGTTTTTGCAAAAGAGGCAGGATTTCTCTGTAAGCATGCAGAATAAAGAACAAAAAAAGTTATGCTATAAATAATTTTTTTCTATTGCGTCGTTTTTTAAGAAAACGGCATCCTACATTAGAAAAACATCTGACCTGTCATAAACGACAGGGACAGAATCTAATGGGCTTGTTATGCTATACGTGTAGAATAGTAGAACGATAGGAGTGGTCTTATGAAGAAAATGGGAAAGAAGTGGGGATTGATTGCCGCAGCCATGGCTATCGGCTTGGCTGGTTCCAATTTTGCAAGTGTTGAAGCTGCCACTACGCCGGACGCTGGTACTCTGATGGGAGAACAGCAGAATAAACATGACTTCGGCAAGCCGGGCGATGTATCGCTGGGGTCGGCGGATATCAACGTTGAGCAGGAACAGCGTCCGAGCCTCAATCTGCCGGAAAGCCTCAAAGTACAAGTCAACGATTTCAAGATCACGGGCCAGGACATCTACAGCGAAGACACCCTCAAAGCCTTGCTGGCCGACAAGAAAGGCAAACTCCTGACCTTCAAGGACCTGCAGGATGGTGCCGATACACTGACGAAATATTTCCGCGATAAGGGATATATCGCCGCGCACGCCTATCTGCCTGTTCAGAAAATCACCGGTGGTGTCGTGGAGTACTCCGTGGTGGTTGGCCGTTTCGACGGAATTACCGTCCGGAACAACACGAAGATCCACGACAGCGCCGTCCAGCGTGAAATCCAGTTCCTCAAGAAAGGCGACTACCTGACGAAGGAAAACCTCGAGCGTGCCGTTTGGCTGCTCTCCGACCTCGCGGGTGCTGACGCCAAGGCGACGCTGACGACGGGCGAGAACCCCGGTACCGTCCATGTGACGCTCGACCTCAACCCGCACAACGGCAAGCAGGGCCTGTTCTCCATCGACAACTACGGCAACCGCTCGACCGGCTACAACGAATACGGTCTCGATTACGACTTCCTGAACCTCGCACGTGAAGGCGACCATCTGGCCGTCGGCATCACGACGACGGGCAACGAGCTCTTCAACTGGGGCGCGAACTACACGATCCCGGTCATCCGCGACGGCATGCGCCTCACGGCCGGCTACAACGTGCTGACGTACCAGCTCGGCGATGAATTCGAAGGCCTCGACGCCGTTGGTCATTCCCGCATCGCTTCGCTCGGCCTCGACTACGCCATCCAGCGCAGCCAGCGCCACAACCTTTACACGGGCCTGCGCTACGAGCACAGCGATATCCAGGATGAATATCGTGCTTTGAACATGACGTATGCGGACAAGACGGGCAATGCCGCCGTATTCTCGCTCTACGGCGACGAACAGGACCGCAAGGGCGCCACGGATTGGCGCGTCGAATACAAATGGGGCCATATTGGCAATGATGCAGAATTCAGCGCTTTTGATGCATCACCGACCACGCTCGGCACTTACCAGAAGATCCGTGCCAACATCCTGCGCCGCCAGAACTTCAACAATCGTCTCTATCTGCTGCTTTCCGCCCGCGGACAGTACGCGTTCAACAATCTCGACTCCTCGGAGCATTTCTCCCTCGGCGGCCCCTATGGCGTCCGCGCTTATCCGACGAGTGAAGCTTCGGGCGACATGGGCTATCTGACGCGTGCCGAACTGCGCTGGCTCCTGCCGCTCGGCGCACAGGATCAGCAGCTCCATCTCGCGACCTATCTCGAGCATGGCGGTGTCTGGATGAACAAAGACAATGATGCCATTGGTAACCCGAAGAACCATCGCAACCTCCAGGGCATTGGCCTCGGCCTCATCTGGTCCCGCTGGGAAGACTGGTTCCTGCGCCTCGACTATGCGTGGAAGCTCGGCTCGGAAGAACCCACGAGCGATACGAGCCATACGGGCGGCCACTTCTGGATCCGCGGCGGCGTCTACTTCTGATCCGCAGCCCCGAATCTCATTCTACACGATCATAAACGGCGAGGCAGTTCCGGGCCTCTCCCGAGGAGTTTGCTCCAGGCAAACCTCCAGTAAAGAAGGTGAAAGCAATGGGCAAGTTCATATCTGATTTCCGCAGCCTGCGACTGGCTGCTGCCGTAGGACTCGCCCTGCTGGCAGCCAGCCCGATGACTTCAGCCGACGCCATGCCGCTGACGAAGGTTCATGGCTCTCACGCCGAGCCTGAGTCCGTGGAAAAAGCCGGTGTTGATGCAGGAACCCTGACCTCGGTGCGCCCGCGTCTCTACGACCGCCGGCTGCTCGTATCCGTGCCGGGCGTGGACCAGGCAGACCTGGCCGCTGATATCGGCAACGTCTCGCTGACCAGCCAGGAAATCTCGGATGAAGGCGGCCTCATCGCCCTGCGGGCAATCCCTGAGGGCGGCAGTACGCTGGCGGATGCGCAAAACATCCACCTGTCCGCTGACGTCGCCGGCAAGATCGGCATCAGCGTCAACGGAGAACTCGCCAAGGAAAATACCCTGAACCGCAGTGCGCTGCAGGCGGAGAATGCCATCGTCATCACGACGCAGCGGCGTGTCCGTGAACTCGTCGGCACCGTCATCAACAGCGACGGCCTTCAGGAAGCAGACGGGCTCGTCCGCAGCCAGGACGGCACTGTGCAGCTGTCTGCCGTCCGTTTCTCTCCGCTGAGCAAGAAAACGGGCAAGACCACAGCGCCACAACAGACAGCCAAGTCCGGCGCACAGCAGAAAGGCAAGGATGGTGCCATCATCATCGAACACCTCAAGCAGCGCGGCACACCCGCCTCGGCTTACAAAGTCGCAGAGGCTGACCCCGACGTCATCCTCGATGCCGAAGCCTGGATCGAAGGTCCCGGCTGAAACCATACGCAACATCCATACACCGTCAGTTTTCTGGCGGTGTATTTTTATTGTGCGCCGATTAGGCATGACAAAACCCCCAGTT
>CABJCJ010000022.1 GCA_902364065.1 Veillonellaceae bacterium SB90
AGAATAAATTAGTAGTTTAGCAACTGCGAAGTTTGAGTTATGATATTCTTCATGCGATGAAAAAGGTGATTCTTATGGCAAGGCAAAAGAAAGATGCAAAGATTTTAAATATCCGTTTGGCCACTCCTGTCAGCGATAAGCTGGAAGCTTTCTGTAAAGAGTCAGGGCAGACGAAAACGGTAGCAGTAGAGCGTTTCTTGACAAAATGCTTGGATGAATATTTTGCAATTCCGAAAGAACGTCGTTCTCTGAATTAATCATTCGCGGTTGACGCTTTCTACCTGCCCAGAATGGTCAGAAAAAGTCCTCGTTTCTTCGAATCGGCCAGATAAGAAGAAAACGAGGGCTTTTTGCTGTCCTAGAATAGATACACTTTCGCAGGCAAAAAAGAGGCACCTGCCAATCGGACAAAGAGCCTCTTTGATGTCATGGAGTATTACTGAAAATGTCGTGCCGCAGAATCTTGTACCCCAAGGTATGTCTTCAGAGCTTCCTGCAACAGATGAGAATAATTTACTTTTTCTCTCTTTGCAAGAATATCCAGCCAGCGAGGAATGGTAACTGTTTTGTTCGTTGATTTATTCAACATTTTTTCTCGGAACGGCGGCATCCAGGCCCGAATCATGGCAATACTGTCTCCTTTTCCGCAAGTCAAAGAAGATACAGAAGAAGGGGAGGGAATGGATTCGCCATCTTCTTCCATCCCAAAAATGTGGAGCTGTAGTGCTTCTTTGGCATTTCGGAAGGCTTCTTCCATATCGGAAGCACAAGGAAGACATCCTGGTAAATCAGGAAAATAAATGGAAATACCGTCTTCTGCTTCATGAAAGATTGCGGGGAAAATATATTCATCTTTCATTATATCGTCACTCCTTTTACAAACACTCAGGGAAGTACAATGCCAGCCTGTGCCAGGATACTCTTGAACGTTCCTAGTGGAATATCCTTACGCGGATGCGTGATTGTTACACGGCCTTTCTTTGTCGGATGCTTGAACTGATGGTGATCACCGACATGGTAACACATATTATTACACGCGTCAACTCGACGTATGTCATCGCGCTCGACCTCGGCCTCGGCGTTGGCCTGTACATGTTCGGCGCTTTCTTTTCTTTTGCAGGGATACGTACTTGACAGAACGGTGCTGAAAATCTTAAAATAATATAAGAAGTAAACAAATTGATTCAAAGACAAGGGAGTCGTTTTCGTGAGGAAACGGCTCTTTTTTGTACCCGGGGCTGACAGGAGGGATGCATATGGAACGGACAAGAAACGCCGGCCTGTGGCAGCGCAAAGCGATTTTTTCAGAGGAAAGCTATATTCCCTGGCAGCCGGGATTTGAACGCTTCGGCGCAGAATACCATCATCAATTTGTCCATGATGACATCGTAGCGGATTTCTATGAAATCGATGGCGCCGATTTCATGCACTATGCGCTGCCGACCATCCCCGATGGCTGTACGGATTTCATGTTCACGAAAAGCGGCGATGTCTTTCATGGCTATATCAGTACTGGTGTACGCGCCAAGAAGGATTTTTACTTCGGCGAGATTGAGTACCTGTTCGGCATCCGGTTCATGCCCGGTGCGACCTGCCTGTTCTTCCGAAATCCAATCCGGGAGATCGTGGAGCGCCCGGTCTACATAGAAGATCTCTTTGCCGAAGGGGATTCCCTGCTGTCGCGTCTGACGGCAACGAGTTCCTTCGAAGAACGTGTCGCGGTGGCAACAAAGTTCCTGCAGGCAGCGCGTCTGCAGGAGGATGGGCAGAGTAAGCTTCTGGGTTACTGCACGAAGCGCATGTACCAGACCCGGGGAAATGAGAAACTTTCTGTACTGGCCGAGGATACGGGCTATACTGACCGCTATATCCGCAATTTGTTCACGGACTATATCGGTATTTCTCCAAAATCATTCTGCCAGATGCTGCGTCTGCAATACGTCCTGCTGCTGTTGGCACAGCATCCGTATATGAATCTGGAGGCTGCGGCTGCGTTTGCCGGTTACGACGACCTCAGCCATATGAACCGCGACTGCCGCCGGTATATGGGCTGCAGTTCCCGCCAGGTCCGCACAGAGGATTTCTGGCAGAGGGGATCGAAAAACGGCAGCATCATGTTTCCCTGTTGAAAACGGGCAGGATAAGGTTTTCATGAAAATATTTTGTGCGAGTTCCGATTTTTTCTATTTTATTTCGCAGTTCAGCCTATAATAAGAACATCGAAAGCGAGCAACGGTGCCGGAAAGGTTATCCCGTTGCCCGCTTTTTTATTTGCAGCTTACAGGAAAGGAGGTCGTCTGCGATGCAGCAGCTCATCAGCGTGGGGATTGATATCGGCACGAGTACGACACAAGTCATCTACAGCCGTCTGAGCGTGGACGACACCTCGTATGCATCCCAGCTTTCGCAGATGGAGATCGTCGATAAGGAAATCCTTTATAAAGGCAGGATTTACATGACGCCGATTGTCCAGCAAAAATTCCTGGCAATGGATGCCCTGAAGGCCATCCTGAATCGGGAGTTCGAAACGTCAGGCATCCGGCGGGAGGATGTGGCTAGTGGTGCCGTGATCATCACGGGGGAGGCCGCCAACAAAGAGAATGCGGCCAGTATTGCCGAAGCCCTGGCTGAATATGCCGGAGATTTGGTCGTTGCCATTGCCGGTCCGGATTTGGAAGGGATCTTGGCCGGTATCGGCAGCGGTGCGCAGCAAAAGGCGCGTGAAAAATTGATTCGTCTGGTCAATTTCGACATTGGCGGCGGTACGGCGAATGCGGCTGTCTTTGATAAAGGAAAGCTGGTCGATGCCTATGCACTCCACATCGGCGGCCGGCTCATCCAGTTTGACGCATCGCATCGCGTCACGTACTGTTCGCCATTCGTCCATAACATGTTGCAGAAAGAAAATGCCGACAGCAGTACGGTGACGTCACAGCAGGCAGAGCATATCTGCCGGGAGTTCGCGGATATCCTCGTCCGCATTGCTCAGGGCCGGAGCCCGGGCGCGGAGGAGGAGAGCCTGATGATCTATCATCCGCCGCAGCCCGTGCCGGTCGATGCCTGTTCCTTTTCCGGCGGCGTTGGCGAGTTCGTCTATCAGGAGGATGCTCCTGACAAGAACGCATTCTTTTACCAGTATGGCGATATCGGTCCTCGGCTGGGGCTGACCATCCGGCAGCGTTTTGCCGAGGCCGGCATCCCTATCGTCAAGGTGCCGGAGCGCATCCGGGCGACCGTCATCGGGGCCGGCGTACACAGCATGAAGCTGAGCGGCAGCACGGTCTTTTACGACGCAAAGCTGCTGCCGCTCAAGAATGTTCCGGTGGTGTCCATTCCCTATCGTCAGGGAGAGGGTGAGGAAAAGTTTCTCACGAGACTCCGGCAAAAAGCGGCACGGAATGCCGGTGATGCCAATATCTGCCTGAGCATCCAGGATTTAAAGAAGCCGCGTTATCAGGAAATCAAATTCCTGGCCAGGGCCTTGTGGAAGTGGGAGAAGGAATCCGGACGCCGGCTGCTGCTGGTGCTGCCTTGTGACTGTGCCAAGGTCCTGGGACAGACGCTGGCCATCTGCCGGGATGAGGCGCAGGGCTTCCTGTGCGTTGATAACGTCCGGGCGACCGACGGCATGTACATCGATTTTTGCAAACCCGTTGGCGGCAGCGTCCTGCTTGTCCTCAAGATGCTGATTTTCAAGAATTGAGAGAAGGGAATCACCCATGCGCTTAAAGACAAAATTATTGAATCATACCTACGAGTTTCGCGACTTGAACGATGTCATGGCCAAGGCCAATGAAGAAAAGACAGGAGATTCCCTGGCCGGCATTGGTGCTGATTCCGCTGCTGAGCGGGTGGCGGCAAAAGTCGTGCTGGCAGAAGTCACGCTGAAGGAACTGCGGGAAAATCCCTGCATCCCCTATGAGGCGGACGAAATCACCCGCCTGGAAGAAGATGCCGTTGATGAGGAGGCCTTTGCCAAGATCGCTTCCATGAGCGTGGGGGAGTTCCGCGAGTTCCTGCTGGCGGCAGACACAAAAACCATTGCTTCCATCCGCGGCGGTCTGACAGCTGAAATGATTGCCGCCGTCACGAAATTGATGAGCAATATGAATCTCATCTGTATCGCGGCCAAGATGCCTGTGACAGCTACCTGCAATACAACCATCGGCCTGCCTGGTGTTTTTGCCGGAAGGCTGCAGCCAAACAACGCCAAGGATGATATCCGCGGCATCATGGCTTCTGTTTACGAGGGAATCAGCTATGGGATTGGCGATGCGGTCATCGGCCTGAATCCGGTCAGCGATGATGTCGATACGGTTCAGAGAATTCTCGGGGAGTTCACCGAATTCATGGAAACCTGGGACATCCCGACCCAGAACTGCGTGCTGGCCCATGTGACGACGCAGATGGAGGCTCTGAAGCGGCCGGAAACCACCATGGACCTCATGTTCCAGAGCCTGGCCGGGACTGAGGATGCCAACCGCGGCTTCGGCATAAGCCTGACACTCATGGATGAAGCGTATGCCTGCATGAAAGAGCGAAAACATTCGCATGGTCCCAATTTCATGTATTTCGAGACGGGCCAGGGCTCGGAACTCTCCTTGGAAGCCCATCACGGCGTGGATCAGGTTACATTGGAAGCCCGCTGCTATGCCATGGCCAAGCGGTACCATCCGTTCCTGGTCAACACGGTGGTCGGCTTTATCGGGCCGGAGTACCTGTACGACGGCAAGCAGACCATCCGGGCGGGACTCGAGGATCATTTCATGGGCAAGCTCACAGGCATCCCGATGGGGGTGGATTGCTGCCATACGAATCACATGAATTCGGATCAGAATGATTCCGATAACCTGGCCATGCTGGTTGCCATGGCAGGAGGCAATTACATCATGGGCATCCCGCTCGCGGATGATGTCATGCTGATGAATCAGACGACGAGTTTCCATGATATTGCTTCCATCCGCGAAGTGACCGGCAAACGGCCCATCCGGGAATTCGAACAGGCGATGGAACGCCTGGGAATCATGGAGGACGGCCGCTTGACCGAGCGGGCGGGAGATCCTTCAATCTTCTGGAAGGGGGGAGCGTTATGAAGGATGAAGATGGTTTTGTGCGGGATATATCCGCCATCGATTATCATACGCGTGTCACGATCCAGCATCCCTGCAATCTGGAAGCCTGCAGGGCCATCAAGGGCAGCACGAATGCCAGGATCTGCGTGGGGAAAGCCGGTTCGAGTTATCGGACGGAAAGCTACCTTCGCTATCTGTCGGATCATGCGGCTGCCATGGATTCGGTCTGGAAGGAAGTGGATGATATCATTTTTGATCCGTATGGCTTTGTCAAAGTCGAGACTTGTGCCAAGAGCAAAGAAGCGTATATCAAAAGACCCGACCTGGGACGAATCTTCTCATCGGCGACGATGGATTTCCTGAAGAAGAACTGCAGGCATGACATAGATGTCCAGATCCTGATCGTAGATGGCCTGAGCGCCTATGCGATTGAAGAGAATGCGTTGGACGTATACGAGGTGATGCTGGATGGTTTGAAGGCACGGGGGTATTCCCTCGGAACGCCGATTTACATCAGGCATGGGCGTGTGGCGACGATGGATTCCATCAGCGAGGCACTCCATGCGAAAGTCATCGTACAGCTGATTGGCGAACGGCCGGGACTCATCACGAATCAGAGCATGAGCTGCTACATGGCCTATGAAGCCAGCACGAAAAAACCGGAGTCGCAGCGGACCGTCATTTCCAATATCTATGCGGGCGGCACGCCCGCTATCGAAGCGGCGGCCCAGATTGTCGACTGGTGCGGTGTCCTGATGCGAGAGAAGAAAAGCGGAGCTGCCTTGAAACTGTGAAGCATACATCTTTGTATCGCAGCATCTCAGAATGAACTGTATGAAAAGGAGTGGTGATCATGTCTACTTCTGCTGTTGCTGTTTCAGAACCCAGACTGGAGCGTGCGTTGAGCCTGTCTTCGTGCATCACGATTACGACAGGTGCTGTCATTGGCGTCGGTCTGTTCACAACGGGTTCCGCTGCTGCCGTCAGCATGGGAACTTCTGCCATTATCGCGACGATTATTGCCTTTCTAATGGTCCTGTGGCCGTCCTTGCTGTATGGCGAGATGGGCGCAGCACTGCCCTTGGCCGGCGGTACGTATGCGTTTGCGAAGCGTGCCATCAGCTATCCGGTCGGCATCTTCTGCAGCTGGAATTATACCGTGGCCCAGATCGGCATCGCGGGCGCTGAAGCCCTGGCCTTTGCCAATTACTTCGGCTGCCTGCTGAACTTCCTGGGCTATACGAGCCCGGTCAATGAGAAGGTGCTCGCTTCGGGGCTGATCGTTCTATTTGTCCTGATCAACTATTTCGGCATCAAGGCGGCGGGTAAATTCCAGAATGCGTTCATGTTCTTCTTCTGGGGCATGTCCACCATCTGGTTCTTCAATGTCCTGAAGGATGTGGATTTTGCCAATTTCATGCCTCTTTTTGCCGGTATCCCGCATGAAGTCACGTCGATGGCACAGCTGATCGTTGCCGTCTGGTGGTGCTTTGCCGGCTTCGAGACGGTCGTCGGCATGGGCTCGGAAATCGAATTCCCTCAGATTACGATTCCGCGTGCTCTGATTATCTCTCCGTTCATCGTCTATGGTGTCAATGCCCTGTTTTACTGGTTCCTCATCGGTATCACGCCGCTCGACATGGTGAGTGAGGTATCCGGTGCCACGGCGCCCTTCGCTTCGGCCATGAATGCGGCCGGCATCGTCGGCCTGCCCGCCATTATCCTGTGCCTGGGCATTACGTTCGGCGGTGACTTCTCCACGATGAATCCCTGCATCACGGGGCCGTCAAGATACATGTACACGATGTCAAAGGACGGCTGTTTCCCGAAGGTCCTTGGCAAGCTGCATCCGAAATACAAGAGCCCATATGTGGCTGTCCTGACCATTGGCGTCATCGCCCTGTTCCTGATCTGGTCCGGCTCCATTGCCATCATCGCTGCCATGTGCGCCTTTTCGCAGATGATCTGTTACATGATTGGCTTCCTTTCGTATATCTTCCTGTACAAGAAAGAACCGGATCTTGCGCGTCCCTGGGTCGCGCCGCTCGGAACGGTTGGCGCCGTGGTCAATCTGATCGTTTACGGCGTCGTCATGGTCCTGGCCGTTGACTGGTCTGCACTGCCATACAATCTGGTCCTGTGCGCGGCCTGCCTGGCTTACTATTTCTTTGAAGTGCGCAACAGACCGATGCCGGAAGCCGCGAAGGAGCTGGAAGCATCCGAACTCGTCCTGAATGCTCCGGATGCAGAGGAGATGGCCAGCCTCAACAAGGAATACCGCTACTGGAAGTGGGGCGCCGTCATCGTCTTCGTGGCTGCTTCCGGTGCCTTCGCGCTGGGAAGCCTGCTCTAAAGTATACAGAGTTCATAGAGAAATAGGATTGACAGATCGTATCCTGCGAGCTATCATAAAACCATAAAAGCAACGGAGCTTCGGATTCTCGAAGTTTGGTTGCTTTTTCTTTTATCTGTCTATGAATGAATCCATCATTTATAGATGACAATTGATTATTCGATTAATATCAATCGGGGGGAGTGGCTATGAAACAGAGAGTGTTTATTCCACAGGGAAGTATCAGTAAGCACGCCTATACGGTCTTGGCGGTATTGACGTTTGCTTTTGTGTTTTTCGCTTGGTTTTTCTTGACGAATGCCGGCATCGTTGATCCGTCCTTCATGCCAACGCCTCAACATACGGTGGATTCGGCCGTGCAGCTCTTTGAGACGCATGATTTCATCAAGGATATCGGCATCTCGACGTATCGTGTCCTGGCCGGCTTCCTGATTTCGGCCGTGGTGGCTTTGCCGCTGGGGCTGCTGATCGGCACATATGCCCCAATCGATGCCCTGATTGAACCGCTGATGTCGTTTGTCCGTTACCTGCCGGCCACGGCGTTCATCCCGCTCTTCATCCTCTGGATCGGCATTGATGAATCCGAGAAGATTGCCCTGATCATCATGGGCAGTCTGCCGCAGCTTCTCCTGATGGTCGCCGTTGATGTGCGCAAGGTACCGCATGATTTGGTGGAAGTTTCTTACACGCTGGGCACGAAGCCCTCGCACGTGCTCTGGAAAGTCATCCTGCCGGCCAGCATGCCGCATATCCTGGATTCGCTGCGCATGGTTCTCGGCTGGGCCTGGACGTACGTCGTCGTAGCGGAGATGGTCGGTGCTTCGGCCGGTATTGGCTATATGATGATCCAGTCGCAGCGCATGCTGAATGTCGGCAATATCTTCGTCGGACTGCTGGCCATCGGCCTTCTGGGCTTGTTCTTCGATTGCGTGTTCAAGCTCATGAACAAAGTCTTTTTCCGTTGGAGTGAATAAAGGCTGCAACTCATACAGGGAGGGATCGTTATGGAAAAGAATATCATGTATCGCATCAAGGGTGTGACAAAATGTTATGACAACGGCAAAAAGAAGATACAGGCTCTGCAGGAGATTAATCTGGAGATTCGTAAGAATGAATTCATCGCGATACTCGGGGCCTCGGGCTGTGGCAAGTCGACGCTCTTGCGCATGCTGGCCGGTTTCCTGGAGCCGACGACCGGGAATATCTTTGTCGGCGGACAGCGGATCGAAGGACCGGGGCCGGATCGTGGCATGGTGTTCCAGGCCTATACGCTTTTCCCGTGGCTCAATGTCTACAAGAATGTGGAATACGGCCTGAAGGAATTGAAGGTGCCGGCAAAAGAACGGGAGGCTACCGTTAAGCAATATTTGAAAGACGTCGGGTTGGAAGGGTTTGAAGCTGCTTATCCGAAGGAGTTGTCCGGCGGCATGAAGCAGCGCGTGGCCATAGCGAGAGCCTTGGCCACGAATCCGGACAGTCTTCTTCTTGATGAGCCGTTTGGCGCACTGGATGCACAGACGCGTGGCCATATGCAGGAACTCACGCTGGAAGTCTGGCGGAAACATCCGAAAACCGTCGTGATGGTCACGCACGATATCGAGGAAGCCGTTTTCATGGCAGACCGCATTGTCGTGATGAAGTCCCATCCAGGGGCCATCCGGGAAATCGTGGATGTCAATCTGCCGCGTGACCGGGATTTCTACATCAAGAGCGACCCGCGTTTCCTCCAGTATAAGCGCGATATCCTGGGCATGATTTACGAGGAGATGCAGGAGCATGAGGAAAAGGAGATGGATGCCTGAGCAGGACCAGGTGCCCTGCATCTGGATTCTCGATGAAGAATGGCCGGATTACGAGCTGGAACGGCAGATATTCGCCCGTGCCCTGCCGTGGTGTGATGTCGTTCATTCCAGGCCGGCGGATTACGAGCGGGATGTTCCCGCTTATGGCCGGCGTGCGGTGGCCCTGCTCACACAGATTGATGTCGGGATGACGGAAGAACGCATTGCACAGCTGCCATGCTGCCGCATCATTTCCAATTATGGTACGGGCATCGATAATATCGATACGGCGGCGGCCATGGCCCGTCAGATCCTCGTGACCGGCGTCTCCGGCTACTGTGCGGCAGAGATCGCGCAGTATGTTCTGTCGGCCATTCGGGAATGGGGACGGCCTCTGCACCTCTATGAGCAGGCAACCCGCAGCGGAATCTGGGGGCTGGCGGCCGTGCAGGCCGTTCGCGCGTCTTCCCCAAGAGAGCTTTTCCTTGTCGGTTTCGGACGTATCGGCCAGGCGGTCGCCGCCCGGGCCCGGACATCCGGCATGATCGTGAGTGCCTGGAGCCCTAGCCTGACACCTGCCAGAGCAGAGGCGTGCGGCGCAAGGTATAAAGAGCTGTCAGATGGCCTGGCTTCGGCTGACGTTGTGAGTCTGCATCTGCGGTATGAGGCATCTACGCACCATTTCATCCGGGCGGAGCAGCTGCGGCAGATGAAGGAAACAGCCATCCTCATCAATACGGCGCGCGGCGGTATCGTCGATACGGCGGCTTTGCTGCAGGCCGTGCGCCGGCAGGAAATCGCGGGAGCCGTTCTCGATGTCTTGGAGCAGGAGCCGCCTCGTCCAGATGACCCGGTCCTGCATACGCCGGGAATCATCGTTACGCCGCATATTGCTTATTATTCGCCACGGGCCGTTCATGAACTGAGGCGGCGTGCTGCAGAGCATATCGTTCAGGCTTTGCAGGAAACAGGAAAGGAGAGATTCTCATGAAAATGATCAAAGCGGTTATCCGTCCCGATAAAGTCTTGCCGGTACTCACGGCCCTGAGTGAAAAAGGCCATAATTCCGTGACGCGTATCAACGTCCTGGGACGCGGCAAGCAGCGCGGACTGAAAGTGGGCGATGTCTATTACGATGAGATCCCGAAGGAGATGCTGGTGCTCGTCGTGGAAGATGCCGATACGGATGAGGTCATCAAAACCATTGAGCAGGAAGCGCGTACGAAGGAAAATGGTGCGTATGGTGACGGCAAGATCTTTTTGAGCGATGTTGCAGCTGCCTATACAGTTTCCAGTGGTGAGGAGGGACTTTGATGAAAGAAATCATGGCAATCATTCGCCCCAGCCGTTACTTTGCTACAAAACATCGTTTGATCGGCCATGGTTTTTCTGCCATGTCGACCAAGGAAGTGCTCGGGCGGGGCAGGAAGAAAGTCGTTTTTCATACGGAAGGTGAAGAAGAGCGGGAAGTGGTCGGTATTGAGTTTGTCGCCAAGCGCCTGATTGAGATGGTGGTGCGCGATGAAGACGTCAAGACGGTCGTCGGCTTGCTGCTGGAAGACAATTCAACCGGGCATCCGGGCGACGGCAAGATCTTCGTCCTGCCGGTAGAGAATGCCTTGCGTGTCCGCACCGGAGAGCAGGGGGATGATGTCCTTGTCTGAGCATGCGTTCCAAACACAGGCGCAGCCGCTGGAAGCACAGGTTGCGTCTTCCATCATCACGGCTTCGCATATCACGAAACGGTATCAGAATGACCATAAAGTGACGTTGGCCTTGGATGACTGCAACATCGAGGTCCTGGAAAACGAATTCGTCTGCATTGTCGGCACGTCCGGCTGCGGCAAATCCACGCTGCTGCGCATGCTAGCCGGCCTGGATTTCCCCACGCAGGGGAAGATCGTCATCAAGGACCGGCCAGTGACGGGCCCTGGCCCGGATCGCGGCATGGTGTTCCAGACGTATACGCTCTTTCCCTGGCTGACCGTCGCGGATAATATCGGCTATGGCCTGAAGGAAAAGGGGCTCAGCAAGATGGAACGGGAAGCGATCATTACGCGCTATCTGCACACGATGCATCTGGAGAACTTCCGCGATGCGTATCCCAGAGAGCTTTCCGGCGGCATGAAGCAGCGCGTGGCGATTGCAAGGGCTTTGGCGACGAAACCCGAGCTTATCCTGATGGACGAGCCCTTCGGTGCACTGGACCCCATCACGAAAGCACAGATGCAGCAGCTGATCCGCAGCATCTGGCAGCAGGAACGCCCTACGATTGCGTTTGTCACGCATGATATTGAAGAAGCCGTATTTCTGGCAACGAAAATCTATGTCATGTCGGCAAGGCCGGGCAGGGTCAAGAAATTGATTCCCATCTATCTGCCGTATAATCGTACCCAGGATTTGAAGGAACGGGAAGATTTTGTCGCCTTGCGCATGAAAATCAATGCCATGCTGGATCAGCAGGAAGGAAGCGTATGATATGGCCTTGCTTTTGCCTTCCGATTATGAATATCCGCTGCCGAAGATGTACCGCGTGCGCCAGGATTTCCCCGCGGCCCATCTGTCCGAGAGGCAGATTGTGCCATTGCTGCGCGGGCAGCTGGAGACGCAATCCGTCCGTGATGCGATAAAGCCGGGGATGAAGGTGGCAGTGGCGGTGGGAAGCCGCGGCATTGCCAACTTGCCGCTTATCGTCAAGACGGTCTTGCAGAGCTTAAAGGATCTGGGGGCATTTCCCTTTATTGTCAGTGCCATGGGGAGTCATGGCGGCGGCACGGAGGAGGGGCAGCGGGCCGTGCTTGCTGGCTACGGCATCACGGAGGCGGCGATGGGCGTTCCCGTTGTGACTTCTGTTGACACGGAGGTCATCGGGCATCTGCGCGATGGCCGTCCCCTTTATTTTGATCAGGCGGCCCTGCATGCCGACCGGATCGTGCCCATCAACCGCATCAAGCTGCATACCGATTTTATTGGCGACTTGCAGAGCGGCTTGGCCAAGATGCTGGTGATCGGCCTCGGGAATCAACGCGGCTGTTCCAGCATCCATGAGACACCGCCGGAGCATTTTGCTGCCATCCTGGAGGAGGCTGCCCGGAAAATCTTGTCCGTGGCACCCGTGGCCTTCGGTGTGGCCATCCTGGAAAATGCCTATGACGAAACGGCTGACTTGTCTGTGCTGCCGGCAGATACCCTGCTGGAGCAGGAAAAGCAGCTCGTCAGGCGTGCCATTGTCTATATGCCGCGTCTGATGATCCCGCAGATCGATGTGCTGGTGATGGAGGAAATGGGAAAGGATGTGTCGGGAGCAGGCTTTGACCCCAACATTGTCGGCCGCAGCTCGGCCCGCGATAAATTCCTGGTGCCTATCCCTGAAATCGAGCGCATGGTCCTGCTGGACATCACGGATGCTTCACACGGCAACGGCATCGGCATCGGTTTGTTCGATGTCATGCTCAAGCGGATCTTTCCCAAACTGGATTTGCCCGCCATTTACACGAATGCCATTGCCTGCCGCTGCATTGAGGACGCGAGGATTCCCCTGATGGCGAAGAATGAGGAAGAAGCGCTGCGGATTGCCATCAAGACCTGCCGCCATGCGGACCGGGATCATTTGCGCGTGGTCCGCATCAAGAACACCTTGCAGCTGGCCGAGATTGAAGTATCAGAAGCCTTGCTTCCCGTCGTTTTCCGGAATCCGCAGCTCACGTGCCAGGGGCCGGTTTGACGGGACTGCCGTGGAAGCATTATAATAGAAGCACCTTACGATACGAAAATAGAAAAAATGTGCGAAATGAGAGGGGGGAAACGTATGACATCCTTTCAGACGCCGGAAGAATTGCAGGGGATGCTGATGCGCGTCGCAAAGCATTCTCCGACGAATCAAAAGATTGCCTTGTATCTCGAAAAGAACTATCTGCAAGTGATTTTCATGACGGCCAGCGAACTGGCCGATGCGATGGGGGTATCGCAGGGCAGTGTATCCCGTTTCTTCATGATGCTGGGCTATCGCGGCTACAACGATTTCCTGCGCAGTCTGCAGCGCCTGGTCAGCAAGCAGCTCACAGGCCCTGAGCGATTGCAGTACAGCAACAGTTCTCATAAAGGCAATCATCATGAGGTCAGCCAGGTTCGTTCCATCCTGGATGTCGAGCTCGGCAATCTCAACAGCCTGGAAGAAATCATGCAGGGGGAAGATTACGAGGCGATGGTATCGATGGTGACGGCTCCCCATCCGCTGATCCTGTTGTCCGCCCGTATGTCGGCAACGCTTCTTCCGTATGCTGCCTACATCCTGCACAAGATGCGAGCAGATGTTTCTGTTGTCGTGCCGGGAACCGATGAATGGGGGACGCTCGAGCTTCTGGATCCGGCTCATACGAATGTCATTGCCGTTGCCTTTCCGCGATATTCCCAGACGCTCATCCAGAAATGTCGGGCGCTCAAGAAAGGCGGGTTCTCTCTTTGTGCCCTGACCGACAGCCGTCTTTCTCCCATGGTGGACATTGCCGCGCATACGGTCTGCGTGCCGGTCACCACGGCCTCGCTGTTTGATATCTACAGCACGCCGCTGGCATTCCTGAACCTGATGCTGCGAGATGCAGCCGGCCGCATGCCGCAGCTGGGCGCTCGCATTGAAGCCATTGAAGCGATGGAACGGCGGGATCGTGTGTATTTTACAAAATAATATTTGTCGTTTTGATATGGACTGTCATGGACAATGTATACTTAAAATAAGACGTTGACATGGCTGATGCGTAGTGTTATTCTATAGACATCAAGAGAACAAAGGCGTTCAAGACAAGCAAAATTGTCTTGAACGCCTTTTCGTTTTTCTTGTTGTTAATGATTTCATCAATATATAAGAATAAAAATGAAATCATTAACAATGACCATTTATACCGAGGGGGCTGGAATATGAAGCTGACGAAAGAGGAAAAAGCCATGCTGGCAGGTGCGTATGGTGAGGGAACGAGCCTGGCCATGAAAGTCCTGGTGGCTATTGGCGAAGCTTATGACGCTCCGTACATGGTGCCGGTGACACGAACCCATGTGGCCTTGAGCAACCAGGAAGCGGATCTCTGGTTCGCGGAACGCCTGGCGAAAGGCGGTGCTGTCTGCCGCGTCCGTCCCACTGTCAACCCGAGTTTCAACTGGCGCGCCTGTGAAGAATTCACGCAGCTGGAGGCAGAGGACCTGGCCATCGTCAAGCGTACGCATGCTGCCTATACCAAACTGGGTGCCATCATGACATACGATTGCACGCCGTATCTGGAACGCAATGTGCCGCGCTTTGGTGAGACGATTGCCTTTTCGGAATCCAGTGCCACGCCGTTCGTCAATTCCGTCTACGGTGCGCGCTCGAATCGTGAATCCGCGCAGAGTGCCCTTTGCTCGGCCGTCACGGGCGTGACCCCTTATTATGGATTCCTGCTCGATGAGAATCGTGCCGGCGAGGTCCTGGTTCATGTAGACGCGGATTTGCAGGATGATTTTGATTACCAGATGCTCGGTTACCTGACGCCGCGCAAGACGGGATTTGCCGTGCCGGTCTTCGAGGGCATCACAGGGCCGTCGAAAGAGGCGCTCATGAATCTGGGCGCTGAACTGAATACGGGCGGCAATGTGGCGCTTTACCACATCGTTGGCTTTACGCCGGAGGCCCCGACCCGCGAAGCGGCCTTCCAGGGCAGGAAGCCGCAGAAAGAGGTCACGATCACGCGGCCGGAGCTGGATGCCATGCGGGAGGAACTGAGTGCGCCGGGCGGCAAAATCGATTTTGCCCTTTACGGCTGCCCGCATTTCACCATCGATCAGGTGACGACCGTGGCCGAGATGGTGAAGGGCAAAACGCTGGCTGTGCCGCTTTTCATCATGACCTCTTCGCTGACGAAGAATCTGGCTCAGAAGATGGGCTATGAAGAAATCATCCGCCAGGCTGGCGGCTACATCATCGACGACACGTGCATGGATCAGCCCTGCTGGAAATTCCTTTACGGGAAGAAGGGCATCACGGATTCTCCAAAATGTGCCTATTACACGAAACGCCGTCAGATGGAATTCGTCATCGCTCCGTTGAAAGACAGCGTTACGGCTGCCCTGGAAGGCCGCTATTGAGAAAGGGGAGTGAGTGCCATGAATGAAGATAAAAACGTACTGAGCTGCCATAAGATCGCCGATGGTCATGGCAAAGGGCAGCTGCTTTACTCGAAAGACCCCATTTGCTTTTACCTGATCGATCCGAAAACGGGCAGGGTCATCGAACGTGAACACTGTCTCTACGGTCAGTCCATCACGGATAAGATCCTGGTATTCCCGTATGGCAAGGGGAGTTCCGTCGTACAGGCAGACGGCATGTATCAGCTGAAGCTCACGGGCATGGGCCCGGCCGGCATGATCGTCGAGCATGCCGATACGACCCTGGCGGCGAGTGCCATCATTTTCGATATCCCGGTCGTTAACCGCATGCCGGCAGATTTTTATGCCGCAGCCGAAGCGGGGGATCTCGATGGCAGAGAAGCAGAACTTAATGCGGATGCAGGCAAGCTGACCTTGCTCTGATGCCGCTTAAGGATAGATTCCAGCTTAGAGGATTGGATACACATGCATGGGAGGGAATGAACATGAAGACGATTTGGAAAAAGATGCTGTCAGTAGCGCTGGCTGTTTCCATGACGGCCATGGCAGCTGGATGCGGTTCTTCATCAAAAGAGAGTTCGTCCGCATCATCCTCCGGGGATGCGGGCAATGAGGTCATCATCGGCCAGTCTTCCTGGATCGGTTTTGCTCCGTTCTACATTGCAGAAGATAAGGGCTTCTTCAAGGACCACGGTGTCAATGTCAAGATTCAGTCCATCGAATCGAAGGCAGACAGCAAGAGTGCCCTGGCGGCCAATAAGATCCAGGGCGTTTCGACCACGGCCGACACGCATGTCGTCAATGCCAGTGCCGGTATTGATATCGCGCAGGTCCTGGCTCTTGATACCTCGTCTGGCGGCGACGGCATCATCGCCAAGAAAGAATATCCGACCATCGAGTCGCTCAAGGGCAAGAAGATCGCTCTGGATACGACGGGCGGCGCCGATTTCTTCTGGTTCCAGTATCTCCTGCATCAGAAGGGCATGAGCCTCAAGGACTTCGATGTGCAGAACATGGCCGCCGGTGATGCCGGTGCGGCGTTCATCTCGGGCAAGGTTGATGCGGCCATCACGTGGCAGCCGTGGCTCTCAAAAGCCGCCAACACGGATTTCGGCCATACAATCATGGACAGCAAGCAGACGCCTGGCATCATCGTCGACACCTTTGCGATGCGCAAGGATTTCATCGAAGCACATCCGGATGCCGTCAAGGGGATTGTGGCAGCCTGGTATGATTCCATCAATTTCCTGAAGGAACATCCGGATGAGGCTACGGAAATCCTCGCGAAGCACCTCGGCGAGAAGCCGGAAAATGTCAAGAAGGAACTGAACGATGTCACGTTCTATGATGAAGCCGGCAACAAGGCCTATTTCGGGACCAAGGATAATCCCGGCGAGTTCTACAAGGTCGTCAAGATGGCCTCGGATCTCTGGGTGGAGCTCAAGCTCATCGATAAGCCGGTTGACCCGAACTCCGTCATCGATGGTTCTTTCCTTTAATCCATGATATTCGTCGACATCATCCTGCTGCCTGCTGTATCGACATGACGATACGGCAGGCAGTATCGATGTGATTCGTAACTTGTATTCCGGATGAGAAATGTGAGGCGATCAGCCTATGGATATAACTTGTAAGATTCAGGCCGAACGCTTGCTGCAACGTTTGGCTGATTTATCGAAAATCGGTGCGAATGCGCAGGGCGGGATTGACCGACAGCTCGGGAGTCCTGCCGATAGCGAAGCCAGGTCCTGGCTGCAGCAGCTCTGGGAACAGATGGGGCTGGACGTAAGACGCGATGCCATTGCAAACCTTTGGGTAGAAGATCCCCACACGCGCGGCAAGGGCAAGCCGCTGGTCTTGGGCTCGCATCATGATACCGTGCCGAATGGTGGTGCTTACGATGGCGCGTTGGGTGTCCTCATGGCCACCGAAGTCCTCGAGACGCTGCGCGAACATGACGTCCCGCTGCACCATCCCTTGTCCCTGATTTCGTTTACGGGCGAAGAACCCAATGATTTCTCGGTTTCCACGCTTGGCTCAAAAGTCCTTTGCGGCCGCTTGACCGAACCGGATCTCATGCAGCTGAAGCATCGCGTGACGGGAGAGCCGCTGGCAAACGCAATAGAGCGCATGGGAGGCGATATCCATCAGGTGGCGGCACATGCCCGTCTGGCACCCGATTCCCTGGCGGGATTCATCGAATGCCACATTGAGCAGGGACGCCGGCTCTATGATGCCGGTGAGAAGGTCGCAACCGTCAGCTGCATCACAGGCATTTACCGCGAGATTATCACGGTGGAAGGAGAAGCCAATCATGCGGGAACAACGCGGTACAAGGACAGGCGCGATGCCCTGACGGCAGCCGCTGAGGTCGAACTGGCCGTAGAAGATATCATCCGTCAGCCCGAGTGGCAGGATGTGGCCGCGACGGTGGGGCGCGTCAAGGTGGCGCCCAATGCCTCAAATATCATACCGGGGCAGGTGGAGCTTACGCTGGATCTGCGAACGGCGAATCCCGAGCATCGTCAGCAGGCTCTTGCCTATTTGACGCGTGAGATTCAGCGCATTGCAACGAAGCGCCAGGTGACGATCACGCAGCAGCTCAACCTCGACCAGCCGGAAATGCCGATGTCGCCCGTCATCATCCAGGCATTGCTGGACGGTGCGGAAAAAATCGGTGAGCCGCGGCGTGAGCTTGTGAGCATGGCCGGACACGATGCCGCCAACATGGCACGCCTCACCAGGGCCGGCATGCTGTTTGTTTCCACCGTGAACGGATACAGTCATTGCCCGCAGGAACAGGCAGAGCCTGACGCGATTGACGCTGCGGCGCAAAATCTGCTCGAAAGTGTATTGCTGTTGGACAGGAGGCTGGAATGATGATGCGATTGATTGAGCCGTCAATCTGTTTTACCCAGGGGAAACCCCAGAAGAACATGGCGGTTGTCGTAGAAGATGGCACGATCAAGGAGGTGAGCCCTGCACGGAAAGCCGAGCAGGAAAATCCCGAGGCCATGCCGGAATACTGGGAACACCTGGCCCTGGTGCCGGGAACCGTCAATGCACACAATCACAGTTTCCAGAGCCTTTTGCGCGGCATTGCCGCCGACCGTCCCTTCCTGGAGTGGCGGGATGAGTCCCTCTACAAATATTCGCCAAGACTGCGGCCCATCGATATCTATACAGGAGCATTGTTCTCCTTTGCCGAGATGATGAAATGCGGTGCCACGACCGTCTGTGATTTCTTCTACCTGCACAATGACGGCATGGAAGGAGATGAGGCCGTGATCCGGGCCGCGAGGGATCTCGGCATTCGCCTCGTGCTGGCCCGCACGATGTATGACTGGGATGGAGCGCCAGCCGGCTACGTCGAGACCGTCTCGGATGCTTCGCACCATACCGAGTTGCTGATGAAAAAGTATCCGGGCGGCATGACAAAAGTCATTCCGGCTCCCCACAGCCTGCATGCGGCTTCGCCGGAGATGGTCGAGGCGGGATGCTCGCTGGCTCTGAAATACCATACGCCTTTTCATATTCACGTTTCGGAAGAACGCTTTGAGGTGGAACAGGTCAAAAAAACGTATGGCACGACGCCGCTGCGTTTCCTCGATAAACTCGGGGTGGTAAATGAGCATATGAGCATCATCCATGGCGTCTGGCTGGAGCCGGAGGAAATCCGGGTACTCGGCGCCAAGGGGGGACATCTGATTTACTGCCCGTCGAGCAATATGTTCTTGGCCGATGGCATCACCAATCTGCCAGCTTTCCTGGCAGCTGGCGTACCGGTGGCTCTGGGCAGTGACGGCGCCTGCGGCAATAATCGCAACAGCGTCTTTGAAGAAATGCGCATGGCAGCCATCCTGCAAAAGGCCAGCACGCTCGACGCCTTATGTGTGAATTATCACGATGCGATGCAGATGGGAACGACGAATGGCGCGAAGGCCCTTGACCTGCCGGTCGGCGAAATTGCTGCAGGCAAGGCTGCCGACTTCGTGGGAATTT
Source organism: Veillonellaceae bacterium SB90 (assembly GCA_902364065.1). GTDB lineage: Bacteria > Bacillota > Negativicutes > Selenomonadales > Selenomonadaceae > Mitsuokella. The sequence goes on from CABJCJ010000022.1 coordinate 19,344, forward strand.
ACCTCGATGATCTTTCCATGCAGCCGCTGAGCAAAGGCAATCAGTTCCTGCCGAATCTGATCTATTCCCTGCAGCCGACGGCCATAGAGCGTGTCGTCGTCAACGGAGAGGATACGGTCAAAGACGGTCGCTTCGTAAAGATTGATGAAGAAGAACTGCTGGCAAGGATCCGCACGACGATGGAGCATCTGGAATCTGCAGATATGGGATGAGCCTGTATCGTTGATCAGAACTGGAGATGGTAATGATGAAGAATGAACCGTTTATGATTGCACCAGAAAAAGAACTTCCGCCCATGCCGGAATTTGTCCCGGGGATTCGCCGCGCTCCTTCCCGTGGGTTTCATCTGTCGCCGGCACAGACGGAAACGGCCTTAAAGAATGCACTGCGTTACGTGGATCCCAGCCTGCACGAGGCGTTGATCCCGGAATTCCTCAAGGAACTTACGACGTATGGCCGCATCTATGCCTATCGCTTCCGCCCGGCAGGGCGCATCTATGGCAAGCCCATCGAGGAATACAAGGGCAACTGCCTGGAGGGCAAGGCATTCCAGGTGATGATTGACAACAATCTGGATTTTGAAGTCGGCCTGTATCCGTATGAGCTGGTCACGTATGGTGAAACGGGCAGTGTCTGCCACGATTGGCTGCAGTATCGGCTGATCAAGAAGTATCTGGAGGTCATGACGGATCATCAGACGCTGGTCGTGGAATCGGGCAACCCCCTGGGGCTCTTTCCGTCAAAGCCGGATTCCCCGCGCGTCATCATCACGAATGCGCTGATGGTTGGTGAATTCGACAACCAGAAGGACTGGGAGATTGCCGAAGAAATGGGCGTGGCCAATTACGGGCAGATGACGGCTGGCGGCTGGATGTACATTGGCCCGCAGGGCATCGTTCATGGCACCTACAATACGCTCTTGAACGCCGGCCGTCTGCATCTGGGGATTCCGGAGGACGGCAATCTGGCCGGCCGTCTTTTCGTCAGCTCCGGCTTGGGCGGCATGAGCGGTGCACAGCCGAAGGCCGCCGAGATTGCTCACGCTGTGGGCATCATTGCCGAAGTGGATCAGTCGAGGATACAGACCCGTCTGGATCAGGGCTGGGTGAAGGAATGCTACAATGACCTGGATGCGGTTTTTGCGTCTGCCGATAAGCACCTGGCAGCCAAGACGGCTGTTTCCATCGCGTATCACGGCAATATCGTCGATCTGCTTGAATACATCGTTGAGCATGATATCCACGTCGATCTCATGAGTGATCAGACGTCCTGCCATGCTGCCTACGATGGCGGCTACTGCCCGCAGGGCCTGAGCTTTGCGGATCGCACGGAGATGCTGGCGAAGGACCGGCCGCATTTTATTGAGCTGGTCAACAAGAGCCTCCGCCATCAGTATGAGCTCATCAAGGCCTGCGTGGATAAGGGGACGTACTTCTTTGATTATGGCAATTCCTTCCTGAAAGCCGTCTATGATGCCGGCGTCAAGGAACTTTCCAAGAACGGCATTGACGATAAGGACGGCTTCATCCTGCCGTCGTATGTCGAGGATATCATGGGACCGCAGCTCTTTGATTATGGTTATGGTCCGTTCCGCTGGGTATGCCTTTCGGGCAAGCCGGAAGATCTCATCGCCACAGACCAGGCAGCGATGAGCTGCATTGATCCGAACCGCCGCTACCAGGACCGCGACAATTACAACTGGATCCGCGATGCCGAGAAGAATCATCTCGTGGTCGGCACGCAGGCGAGAATCCTGTATCAGGATGCAGAAGGCCGTATCCGCATTGCCTTGAAATTCAACGAGCTGGTGCGGGAAGGGAAGATCGGCCCGGTGATGATGGGCCGCGATCATCACGATGTTTCCGGCACGGACTCGCCGTTCCGCGAGACGGCGAACATCAAGGATGGCAGCAACGTCATGGCGGATATGGCTGTCCAGTGTTTCGCCGGCAATGCGGCGCGCGGCATGAGCCTCTGCGCGCTGCACAATGGCGGCGGTGTCGGCATCGGCAAGGCCATCAACGGTGGCTTTGGCCTGGTCCTGGATGGCAGCGAGCGCGTGGACCGCATCATCAAGAGTGCTCTGCTCTGGGATGTCATGGGCGGTGTTGCCCGCCGCAGCTGGGCGCGCAATGCGCATTCCATCGAGACGGTCAAAAAGTTCAATGAAGATTATGCAGACTCCGCGCATATCACGGAACCATGCCTGGCGGATGAAGCGCTCGTCAAAAAAGCAGTGGCAGGCTGTTTCGCAAAACCGAAATCGTAAGGCTGCGGTAAGAGGAGCATGGCATGTGCGTCTCTGCCGGGCGTGCTGAGAGGTGCTGAAAAGGAGGGATTCTTTTGTCCAGCAAGATCATTCGTCATTTGGCGCAATTGGCTACGCCCCAGGGAAAGGAAGCCTGCCATGGGCAGGCGATGAACAAGCTCCTGCTCGCTGCGGATGCAGCCGTCTGGATGGAAGACGGCATCATTCGCGCCGCTGGCCGCGATGATGAGGTCGTGGCGAAAGCCCGGGCTGCGGGGGATCTGGCAGGCTGTGAGATGCTTGACGGCAGCGGCCAGTGTGCAGTTCCGGGGTTCGTCGATCCTCATACGCATTTCCTGTTTGCCGGTGCCCGCGCGGAGGAATTCGATGACCGCCTGGCCGGTGTACCCTATCTGACGCTGTTGCAGCGTGGTGGCGGGATTGTTGCCACGATGGAAAAAACACGTCAGGCAAGTGAAGCAGAACTGATGGAACATGGCCGGCGTGTCCTGCGGGCCATGCTCGCCATGGGCGTCACGACCGTAGAGGGGAAGAGCGGCTATGGTCTGGATCATGATACAGAACTACGTTTGCTGCATGTCCTGCGCCAGTTGGACAATGAACTGCCGACCACGGTGATTCCCACGTATCTCGGGGCACATGCCGTGCCGCCGGAGTTCCGTGATCATCCAGACGACTATGTCGACTTTATTGTTCACATGGTCCTGCCGCAGGTCGCCGCGGAGCATCTTGCTGATTTCGTCGATGTGTTTTGCGAAACAGGTGTCTTTTCTCTGGCACAAAGCAGGAAAATTCTTACCGCAGCGAAAAAGCACGGCCTGGCATTGAAACTCCATGCCGATGAGATGAGTTCGCTCGGCGGTGCGGAACTTGCCTGTGAACTGGGGGCGGTATCGGCCGATCATCTGCTCTCCGTCAGCGATGCAGGCATCCGGAAACTGGCAGCGAGCTCCACGGTGGCTGTCCTGCTGCCGGCAACGGCGTTTTGCATGCGGAAGCCCTATGCACCGGCGAGAAGACTCATTGATGCGGGGGCTGCCGTAGCGCTTGCCAGCGATTACAATCCGGGCAGCTGCTATACGTATTCGCTGCCGCTCGTCTTCGGCCTGGCTGTCATCGCGATGCACATGACGGCGGCCGAAGCCCTTACGGCAGCCACCTTGAATGCAGCCGCTGCCGTCGGCCGTGCTGGAGAATGCGGCAGCATCGAGCCAGGCAAGCGCGCGGATCTTGTCCTCCTGCAGGCGCCTGATTACCGCTATCTGTCGTATGCAACCGGCCTGAATCTGGCGGATCGTGTATTCAAGGACGGCCAGCTGGTCAGCCAAAGGAAGTGATTCGATGAAATACCGTATCATTCTGCCGGAGGAACAACGCGTCACCTCCTGGTCAGGAGGGCAGACGCGCGAACTCTACATTGCCGGCGGACAGGCCGATTATGCAGCCAGGGATTTTCTGCTGCGCCTGAGCTCCGCCGCGGTAGAAACAAAACGCTCCGTTTTTACGTCCCTGCCCGCTTATCATCGCGCCCTCATGCCGCTCGATGGGACGATCCATCTCACGCATGATGAAGGGCCGGAGATCTGTCTTTCTCCCTTTCAGACGGATGTCTTCGACGGCGGGGCCCGCACCGTGAGCGAAGGGGAATGCCAGGATTTCAATGTCATGTGGCATAAAGATGCACCCTTTTCGGTCATCCTGCAAGCCCTTGCGGCGTATCCCTGCCAGCAGACAGGGGCCAGCCTGGATTTTTATTACGCGTATCGCGGCACCTTTCACCTGAAGACAGGAGGAGAGGATTTGACCATATCGCCAGGGATGCTGATCTGCCTCTGGCAGGCCGATGAGATTTGCATCGAGGCGGATGAGCCTCAGCAGGCCGCGCCAATCATTCATGTGGCGATTCATTGAACTATCGTCGTTTTCCAAATCGAAAATCAACAGTCTCAAGGATGAGCTGCCTCTTGCGAGGCGGCTTTTCTTATTTTTCAACATTTTTCAAAGGGGGCAGTTGCCATGGAAATCATCAAGCATGCAGAAAAGAAGACTTATGAACGGGATGCCAATCTGACCAAGACAGTGGCGGATATCATTGAGCGTGTGAAGAGGGAAGGCGATGCTGCTTTATTGTCGTATGCGGAGCAATTTGACCACGTCACGATGAAGAGCGTCAAGATCCCGGCGGAAGAGGTCCGGGCTGCCTATCAAAAGATTGATGCGGAGACGTTGGACGCCATTCGTTATGCGGCAGCGCAAATTCGTTTCTTTGCAGAACAGCAGAAAACCTGCCTGAAAGACCTGGATATCCCGGGCCGGATCCCCGGTCTGACGCTGGGACATCGGATGGTTCCGGTAGAGCGTTGCGGCTGTTATGTACCAGCCGGCCGTCATCCGCTGCCGAGCTCGGCGCTCATGGGCATCATCACGGCCAAGGTGGCTGGCGTTCGGCAGGTTGTGGCATGTTCTCCGGCTTTTCGTGGCGTAGGCTCTATCCATCCGGCTGTTCTGGTTGCCATGGACATTGCCGGTGCCGATGAGATTTTCTGCATAGGTGGTGCTCAGGCAATCGCGGCACTGGCTTATGGAACAGAGACCGTCCCTCATGTCGATTTGATTGTCGGACCGGGGAATCGGTTCGTGACCGAGGCGAAACGCCAGGTGCTGGGAGATGTTGGCATTGACAGCCTGGCCGGCCCCAGCGAAGTCCTGGTACTGGCTGATCATACAGCCAATCCCCGTTTTGTGGCAATCGATTTGCTGGCACAGGCAGAACACGACCCCAATGCCAAGCCGATGCTGGTGACAACGGACCGTCAGCTCATAGAACCCGTACAGAACGAATTGCAGGTCCTGCTGCCGCAGTTGTCGACCAAAGACGTGGCCGCTCAGGCCTGGGCCGACAATGGCTCCATTTATCTGGCAGACAGTCTGCAGGAGGCCATTGATATCACCAATCAGATTGCCCCGGAACATCTGGAAGTGCAGGTTGCGCATGCAACGGATGTGGCGAAAAAGCTGCTGCATTATGGTTCCATGTTTATTGGCTCATATGCGCCGGTGGCTTTCGGCGATTTCGTCTCCGGCCCGAATCATACCCTGCCGACCATGCATACCGCACGATATGCCAATGGCGTCTGGGTCGGGACATTCCTGAAAACACCGTTTCATCAGATCATCACCAAAGAAGCCTGTGAGGCCATGGCTCCCGCATGCATGAAGTTTGCAGCGGTGGAAGGCCTAGACGCGCACCGCCTGTCCGTGGCCTTGCGCCTGGAAAAGTGATTCGTCCGGGAAAGGAGGAATGGAGATGAAGAATTTATTTGACGTATCCGGGAAAAACGTTTTGATTACCGGCGCAGGACGCGGCTTGGGCCTAGGGTATGCCCAAACGTTTGCAGCGGCTGGCAGCCGTGTTTTCCTGGCGGGCAGGCATCCGCCTCAGCTTGAGAAGATTGCCGGAGCGTTGCGCGCAGCGGGCGGAGAGGCCGAGGCTGTACTGCTGGATGTGACGTCTCCTGACTCCATCGAGGCAGCGGTTTCTTTTGTAATGGGGCACGGTGGAACCATCGATGTACTGGTCAATAACGCAGGGTATGAACAGGTTGCTGATTTCACGGAGGTGACGCGGGATACGTACGACAAGATCATGGCGGTCAATCTGAAGGGCACTTTCTTTATGAGCCAGGCCGTTGCCAAATGCATGAAGCAGACTGGCGGCGGCAAGATCATTAATATTGGTTCTTTGGGCAGTTTCCTTGGCTTGCGGCAATCGAGTGTCTACTGTGCCACCAAGGGCGGCGTCGTACAGCTGACCAAGACGATGGCCCTGGAACTCGGTGCCTATGGCATCCAGGTCAACTGCCTTGCTCCGGGCTATTTCATCACGCCGATGACGCAGGCTTTTTACGATGACCCGCAGCACCGGGCCTGGATTGAGAGCCGGATTCCCCTGGCGCGCTGGGGAACGAATGAGGATCTGGCGGGAGCTATCTTGTTCCTGGCTTCGGCAGCGAGCGATTACATCACGGGGGAAACCATCCGGGTAGATGGCGGCTGGTTGGCTGGTTGAATCGGAGGGAAGGAGGTACAGCATGAAAGCAGTGCGATTTTACGGCAGTGGCGATGTTCGCTGCGAAGAGATTCCCAAGCCTGCTTGCCAGGGAAAAGACGTGCTTGTACGTGTCCTTTATGCCGGTATCTGCGGCTCGGACTTGCATCGGTATCGCAAAGGGATGTTTACGGAGTATGTGCCGGAAACGATGGGACATGAATTCATCGGCCGGATTGAAGCTGTTGGTGAAGGCGTTGCTTCCTTTCAGACGGGTGAGCTGGTCACCGCCAATCCCATGGTGCCATGCGGCCATTGCTTGAGCTGCCAAAATGGTGATTTTCAGACTTGTTCCCATTTAGGCTATATCGGTGAAGTCGCACCGGGATGTTTTGCTGAGTGGATTACCTTGCCGGAAGTGGCATTGCTCCATGTCCCGGAAACGGATGATCTCCCGTCTCTGGCCTTGGCCGAGCCCTTGGCTGTAGCCCTGAACATTTGTGAACAGGGAGAGCTTCGGGCGGCCGATTCTCTGCATATCATCGGTTGCGGCGCTATTGGCCTGCTGACGATCCTGGTGGCAAAGGCCGTATATGGCGTTTCACGCATCACGGTGACGGAGCGTTCCCCGACACGATGTCGGCAAGCGGTCCGCCTGGGGGCGCAGGTCGAATCCGCACAGGACGAATGCCGCTATGACAAAGTGATTGAAGCAGCCGGGAATACAGGTGCTTTCACCGCGGCCCTGCGACGGACCAAGCCGAATGGGACGCTTTTGGTGGTCAGTGTATTTGAGCAGGATGTTGTATTTGATATGAATGAACTGGTTGGTTCCCAATTGCATCTGATTGGCTGCAATGCTTACAAGCGAAAGCATTTGCAGCAAGCCATTCATTTGCTGGCCGAAAAAAGGCTGGATGTCCGGCCTTTGATTTCAAAGATTTTTCCCCTGGAAGCCTGTCGGGAAGCTTTTTCCTTGTTGTCTGCTCCGGAAACGGCGGCAATCAAGGTGCTGTTTTGTGGCAGCAAGGAAAGAGATATCTGACGATAGATGATAAAGGAGGGCTTTCTATGATGCGCAGAATACCATATGTCATGACTACACTTTTGCTCATTGGCAGTTTACTGGCTGTCGGCTGTGGCGGTACGCAGAAAGCGGAGAACGATCAGACGGAAGATGGTCTTTATTCCGGCAAAGTAATCTTGGGCAGTGCCACGTGGATTGGGTATGCGCCGCTGCACCTGGCGGTGGAAAAAGGCTTCGCCAAAGAGGAAGGCGTTGACTTGGAGATGCGTACCATCGAATCGACCAGCGATATTGCCAATGCCATGCGTTCGGAAAGTCTGCAGGGAACGGCGGAAACACTGGATACCGAGGTGATTGACAAGTCCGCCGGCCTTGATTTGGTAGCCGTGCAGCCCTTGTGCAATTCTAACGGTGCTGATGGCGTGGTGGTAAAGAATGCTTACGATTCATTGGAGTCCCTGAAAGGCAAGACCATCGCGCTGGAAACGACAGGAGGTGCTTCGCTTTTCTGGTTCAATACGATGCTGGCGGAGAAAGGCCTTTCCATGAAGGATTTTGATGTCAAGAGCATGTCCGCCGGGGACGCCGGCTCCGCTTTTGTCGGCGGACAGGTGGATGCTGCCGTTACTTGGGAACCATGGCTTTCCAAGGCCAATCATACGGATTTCGGCAAGACACTGGTAACCAGTAAAGAGTATCCTGGTCTGATTGTCGATTCGCTGGCATTCCGCCGTGATTTCGCCGAGAAGTATCCGAAGACGGTACAGGGAATCATTCGTGCCTGGTTCCGTGCCGTGCAGTATATCAAGGACCATCCGGATGAGGCAATCCCGATTTGCGCTGAGAGCCAGGGAATGACGCCGGATGAATTCAAGGAAGAAATGAAGAATATCCAGTACTTTGATGAAGATATGACAAAGGATTATCTGGTAAGTGGTAAAATGGCAGATATTGCCCAGAAAATGTCCGATTTGTGGCTGAAGATGAAGATCACGCAGGAACCGGTAGAAGGCAAGGATATTGTAGACCCTGCATATTATCAGGCGCTCGGTAAGTGACAGAAATGGCTTAGGCTGCGACATTCAAAAAACACCTCCGCTCTTGTCTGGCGGAGGTGTTTGCATATCTTCATCTGATTATGAGATGGCTGCCGGATCCTGGCTCAGGATGGCGGCGAGCTCCTTTTCGTCGGGGGTGATGTAGAGCGTCTTCTGATTTGTGAAGATGACGAAGCCGGGCTTGCTGCCGGACGGCTTCTTGACATAGCGGACCTCGGTGTAATCGACGGGGATCTTCGAGGAGCCGCGGGCCTTGCTGAAATGGGCGGCGAGACTGGCGGCGAGCAGGATGTCGTCCTCGCTGGGCTCAAGGCCGCCGTTTTGCAGGATGACGTGGGAGCCCGGGATGTCCTTCGTGTGGAACCAGGTATCGTTGAAGCGGGCGGTCTGGAACGTCAGCTTGTCGTTCTGATAGTTGTTCTTGCCGACGAGGATGGAAGTGCCATCCGGCGCCTGGAAATGGAAGGGGCGGGCCGGCTTGTCGTTGTTCTTTTTCTTGGGCTTCTCGCGCAGGTAGCCGGCGGCGATGAGCTCGTTGTGGATCTCGGCGATTTCGGCAAGACTCGAGGAGGCGAGCAGCGAGGCCTCGATGCTCTCGAGGTAGGCGATGTTCTCCTCGCATTCGCGGCGCTGCACGCGCAGGAGTTCCTGGGCGCGCTTGAGCTTGTCGTATTTCTTGTAGCAGGCCTGCATGTTCTGCACGAGCGTCAGGCGCTGGTCGAGCGGGATCCGGATTGTCTCGCCCGTCTCGCTGTAGATGTTCGGCACCTCGATCTCGGCGTCTTCGCGGTCCTTGAACTGATACTGGTACGTCATGAGGTTGTCGCCGCGCACCTTGTATTCCTCGGCGTTCTCGGCCTCGCTGATTTCCTCGTCGAGCTTTACGAGCTTGTTCTCGGCGCGGTTCTTCTCGTTCTTGACGAGCTTGCGGAAGCGGTCCTTGTCGGGCAGCACGTAGGAGCCTAAAAGCTGGTCGGCCTTCTCGAGCATCGCGCTGATCGTCGGGAAGGTGAGGCTGACGGCATCCGGCAGGTAGTGGAGCGGGAACGAGGCCATCGCGAGCACCTTCTGGTTCGGGTCGATGAGGAGGGCCGGCTCAGCGGGTTCCTTCGTCGCGGCCGCGCGCAGCTCCTCGAGCGCCTCGCGGATGGCGGCGAAATCGGCGTCGTCGAGTGCATCGAGGTGCACGGAGGGGGCGAGGCCGGCCGAGAAGCAGACTTCCTTTGCCGATACGGGCCCGAAGCCCATGCAGGCGGCGAGCAGGGCTTTGTCGAGGCGCGGCCCCTCGGCCGTGCGGATGCGCGCGAGGATGGCCGTGAGGTCGTCGGTGAAGAGATCGAGCTTGTCCTGGCCGGGCGGCAGCTCGTAGGCCTGTCCCGGCAGCACCGTGCGGACGCGGCTGTTGTTGTTGCCAATCTTGCGCAGGGCGTCGAGGATGAGGCCGTCCTGCACGAGGATGATGTTGCTGTACTTGCCCATGAGCTCGAGTACGAGCGTCTTCGTGACGATGCGGCCGCCGGCGGCGAGAGAATCCACGTCGATGAGCAGCAGGCGGTCGAGCCCGTGCTGGCGGATGCCCGCGATGCGGCCCGTCTCGAGCTGCTTGCGCAGGACCATGCAGAAGACCGGAGGCTCCGGCGGGTTCTCGAGATTCTTCGCGAGCAGGTGCGCCGAGGGATTCTGCGGCTGTATGGAGATGTGGAGCAGGTGATTCCTGCCGGGCTGGCGCACGGACAGGATGATCGACTGTTTGTTCGGTTGGGTAATCTTATCGATGCGGCCGCCGGTCAGGGCTCGGTCGAGCTCCTGCACGAGCGGGTGCATGGAAAATCCATCAAGACTCATGATACGATCCTCGTTTCTTACTATATTTATATAGGAAAATTATAGCATTGCACTGCGGGCAACTCAAGGCAGTCTGTCTTCCTGCCCGCTTCTGAGGCGCAAAAACGCGGAAAATCGGCGAAATTTCGCCATTTAGCGAAGAAAACTTGCAACAAGTGGCCAAAACAGGTAGAATAAAGAGATAAAGATTGACATAAAAATTGTGAGGAGGTACTTCTCATGAAGTTTTCGAAATGGCAGGGCTGCGGCAACGATTTCGTGCTGATTAACTGCCTGCAGGATAAGGTGGCCGATTACGCGGCATTTGCCCAGGAGGTCTGTGACCGCCATTACGGCGTCGGCGCCGACGGCATCCTCGTCGTGGAGCCTTCGGTCAAGGCGGACTTCCGCATGCGCATCTTCAATACGGATGGCAGCGAGGCGGAGATGTGCGGCAACGGCATCCGCTGCTTTGCGCGCTATCTTTACGATTCCCATCTGACGGACAAGAAGGAATTCACGGTCGAGACGGGCGCGGGCGTGCTCGTGCCGCGCCTGATCTTTGAGGGGGATACCGTATCCGGCGTGCGCGTCGATATGGGCGAGCCCATCCTCGAGGGCGACGAGATCCCGGTCAAGGGCTTTTGCCGCCGTCACGTCGTCAACGAGAAGCTGACCGTTAACGGCAAGGATTACGCGATGACCTGCGTCTCGATGGGCAATCCGCACTGCGTCATCTACGTCGATGATGCCGAAGGCTTCCCCATCCATGAGCTCGGTTCTTCGTTTGAGCATCATCCGGCCTTCCCGCGCAAGACGAATACGGAATTCGTCGAGGTCAAGGACCGCGGGCATGTGCGCATGCGCGTCTGGGAGCGCGGCGCGGCGGTGACGCTGGCCTGCGGCACGGGCTCGTGTGCGACGGCTGTCGCCGGCGTGCTGACGGGCCGGACGGACCGCAGCGTCGAGGTCCAGCTCGACGGCGGCACACTGCATGTCGAGTGGGATGAGGCAAGCAATCACGTATTCATGACGGGTCCCGCGGAGCTCGTCTTCACGGGCGAACTGCCAAAGCGCTGAGACGCGTCCGATTGCAGCAGAGAAGAGATGGTTTTATGTTGAAGAGCATGACAGGATTCGGCGCGGCCCTGCGGGAAGATGAGTCCTATAAGATCTCCATCGAGGTCAAGGCGGTGAACCAGCGGTTCCTCGAGACGTCGTTCCACATGGTGCATCCGCTCTATCCCTATGAGGACATGATGCGCCGGCAGATCCGCGACGTCGTTGCGCGCGGCAAGGTCGACGTGTTCCTGACGTGCGAGGACAAGCGTCCGCAGAGCCGTTCCATCCGGGTCGACAAGGACCTCGCGCTCGCGTATCATCAGGCGCTTGACGACCTCAGCGATTTTTTGCACCTCGCGCGTCCCGACGAGATCATGGATATCGCCTCGTACCCTGACGTCATCCGCATGGAGGAGACACAGGAGCTCACGGGCGTGGAGGGACCGCTCCGGGAGGCGCTTTCCGAGGCCCTTCGGCAGTTTGACGCGATGCGGCAGGCGGAAGGCCGCCATATCGAGCAGGACTTCCTCGCGCGCATCGACAGGCTTGCGGCGTGTGTCACGCGCCTGCGCGAGCTCGCGCCTTCCATCGTCGCCTCGTACCGGCAGCGCCTGCAGGAAACGATAAAGGAGCTCTTGGGCTCCCGTGAGCCCGATGAGACGCGGCTCATCCAGGAGACGGCCATCTATGCGGACAAGGTCAACTACACCGAGGAGGTTGTCCGCCTCGGCAGCCATTTCAGCCAGTTCCGCGCCATTGTCAGTCAGGCGCAGGGGCCGGTCGGCCGCAAGCTGGATTTCCTGATCCAGGAGATGAACCGGGAGACGAACACCATTGCCTCCAAGGCCAACTGCATGGAGGCCGCGCAGCTCGTCGTCGATATGAAGAGCGAGATCGAGAAACTGCGCGAACAGGTGCAGAACATAGAATGACGGGAGTGAATACGGATATGGATTTCAAGTTGATCAATATCGGATTCGGCAACATCGTTGCCGCCAATCGCATCGTCGCGATTGTGAGTCCGGAGTCGGCCCCCATCAAGCGCATCATCCAGGAAGCGCGCGACGGCGAGCGCCTGATCGACGCGACGTACGGCAGACGCACGCGCGGCGTCATCATCATGGACAGCGATCATGTGGTCCTGTCCGCAGTACAGCCGGAAACGGTGGCACATCGCATCGTGGACAACGGCAGTGACGACCTCGATGTGAAATTCGACAGCAAAGGAAAAGATGAGAAGATATGAGCAAGGGTTTATTGATTGTGGTATCCGGACCATCGGGAACAGGGAAGGGCACGGTCTGCGCAGAACTCCTGTCGCAGACGCCGGAGCTTGCCTACTCGATTTCGGCGACGACGCGCCAGCCGCGCGACGGAGAGGTCGATGGTAGGAATTACTATTTCCTGGACCGTGAGAAGTTTGAGCAGATGATTGCGGACGGCGGCTTCCTCGAATACGCCAATGTCTACGGCAATTATTACGGCACGCCGCTCGGTAAGATTGAGGAGCGCCGCGCGGCCGGGCAGGACATCCTCCTGGAGATCGATACGCAGGGAGCCCTCAACGTCATGGAGAAATGCCCCGACGGACTCTTCATCTTCCTGCTGCCGCCGTCGCTGCCGGAACTGGAGCGCCGCATCCGCGGCCGCGGTTCGGAAACGCCGGAGTCCCTTGCCAGGCGCCTCGGCGCGGCCAAGCAGGAAATCGAGATCGGCCGCCGCTACACGTACGTCGTCATCAACGATACCGTGCGCCAGGCCGTCTCGCGCATCAAGTCCATCATGGTGGCAGAGCACTGCCGCATTGATAAAGAAGAAGTAATTGCTGAGGTGTTGAACAATGAAAACGAATAATGTTGAGATGAGCATGGTCAATCCGTCGACCGATGCCCTGATGAAGAAAGTCGACAGCCGCTACGGCCTCGTGGTGCTCGGTGCCAAGCGCGCCCGCCAGCTGCTCGACGGTGCCGAGCTGCTCGCGACGAAGGCACACTCCACGAAGAACGTGACGAACGCGCTTGAGGAGATTGCCGAAGGCGAGATCACCTACAAGCTGGACGAAGAGGAATAAGACGCCATGGAGGAGATGCTTGCGCAAGGGCCGCTTGCCGGCAGGAAAATCGTCCTCGGCGTGACGGGCGGCATCGCGGCCTACAAGGCCGTTGAACTCACGAGCCGCCTGCGCAAGGCGGGCGCGGAGGTGCACGTCATCATGACGCGGGCCGCCCAGGACTTCGTGACGGAGCTGACCTTCCGCGAAATCAGCGGGCAGGCCGTCGTCACGAGCATGTGGGACAAGGTCCCGACGCACAACGTCGAGCACATCGCACTGGCGAACCTCGCGGACCTCCTGATCGTCGCGCCGGCCACGGCCAACTTCCTCGCGAAGGCGGCCGCCGGCCTTGCCGACGACATGCTGACGACAACCCTGCTTGCGACGAAGGCGCCGGTATTCCTGGCGCCGGCCATGAACACCAACATGTACGAGAATCCCGTGACGCAGAAGAACCTCCGGGAGCTCGCGGCGCGCGGCTTCCACATCATCGAGCCCGCGTCGGGGCACCTGGCCTGCGGCGTGACGGGCAAGGGCCGCCTGCCGGAGCCCGTGGACATCGCCCGCCAGGTCGAGGCGTTCTTCGCGAAGGCGCGCGACCTGCTCGGCCGCAAGATCCTCGTGACGGCCGGCGGCACGCGCGAGCCGCTCGACCCCGTGCGCTACCTCGGCAACCGCTCGACGGGCCGCATGGGCTACGCGATCGCGCAGGAGGCCGCGGCGCGCGGCGCTGACGTCGTGCTCGTATCGGCGCCCTCGGCGCTGCCGGTGCCGCCGGGCGTGCGCTGCGTTCATGTCGAGACGGCCCGCGAGATGCGCGAGGCCGTGCTGCGCGAATTTGACGATGCCGATGTCGTCATCAAGGCCGCGGCCGTCGCCGACTACCGCCCCAAGATCGTGGCGGAGAACAAGATCAAGAAGAGCGAGGGCGAGTTCACGCTCGTGCTCGAGCGCAACCCGGACATCCTGCTGGAGCTCGGCCAGAAGAAGCGGCAGCAGGTGCTCGTCGGCTTTGCGGCCGAGACGACGAAGCTCGAGGAGTACGCGCGTGGCAAGCTCGCGAAGAAGAACCTCGACTTCATCGTGGCCAACGATGTCTCGCGCTCCGATGCGGGCTTTGCCGTCGATACCAATTGTGCCAAGCTCTTCATGCGCGACGGCACGGTTTGCGACTGCCCGCTTTCATCCAAGGCGGAGCTCGCGGGCGTCATTCTGGACCACGTCAGGGCATGCCTGTCCTGAGGTCCTGGCCTTCTTCATCTGGGGAATGCCTTTTCGAGCAAGAGCGGCATAAAAAATACCCTGTGGGCATCTCGATGTGCCACAGGGTATTTTTACAGGCTGCGGGGGGACCTTATTTCTTGTCGCTGGCCTTGGCGTCCGTCTTCTGCTGGACTGTGAACGGCGTCAGGTTGAAGTTTTCAAGCGTGCCGTCTTTCTTGAACAGCAGCTCGCAGCGCACCGTCGGGGACTTGTCGAAGCCCATGAGGTAGATGAACTGGTCGGCCTGGTCGAAGCGCGTCCAGCTGATGAAGCGCGTGGTCTTGAGCGTGCCGAGTTCCTTCGTCATGCGGTCGCGGATCTCTTTCATCTGCGCTGGCTTGACGTTGGTCTGGGCGTCCTTGCCCATGAGCGTCAGGGCTTTTTCGGGCTGGTTCTTCGTCAGCATCGTGTCAATCCACTGCGTGGCAACCGTTTCCTCGCTGGCGAAGGCCTTGGCGTTGTCCGACGTGGCCGCAAACGCGCTGACCGGGAACGCCAGCAGGCAGAGCATGGTGGCAATGAGCCATAATTTTTTCATAAGGATACCTCCTATTTGCTGATAGGTTCATTGTACCGCTTTTCCTGGCATGATGCAAAAAACTTTTGACATTTTAACGCAATTGTAAAATGAAATGGTAACTGGAGAGGAGTGCTTGAGGTGTTGGAACGATTATCCTTTATCTTGGGCGGCCCGCTGACGGCGGACCGCTGGCAGGTGGAGGCGGTCGTCAAAGATCGTAAGGTGTACGTGGGCTGCCGCCGCTGTTTTGCCGAGCAGGAGCCGCAGGACGGGCAGGAGCTGCCGAAGGAGGAGCTGCCGAGCGGCCGCCGCTGGCTCCGGAAGCTCGAGAAGCTCGGGATCCAGCGCTGGCGCAGCCGCTTCGTGCCGGAGGAGCCCGCGCGGGCTGATACGCAGTGGACGCTCCTCTACAAGGAGGAGGGCAAGCCGCAGCGCCATATCACGGGCCGCGGGGCGTACCCTGAGAACTGGGCCTCGTTCATCGACTGGCTCAACGAATTGCCCGGGGCGGCCATCCGCCAGGAGAACCACCTCGAATCGGTGCGCTTCTCCCTGCTTGAGGAAGTCCCCTTGAAGGCGGGCGGCAGGAAGATCCCGATTCGCGAGAAGCTGGCCCTTGACCGCCGCCGCCGCGTCATCATCTACAACCGCCACAAGCAGGAACTCGGGACCGAGCGCCATGCCTATGAGGTGCCGCGCGCCATCATCCGCCTGCTCGACATGCTCGACCGCACGCAGCATCTCGAGGACAAGTGGCCGGCCGAGCGCGGCGAGGAAGGGCCGAAGCTCGAGGTGCGCCTGACGCGCCACGACGGGACCGAGACGGTCATCCGCTGCCGTTATGTGCCGGCGGAGCTGCCAGAGAACTGGCCGGAGTTCCTCGCCGAGGTCCAGCACATCATGGGAGGCATCGGTGGCCGCTTCTTCCGCCGCGATACGTACCTCTCGGAAAGCGAGGTGTATCGATGAAACCGGCTGTCATCGCCGACATCATCCTCGTGGTCTTCCTGCTGCGCTTCTTTGCCGAGGACAATCTCCTGCAGTGCGTCCCGCTCGCGCTGCTCTGGGCCCTCATGACGGGCTTTTTCCTGCGCGAGTCGAAGAAGAAGGGGGAGTACGCGAATCTGTCGCTGCCGATCCTCTGGGCGGCCAACGCCTTCCTGACGCTCCTCATGATCTGCGGCTTCGTCTTCCTCGACCGTTTGCCGGGCTGAAAAACGGAAAAATCTATGATATAATGGAACTCAATAGAATCACCAGAGAGGGGAAAACCGAATGGAAATGCAAATGGAATTTATCCGCAAGCTGCCCACGCCGCAGGAGCTCATGGAGCAGTTTCCGATTGACGACCGCGTCAAGAAGATCAAGGCCCAGCGCGACAAGGAGATCGCTGCCATCCTGACGGGGCAGGACAACCGCTTCCTGCTCATCATCGGCCCGTGCTCGGCCGACAACGAAGAGGCCGTGCTCGACTACATCCACCGTCTCGTGCCCGTGCAGGAACAGGTCCGGGACAAGATCCTCATCGTGCCGCGCGTCTACACGAGCAAGCCGCGCACGATCGGCATCGGCTACAAGGGCATGCTGCACCAGCCGGACCCGGAGGGCAAGGAGGACATGCTCGGCGGCATCATCGCCATCCGCGAGATGAACGCGCGCGTCGTGCGCGAGACGGGCTTCACCTGCGCCGAGGAAATCCTCTATCCGGAAATCTACCGCTACCTTTCTGACCTGCTATCGTATGCAGCCGTCGGCGCGCGTTCCGTCGAGGACCAGTTCCACCGCATGATCGCAAGCGGCATCGGCATCCCTGTCGGCATGAAGAACCCGACGTCGGGCGACATCTCCGTCATGCTCAACTCCATCGAAGCGGCCCAGCACTCGCAGGAATTCCTGTTCCGCGGCTGGGAGGTGCGCACGACGGGCAATCCGCTCGCTCATGCCATCCTGCGCGGCTACGTCGACAGCTTCGGCAACAGCCTGCCGAACTACCACTACGAGAACCTGCGCTCGCTCTACGAGGCATACCACAAGCGCAATCTCCAGAATCCGGCCGTCATCGTCGACGCCAACCATGCGAACTCGGGCAAGAAATACCTCGAGCAGATCCGCATCGCCAAGGACGTCGTCAACAGCTGCCGCATCTCGCCGGACATCCAGACGCTCGTCAAGGGCCTCATGATTGAGAGCTACATCGAGGACGGCAACCAGAAGATTTGTGAGGGCACGTACGGCAAGTCCATCACGGACCCGTGCCTCGGCTGGGAGAAATCGAAGCAGCTCATCTTCGACCTCGCAGAAATGCTCTGATTTTCTTGATACCCCATACGGTTACAAACGCCCCGGTTCCTGCGAGCCGGGGCATTTTTCAAGCCAAGAAGCCGCCAGCCATCCGGATGATTCCCGATGACTGGCGGCTCCTTTTATACCGTGTCGTATTGTCTGCGCAGCGGTCAGAACTTGTCGACGAGCTTGTAGCCCTTGCCGCGCAGGAACGTCTCGGCCTCCGGCTCCTGCGTCTTGAAGATGACGACCGGTTTGCTGGCCTGGCGGTCGTAGGAGATGTAGAGGTAGTCGAGCGAGACATTGGCCTCGCAGAGATGGTTGAGGATTTTGTCGAGGCTGCCCGGCGTATCGTCCATCTCGACGGCGATGACCTTGTCGATGTGGCACTGGTAGCCGGCTTTCTTGAGTTCCTCCACGGCGCGTTCCGGATCGGTGATGACGAGGCGGATGATGCCGAACTCAGCACTGTCGCTGGCGAGCATGGAGTAGATGTTGATGTCGGCCGCAGCGAGCACCGCCGTCATCCTGCGCAGAGCACCCTTGGTGTTTTCCGCGAATACAGAAACTTGGTTGAGCATGTGATGAATTCCCCTTTACGATTAAATTTAAAATAATAGCATCCCGGCTTGCTGGCGCGCCTGCCGGGCTTCCTGAGCCCCGGCAGCAAGCCATCGGTACGGTCTGTCTGATGTTCCTATTCTATCATATCGGCCGGGAGAAAGCAAAGGCGGGGAGCCGCCCGCCTGTAACGTTGTCAATCAGGAACAGAGTGCCGGGAGCCGGCAGCATGACGATACCGGCAGAGAGAATGGCAGCCAAAAGGTATCTATGGGAAAAGGGATGGAAATGTGCTACACTGGATATAAAAGCACTTGATTTTATATTGGGAGGAAACATCATGGAATTTCAGTTTGCCCACAACAACTTCAACGTCCTGGATCTCGAGAAGAGCCTGGCCTTCTACAAGGAAGCGCTCGGCTTTGAGGAATCGCACCGCCTCGAGGGGCCGGGCTTTACGCTCGTCTACCTCTCCGACGGCGGCAAGACCCCGCATGAGCTCGAACTGACCTGGGTTCACGACCGCAAGAAGCCGTACGACCTCGGCGAGAACGAATTCCACCTGGCCGTGACGACGGACGATTACGAAGCCGCCCACAAGAAGCACGAGGCGATGGGCTGCATCTGCTACGAGAACGCCGCCATGGGCATCTATTTCATCAGCGATCCCGACGGCTACTGGGTCGAAGTCCTGCCGCGGAAATAACATGCAAGGATAAAGAGCAAGCCCTCCCGATGACTGACTGCTTCCCGCAGCGCATGGCGAGGGCTTGTTTCTTGGCAAAGAGGGCAGATGCTTGTATCTTAATAGAGAGACGATAAGGAGAAATCATGGAAGAATCGAAAGAAATCCAGCAGCAGCGGGCACTGCTTCATGCCAAGTACCGCCGGGCCATCCCGCAGGCCGGGGAATTGTGGAGACATTTCAAGGATAACATGTATCAGATCATAGCCTGTCCCGTCATGCATACCGAGACGGGAGAAATCTACTGCGTGTACCAGGCCCTGTATGGCAGCTGCGGCGTATATTGCCGGCCGCTGGATATGTTCATGAGCGAGGTAGACCATGATAAATACCCGCAGGTGCAGCAGAAATACCGATTTGAGAAAACGCAGGATAGTTGAACAGAATCGGAATAAGGAAGGCTTCTGAATGGATGTGGAACGTTGTTTGCTGGCGCTGATGCCAATCTTGTCCTTGCTCGTCATGCTGCTCGCGCTCCGTCAGTCTGTGCAGCGGGCGGCGGGACTTGGATTCCTGCTGGCCGCTGCACTCGGCAGCGCGTTTTTCGGCGCAGCGGGCACGCTGCTGCTGGATGCCAGCTTGCAGGGCGTGCTGCATGCGCTACCCATCATTGGGGTCATATTCGGCACGCTGCTGCTTTATGCTGGAGCAGAGGCGCTGGGAATCCTGCGGCGTCTGCAGCAGTTCCTGCAGGCTTGTTCCACAGACCTGGCGGTACAGGCACTCGTTGTCGGCTGGCTGTTTGCGCATCTCCTGCAGGGAATCTCAGGCTTCGGCGTGCCGGTACTGATCTGCGCGCCGCTGCTGGTCCGGCTGGGCATTCCGCCACTGCGTGCCGTGCTGATTGCCCTGCTGGGCCAATGCTGGGGAAATACCTTCGGTACAGTCGGGCTTGCCTGGGACGGCCTGCTGACGCAGGTCACACTGACGCCCTCCATGGAGCGCACGGTCCTGGTGTTGTCGTCTTCGTATCTGCTTCTGGTCTGTCTGCTGTCCGGTTTCCTGATTGCGTATCTGGCAGATGGCTGGAGCGGCCTGCGCCGCACCTTCTTCCTCGTCCTGTGCCTCGGTATCCTGCAGGGAGAAGGGCAGACGCTGTTTTCATACGTCCATGCAGAACTGGCCAATTTCCTCGCATCGCTCCTGGGCTTTGGGGCATTCCTGCTCTGGCGGCGAACAGGCGGGATACCCGCTGCTGTGCCGCCTGTCCCTGTGGGGCCTTTTCGAAAATCAGGAAGGGGCGGGAAGACGGTCCTGGCTTCTGCCTGCCGCTATGCGCTTTGTCGCACCCGGCCGGTGGCAACGACAGTCGTGCTCCTGCTCGCGATGTCGGAAATCATGGTGACGACAGGGCAGACCAGGGCTTTGGCTGAAGGGCTGGCCACGCTTACCGGCAAGGGGTACCTGCTGGCGGCCCCGTTTGTCGGTCTGCTCGGCTCCTTCATGACGGCGAGCAATCTTTCGTCAAACATCCTGTTTGCGGCCTTTCAGCAGCAGATGGGGACCATCCTGCATCTGCCGGTGGAGCAGCTGCTGGCCCTGCAGACAGCTGGCGGCGCGGTGGGGACGCTGCTTTCGCCGAGCAACGTCTTCCTCGGAACGTCAACGGCGGGCATCGCCGGACAGGAAGGAATCATCCTGCGCCAGACCCTGCTGATTGCCGTGATATGCTGCATGCTGTTTGCGCTGGCCGCTCTTGTCCTGTCGTGATGGTTCGGGAGAGCCATCTGCAAAGAACTGAACACTTGAAAAAGCATGGGTGCAAGTTTATAGAGCATGGTGGCAATCACGACATATTCTATAGCCCCGTGACACAGAAGCGATTCCCGGTTTGGCGTCACGCCAAGGACATACCGCCAGGAACCGCAAAGGCAATCTTTAAACAAGCAGGAATTGAATGAGGCGAGGGGCAGACGTCTTTTGCTGATATACATAGATATACATAGAGGAGGAAACATCATGAAGTATGCATATCCAGCGCTTATCTCCTGGAATGAAGAGGATAAAACTTATTACGTTACGTTTCCAGATTTGGAAAACTGTTTTACCGATGGAGCAACTCTGCCAGAAGCGCTTGAAAATGCAGCCGATGTATTGAATCTGATGCTCTGGTCGGCGGAACATGAAGGGGAGCCCATTCCGAAGGCATCGACCATGGATGCAATCAAGAAGGAAAAGCCGGATGATATCGTTACGCTGGTGGCCGCCGATACTGTAGCGTATCAGGAAGTGATGGATCGGGAAAATAATCCCATCAAGTATGCCAGAGAAAAAGCAGGGCTTAATATCAAGAAGCTTGCGGAACTCCTTGGCGCTCCGTATCGTACAGTCCAGGATTGGAATGCCGGCCGTCGTATGCCGCCGGATTGGGTGCAGCGACTGATTGTCGAAAAAATAAAATCAGTATCTTGAAGCAGGCAGGGCTCAAACCTTGCCCCATGATTTTAAGCCGTCCATGTGGGCGGCATTTTTTTGCATTTGAGTCTCTTGGGCTGGACCAGGAGACGTTGTTGATCGTTGATCTTAACAAAAGCGTAACATACTCGCAACAATTGCCTCTGGAATCTTTGCTACGATATAGGAGAACGATGAAGGGAGCCAACGGGTTCCCGGAATTTACTCAATCAAGGAATGGTTTGGGAGGAAATGGATATGTTCAACAAGATGAAGAAACTTCTTTCCATTGGCGCAGTAGTCGCCAGTACGGCTGTACTGCTCACGGGCTGCGGCGGCGGTGGTCAGCAGGCTGCCAGCTCGAGCAGCAGCGGGGCTGCACAGGAGATTTCCGGCAAGATTTCCGCTTCGGGTTCAACGGCACTGCTGCCGCTCCTGAAACCGGCACAGGAAGCCTTCCAGGACAAATATGAGAAGGTCACGGTCAACATCGCCGGCGGCGGCTCTTTCACGGGCATGAACCAGGTATCGGAAGGTGCCGTACAGATCGGCAACTCCGACGTCAACCTGCCGGACGAGTACAAGGACAAGGGCCTCGTTGACCACAAGGTCGTCGTTGAGCCGTTCGTCTTCATCGTTGACAAGGACAACAAGGTCGACAACATCACGAAGCAGCAGGCCATCGATATCCTGACGGGCAAGATCACGAACTGGAAGGAAGTCGGCGGTGCTGATCAGAAGATCACGCTGATCCATCGTGCAAAATCCTCGGGTTCGCGTGCTACGATTGCCGATGTCGTCCTCAAGGGCGCAGCATTCACGGATGATGTCGTCATCCAGGATTCCAACGGTGCGGTCCGCGCTGCCATTGCCAGCACGCCGGGTTCCATCGGCTATGTCGATGCACCGTATGCCGATGATTCCGTCAAGGTCCTGAAATTCGACGGTGTCGAGTATTCTCCGCAGAACATCATCGATGGCAAGTATCCGATCTACGGCTACGGCCACATGTACACGAAGGGTGAGCCGACGGGTGCCGTCAAGGCCTTCATCGATTACATCCTCAGCGATGAGTTCCAGAACAGCCAGGTTGAGAAACTCGGCTTCATTCCAATCAGCAAGATGAAGAACTGATTTTAGTCCCGCCGCAGGCCTTACGGGCACGGCAGGGAACGTAACCAATGAACAGTGAGCAGTGGTCAGCGGGCAGTCCATCGTGAGCAGGCAAAAAACCTACGGCATGGCCCCCTGACCACTCTTTCATTATCTGACGCCTGGCATCCGGATGAGGATGCCAGACGGCGGGACTCTACAGGAAGTGGGAGGAAATTATGGAACGGGCAGTAACAGTAAGCCGCATGGACGGAAAACAGTCTGGCGGCGGTCATGAGCGCAGGCTCTTTTACGACAAGTGTGGACGATACCTCTTTATCGCGTCTGCTTTTCTCATGACCATCATCATCTTTTCCATCATCTTTTTCGTCGGGCGGCAGGGCCTCATGACCTTTGCGGAGGTCAGCCCGCTGGAGTTCTTCTTCGGCGCGCAGTGGGACCCGACGCTCGGGAAATTCGGCGCCTTGTCCTTCATCATCGGTTCGCTGGCGACGACGCTTCTGTCCGTCGTCATCGGTGCACCGCTCGGACTCCTCGGTGCGATTTTCCTAGCGAAGGTCGCGCCGGTCTGGCTCAAGAACATCATGCGCCCCGCAACGGACCTTTACGTCGCCATCCCGTCTGTCGTCTACGGCTACATCGGCCTGATGGTCCTCGTGCCGTTCCTGCGCAGCACCTTCGGCACGACGACGGGCTTCGGCGTGCTTGCGGCATCGTTGGTGCTGGCCGTCATGATCCTGCCGACGATCCTTTCCATCAGCACGGATGCCTTAAATGCCGTGCCGCGTCCGCTGGAAGAAGCCAGCCTCGCACTCGGCGCGACCTGGTGGCAGACGATGGTGCACGTCATCGTGCCGGCTGCCGCACCCGGCATCTTGACCGCTATTGTGCTCGCGATGGCGCGCGCCGTGGGTGAGACGATGGCCGTGCAGATGCTCATCGGCAACACGCCGCAGATCATCACATCGCTCTTCACGCCGACGGCCACGCTGACGAGCAACATCGTCGTCGAGATGGGCAACACGCCGTTTGGCTCGGTCTGGGGCAACGCCCTGTTCCTCATGGCGTTCGTCCTGCTGCTCATTTCGCTGGGCATGATTCTCTTGATTCGCCGTTTCGGTCAGAGGAGGGTTTGACGCTATGGATACAAGGACACAAAACAAGATAGCCGTGGCTGGCCTCTGGGTCGTGGGATTCTTCATCCTGGGCCTCCTGGCCGTATTCCTCGGCTACATTCTCTACAAGGGCCTGCCGGTGCTCTCGCCGCAGTTCGTGCTGGGCAAGTCCAGCGATATGATGGCGGGTGGCGGCGTCGGTGCCCAGCTCTTCAACTCGTTCTACATGCTGCTCATCTCGATGGGCATTTCCATCCCGATCGCGCTCGGCGCCGGCATTTACCTTGCGGAGTATGCGCGTGAGAACAAGCTGACGAAATGCATCCGCCTGTCGGTCGAGAGTCTCGCGACGGTGCCGTCCATCGTCCTGGGCCTGTTCGGCATGATCATCTTCGTCAACATGATGAACATGGGCTTCTCCATCCTCGGCGGCTCACTGACGCTGGTACTTTTGAACCTGCCGATGCTCGTGCGCGTGACGGAGGAATCCATTCGCACGGTGCCGAAATCGTACGAGGAAGCCAGTTTGGCCCTGGGTGCCACGAAGCTGCAGACCATCTGCAAGGTTGTGCTGCCCAATGCCATGCCGGGCATCATCACCGGCATCACGTTGACGGCCGGCCGCGCCCTCGGCGAGACGGCCATCCTGATCTTCACGGCCGGCACGACGGTATCGCGCCACATGTTCGATACGGATGTCATGGCCGGCGGCGAGACGCTGGCGGTGCATCTCTGGTATCTCATGAGTACGGGCCTTGTGCCGGACCGCGACATGATTGCAGACGGCATCGGCGCGCTCCTGATCCTCACGATCCTCGTGTTCAACTTCATCCTGTTGCTGCCGATGAAGCTCATGCGCCATACGCCGAAATCGTAACGCCAGATCCATAACGACAGATTCATAAGGAACTCCTGCTTGACTGCCTGCCGCATCCTCCGGGTTTGCGGCGGGCAGTTTTTACTTTTTCCTGTTAAATCCCAGATTTCTTTTGTATAATATAAAGAAAAATGTATGTTTATAAGGAGATGATATTGTTATGAAAGAGACAATCCGCTCGCTGGCGACGCCATTCCTCTGGTTCTGGCGCTGGGAAGCAAAAAGCGGCGCCATCCTGCTGCTCGGTGCGGTGGTCGCGCTGCTGCTGGCGAATTCCCCGCTGGCCGGCGCCTACCATCACGTCCTGCACATGCCGATCCGGCTGGGCTTCGGTGATTTTGGTCTCGAGATGGGCCTTTTGCACTGGATAAACGACGGACTCATGGCCGTATTCTTCTTTGTCATCGGTCTTGAAATCAAGCGCGAATTCCTCTACGGCGAGCTCAAGACGCGCTCGGCCATGATGCTGCCGGTCGGCGCGGCCCTCGGCGGCATGATCGTGCCGGCCATCCTCTATGCACTCATTAATTTTGGCACGCCGACCGCAGGCGGCTGGGGCATCCCGATGGCTACGGACATCGCCTTTGCGCTCGGCATCATGACGCTGACGGCGCGCCAGGCACCGCTGGGACTCGTCGTCTTCCTGACGGCGCTGGCCATCGTCGATGACCTCGGCGCCATCGTCGTCATCGCGCTGTTCTACAGCAGCGAAATCGCCTTTGCGGCGCTCTTCGTCGGCCTCGTGGCCATCGTCGCGGCGTTCCTGTTGAGCCGCCTCAACGTGCGGTTCTTCCTCGCGTACCTCGTCCTCGGGCTCATCGCCTGGTATGCCTTCCTGCAGGCCGGCGTGCATCCGACCATCGCAGGTGTCCTGCTCGGCCTTGCCATCCCCGCACAGGAGGACCCCGAGCAATCGATGCTCCATGTCTGGGAACACCGCCTGGAGCCCTGGTCGGCCTATGGCATCATGCCGATTTTCGCACTCGGCAATGCGGGCGTCACGCTCTCGTTTGCGACGTTTGACCCGGGCTCGCCGCTCTTCCTCGGCATCCTGGCCGGCCTGTGCCTCGGCAAGCCCATCGGCATCTTCGGCACGGTCTGGTGTTTCAACCGCTTCTTCAAGGTACCCGTGCCCGGCAACGCCTCTTCGGGGCAGGCAGCCGCGACGGGCATGCTCGGCGGCATCGGCTTCACGATGTCCATCTTCATCGCTTCGCTGGCCTTTGCCGACAGCGGCGCGATGCTCGACCTCGCGAAGATCAGCATCCTTTCGGCGTCCATCCTCTCGGGCATCCTCGGCGCCATCGTCTTCAAGCTCCAGAGCTTGCGGGCATCCGCCTGATTTGGCATACTAAAAATCCTGACCCGTCATGCGTGACATGGTCAGGATTTTTTGTGAAACAGAGCTTCCCCCTTAGGGGGGAAGTGGCCCAGCAGGCCGATAGGGGAAACTGCTGGTAACTGCTTTACGGTTCAATGAAATGCGAAACTGAAGGTATCGTTTTCATCGAGCC
>CABJCJ010000023.1 GCA_902364065.1 Veillonellaceae bacterium SB90
GGGGCTGTGAAATAACAGATCCCCAAAAACAAGAGGGCCGCATGCTCATTGAGCATGCGGCCCTCTTTGTGGTAAAATTTTCTATATCCCACTATGGAAAAGATTACCACATATCATTCTAAAACAATACAAGGCATTTTGCCAGTGTTTATTTCGGATTATCTGGATATCTGTGATCCTGTGCTGGTTTTTGACCGATTCATGGAGGGAATCAATTTGGAGAAGTACCTGAAGGCTGTGCCAGCTCACTGCACTGGCCGTCTTCGGTACGACCCGGTCAGCATGTTGAAAACAGTCTTATTCGGATTCATGAAGTACGGCTACATCTCACTGCGCGAGCTCGAGGACAATTGCCGTGTCAACCTTCGTTTCATGTATCTCATGAAGCACGAGACCCCATCTTACCGGACGTTCGGCTATTTCATCCACGATGTGCTCCAGCCTTCCGTGGAAGAACTGTTCTACGACCTGAACCGCCAGATATTTGCTGAGGAGCATATCGACCTCAACCACCTGTACATTGACGGATCGAAGTTCGAAGCAAATGCAAATAAATATCAATGGGTGTGGAAGAAGGCCACAGAGAAATCGCGTTACCGCTTGTTTGCAAAGATAACCGCACTGTTTGAAGAACTCAATGCGGAACTGGCTCCCAGCGGCATTGCCATCCCTACAAACACGGAATACGCCCCAGAGTATCTGGCCGAGGTGCTGAAGCAATACACTGCCTTCTGGAAGCTCGATGAAGCAGACTTCGTCCACGGGCGCGGACACCACAAGAGCCCGCAGCAACGTCATTACGAGCGGCTTCGGGAATATATGAGTAAGCTGGACGAGTACACCGAGAAACTGCAGATCTGCGGTGACGGACGGAACAGTTATGCCAAGACGGACCACTCAGCCACATTCATGCGAGTCAAGCAGGACTATATGGGGAACGGACGCCTGCTCCCTGCTTACAACGTCCAATTTGGTATTGCCGATGAGTATATCGCTGTTGCAGATGTGAACCATTACCGCTCAGATATGGACTGCTTCATCCCGTTGATGGAGAAGTTCCACGAGAAATATAGCTTCTACCCCAAATATCCCATAGCGGATGCCGGGTACGGTTCATTCAATAATTACATCTATTGCGAGCAGCATGGAATGGAGAAGTACATGAAGTTCCCTATGTACAAGAAAGAGATGACAGATAAGGCATATCAGCAGGATCCCTACCGAGCCGTGAACTTCAAGATTGATGAGACCGGTACACTGCATTGTCCAAATGGACGGGCCTTCCGTTTCCTGTATCGCCAGAATGTGAGAGGGAACCGTTTTGGCCGCCAGGAAGAGGTCTACCAATGCGAGGACTGTACAGGATGCCCCTGTGCATCTGACTGCAAGCGGACAGACCGGAACAGGACCATCCGGATAAATCGAGAACTGACCGCCATGCACCAAGAGGTCGTGGAGAATCTGAACAGCATCCAGGGAGCGCTGTTGCGGATGAACCGCTCAATCCAAGCAGAGGGAACATTCGGTATCTTGAAGACAGACCGCTGGTACAAAAAAATAGTGCGGAGAGGCAGCGATGCTGTCCGCATGGAGATTTTCCTGGTTTCAATAGGTCACAACCTGTATAAGTACTACAACAAAAAGCAAAAGATGAGACAGGCCGCATAGGATGGATGGTATACCATTTTATGGGGAAAGGGGTTGTATACCCTTTTTTCAGGACAGGAAGCTCTCGGCACGCAAAAAGAGGCTGTGGACAAAATGATTTTACATTTTGTCACAGCCCCTTTTTATTACGAGCTTATTTTTTCAGCGCTTCCTTGAGCGTCTCCGTCATGGCTTTCTGCACGATGCGGAGCACGTCCTCTACGACAGCGTTGTACATGTCACCGCCATCGACGACGCCGCGGCCATTCTCCGTGAGGAAGAACTTCTTCGGCGGCTCGTTTTCCTTGTAAGCTTCGCTGAGCTTATCCTGGACGAGTTTCTCGATTTCCTGTTCAGTCATCCTAGTCACCTCTTTCTGTAATAACCTGTATTTATTATTATACGACATCGGCACGTTTTTTTCCTTGTTTTTTTGAAATTTGACTGGAAAGAAATACAATGTATTTCTAACTCGTTGCTAAAGACAAGTTAAATCCGAACACCTATACTGTATCCATAACAAAAAACGTTATGGATATTTCTGATTTTACGGATAATGATGCAACAGAAAGGCGATGATGATATGAATTTGCTCAAGAAGAAAATGATAGCCGGCATGCTGGCCGGTGCAATCCTGACGGCTGGCGGCGTGGGGCTGCTTTCGACGCAGTCCGGGGCAGCTCATTCATATGCTGCCACACAGGCAATGGGACCGCGTGGCGGACGTCAGATGGATACGGCGGATATGGCAAAACGCATTGCTGAGGAGTTTGGCGTCAGCGAGAGCCAGGTCCAGACGGCCCTCGAGGACAAGAAGGATTTCCGCGACATCGGTCAGGCCGCCATGCTGGCCAAGCTCAGCGGCAAGTCCTTTGACGATGTCATGGCGATGAAGACCGACGACGCTGATTGGCGTGATATCGGCGCAAAGCTCGGCGTCACCCATGATCAGGTCCTGGCCGAGCGTGATGAGATGACGGCCAAGCGCATCAGCCAGCAGGGCAATGTCGACCAGGATACCGTCGTTGCACTGCTGAAGGATGGCTACCGTCCGCAGGATATCGACATGGCCGGCCGTCTGGCCAAGGCGGCGGACAAAGATGTCCGGAAAGTCCTGTCCTATAAGAAAATCAACAATACGTGGTCGGATGTGGCCAAGCAGCTCGGCGTGGATGAATCAGCTGTTCGTCCACAAACAGGGGACAGAATGGCGCGCCACATGGATGATGATGGTCATTATCCTGGTATTATGGGCGGAGACATGCAGGATTTTTGTGAATAAACCCTTGACAAGGCAAAAAGATGCGTGTAATATAAGACCCATCAACAAGTTAACAGTGTTACAGATGAAATCATCGAACAGGAAATAGTAGCAAGGTCTCTATCCCTTCAGCGAGCCGGCGGCTGGTGCAAGGTCCGGCGCGATATGCCTTGTGAATGGTCCTGCGAGAGCCCACCGAACCCGTGAGGAAGTAGGCTGGGACGGCTGCCCCCGTTATCGGGCTACGGTATCGGACTTTGTTCCCGTACCGGATGAGAAGAACAGCAGTGGCTGCTGTTGAATTCGGGTGGCACCGCGAAACGAATATTCGCCCCGTCAGGCAGAAAACGAATCTGTCAGGCGGGGTTTTTTATGTTTATGGGATACAGATGAGGAGATGGCAGGATGCTTCGAGCGAAATTATGCGGCATGAAGACAGAAGCGGCGGCACGGGCTGCCGATGAGGCGGGGGCGGATTTCATCGGTTTCATCTTCTGGCCGGACAGTCACCGCTTCGTGACGCCGGCTGAGGCCGCCGTCATCGGACGCACGGTTCATCGGGCCAGGAAGGTCGGGGTCTTCGTCGATGAAGAGCCTGCAAAGGTCTGTGCGGCGGCGGATGAGGCCGGGCTCGATTACATCCAGCTGCACGGTCACGAGGATGCAGCGTACGTCAGGCGGCTGAACCGGCCCGTCATCAAGGCTTACCGGTACGGCGACGGTTTCTCGGCCGCGGCCGCCAATGATTTCCCGGCGGAGTTCATCCTCGTCGATGCGTACCGGCCGGGACAGGCGGGCGGCACGGGTGAGTCCTTTGACTGGCAGCGTGCCGCAGCGGAGATTCGGGCCGTCGAGAAGCCGGTACTGATAGCCGGTGGCATCAGCGAGGCAAATGTCACCGAGGCGGCGGAGATTTTCCAGCCGTACGGCGTCGATGTCTCGGGCAGCCTCGAGGTGCACAAAGAGAAATCAGTCGACAAGATACGCTCCTTCATGCAGAAGGTAGCAGCATGGAATGGGAGGAATTGACATTGCGGGATATATTAGCTGAGATCGTGGCGAAGAAACGCGATATCGTGGCGGCGGCCAAGCAGGAGCTGCCGCTTGCGGAGGTGAAACGGGGCCTCTCGCCGGCGTCCTTCCGCATGGCGCAGGCGTTCAAGGCGAAGCCATGGAACCTCATTGCCGAGTGCAAGCTGCAGAGCCCGGCCAAGGGCCGCCTGTGCCGGAGGTACACGGTGGAGGAGCTCGCACATATCTACGAGGACAACGGTGCCGCGATGCTCTCGGTGCATACGGACCCGCATTTCCTCGGCTGCAATGAGGATTTCCGCAAGGTCCGCGGCGAGGTGAAGCTGCCGCTTCTGCGGAAAGATTTCATCATCGATCCGTATCAGATCTACGAGGCCAGGCTGCTCGGCGCCGACGCCGTCCTGCTCATCGCGCGCATCCTGACGCCGGAGCAGCTCAAGTCCTTCCTCTACACAACTTGGAGCCTCGGCATGGATGCACTCGTCGAGGTTCATGACCGCCGTGATATGGAGGCAGCGCTCGCGACGCCGGCTGAGTTCATCGGCATCAACAACCGCAACCTCGTGAGCTTTACGACGTCGATCGAGCAGACGATGGAGCTCCTGCCGTATGCGGACCGCGAGCGGACGCTCATCAGCGAGAGCGGCATCTTCACGCTGGATGATGCCCAGCGGCTGGCTGATGCGGGCTGCCAGGGCATCCTCGTCGGGGAGGGTCTTGTGCGGGCCGATGATGTCGCCGCGCAGACGCGGGCCTTTGCCGGTGTCAAGGCCCGTGCATAAAACAGATGGTAAGAATGGAAAGGAAGATATACATGAATACGAAAGGCAGATTTGGAGCTTATGGCGGACAGTATGTCCCGGAAATCGTAATGCCGGCTCTCAACGAGCTGGAGGCCGCTTATGCAAAATACAAGGATGATCCGGAGTTCCAGGAGGAATTCAAGAGTTACTTGCGCGAATATGCCGGCCGTCCGACGAATCTGTATTACGCCGAGAAGCTCACGAAACATTACGGCCGTGCGAAGATCTTCCTCAAGCGTGAGGACCTCCTGCACACGGGCGCGCACAAGATCAACAACGCGCTCGGCCAGGCGCTGCTCGCCAAGCGCATGGGCAAGAAGCGCATCGTCGCGGAGACGGGCGCCGGTCAGCACGGCGTCGCTTCGGCGACGGTCGCCGCGCTTTTCGGCATGGAGTGCCATGTATTCATGGGTGCGCTCGATGTGGAACGTCAGAAGCTCAACGTTTTCCGCATGAAGCTGCTCGGCGCCAAGGTCATCCCGGTTTCCTCGGGGACGGGAACGCTCAAGGATGCGACGAGTGAGGCCATCCGCTACTGGGCGACGAATATCACGGATACGCATTACATCATCGGTTCTGCCGTCGGTCCGCATCCATATCCGACGATCGTGCGCGACTTCCAGAAGGTCATTGGCGAGGAGATTCGTGCGCAGATGATGGAGAAGATCGGCGGCCTGCCGAACTACCTCATCGCCTGCGTCGGCGGCGGCAGCAATGCCATCGGCACGTTCTACGACTTCCGCAATGACCCGGTTGTCAAGAAGTTCGGCGTCGAGGCCGGTGGCCGCGGTGAAGCGCCGACCGATAATGCCAAGACGCTGTCGGGGGCCGGCGAGCCGGGCATCCTGCACGGTGCTTTCAGCTATTTGCTGCAGGATCCGGACGGCCAGGTCGTCGAGGCATACTCCATCTCGGCAGGCCTTGATTATCCGGGTGTCGGACCGGAACATTCCTATTATAAGGATGCCGGCATCGTCAAGTACGTATCCGTCACGGACCAGGAAGCACTCGATGCGTTCCAGCGCCTCTCGAAGATCGAGGGCATCATCCCCGCCATGGAGAGTTCGCATGCACTCGCGTACCTCGAGAATCTGATGCCGACGACGAGTCCGGACGAGACGGTTGTCGTCACGCTCTCGGGCCGCGGCGACAAGGATGTACAGATGGTAGCAAAGGTTCTCGGGGAGGAGATTGAGTAATGAGCACGCGTTTGGATAAAAAAATGGCCGCTCTCAAGGCAGCCGGCAAAAAAGGAATCTTCATCTATATCACGGCTGGCGCGCCGGATGTCGAAACGACCATCGAGGCTGTGAAGCAGGCGGAGGCCGCCGGTGCCGATGTCATCGAGCTCGGCCTGCCGTTCTCCGATCCGATGGCCGACGGTCCCGTCATCCAGACGGCTTCGGTTGTGGCTCTCAGGAACGGCATGACGCTCAAGAAGGAACTCGAGATTGTCCGCAAGATCCGCACGTTCTCGGATATCCCGCTGATCGGCATGGGTTACATCAACAACATGTACCATTACGGCTTTGAGAAATTCGTCACGGATTTCAAGGCTGCGGGCATGGACGGCGTCATCGTTCCCGATGTGCCGCATGAGGAGTCGGGCGAAATGCGCAGAATCTGCGCGGCGCATGACTTCCATCTGACTGAGTTCATCACGCCAGGCACGACGGAAGCGCGCATGGCGGAGACGTGCAAGGGCGCGACGGGTTTCATCTACTGCGTTTCGAACAACGGCGTTACGGGCGTCAAGAAAATCGATTATTCGACGATCGGCAAGGTCTGTGAGAAGGCCCGCCGGTTTACGGACACGCCGCTGGCTGTCGGCTTCGGCATCGGTTCACCGGAAGCGGCCGTCGAGGCTGCCGCCAAGAGCGATGCCGTGATTGTTGGCAGTGCCGTCGTCAAGCGCCTGCTCGATGGCAAGATGGAGGAAGCCGTGCAGCTCATCCGCGACATGCGTGCGGCACTCGACAAGGCATATGCCCGGAAAGCCTGAAAGGAAGGGGTCATCATGGAGCTGAAACCATCACGGGAGGCGTTCCATAAGCTCGCGGCGGAGACGAATCTCATCGCCGTCACCAAAGAGATCAACATGGATATGGATACGCCGGTATCCGTTTATTACAAGCTTGTCGGCGAAAAGAAGGGCTTTATCCTCGAATCCGTCGATACGACGCATCAGCAGTTCGGCCGCTATTCCTTTATCGGTGCTGAGCCGTTTGCCCGGCTGCAGGTCTTTCGCAACAAGCTGATGATCAAGGAGAATGACCTGATGAAGTGCATCGACGGCGCGCCCGTCGACACCATCAAGGCGTACATGAAGAATTTCCGCCCGGCCGTCGAAGATCCGTCGCTGCCGCTCGCCAACGGCGGCATGGTCGGCTATCTCAACTACGATATCGTCGCAACGTTCGACCGCGTGCGCGGCATGGATTTAGGCGAGGAAGAACTTTTGGGGCAGTTCATGATCTGCCGTGTGCTCGTCGTCTACGACGCACTGCGCAACCGCGCCAGGCTCGTCTGCCTGGCCGATGTCGATGGACGCGACATCGACGAGGCGTACGATGCCGTCGCCGCCAAGATCGCATCCCTTGAAGAACGGCTCTCGGCGCCGCTGCCGAAACAGGAGAAAAAAGCGGCTAAACGCCGGGAAAAGGTCGACTTCCTCAAGAAATTCGGCCAGGCCCCCGAGGATTTCCTTGCAGCCATCCGCAAGGCCAAGGAGCATATCTTCGCGGGTGATATCTTCCAGGTCGTGCCGTCGCGCCAGTTCCGCGAGAAGATTACGAAGCCCTGCTTTGACTTCTATCGCCGGTTGCGTCAGGTCAATCCCTCGCCGTACATGTTCTACTTCAATTTCGGCCGCGTGAAGCTCGTCGGCGCTTCGCCGGAGATGCTCGTCAAGGTGTCGGGCGATACGGTCTACACATACCCGATTGCCGGCACGCGCCGCCGCGGCAGGAATCCGCAGGAGGACAAGACGCTCGCGGAGGGCCTGCAGAAGGATGTCAAGGAGTGTGCGGAACACTCGATGCTTGTCGATCTCGCGCGCAACGATATCGGCCGCATCAGCGAGCCGGGCAGCGTGCGCGTGACGAAGCTGCGCCAGGTCGAGTATTTCAGCCATGTCATGCACATGGTGTCGGAGGTCGTAGGCAAGCTCAAGCAGGGGTATACGCCGATGGATGTGCTCAAGGCGACGTTCCCCGCGGGGACGGTCAGCGGCGCGCCGAAGCTGCGCGCCATGGAGATCATCCATGAGCTTGAGCCCGTGCCGCGCAATTCGTATTCGGGTACGGTCGGCTACATGGATTTCTGCGGCAACATGGATATGTGCATCACGCTGCGCACGATGCGCATCGAGAACGACGACACCGCCATCATCCAGTCGGGGGCCGGCATCGTCGCCGACTCTGTTCCCGAAAAGGAATACCAGGAAATCCTGCAGAAATCAAAGGCGTTGTTTGAGGTCGTAGAGGAGGTGGAAAACGATGTTGTTGCTTTTAGATAACTACGACTCCTTTACGTACAACGTTTACCAGCTCCTGTCGGAGCTTGGGGCCGAGGTCGAGGTCATCCGCCACGACAAGACGACGGTGGAGGAGGTCCGGCGTCGCGGCTACGAGGGCATTGTCATCTCGCCGGGGCCCGGCGTGCCGAAGGACGCCGGCATCAGCGAGGATGTGATTCGCGAGCTCGGCGGCGAGGTGCCAATTCTCGGTATCTGCCTTGGCCATCAGGCCATCGGCGAGGTCTTCGGCGGCAAGGTCGTGCGCGCGGGCAAGATTATTCACGGCAAGGTATCGCCGCTGCACCACAACGGCAAGGGGCTCTATGCCGGCCTGCCACAGGATATCGAGGTCGGCCGCTATCATTCACTGATCATCGACCGTGCGACGCTGCCCGACTGCCTCGAAGTCACGAGTGAGCTGCACGATGGCACAATCATGGGCGTGCGCCACAAGGAGATGGACATCGAGGGCATCCAGTTCCATCCGGAATCCATCCTGACGCCGACGGGGAAGACGATGATGCAGAACTTCCTCGCGCATCTTTCCTGAATATCTAAGCACTTTTTTAGCACCTCTTGGAAATCGTTTGGGTTTCTTTTAGAAATCATGTGCAGCAAGCAGGATTTTTGCCCGGTACCGGGGAATAACATAAAGAAACATCCCGTAATGGGGAAGACTATTCCAGCTGCTGCCTGTCTGCATGATGGCCGCTGACTGGAACCGGGAGGAGGAAGATGCCTTATGATGTCCAAGAGAAAGGGGATGGCCGCTGCTTTGCTGGCACTGTCCCTGTGGCTGGCTCCCTATGGGGAAGCCTCGATGGCACCTGTAGCTGCAGAACCCGTGGCAACGGCTGAACCGTCAGCACCGGCAGCAGCGCCTGCCGAAACGGTGGTGCCGCTCGATGCCAGGGCTTCGCTGGATAAGGCTTTCGATCAATTGGCAGAAGTCAAGAACGGGACGTATGATTTGTCGCTGGTGGCGACGACGCCGAAGGGCAGTGCCACGCTTACGAGCGGCATCTCATTTGTATCCGAGCCGTACACGCGCGCAAAGGGGCAGATGGCCATCGGTTTTTCGCTGCCGGGCGCGCCGGAATTTGAGCGCGATCTCGCCTACTACATCCGCGAGACGGAGCAGGCCACGGCCTTTTACTGCCGTCTCGGCCATGGCGAATGGGAGAAATCCGTGACGAAGCGCCAGCCGATGGACAAGACGGTCAACGGGTTCTGGACGGCGGCTTTCCGCAACGGCTTCATGGATTTTGCGAAGGATGTGCAGTTTGACGTGAAGGAAGGAGCGGCACAGACGTACCTCGTGACGGTGGATGGCAAGGCCCTCGGCAAGCTCTATCTCGAGAATGAGCACCCGAACCTCGCCAATGCCGACATGCAGAAAACGCTGGAGTCAATCCTTAAGAATGTGCCGGATTTCACGTATACGGTGACCATCGATGAGGAGAAGAACACGCTGACGGATTTCCACGCCAATCTGACGGAGCCCATCCGCAAGGCGGGGCTCATCTATCTGAAGCGCAGCGATATGACGCGCGAGGATAAGGATTCGTACCGCAAGGCTCTCGAAAACAGCACGGTGGAATTGAGCCTCAAGGGCCGTGACTTCAACGAGCTCGAGGATGTGCAGGTCCCCGCTGAGATCCTGGCCAGTGCGCGCGATATCAAGGCCGGCACGGCCAATGAAAACGCCGCGCCTGCCGGCAAGAAGGCAGACGTCAAGTAAAATCGCATATCGATTATTTGCAGGGGTACACCTCGGTGTTGAGAAGGCATGGCCTGACCCTTAGAACCTGTGGAGTCAAGACTCGCGAAGGGAGCAAAGAAATTCGGAGCTCGCCGGCAGGCGGGCTCTTTTTGACGCCGGGTCTCCTGGAGAAAGAAAGGCAATGGTGATAGATATGGAACTGGAAGAAATCAAGCAGGGCATTCTCCTGGCCGTCCGCAAGGCGAAGGAGACGACGCCGCTCGTGCCATCCATCACGAATTCGGTGACAATCAATTTCGTGGCGAATGCGCAGCTGGCGGCCGGCGGTTCAGCCGCCATGGTCTATCTGCCCGATGAAGGGACGGGCATGGCGGCTCTCGGCAGTGCCATGTACATCAACATGGGGACGCTGTTGCCCATCTACGAGAAGACGCTGCCGCTGACGGCGCACAGCCTGGCTGATCATCACCATCCCTGGGTGCTCGACCCCGTCGGCATCGGACTCGGCGGCATGCGGCGGGACCTTTTGCTCGCGTTCCGCCAGACGCCGCCGGCCATCGTGCGCGGCAATGCGTCGGAAATCATCGCGCTCGCGAATCTCTGGCAGCTCGATTCGGGCATGGCGGCTGACGGCGTGCGCGGCGTCGATGCGACGGACAGCGTGCGCGAGGCAAAGCTGGCGGCCGAATCGCTGGCCCGCTTCACAGGCGGTGCCACGGCCGTGTCGGGCCCCCTTGATCTCGTGACGGACGGCACGACAACGGTCATGAGCGAGGGCGGCTCAGAGCTTTTCACGAAGGTCACGGGTGCCGGATGCTCTCTCGGCGGCGTGGCAGCCGTCTACGCCGCTGTGACCACGCCATTTTTCGCGGCGCTGGCGGC
The DNA here is from genome assembly GCA_902364065.1 of Veillonellaceae bacterium SB90. GTDB lineage: Bacteria > Bacillota > Negativicutes > Selenomonadales > Selenomonadaceae > Mitsuokella. Next base: position 10,866 of record CABJCJ010000023.1, read on the forward strand.
TGTGCAGGCATACAATTTCGCCGGAAAGAAAGCCGAACAGCGTGCCGGCGGACCGGGTACTTTCGCCGCTTATTTCCTCGATGAGCTCTATCAGGCAAAGCCCGAGGAGATTGCGGACAATCCGTTCTATATGATATGAATCGATGGCATGAAAAGGGGGCTTTACGATGAATGCGCTGATTGCGGTGGCCATTGCTCCGTGCGGGACCGGTGAGGAAATGTCGTCTTATGTCGGCGAGGTCGTGCAGGTCATCCGGGAATCGGGACTGCCGAACCGCACCAATTCGATGTTCACGGAGATCGAAGGCGAATGGGATGAGGTGATGGCCGTGGTGAAGAAGGCCACGATGGTGCTGGCCGACCGCGGTATCCGCACGGAGGTGGTCCTGAAGGCGGACATCCGTCCGGGTTATCAGGATATGATGCATGGCAAGCTGGAACGCATGGAGAAAAAGATTGCCATGGCAAAGGCGAATCAGGTGAATCAGGAAAATCAGGAAGGAAGCGATGCGAAGTGAATATGCGTGAACGACTCGATATCTCCGCGTACTTTGTCGTGGGGCCGGAGAACACACTCGGGCGGCCGGTGCCAGAGGTTATCCGCGCGGCGGTCAGCCACGGCTTTACGTGCCTGCAGCTGCGTTCCAAGACGGCATCGGCAAGGGAGCTCATAAATCTGTGCGGCGAGACGGCTTGCGTGCTGCAGGAGCTCCACAAGGAGGACGCGGTGGCCTTGCTTGTCGATGATCGTCTCGATGTCGTGCTGGCCGCACGTGAGCAGGGCATCAAGGTGGATGGCATCCATGTGGGGCAGAGCGATGTGCCCGTGAGTGTCTGCCGCAAGTATCTTGGCGAGCGCGGGGTCATCGGCCTCTCCGCCCGCACGAATGAGCTTCTCGATTACGTCCGCCATGCCGATACATCCGATATCGATTATTTTGGCGCGGGGCCGCTGCACGAGACGCCGACGAAGCGCGACTGCGGCCGCGGGGCCGATGGGCGCGTGATCACGCGGAGCTTTGAAGAGCTCACGGAGCTTCACCGCATCAGCCCGGTGCCCGTCGTTGTGGGCGGCGGCGTCAAGGCCTGCGATCTGCCTGCACTCAAGGCGACAGGCGTCGAAGGTTTCTTCGTGGTCAGCGCCGTGGCGGGAGCTGAAAATCCCGGCCGGGCAGCGAAAGAGATGGTGTCCATCTGGCGAAAATCCTGAGCTTTTTGCCTGTGAATTGCCCTCCAAAAAAATTTTGAAAAAATAAGTCAAAAAGTCGAAAAAGTATTTGACTTTTTGACTTATTGCGCTATAATAAGATTCAGGAACGGACGAAAGCCGCTCCGCAAGAATCAGAAAATCAGACAGAGCGATTATGGAGGATACGATTATGGGACAAGAAAAATACACAGCCAAGACGCTGGCGGCCCTGCAATCCGCTCAGCAGATCGCGGCCATGAAATATCATCAGGAAATCACGTCGGCCCATGTGCTCCTGGCACTGGCCAAGGAACCTGAGGGGCTGCTCGCGACGATCTTTGAGGAATGCCAGGCAGATCTACCGATGCTCAAGGCAAGACTCGAGCAGGAACTCGCGAAGATCCCGAGTGTCAAGGGCACGGACCGCCTCGGCATGGGCATGGACATGGTCCGCGTGCTCGGCCGCGCCGAGGAATATGCCAAATCCATGAAGGACGATTACGTTTCGACGGAACATCTGCTGCTGGCCCTTGTGACGGACGGCAGCAGCGAGGTGCAGGATATCTGCCGTCAGTTCCATCTGACGAAATCTGCCATCCAGGCTTCCATCAAGAAGAACCGCAAACAGAATGTCACGACGGATAATCCGGAAGAGGGCTATAAATCCCTCGAGAAATTCGGCCGCGATCTGACGGCTGCGGCGCGTGCCGGCAAGCTCGATCCGGTTATCGGCCGCGACGAGGAGATTCGCCGCACCATCGAGATCCTTTCGCGCCGGACGAAAAACAACCCGGTGCTCATCGGTGAGCCGGGTGTCGGCAAGACGGCCATCGTCGAAGGCCTCGCACGCCGCATCGTGGCGGGCGATGTACCGGAATCCCTCAAGAACAAGACGCTGTTCTCACTCGATATGGGTTCTCTGATCGCCGGTGCGAAGTACCGTGGCGAATTCGAGGAACGCTTGAAGAACGTACTCAATGAGATTGCCAAGTCGGAAGGACAGATCCTGCTCTTCATCGATGAGCTTCATACGGTCGTCGGTGCCGGTGCCTCGGAAGGCGCCATGGATGCCGGCAATCTCCTGAAACCGATGCTGGCGCGCGGCGAGCTGCGCTGCATTGGCGCGACGACGCTCAACGAATACCGCAAGTACATCGAGAAGGATACGGCTCTCGAGCGCCGCTTCCAGCCGGTCATGGTCGGTGAGCCGAGTGTCGAGGATACGATCTCAATCCTGCGTGGCCTCAAGGAACGTTACGAAGTTCATCATGGCGTGCGCATCCGTGATGCGGCGCTCGTCGCAGCCGCCACGCTTTCCGACCGCTACATTTCCGACCGTTTCCTGCCGGATAAGGCCATCGACCTCGTCGATGAAGCCGCTGCCAAGCTGCGCACGGAGATTGAATCCATGCCGGCGCCGCTCGATGAGATCCGCCGCAAGATCATGCAGCTGGAGATCGAGGAGCAGGCACTCAAGAAGGAGACGGATGAAGCTTCGCAGCAGAAGCTCTCCCGCATCACGAAAGAGAAGGCTGACCTGCAGCAGCAGGAAGCGGAACTCAAGAAGCAGTGGGAGACGGAAAAGAATGCCATCCTGCGCGTGCGCGCCATCAAGAAGGAAATTGACGGCGTGAACAGCGAGATGGAAGCAGCCGAGCGTGCGTACGACCTCAACCGCATGTCGGAACTCAAGTACGGCAAGCTGCCGGAACTCCAGAAGAAACTCAAGGAGGAAGAAGCGATCATCGCGGCCAAATCCAAGGACGACCGCCTGCTCAAGGAGGAAGTCGGCGAGGAGGACATCGCCAAGGTCGTCAGCCGCTGGACGGGTATCCCTGTGACGAAGATGCTGACGGGCGAACGCGAGAAGCTGCTGCATCTTGAAGATGTGCTGCACGACCGCGTCGTCGGCCAGGATGAAGCCGTCAAGGCCGTCAGCGAAGCCATCCTGCGCGCGCGTGCCGGCATCAAGGACCCGAACCGCCCAATCGGTTCGTTCATCTTCCTCGGCCCGACGGGCGTTGGCAAGACGGAGCTCGCAAAGACGCTGGCAGAAGCCCTCTTCGATGATGAGCGCAGCATGATCCGCATCGATATGTCGGAGTACATGGAGAAGCACAGCGTATCGCGTCTCATCGGCGCGCCTCCGGGCTACGTCGGCTACGATGAAGGCGGGCAGCTCACGGAAGCCGTGCGCCGCCGTCCGTACAGCGTCATCCTGCTCGATGAGATCGAGAAGGCACACCGCGATGTCTTCAACGTGCTGCTGCAGATCCTCGACGATGGCCGCCTGACGGATGGCAAGGGCCGTGTCGTCAACTTCAAGAACACGGTCATCATCATGACGTCGAACCTCGGCTCGCATGAGATCCTCAACAAGAGCTATGAGGAGGCAAAGGTTGCGGTCAAGGATATCCTCAAGGATTACTTCCGTCCGGAATTCCTCAACCGTGTCGATGACATCATCGTCTTCAAGGCCCTCGAGAAGGAACAGGTCAAGAAGATTGCCGCCATCATGCTCAAGAGCCTCGGCGAACGCCTGGAGCGTCAGGTCAAGATTTCCCTTGCCTGGACCGATGAGGCTCTGACGGCACTTGCCAATCAGGGCTTCGACCCGAACTTCGGTGCCCGTCCGCTGCGCCGCCTGCTCGTGCATACGGTTGAAACGGCACTCTCCAAGAAGATTATCCGCGGCGACGTGCAGGAAGGCGATACCGTCGAGATCGGCTACGATGGACATGATTTCACCTTCACGACGCAGGTCAAGGCGACGGTGGAAGATTAAACTTGTGCGTCTGACACAAGTTGCCATATAAAAAGGACTCCTGCATGAGCAATCATGCGGGAGTCTTTTTTGTACGGATGTTATGGTGCCGGGACGAATTTTGCGAGAATCGTATGGCCGTCCTTAACGAGGCTGCGGCTCAGCGCGTCGAGCGGCGCGAAAATCGGCGCGTACTCAAGGCGCAGGCGGAAGCGCAGGAACTGATGCGTCGTGCAGCCGAAAATCGGCACGCGGTCGAGGACGAAGGGATTCTCCGAGGGGGAAGCCAGACCGTAGTGCACGGTGAAGGCAGCGCGGTAGCCGGCCTCCTTTGTCATGCGCTCGAGTTCCTGGTCATAGGAGCCGCAGGGGTAGGCGATGAAGCGAATCGGCTTATTCAGCCGCCATTCGAGGGCCTGCTTGGAGGCGGAAAGCTGCGTCCAGACTTCATCGGCCGGGATTTTGTCGAGTTCCGGATGCGAGAGCGTATGGCTCTCGAAGTCGATGAGGCCGCTCTGCTGCATTTCTTCGACTTCGCCCCAGGTCATGTAATTGGGGTACGTGCCTATGAAATCGGAAATCAGGAAGATCGTTGCCTTGAGGTTGTATTTCTGCAGGATCGGGAAGGCATTCTTGTAGTTGTCGACGTAGCCGTCATCGAAGGTGATGATGACAGGCTTTTCCGGAAGCGGCGTGCCGTTTTCCCAGGCATCGAGCATTTCTTCCGGCGTGATGGCGTGGTAGCCATTGTCGACGAGATACTGCATCTCTTCTTCAAATTGTGCCGTCTGTACGGTCAGAGAGTTTTGGTCACGGTCATTGATCTGGTGGTAGTTCAGCACCGGCACGGCCCGGTCCGCTGTGTGCATCCGATAGGCGCAGATCCCGACGATGCCAATGCATGCGATCAGGAGCAGCAGCAGGATTCGTTTCAACCATCTAGTCATCCAGACACATCCTTTTCTTTCAAGCTCGTAGAAAATTTACATACCGTTTAGTATATAACAAGGCGTTGGTACGGTCAAGGAACGTGAAGTCTCAAGAAATTGTTTTACGAATCCTGAAATCCGTCCTATAATAGATACGTACCATATACTTAGGAATCGGCGGAAAGAGCCGGACTATTCTAAGGAAGAAGGAGTTTTTTCACATCATGATGAGAAATGATTTATGCTGGTGTGGCAGCGGCAAGAAATATAAGAAGTGCCACGCGGATTTTGACGAGCGTATCTCGGAAATGAAATTCGATATCTTCAAGGGTCAGGTGCGTCCGCCGAAGAAGATCATCAACAATGAGAAGGATATTGCCGGTGTGCGGGCAGCAGGCGTCATCAACGATGGTGCGCTTGACCTCATGACGGAGCTCGTGAAGCCGGGCGTGGATACGGCGAGCCTCGACCAGGCCGCTGCCGACTACATCCGCGAGCGCGGCGGCATCCCCGCCTGCCTCAATTATGAAGGCTATCCGAAGAATGTCTGCATCTCCATCAATGAGGTCGTCTGCCACGGCATTCCGTCGCAGAAGACCATCCTCAAGGAAGGCGATATCCTCAACATCGATATCACGACGATCCTCAACGGCTATTATGCGGATGCTTCGCGCATGTACATTGTCGGCCAGGCTTCGCCTGAAGCGGAGAAGCTCGTGCGCGTCACGAAGGAGTGCATGGAACTCGGCGTCGCAGCAGCCAAGCCCTGGCATTTCCTCGGCGATATCGGCGCGGCCTGCGAAGCCCATGCGCATGAGAATGGCTATTCCGTCGTCACGGATCTCGGCGGCCATGGCGTTGGCAAGGATTTTCATATGGAGCCGTTTGTCCCGCATGTCGGCGAGAAGGATACGGGCATGCTGCTCGTGCCGGGCATGATCCTGACGGTTGAGCCGATGATCAACGAGGGTTCGTACAAAGTCGTGGTTGACAAGGGCGATGGCTGGACGGTCCGCACAAAGGACAAGAAGCTCTCGGCCCAGTGGGAGAACACGATCCTCATCACGGAGACGGGGACGGAGGTTCTTTCGTCCTGAAGAACGGTATAACGCGAAAGGATAATCAGAAGCAATGACAACATTCAAGGATTTAGGCATTCGGGATGAACTCTGCGAGGTCCTGCGCTATCAGGGCATCCGCGAGGCGACGCCGGTGCAGGAACAGGCCATCCCCGTCGTGCGGGCCGGCCGCGACTGCATCGTGCAGGCGCAGACTGGCACGGGCAAGACGCTGGCCTTCCTGCTGCCGATCATCGAGAAACTCAAGCCGCAGGCTGAGGTCGCACAGGCGCTCGTCGTGACGCCGACGCGTGAACTGGCCATCCAGATCGCGAAGGTGGCAAAGACGGTCGGGGAGGCCGCGGGCATTTCCTCGCTCGTCATTTACGGCGGGCAGGATATCGAGCGCCAGAAGCAGAAGCTGCGGCGCCATCCGCAGCTCATCATCGGCACGCCGGGACGCCTGCTCGATCACCTGCGCCGCAGGACGATTGATCTCTCTCAGGTCAACAAGGTCGTGCTGGATGAGGCGGATGAGATGATGCGCCTGGGCTTCATCGAGGATGTGGAGCTCCTGCTCAAGGAGACGGCGCCGGATCGTCAGCTCATGCTGTTTTCGGCGACGATGCCGGACCGCATCAAGGCGCTTTCGCTGCGTTACATGCAGACGCCGGAGAATATCGCGGTCAAATCGGAGCATGTGACGCTCGATGCCATCGAGCAAGTCATCGTCGATACGACCGAGGAGACGAAGATCGACAAGCTCTGTGAGCTCATCAATCAGGATCAGCCTTATCTGGCCATGGTGTTCTGCCATACGAAGCAGCGCGCGCATATGGTGACGATGGCACTTGCGGCCCGCGGCTATCTCGTCGATGAGCTGCACGGCGACCTTTCGCAGGTCCAGCGCGCGCTGGTCCTCAAGCGTTTCCGCAAGGCGGAGCTCCAAATCCTCTGTGCGACGGATATCGCCGCGCGCGGCCTCGATATCGAAGGTGTGACGCATGTTTTCAACTATGATATCCCGCACGATGCGGAGAGCTACATCCACCGCATCGGCCGCACGGGCCGCGCCGGTGAGCACGGCAAGGCCGTGACATTCGTCAATGCGCGCCAGTATGATCTGCTGCGCCGCATCGAGTCGGGCATCAAGAGCCGCATCGAGAAGCAGCGTTCGGAGCGCGGCCGCCGCCACAAGGAGAAGCAGGAGCAGATCCTCAAGGAGATCCGGGACAAGCGACAGGAGCACAAGGCGAAGAAGAAGCCGCTGTCCAAATACGCGAACCGCAAGGGCGCCGCGCACAAGGGCCGCAATGACCGGAGCCGCCGTCAGAAGCCGCATGGAACCAAGACGAATATGAGCCGCCGCTCGAAGATGGGACGGCACTGATACAGGACTGCATCAGCTTTTGGGCTGGTGCAGTTTTATTTTAACGAAAAAGTTGTCAAAAAATTATATAAAAACGAAGAAACAGGCAGGAATCTGGCAGGAAAGAGCGAAATAAAGAAAATAGATTCAGTTCAACAAGGGGGTATTTACATGATCGGCATCAAGAAAGTTATCGCAATCGTCTGTGGCGGCGGCCCGGCTCCTGGCATCAACAGTGTCATTTCCGGCATCACGAATGAAGCAACGCGTCACGGCTGGGATGTGCTTGGCATATACGATGGTTTTTCACGCTTGGCCCGCGGTGAGAAGAACTACGTGCGCCTCGAACCGAAGGACATCAGCCACATCCATATGACGGGCGGCTGCATCCTCAAGATGTCCCGCTTCAACCCAACGAAGAAGGAGTCGGATCTGCGCACGGTCGTCGAGACACTGACGGAGCTCGGCGTCACGCATCTCGTGACGATCGGCGGCGACGATACGGCCTACAGCTCGGCAGCCGTTTCCGAAGAAGCCCGCAAGATGGGGCGTACGATCAATGTCGTTCATGTGCCGAAAACCATCGATAACGATCTGCCGCTGCCGGAAGGCGTGCCGACGTTCGGTTTCGAGACGGCCCGCGCCTTTGCGACGACGGAGATCGAGAACCTCATGGAAGATGCGCGTACGACGAACAACCGCTGGTACTTCACGATTGCCATGGGCCGCACGGCCGGTCACTTGGCTCTCGGCATGGGCCGCAGCGCCGGTGCCGCCATCACGATCATCCCGGAGGAGTTCCCGCAGGAGAAGATCCCGCTGCAGCAGCTCGTCGATATCATCACGGGTGCCATCGTCAAGCGCTACCTGACGGGCAAGAATTACGGCGTAGCCGTCATTGCCGAAGGCGTCATCGAGAAGATCATGCCGGAAGACTTCAAAAAACTCGGCGAGGTCGTCATGGACGAGCACGGCCATATCCGCTACAGTGAGCTCGACTTTGGTGAAATCCTCAAGCAGGCCGTACTGGCTGAGGTCAAGAAGATCGGCATCAAGATTTCCGTCATTGATAAGGAAATCGGTTACGAGCTGCGCTGCTCGGCGCCGATTGCCTACGATATCGACTACGCGCGCTCGCTCGGCTATTCGGCCGTCAAGTTCCTTATGCGCGGCGACAGCGGTGCTCTGATTTCCATTCAGAACAATGAGGCCGTGCCGATGCGCTTCGAGGACATCAAAGACCCGGCCACGGGCAAGACGCGCGTGCGCAAGGTTAACATCAAATCCGTACAGTATCGCATTGCCCGCGGCTCGATGATGCGCATGGAGAAGGAGGATCTCGACGATCCGGGCCTTGCCAATGCGTATCGCATGACGCCGGAGGCCTTCAAGGCCCGCTATGCCTATCTCTTTGACGATGCCCCAACGCCGGCACCGGAGCAGAAAGAGGAAGCAGCAAAGAAATAAAGGCACCCTGTGTGCAGGAATCAGCCCCTTGGCAGGCGGCGGGAGAAATTCTCCTGCCGTCTTTTTTTATTTTTTTATGAATTGTAAAATAAAGTGGCACAAAGTTTCCCGGTCTGAATAGCAAAAAACACCAGCGATTCTTTGGTATAATTGTTTTGGAAGGCGGATTTACAATGTAAGTGCAACAAAATAAAGAAATGACACATAGACTTCTGGTATAATGGTGTTTGCAACAACAACCCAGATCCCAGGAGGAGCTATGTGCCACTACAAACATCTTACACTAATTGAGCGTGAAAAGATACTACTTTTTTATCGAAAGCGCCGTAAAACCCCGCCCTTTAGGGTTGGGGATACAAGGCGCGTCCGCCGAATTTGCGTAAGCAATTGAAGGCGGACAACTTTTTCCTCCTTCATACTTGTATTAACTATTAAAGTATAATATAATACAAGTATGAACAGAGTATATCATTCAAACCGTAACATCGTATATTCCTGTAAATATCACATTGTATTCTGTCCTAAGTATCGTCGAAAAGTGCTCGTAAATGGTGTGGATGTGAGATTGAAGGAGCTCATACAGTCCATCGCGGCCGAAAACCACTTTGAGGTCATCGAGATGGAAATCATGCCAGACCATGTACATCTGCTTTTGGAGGTAGATCCGCAATTCGGAATTCACAAAGCAGTGAAGACAATCAAGGGCAAAACGTCGAGGATACTAAGACAGGAATTTCATTGGCTGACAACGAAACTGCCGACACTTTGGACAAATTCCTATTTCTGTTCTACGGTCGGCGGTGCGCCGCTTGGAATCGTCAAGCAGTATATCGAGAGCCAAAAGACATCGCAAAGGAAGTGAGAAAAATGGAAACGTACACACTGGGCTATAAGTTCCGCATCTATCCGAACAGGACGCAGGAAAACCTCATCAACCGCACGCTTGGCTGTGTACGTTTCGTATTCAACCACTTCCTCGCGGTGCGTCGCGACGAATGGAAAGCGAATCACAATTCGCTGACTTACGTCAAGACAAGCAAATTGCTCACTGACCTCAAGAAGCGCGAGGAAACTGCATGGCTGTCCAAAGCGGACAGCATGGCATTGCAGGAATCCCTGAGGAACCTTGACCGCGCGTTTCAGAACTTCTTTGCAAAGCGGGCAAGATACCCGCGCTTCAAGTCGAAACATAGTCACAGCCAGTCCTACCGGACGCGCAATCAAACAAACGGTATCCGTATCATCGACAAGAGGATCAAGCTCCCGAAGATCGGTCTTGTGAGAATCAAGCAGAGCCGTGACTTCGATGGCCGGATTCTCTCTGCCACGGTAAGCCGGGCTGCCTCAGGCAAATACTACGTTTCGCTTTGTGTCGAAGCAGAAAAAGGATCCTTGTCCTGCCCAAACGATGGCAAGCAGATTGGTATTGACGTTGGGTTGAAGGTATTCTATTCGGATAGCAACGGCGATACCGTAGAGAACCCACATCCACTGAAGAAGCTCCAGCGCAAGCTCCGCCGAGAGCAGCGGCGGCTTTCCCGAAAGATGTCGAGATCAGTGAATCGTGAAAGAGCGCGTGTCCGTGTTGCTCGCGTCCATGAACGTATCGCAAATATTCGCAGGGATTTCCTTCACAAGATATCGACACGGCTTGCTCGTGAAAATCAAACAGTAGCCGTAGAACATCTGAACATCAAGGGAATGCTGCGGCATCATAAACTCGCGAAGTCCATCTCAGATGTGAGCTGGAGCGAATTTTTTCGTCAGCTGTCGTATAAGACAGAACGACACGGCGGCGAACTGCTCCAAGTTGATACGTTCTACCCGTCAAGTCAGACTTGCTCCGTCTGCGGTTGTCAGAATCCACTGACAAAGGATTTGAGCGTCCGCGAATGGGATTGCCCAGCATGCGGAACCCATCACGACAGAGATGTGAATGCCGCAAAGAACATCCTGCGCAAGGCTTTGGAAGACAAATCCAAAGTTGCATGAACGGAAATAGAACATACCGTGGGGCACACGGGAATTCACGCTTGGGGAGATCGTGTAAGACGCCAATTCCTCGGAGGCGGCGCAGTGGTCGTCGAACCAAGAATCCCCTGCCTTTAGGCATGGGGAGTGTCAACAGCTGGTGTAGAATTGAATCTTGAAGAAAAATAAGAAGATTGTCCGATGACATACAAGAGAGGGGGGCTATGACAATGAGAATAATCGAGAGGGTATTGTTGACCTTGTGTTTTACGGTAGTTATGCTTTTGCCGCTGGGGATTGCCTCCGCGGGACATTTGGAAGATATTTTGGCGAGGGGAACTATTCGCATTGGCACAACGGGGGATTATATCCCCATGTCGTATCGGAACCTGGAGACGGGGAAATATGAAGGGATAGATGCCGAGATTTCCAAGCTGATTGCCGAGTCCTTGGGGGTGAAAATCGAATATGTGCCGACAACCTGGCCAACCCTTGCGGCCGACACACAAGCAGATAAATTCGATATTGCCCTATGCGGCATTTCCCGCAACTTCAATCGGGAAAAGATCATGGCCATGTCCGATGCCTATGGAGAGGGGATGTTCGGAAAAACAATTCTCTGCCGCCAGAAAGATGCCAAGCGTTTTAAAAGTCTTTCAGATATTGACAAACCGGATGTGCGGGTAATGATAAATCCCGGCGGCACGAACGAAAAATTTGCTCATGCCAATCTGAAACATGTGCAGCTCATTGTGCACAATGAGAATGCTGACATTCCACGCCAGATTGCTGAAGGCAAGGCAGACATCATGATTACGGAAACCGTGGAGGCGGCGCATTATGTCAGAAGCGATAAGCGGCTGGCCGCACCGCTGATAAATGAGCCGTTTACACGCCACTCCTGCGGCATACTCATGGCTAAGGGGGACCAGGAATGGCTGAATTATATCAATTTTGTTCTGGCAGAACTGCGCATGGATGGTACCATGAAGACGTTGGAGAATAAGTATCTGAAGTAAATAGGGAGGTTTTTAGGATGCAAACAAAACTCAGTAAAGTGATTTAGGGATTATTAATTGCTGCAAGTATGACTATTGCGCTTACTATGGCTGTTCCAGAGGTCCGTGCCGAACAGGCACCACAGGGGTCGCTCGTTATCGTGACAAAGGTAAATCCTGCCAATAGTTCCGGTTTTGTGGAGCTATCGGAGGCGGTGCCGGATGTCATTTTGGAACCGCGTTATTATTTCACCTATAACTTTGTAGGAGATCGCATTGCAGGCTATCAGGCTCCGCGTATGTTTTTGACAAGACAGGCGGCCAAGGCATTGCGGGCAGTTTCTGATGATGTGGTAAAGCAGGGCTATCGGTTGAAGGTTTACGATGCGTACCGGCCACAGATGGCTGTTGATAATTTTGTCGCTTGGGCGGAGAATCTTGGCGACAAACGTATGAAGGAGTATTTTTATCCGCAGGTGGATAAGACTCGCCTTTTCGCCGATGGCTATATTGATGCTAAGTCAGGCCACAGCCGTGGTTCCACACTGGATTTGATGCTCTTTGATATGCGGACAGGAAAAGAGGTGGATATGGGGAACGTCTTTGATCACTTTGGTGTGGAAAGTCATCCCGACTGGTGTGGCAATCCTGAAACAGGCAAATACACGGGCAAATATAAAGGCAACAAAAAGCCGAAAAATGGACAAATCAATGAAGTGCAGTTCAAAAATCGCATGATTCTGCGCGAGGCGATGATTCGCAATGACTTCAAACCGCTAGATACGGAATGGTGGCATTTTACGTTGAAAAATGAGCCGTATCCGGATACTTATTTTATGTTCCCCATCCAGTAAGCGATAGCTATCTCATATCGTGTTCTATAACTAGGAGAAAGGATGATAGAATATGAATTGTAAAATAAAGTGGCACAAAGTTTCCCAGTCTGAATAGCAAAAAACACCAGCGATTCTTTGGTATAATTGTTTTGGAACAAAAAATTAACCAAAGGAGAATCGCTGATGCAATTCCATTATATCAGAACAAGACAAAAAACAAACACCTTACAGGCATCGAGCGCGGGAAAATTGAAGCGCTTCGCAGACAAGGGTGGAAAGCCGCTGATATAGCGGCTGAAATCCAGGTGAGTGTCCGCACAATCTATCGGGAGCTGCGGCGCGGAGAAGTCACTTTAAAGCGCAGTGACTGGAGAATGTACCAGACCTATTCGGCAGAAGCCGCACAGACCCGGTATGAGGCGAAACAGCGCGCCAGGCAGGGCGCGCTGAAGATTGGCAAAGAGAGGGAACTTGCCGAAGCGATAGAAGTGCTCATAAAAGAGAAGCACTGCTCGCCATATGCAGCACTGGAACAGCTGAGGAAACGTTTCAAGATACCGTTCTGCCTGAAAACCCTGTACAATTATATCCACCACGGTCTTTTCCTGCGGTTGAAGAGTGAAGATCTGCCGAACTATCGGCGGAAGAAGGCATATGCCCCACAGAAGAAACGGATTGCGAAGCGGGGGGGGGAAGAAGCATTGATGAAAGAGCGCCGGAAATTGATAGACGGGAAGAATGCGAGCACTGGGAAATGGATACCGTGGTGGGGAAAGTGAAGAGCAAGGCATGTCTGCTGGTTCTCACAGAGAGGAAGACACGCCGGAAAATCGTGCGGAAGATGCCAGACAAAAGCATGGAAAGCATGGTCCGGACCTTCGGGGAAGTCCTGAGCAGCGGTGCGTACAGCAAAGAGGATTTCAAAACGATAACGAGCGACAACGGTTCGGAATTCATGAATGCAGACTACTTTGAAGGAATGGGAATACCTTACTTTTATGCGCACAGCTTCTGTTCATACGAACGAGGGAGCAACGAAAACAACAACCGTCTCATTCGGCGGTTTATCCCAAAGGGAAGAGACATCGGGGATTATACAGATGCTTTCGTACAAACGATAGAAGATTTTATGAACAATTATCCAAGAAAGCTGTTTTCAGGGAAATCTGCCAATGAAATGTATGCTGTTTCAAAGGCAAAATAATTTGTGACACTTAGAGTTGCAATTCACCCTTTTTTATTTTTTTTTAGAAAAGGTGTTGACATGATGCTTAATATGCTCTATAATTACTTCTTGTCAGCCGGGGTTACTACTCCGGTGCGCGACGATATCGCGGGATGGAGCAGTCGGTAGCTCGTCGGGCTCATAACCCGAAGGTCACAGGTTCAAGTCCTGTTCCCGCAACCAAATGATAATTCCATTATTTACATATAGAGAACAGATTTTATCTGTATCATCGCGGGGTGGAGCAGTCGGTAGCTCGTCGGGCTCATAACCCGAAGGTCACAGGTTCAAGTCCTGTCCCCGCAACCAAATGGAAAGTTGCTGATATAGCTCAGTCGGTAGAGCGTATCCTTGGTAAGGATAAGGTCACCAGTTCAATCCTGGTTATCAGCTCCATAATATACGGCGGCATAGCTCAGTTGGCTAGAGCATGCGGTTCATACCCGCAGTGTCCGGAGTTCAAATCTCTGTGCCGCCACCAATTTTGTTCCATGACCCCTTTGCAGGGGTTTTATTTATGTCACGAACCAGTCCGCTTCCTTGGGAAAAAGATTTTGTTTTGTCAAGGAAATTTTGTTGACAGGCTTTTGCAAGTGTGATAAATTGTATTAGTGACATTATGAAAAGGTCAACTTTTGCAACGTAAGGGGTGTAATAAAGGATGCGCAACAATATCACGTTGGAGTGCACGGAGTGCCATAGCCGCAACTACCGCACCAACAAGAACAAGAAGAACAACCCGGATCGTCTGGAGTTCAATAAGTACTGCAAGTTCTGCAAGAAGCATACGGTGCATAAGGAAACGAAGTAAGAGCGCGGTTCGCGGTACGAACGGGGATGTGAAGTGATTGTGAAGAAGTTCCTGGACGAAGTAGTCGCAGAGATGAAAAAGGTGTCCTGGGCCACGAGAAAAGAGGTCGTGACGTATACGGGTGTCGTTGGCATTGCCGTAGCCGTCGTCTGTGCTTTGATCTGGATCTGTGACACATTCTTCGCGAGATTGTTCCACATCATTTTAAGGTAAGCTGGGTGAAAGAGCATGGCAGATAAAGACGAGATGGATCTTCGTCAGGATAATCCTGGCAGAGCCTGGTACGTTATCCATACGTATTCGGGTTATGAGAATAAGGTCAAGGCTAACCTTGAGCGTCTCATCCATACGGCCAACATGGGCAACATGATCTTCAATGTGGTTGTACCCGTTGAGGATGAGGTCGAAATCAAGGACGGCAAGAAAAAGGTCGTTCCGCGGAAGGTCTTCCCCGGGTATGTGCTGGTCGACATGATCGTCGACGAACATTCCTGGTACGTTGTGCGCAACACCACCGGTGTAACCGGTTTTGTCGGTTCCGAGAAACATCCGATACCGCTTACTGATGCTGAGGCAAAACGTATTCTGAAATCCATGGGCGAAGAAGAACATAAACCCGAGCTCGATGTGGCAATCGGGGATGTGGTTCGCATCAATACGGGTGTCTTTGAGAACTATACGGGCACGGTTACCGAGATTGACGAGGAAAAAGCGCGTCTCAAGGTTCTCGTGGAAGAGACTCCGATTGACCTTGGTTTCGATCAGGTCGAAAAGCTTTGACCGGAACCAACAAGTTATTCTTTTTAGGAGGTGAAAACTACAATGGCTAAAAAAGTTGCGAAAATCGTAAAGCTTCAGGTTATGGCTGGCAAAGCTAATCCGGCTCCTCCGGTAGGTCCTGCCCTCGGTCAGGCCGGTGTCAACATCATGGGCTTTTGTAAGGAATTCAACGAAAGAACTAAATCGCAGGCTGGTCTTATCATCCCGGTCGTGATTACGGTTTTTGAGGATAGATCCTTCACGTTCATCACGAAGACGCCGCCGGCTGCTGTTCTGCTGAAGAAAGCTGCTGGCCTCGACAAGGCTTCTGGCGAACCGAACAAGAACAAGGTCGCAAAACTGCCGCGTGCAAAGGCACAGGAAATCGCTGAGAGCAAGATGAAAGATCTCAACGCTGGCGATATCGAAGCTGCTACCCGCATGATCGAGGGTACGGCACGCAGCATGGGTATTGAGATCGTCGACTGATCCCAGACCCTTCCTCCTGTGGGAGGCAATACCGTTATAACCACAACAAAGGAGAATGACAATGTCTAAAGCTGGTAAGAAATATCAGGAAGCTGCCAAGCTCGTAGAGGCTGGTAAGCTTTATCCGGCTGCTGAGGCAATGGAACTCGTCAAGAAGACGGCTACGAAGAAGTTCGATGAAACGATCGAGCTGCACGTCCGTCTCGGCGTTGATCCGAAGTATGCTGATCAGCAGGTCCGCGGCGCTATGGTCCTGCCGCATGGCACGGGCAAATCCAAGCGCGTCCTCGTCTTTGCCAAAGGCGAGAAGGTTAAGGAAGCCGAGGCTGCAGGTGCAGATTTCGTCGGCTCCGATGAAATTGTCCAGAAGATCCAGGGCGGCTGGCTCGACTTCGATGTCGCTGTCGCTACGCCGGATATGATGGGCACGGTTGGTCGTCTTGGTAAGATCCTTGGTCCTCGCGGCCTCATGCCGAACCCGAAACTGGGTACGGTCACGATGGATCTCACGAAGGCCATCAGCGAGATTAAAGCAGGTAAAGTCGAATACCGCACCGATAAGGCCGGCAATGTTCATTGCCCGATCGGCAAGGCATCGTTCGACGCTGAGAAGCTTCAGCAGAACTTCCAGGCCCTGATTGATACACTGATCCGCGTAAAACCGGCTGCTGCAAAAGGCCAGTACATCCGCTCCGTCACGGTGAGCGCGACGATGGGCCCGGGCGTACCAGTCCAGTTCTGAGGATCAGCGAGACTCCGGTCTCCACAATCGCATATCGAAGGCTGTAGACAGCAGGTTTGATATTCCATCATCTAACGACGATCGTGTCGCCTGCCGAGGCCGGAGTCACCTAACTTCGAAAATGTGACCTCCGGCGGACAGCCGGAGGTTTTTTGATCTGTTTTAAAATCCAGAATGACAGGAGGTGTAACTAGAATGGGTGTTACTTCCGCTAAACAGGCTGTTGTCGCTCAGCTCAAGGAGCAGCTCGAGTCCGCTAAGGGCGTCGTGCTTACGAGCTACAAAGGTCTTACGGTTGCACAGGATACGGAACTCCGCCGCGAACTCCGCGAAGCAGGCGTTTCCTATCATGTTGTAAAGAATACGATGATGCGCATCGCTGCCAAAGAGGCTGGCCTCGAAGGTATCGACGAGCATCTCGAAGGCACGACGGCTTTCGCATTCTCCACGGAGGATGCTGTCGCACCGGCCAAGGTTATCTGCGGCTTCATGAAGAAGAACAAGCTTGAAGAAGCTGAGATCCTGACGGTTAAAGTCGGTGTTGTCGAGGGCAAGGTCATCGGTGTCGATGAGGTCAAGGCTCTCGCAGCTCTGCCGTCCCGCGAAGAACTCATTGCCAAGCTGCTTGGCAGCATGAACGCTCCGATTTCCAATACGGTCAATGTTCTGCAGGGTGTTATTCGCAACGCGGTCTATGTGCTTGACGCTGTCCGCGCACAGAAAGAGTCCGCATAATCCCGTTTCTTTGAATGGGGGACTCAGACGAGAAGCTGCTTAGCTTCTCTTGAACAAGTTTGATCGCGGGCTTCGGTCCGTGGTTATCCGGGACATTCCCGAAAAGAAGAAAATCAAAACGAAGATACAAGAAAATTGGAGGTAAATTCAAATGACTAAAGAAGAAATCATGGAAGCCATTGAAAACATGACTGTCCTCGAGCTGTCCGAGCTCGTAAAGGCTATGGAAGAGAAGTTCGGCGTTAGCGCTGCTGCTCCGGTTGCTGTTGCTGCTGCCGGCGCTGCTGCTGGTGCTGCTGCTGAAGAGAAGACCGAGTTCACGGTTGTTCTCTCCGCTGTTGGCGACAAGAAAATCAACGTTATCAAGGCTGTCCGTGAAGCTACGGGCCTCGGCCTGAAGGAAGCCAAGGCTCTCGTTGATGGCGCTCCGGCTCCGGTCAAAGAGAACATTGCCAAGACTGACGCTGAAGCTCTCAAGGCTAAGCTCGAAGAGGCTGGCGCTACGGTTGAGCTGAAGTAATTTCAGTTGACGCGTTTCGGAACCGTCCCCCTGGGGCGGTTCTTTTTTTATGATTTTCCTTGTTGGGGTTGACATGTCAGAAAAGCTATGATATAGTGTTAAACTACAGGAAAATGAATAGGGAAAACCATGTGTCAGCGGAAAGGAACGGAAGCAAGGTGTAAAAAAATAAGCATACCTTGTTTTTTTCTTGTTCTATGGTTCCGCGTCTATTTGTGTTGTTTCTCTATCTTTCAAAGATCATTCTAGTAAATCAGGCTAAGGGGTGAAGGATTTAATGTTTAATCCTGTGCCGGTGGGCAAACGAACCAGGTATAGCTATGCCAGAATCAAAGAGGTCATGGAAATGCCGCATCTGCTGGACATCCAGCGGAACAGCTACAAGTGGTTCCTCGATAAAGGGCTGCAGGAAATCTTCCATGATATCTCGCCAATCCAGGATTTCTCCGGAAATCTGGTACTGTCCTTCGAGAGCTTCTCGCTCGGCGAGCCGAAATATGAGCTCGACGAGTGCAAAGAGCGTGATGTGACGCTGGCTGCACCTCTTCGGGTGAATGTCCGCCTCATCAATCGCGAGACAGGCGAAATCAAGGAGCAGGAAGTCTTCATGGGAGATTTCCCGCTCATGACAGATACAGGTACGTTTATCATCAATGGTGCAGAGCGTGTTATCGTCAGCCAGCTCGTTCGTTCTCCGGGTGCTTATTACGGCGAGGAGATCGATCCGACCGGCAAGCACCTCTACAATGCTACGGTCATTCCGAACCGTGGCGCATGGATTGAACTCGAGACGGATACGAATGATGTCGTGTCCGTCCGCATTGACCGCACGCGCAAGATGCCGGTGACTTACTTCATCCGTGCCCTTGGCTTTGATACGGACGAGAAGATCCTGGAGCTCTTTGGCGATGATCCGCGCATGCTCAACACGATTGAGCGCGATGGCGAAGAAGTCAAGTCTCAGGGCAAGGCTGTCATCGAGATTTACAAGCGCCTGCGTCCGGGTGAACCGGCCAATGAGGACAATGCTACGCAGCTCCTCAATTCGCTGTTCTTTGACCCGAAGCGCTACGACCTCGCAACGGTCGGCCGTTACAAGCTGACGAAGAAGCTCGGCTGGAAGCGCCGCATCCTCGGCAAGGTCCTCGCAGAACCGATTGTCGACCAGGAAACGGGCGAGATCGTCATTCCGCAGGGCGAAGTCGTGACGGAAGAGATGCTCGATGCTGTCGATGTGGAGCGCGAGAAGCAGCTCTTCGGCGATGGCAAGCTCATCACGCTGTACCTGATGAAGAAGGACGGCGGCAAAGTCCGTCTGCTCTGCTCGCCGACGCTCGACATCCATGACCGCACGATCACGAAGAACGATATCCTTGCGTCCATCAGCTACCTGCTGAACCTCATGGACGGCTTCGGCACGACGGATGATATCGATCATCTCGGCAACCGCCGCGTCCGTGCCGTGGGTGAACTGCTGCAGAATCAGTTCCGCATCGGCCTTTCCCGCATGGAGCGTGTCGTGCGCGAACGCATGACGATCCAGGACGTCGATGTCATTACGCCGCAGGCGCTCATCAACATTCGTCCGGTCGTCGCTGCGGTCAAGGAATTCTTCGGTTCCTCCCAGCTGTCGCAGTTCATGGACCAGCACAATCCGCTGTCCGAGCTCACGCATAAGCGCCGTCTCTCGGCCCTTGGCCCGGGCGGTCTGTCCCGTGAGCGCGCCGGTTTCGAGGTCCGCGACGTACACAACTCCCATTACGGCCGCATGTGCCCGGTTGAATCCCCGGAAGGTCCGAACATCGGCCTCATCGGTTCGCTGGCTACGTATGCCCGTGTCAACCAGTTCGGTTTCATGGAGACGCCGTACCGCCGTGTCGACAAGGAGACGCATCGCGTGACGGATGAAGTCCGCTACCTGACGGCCGATGAAGAGGATGAACTCGTCATCGCTCAGGCCAATGAGCCGCTCGACGAGAATGAGTGGTTCATCAATGAGCGTGTCACGGCACGTTACAATGAGGAAACCGGTCTGCATGCGCGCGAAACGGTCGACTACATGGACGTCAGCCCGCGCCAGGTCTTCTCGATTGCCACGGCCATGATCCCATTCCTCGAAAACGATGATGCGAACCGTGCCCTGATGGGCGCGAACATGCAGCGCCAGGCTGTGCCTTTGCTGCGCACGCAGGCTCCGCTCGTCGGCACGGGCATGGAGTACAAGGCTGCCTGTGACTCCGGCGTCATGGTACTCGCCAAGCATGCCGGCGTCGTCGAGGAAGTTACGGCTGATCACATCGATGTCCGCACCGACAAGGGCGAACTCGATCACTATAAACTGCAGAAGTTCCTGCGTTCCAACCAGGGAACCTGCATCAACCAGGTCCCGATCGTCTTCAAGGGCGACCGCATAGAGGAGAAGCAGCCAATCGCAGACGGCCCGGCTACGGACCACGGCGAACTCGCCCTCGGCTACAACATCATCGTTGCTTACATGCCGTGGGAAGGCTACAACTACGAGGATGCCGTGCTGCTCTCTGAGAATCTCGTCAAGCGCGATATCTACACGTCCATCCATATCGAGGAGTACGAATGCGATGCCCGCGATACGAAGCTCGGACCTGAGGAAATCACGCGCGATATCCCGAATGTGGCGGAAGAAGCCCTCAAGGATCTCGATGATGAAGGCATCATCTCCATCGGCGCTGACGTGCGTCCTGGCGATATCCTCGTCGGCAAGGTCACGCCGAAAGGCGAGACGGAACTGACGGCTGAGGAGCGCCTGCTGCGCGCCATCTTCGGTGAGAAGGCCCGCGAGGTCCGCGATACGTCGCTGCGCGTCCCGCACGGTGAGCAGGGCAAGATTGTCGATGTCAAGATCTTCAGCCGCGAGAACAACGATGAACTGCCGCCGGGCGTCAACCGCCTCGTGCGCGTCTACATCGCGCAGAAGCGCAAGATCTCCGTCGGCGATAAGATGGCAGGCCGTCACGGCAACAAGGGTGTCGTCTCGCGCATCATGCGCCAGGAAGACATGCCGTTCCTGCCGGATGGCACGCCGGTCGATATCGTACTGAATCCGCTGGGCGTCCCGTCCCGCATGAACATCGGACAGATCCTTGAGGCGCATCTCGGCCGTGCCGTGCTCGAGATCGGCAAACAGATCAAGGAGAATGATCCGACGATTGAGCAGCGTCTGCGCGATCTCGGTTACGATGTGGACCGTTACGGCATGCCGAAGCCGGATGTCGCCGGCCTGCATATCGCAACGCCAGTCTTTGACGGCGCCGGCGATGATGAAGTATTCGGTACGATCAAGGCCGCAGGCCTGCCGGTTGACGGCAAGACGGTCCTTTACGACGGCCGCACGGGTGAACCGTTCGAGAACCGCGTAACGGTCGGCTGCACGTACTTCCTCAAACTGCATCACCTCGTTGATGATAAGATCCACGCACGTTCCACGGGCCCGTACTCCCTCGTTACCCAGCAGCCGCTCGGTGGTAAGGCTCAGTTCGGCGGCCAGCGCTTCGGCGAAATGGAGGTCTGGGCTCTCGAGGCTTACGGTGCTGCTTACACGCTGCAGGAAATCCTCACGGTCAAGTCCGATGATGTCGTCGGTCGTGTCAAGGCGTACGAAGCTATCGTCAAGGGCGAGAACATTCCGGAACCGGGTGTGCCGGAATCCTTCAAGGTCCTCATCAAGGAGCTTCAGTCCATCGGCCTCGATATCAAGGTGCTCAATGAGGATGCCAAGGAAATCATGATTCAGGATGATGACGATGACGACATCAACATCAATGAGACGGCAAAGAAGCTCGATCTCGATGTCGCAGGCGTTGACCCGAATAAAGATGGTGCAGCAGAACCAAAACCGGAGAATGTTGACCATTATGACGAAGGCGCTTCGTCCGATGACGAGAAGCCGGATGACATCATTGCCGATATCGGCAGCCTCGGTTCCATTGTAGAGCCGGATGGTAAGGATGAGGAATAAGAAGGGAGTGTCATCTCTTTGCTGGATGTAAATAATTTTGATTCGATGCGCATCGGTCTTGCCTCGCCGGAGAAGATTCGCGAGTGGTCCTATGGCGAAGTCAAGAAGCCAGAAACCATCAATTACCGTACGCTCAAGCCGGAGCGTGACGGCCTGTTCTGCGAGCGTATCTTCGGACCGACTCGTGACTGGGAATGTCACTGCGGCAAGTACAAGCGCATCCGCTATAAGGGCATCATCTGCGACCGCTGCGGCGTCGAGGTGACGCGGGCCAAGGTCCGCCGCGAGCGCATGGGCCACATCGAGCTCGCCGCTCCGGTTTCCCATATCTGGTATTTCAAGGGCATCCCGAGCCGCATGGGCCTGATCCTCGACATCTCCCCGCGCGCCCTCGAGAAAGTCCTGTACTTCGCTTACTACATCGTCCTTGATCCGGGCGAAACGGACCTCACGAAGAAGAGCCTCCTGTCTGAGAAGGACTATCATGAAGCTCTTGAGAAATACGGCAATACCTTCCGCGTCGGCATGGGCGCCGAGGCCATCAAGGAGCTCCTCGAGGAGCTCGACCTCGACCGCATGAGCGAAGTCCTGCGCAAGGAAGTCCGCACGGCTTCCGGTCAGAAGAAGGTCCGTGCCATCCGCCGCCTTGAGGTGGTCGAGGCATTCCGCAAGTCCGGCAACAAGCCGTCGTGGATGATTCTCGACGTCGTGCCGGTCATCCCGCCGGAGCTGCGCCCGATGGTCCAGCTCGACGGCGGTCGTTTTGCGACGTCCGACCTCAACGACCTCTATCGCCGTGTCATCAACCGCAACAACCGCCTCAAGCGCCTGCTCGATCTCGGTGCGCCGGACATCATCGTCCGCAACGAGAAGCGCATGCTGCAGGAAGCTGTTGATGCCCTGATCGACAACGGCCGCCGCGGCCGTCCGGTCACGGGGCCTGGCAACCGCCCGCTGAAATCCCTTTCCGATATGCTCAAGGGCAAGCAGGGCCGTTTCCGCCAGAACCTGCTCGGCAAGCGTGTCGACTATTCCGGCCGTTCCGTTATCGTTGTCGGCCCGGAGCTCAAGCTGCATCAGTGCGGCCTGCCGAAGGCCATGGCCCTCGAGCTCTTCAAGCCGTTCGTCATGAAGAAGCTCGTTTCCTCGGGCGCAGCGCACAACATCAAGAGCGCAAAGCGCATGGTGGAGCGTGCACGTCCTGAAGTATGGGATGTCCTCGAGGACGTCATCAAGGAGCATCCGGTCCTCCTGAACCGCGCCCCGACGCTGCATCGCCTCGGCATCCAGGCTTTTGAGCCGGTCCTCACCGAGGGCCATGCCCTGAAGCTGCATCCGCTGGCCTGCACGGCTTACAACGCCGACTTCGATGGTGACCAGATGGCCATCCATCTGCCGCTTTCGGCTGAGGCCCAGACGGAGGCCCGCATCCTGATGCTCGCCGCCAACCACATCCTCGCGCCGAAAGATGGCAAGCCGATCATCGTCCCGACGCAGGATATGGTTCTCGGTTCTTACTACCTGACGATCCTCAAGCCGGGCGCAAAAGGCGAAGGCAAGGTCGTCACGGGCATTGCCGAGGCCCTGCTTGCTTACCAGCAGCATGACCTCGAGCTCCAGGCTGAGATCCAGTGCCGTATCGAAGGCTACGGCCTCGTCCGCACGTCCCTCGGCCGCATGATCTTCAACGAGATCCTGCCGCAGGAGCTGCGTTACTATCATCAGGACAAGGAGACTGGCGAGTGGCGTCTCGGCATTCTCATGAACAAGAAAGAGCTTGGCAAACTCGTTGCCAACTGCTATAACCACTTCGGTGCCACGAAGACGGCAGAAGTCATCGATGGCGTCAAGAATCTCGGCTACCATTACGCCTGCATCGCCGGCATGACGGTTGCCATTTCCGATGTCATCGTGCCGCCGAAGAAGAAAGTCATCATCGGCGATACGCAGAAGATCGTCAACAAGATTGAGCGCCAGTATGACCGTGGTCTCATCACGGAAGACGAGCGCTACCACAAGGTCGTCGACCTCTGGTCGAAGGCCACGGATGACGTCGCTGATGCCATGATGGAGAACATGGATGCCTTCAATCCAATCTTCATGATGGCGGACTCCGGTGCCCGTGGTAACAAACAGCAGATGCGTCAGCTGGCCGGCATGCGCGGCCTCATGGCTGACCCGTCCGGTAAGATCATCGACCTGCCAATCACGGCGAACTTCCGTGAGGGTCTGTCGGTATCCGATTACTTCATTTCTTCGCATGGCGCCCGCAAGGGTCTGGCCGATACGGCACTGCGTACGGCTGACTCGGGTTACCTCACGCGCCGTCTCGTCGACGTCGCGCAGGATGTCATCGTCCGCGAGGAAGACTGCGACGTTTCGACGCTGAACCTCGTGCAGGCTCGTGCCCGCCTTGCCGCTTCGACCTTCGATGCACTCGAGATTCTCAACGACAGCCTCATGGGCCGTTTGCTCGGTGCCGATGTCATCGACCCGGAGACGAAGGAAGTTCTCTTCCCGCGTGATACGATCCTCGACGAGGAGAAACTCACGACGATCGGCGAGAAGAATGTCCGCGAGATCATGGTCCGCGGCTCCTCGCTGGCTTCGGAAGCTGCCCTTTCGAACGCGATGGTCACCGAGGTCATTTCCCTCGGCGAGCCGGATGAGGCTGCCCGCCAGAAGATCAAGGATTCCATGATCCGCGAGACCTGCGGCAAAGAAGTCACGCACGATGTTGTCGACGAGGAAGACAATGTCATCCTCGAGGCCGGCAAGAAGATCACGACGGAAGACTTCGAGCGCATCCTTTCCAGCACGGCCCATGAGCTTCATGTTCGTGACAACAATGTCCGCGGCATCGAGGTCGAGGCCATCAAGGAAGGCGACGGCATCATCGAGTCGCTGGCAGAGCGCATTGTCGGCCGTGTCCTGGCGGAAGACATCATCGATCCGGGGACGGGTAAGAAGATTGCTTCCATCAACGACAGCGTCGACGAAGAACTCGCCAAGCGCATCGAGAAAGTACGCGATCACGTATCGATCCGCAGCGTCCTGACCTGTAAGTCACAGTTCGGCGTTTGCATCAAGTGCTACGGCCGTGACCTTGCCAACCAGGCAGAGGTCGAGATCGGCGAAGCTGTCGGCATCATCGCCGCACAGTCCATCGGCGAGCCGGGCACGCAGCTCACGATGCGTACCTTCCATTCCGGCGGTGTCGCCGGTGACGATATCACCCAGGGTCTTCCGCGTGTCGAGGAACTTTTCGAAGCCCGCAAGCCGAAGCATCATGCCATCATCGCTGAGATCGAGGGCGTGGCTGAGGTTGAGGACTCCGGCAAGGGCATGCGCAAGGTCACGATTCGTCCGGCTGAGGGCGAGGCACGTGAGTACGCCATCCCGTATGGTGCCCGCATGCACGTCAAGCAGGGCATGCATCTGAAGCCGGGTGACAAGCTCACCGAAGGCTCGGTGAACCCGCACGACATCCTGCGCGTCTGCGGCCTGCAGGCTACGCAGCGCTACCTCGTGTATGAAGTACAGAAGGTATACAAGTCCCAGGGTGTTGAGATCAACGATAAACACATCGAGGTCATGGTCCGCCAGATGCTCCACAAGGTCAAGATCGAGGAATCCGGCAGCACGGATTTCCTGCCTGGCGAATACATCGACATCAACTCCTTCGAGTCGGCCAATACGAAGGCCATCGAGGAAGGCGGCGAGCCGGCTGTGGCAAAACCGATCCTGCTCGGCATCACGAAGGCATCGCTGGCTACGGATTCCTTCCTGTCAGCAGCGTCCTTCCAGGAGACGACGCGTGTCCTGACGGATGCCGCCATCAAGGGCAAGGTCGATCCGCTCATCGGCCTCAAGGAGAATGTCATCATCGGCAAGCTCATCCCGGCTGGTACGGGCATGAGCCGTTACCGCAACCTCAAGGTTGTCGAGACGCACCCGAAACCGGCTCCGGAAGCTCCGGCAGAAGAGACGCCGGAAGAGACTTCCGAGCAGACGGGAGCCTGATGACACCAATGCGGTGTGCATAACGCATAAAAAGAAAACCTTCCCCGTTTTTGGGGAGGGTTTTTCCATTATTATCGCGAAAATACATCAAGTATCTGCTACTTTGTTTTTAGGAGGTATTGTAAATGTCAGAAACATGCAATCATGATTGCGGCTCCTGCGGCACGACCTGCGGCCAGGATACGCGCAAGAAGGACTTCCATGAAGCACCGAATGAACTGAGCTCCATCCGCCACGTCATCGCGGTCGTCAGCGGCAAGGGCGGCGTCGGCAAATCGCTCGTGACGGGCCTCATGGCGGTGGCCATGAGCCGCAAGGGCATGCATACGGGCATCCTCGATGCCGACATCACGGGCCCATCCATCCCGAAGATGTTCGGCGTGAAAGGAGAGGTGCGTGGCAGCCAGGTCGGTGCTTACCCCGTGACGACGGCCGGCGGCATCGATATCGTCAGCATGAATCTCCTGCTCGAGAATTCGACAGACCCCGTCGTCTGGCGCGGCCCGATCATCAGCGGCGTCGTCAAGCAGTTCTGGCACGACTTCATCTGGGAAGATGTCGACTACATGTTTGTCGACATGCCGCCGGGAACGGGCGACGTGCCGCTCACGGTCATGCAGTCCATCAAGCTCGATGGCATCATCATCGTCACGAGCCCGCAGGAACTCGTCTCCATGATCGTCGAGAAAGCCGTCAAGATGGCGGAAGGCATGAAAGTTCCCATCTTGGGACTCGTTGAGAACATGAGCTATTTCGAGTGTCCGGACTGTGGCAAGCGCCATGAGATCTTCGGCCACAGCCACATTGAAGAGATCGCGAAGGCTTACCATCTCGATGTGCTCGCCCGCATTCCCATCGAGCCGCAGCTCGCAGCAGAATGCGATGCCGGCCAGATCGAGACGATTGCCGATACCCATATGCAGGATGCCGTTCAGAAGCTCCTGGCTGCTGACAAGCCGGACGACGCCGAGGCATGAGCTTTGCGCCATTCCTTCGGACTGCAGTGGAAATGCGCGTGAAAGGCGCGTGAGAAGGTCGAGTAATCATGGAAGCCGGTCTCTGTGCTGATGCGTGTGACGGCCATATCCGTGCGCAGCAGGTCGCGGGCCAGCAGCAGGCGTTTGTTCTGGATGTACTGGTGCAGGCTGTAGCCTGTGGCTTCCTTGAACTTGCGCATGAGATAGTAGCGGCTCAGGAAGACCTCTTCAGAGAGGCGCTCGACGGAGAGCTCCTCGGTCAGATGGCTGCTGATGTAGCGAAGGACCTGCTGGATTTTTGGGTCATACGTCACGCCCTCCTGCGTGCGCAGTTCATGCTCGGCCATGCTGCGGTTGAGCAGGATCAGGAATTCCATAAAGACAATTTCGGTATACAGCCCATTGGCAAATCCTTGCCCGTGGGCTGTTTTTTCGACTTTGTCCATATGGTAGAGCAGGTCGTGGCTGTGGCCGGGCAGCTGATGCATGACGCTGCCTTCAGCGCGTGCCGTCGCAAAGCAGGCCGCAAGATCTGCGCCGTGTGCCTGCGCGGACCAGCGCGCGAGGAAATCCGGCGCAACATAGATGACGATGCGCTCGTACGGCGTATCGCTGTTCCGGAAGACCGGCCGATGGATTTCGCCGGCCGAGACGAAGACAATATCGCGCTCCTGCAGGGGATACGTCTTTCCTTCTATGATGTAGTCGACGCTGCCGCCGAGGAACATGATGATCTTGTGGAAGTCGTGATAGTGGAACGGGATCGCGCGCAGATTCCGGTCCTTGAGGCGGAATACGCGGAAGGCGCCGCTGAGATACCCCTTCTTGGGGTAGGCGGGTATTGCTGCCATGATATATCATCCTCCTGTCATACGGGAATATCTTTTGCTTTTCAACTGTGTTTACTTGTATCATAGAGCATTTTTTGCAATATAGAAAGCATATTTTCTGATTTTCTTGCGAAAAACTTCCTGCTATAATAAAGCCATCGCAAGCAAAGAAGAAAGGTTGGTGGCCCTCATGATGGTCGTTCGTGTTTATAAAGCAGAAAACAAGGAATACATGGTGATGGATGGTACACAGGGATTCCTGCCGGGCGCGGCGGCTGTCCGCCTGCTGATGCATCGCCGTCATGGCGTCGGCACTGACCGCTTGCTGGTCTTCACAGGCAGTGAGGAAGTTCCTTCCTTTGCCGCCTTCACGCCGGAAGGCGAGCAGCAGGAACTCACCGCTGCCGATTACGCCGTGCTGAGCCGCAGCAAGGAAGATTACGAGCTGCGCCTGACGAACGGCTTCGTCGAGCGCCTGCGCGCCGTTGATGCCGAGCGCCTCGTCTGTGCCGGCTGAAGACCGCTGACAGGATGTCCTGAATGCGCGGCTCTGCAGCGAAGCCTGCATCTGCCGCGAACCATACAGAGAGATGCGTTTCAGGGTTAAAAAGGCGAAAGGGCCTGTTCTGGTTTTGCCAGGACAGGCTTTTTTCGTCTTTATCTTTGACTTTTTGTTGTTTATGGTGTATAGTAGTAGCTGTACGTTAGCACTCGGACATTGTGAGTGCTAACAATGACTTTGTCAACAAATTTTACCATAAGAAAGGCAGATTCACATGGGAAAAGAAAAATACGAGTTTAAGGCAGAAACCAAGCAGCTGCTGGATCTCATGATCCATTCCATTTACACGAACCATGAGATTTTCCTGCGCGAGCTCATCTCGAATGCTTCTGATGCCATCGACAAGGCGCATTTCGAGAGCCTGACGGACCGCAGCCTACTCGAAGGCGATGAGAACTTCGAGATCTTCCTGACGCCGGATGCCGAGCAGCATACGCTGACGATTGCCGACAACGGCATCGGCATGAACCGCGAGGAACTCATCGAGAACATCGGCACGATTGCGAAGTCCGGTACTAAGGCATTCCTCGAGCAGCTCAAGAAGGCGAAAGAGGAGAACAAGGACCTCACCGATAAGGAAATGATCGGCCAGTTCGGCGTCGGTTTCTATTCGGCCTTCATGGTCGCCGACCAGGTGACGATTGTTTCCCGCAAGGCCGGCGATGCACAGGCCTGGAAGTGGGAGTCCTCGGCCGATGGTTCCTACACCATCGAGGAAGCGGAGCGCGTCGAACGCGGCAC
Organism: Veillonellaceae bacterium SB90; assembly: GCA_902364065.1. Lineage (GTDB taxonomy): Bacteria > Bacillota > Negativicutes > Selenomonadales > Selenomonadaceae > Mitsuokella. The sequence continues at coordinate 39,855 of CABJCJ010000023.1, forward strand.
GAGCATCACGCTGCATCTCAAGAAGGAATTCTGCGGCAAGGAAGCTGAGCAGGACTTTACGGATCCGTACGAGATCGAACGCCTCGTGAAGAAGTACAGCGATTACGTCCGTTATCCGATCAAGATGGATTTCACGTTTGAAGAAACGCCGAAGGACAAGGACGGCAAGGAGATTGAAGGAGCCGAGAAGATCAAGAAGGTCGAGACGCGTACGCTCAACTCCATGCAGCCGCTTTGGACGAAGAACAAGTCCGAAATCAAGAAAGAGGAGTACAACGAATTCTTCAAGCATCAGTTCCATGAGTGGGAAGATCCGATGGAAGTCTTCCACACGAAGGCCGAAGGTGCCGTGGAGTACACGGCCCTCCTGGCCATCCCCGCACATGCGCCGTACAACCTCTATCAGACGGATTACGAGCCGGGCGTGCAGCTCTATAGCCGCCATGTCTTCATCATGGACAAGTGTAAGGACCTGTTGCCGGATTACCTGCGCTTCATGAAGGGCCTCGTCGATTCGCCGGATCTCTCGCTCAATATCTCGCGTGAGCTCCTGCAGCAGAGCCGCGAACTCAGGACGATTGGCCGTGCGCTTGAGAAGAACATTCTCAAGGCACTGGCCCGCAAGCTCAAGAATGACCGCGAAGCTTACGAGAAGTTCTGGAACGAGTACGGCAAGTCTTTGAAAATCGGCATCTACAACAGCATCTACAGCGGTTCGTCGGATACGGTCGACAAGCTCAAGGATCTCATCCTGTTCCTGAGCTCCAAGGAAGGCAAGCTTGTCTCGCTCAAGGAGTACGTGGAACGCATGCCGGAAAGCCAGAAGAAGATTTACTATGCGACGGCCAAGGATAAGGAAACGATTGAGCATCTGCCGCAGATGGAAACGCTGCGCGACAAGGGCATCGAGGTCCTGTATCTTCTGGATCCGGTCGATGAGTTCTGCCTGGAGACAATCCACGAGTACGAGGGCAAGCCGTTCCACTCGATCAGCCGCGGCGACCTCGATCTCGACGATGCCGAGAGCCAGGAAGTCAAGAAAGAGACGGAGGAGATCCAGAAGGATAACGGCGATCTCATGAAGGACATCAAGGAAGTCCTAGGCGATAAGGTCGCGGATGTCAAGGTGTCGGCACGCCTCAAATCGAGTGCCGTCTGCCTTGTCGCCGATGAAGCGGGTCCGTCGCTTGCCATGGAGCAGACCTTTGCCGATATGAAGAATCCGCTCTTCAAAGCAAAGCGCATCCTTGAGATCAACCCGCATCATGAGCTCTTCCAGCGTCTGCAGCAGCTTCATACGGCAGGCAAGGACAGCCAGGATTTCAAGGATTACTGCGACCTTCTTTACACGCAGGCCCTGCTCATCGAGGGCATCCTGCCGGAGAACCCGGTCGACTTCGCGAATAAAGTCGCCAAGCTCATGGCCAAATAAGCAGTTTTTAGCATTTTCTCATAGATTTTCTCAGAAAAGGGAACATAGGGGAATACGTTTACCCTCTATGTTCTCTTTTTTATTTGTTATAGAAATGTACATACAATTATGAAAACAAATAAAAAATCAAAAACCATCTTGATTTTTATTATTCCATAGCGTATAATACAGTTGTAAGCAAAAGAAAACGTTTGCTACTACGAAAGAAAAGACAATCGGTGGCGCGCTGCCGAGGTGTTCAAACGGCGTGAGGGGAAATTGCCTACCTGTTTTTTTACCGTAGTGAGAAAACGTTTACATTTGAAGGGGGAAATCACTATGAAAGAGAACCTTGTGATCACGATCAGCCGTCAGTATGGTGCGGGTGGCCGTGAGCTGGCAGGGATCCTGGCTGAGAAGCTGGGCATCAAGCTCTACGACCGTCAGCTCGTGCATCTGGCTGCGGCCAAGCTCGGCATCCATGACCTCAGCGAGGAGGAACTGCTCGAGATGGAGAATACGGTCAAGCCGCTTTCCATGAGCTTTATCCCGTTCCATTCCTTCGGCACGCACATGGGCGAGTCCAGTCAGGGCATGTTCATGAGCGAGTCCGCTGTCATTCGCAAGATCGCCCAGGATGGCTCCTGCATCTTCCTCGGCCGCTGCGCCGATTATGCCCTGCGCAACAGCGACAACCATTTCGACATCTTCGTCTGTGCCGATGATGAGTATCGCGAGAAACGCGGTCAGACGGTCTATGAGGGCAAGAGCCTCAAGGAACTCAACCGCGAAAATGAGAAGCGTGCCCGTTACTACAATTACTATACGGGCCGTACGTGGGGCGATGGTGCGAATTACGATCTCGTTGTCAACACGAGCAAGGGCGCATCGCTCGATACGATTGCCGATGCCATCATCGCGTACATCGACAAGATCAAAGGCTGAGGGCTTGATTTTTTAGGGAGGCATTCATAATGAATAGCAAATTACTGCAGCGCATCTGCTATGCGTGCGGCACGTTTGGTCATGACGTGTTCTATGCCATGATCGGCACTTATTTCATGATCTTTGTCACAAGCAACCTGTTCCATTCCAATAATCCGAGCCACGATGCCTACATGATCGGCATTGTCACGACAATCATCCTCGTGCTCCGTATCCTCGAACTTTTCGTCGATCCGTTCATCGGCAACCTGATCGATAAGACGAAGACGCGCTGGGGCCGCTTTAAGCCATGGGTCATCGTCGGTGCCTTCGTCGCAGCCATCACACTGGCCATGCTGTTTACGGATTTCGGCGGCCTGACGGTCACGAATCCGACGCTCTATCTGATTCTCTTCGCCATCGTCTACTTCATCATGGATATCTTCTACAGCGCCAAGGACGTTGCCATCTGGTCCATGATCCCGGCTCTTTCCTTTGATTCCCACGAACGTGATATCACGGCCACGATCGCCCGTATCGGTTCCGTTTTCGGCGCCAACCTCGTCACGGTCATCGTCATGCCGGTTGTCCTCTACTTCTCGCTGAACCAGAACGGCGGTGCTGGTGACCCGACTGGTTGGTTCGCATTCGCCTGCGTCGGCGGCGGTATCGCAACGCTCGGTGCCATCATCCTCGGCCTTGGCACGCACGAGCAGGAATCTGCACTGCGTGAGAACAAGACGGAGACTTCCGCGAAAGACGTATTCAAGGTCCTGACGCAGAACGACCAGCTCATGTGGACGGCCATCGCTTACCTCGTCTATGGTATCGGCATCAACATCGTCAACAACTTCAACCTCTATTACTTCATCTACGTCATCGGTGATGCTACGAAGTTCTCGATCCTCGGTGTCATCAACACGGTTATCGGCCTGATCGCCGTTGCCCTGTTCCCGGCTCTGACGGCCAAGTTCAGCCGCCGCAAGCTCTTCTTCGCTTCCATTGCAATCATGCTCGTCGCACTCCTGATTTATGCGATGTCCGGCACGAATGTCACGATGGCTCTCATCGGCGCAGGCCTCTTCGCTCTGCCGCAGCCGCTCGTCTTCCTCGTCGTCCTCATGACGATCACGGACTCCGTCGAGTATGGCCAGCTCAAGATCGGCCATCGCGATGAAGCTGTCTGCCTCTGCGTGCGTCCGCTCGTCGATAAATTCGCTGGTGCTGTCTCGAGCGGCATCATCGGCCTTGTCGCCGTCTGGGTCGGCATGACGGGCGGTGCTTCCGCTGCTGATATCAAGCCGGATGCCCTGTTCCACTTCCAGATTGTCATGTTCGCCGCACCGATCGTCCTCATGGTTATCGCTTCCTTCATCTACCGTGCAAAGGTAACGCTGACGGAAGCAGAGCATGCGCGCATCGTCCGCGAGCTTGAAGAGAAATGGGAAGACCTGAGCAAATAATCAGGCCTCAGCCAGATCGAGCATCTGGGTACAAATAAACAAAGCCGTTATTTGACCTGAGGAGGAGGCCGTTGTACCATGAAGATACAGCGGCCTTTTCTCATGTATCCTTACGGGAAAAGAGAAAACAAAAGGTATAAGGTATAAGTTTAAGGACGAACTGTTAAGTAGACGATAACATCGACAAATGTGCTCATAAGTGGGCAAATATTCTTATGGGTACATGCTTAACGAGCCGTCTCTAGCCCAAGTGACCGTGTTCAGTGAAAACTGTTTGCGGGATGAACTACGTTATCGGGAAAAGTTAAAAAACCACCTGCGGGTGTACTTTCAGCCTGCTGCTCTGGGAGTGCCAACCAAGAAACACCGCTAATGCCTTGCGGTGACAACAGGGAAACACATGAACTTCCGATGACTTGGGCACGAAGGAAAGTTCTCCAAAATGGAAGGTGGCAGAGATGCCTGATATTAAGAAATATGCGTTCGTTTTGGACGCTGAAGGGAAACAGCTCGACCCCACAATCGAGCAAAATGCTTGGCGACAGGTTCGCCAGCATAAGGCAAAGCTGGTGTCGAGGTTCCCTATGGTTATCCAACTGCAACAAAGTGCTCTTTAAGGGCACAATTGAGCAACGCAAGGACGTAAAGAAAAAACTTGAGCAGCGTCGTGGCTATCGTCGTTACCACAGGTATCATAAGCATTATCGCCCTGCAAGGTTCAACAATCGTGCCTCATCAAGACGCAGCGGGAGGCTTATGCCATCCATTATTCAACGCAAGCAGGCAACCCTGAGGGTTATTGATCGATTACGTCAGTGGATTCGCATGGATGGGTACTGGCTTGAGGACGTAAAGATTGACATGCGGGCACTGACTGATGGCTATAAACCGTATCACTGGCAGTATCAGAAATCGAACCGTCTGGACACCAACCTCCGTATTGCGGCAATCTTCCGTGACGACTGCAAGTGCATGGAATGCGGCCAGGAAAATACTCGCTTCGAGGTACATCACATCACTCCAAAAAAGAAAGGCGGGGCCGACACGATCAGCAATCTGATTACGCTTTGCCCGAAATGTCATGCTCGAACATTCGGCAGAGAAGTGCAGTTTGCCGATAAGTATTATAAGATGATTGGTCCCGCAGGTCATATCGAAGGCTTGGACGACGCCCAGCGGGTCATGCAGGGCAAGCATTGGTTTAGAGAACAGTTACAGAGTCGTGCCCCCCTGGTATTAACCACAGGCGGCGACACAGCAAACAAGCGTGAAGACTGGAATATTATAAAGACACATTCCAACGACGCTATTTGTATTGCGGATTTAGAACCTGAATCGGTTGACGTCGA